>JABURP010000009.1 GCA_014762645.1 Crocinitomicaceae bacterium
CGTTTATCTGTCGTATTTGACTTGAATTCTATTTGCCATACATAGACACCATCCTGAACCAATCCTCCATCTCCGTAGTGTCCATTCCAACCTTTTTTGGCGTTGAATGATTCAAAGATCACTTCGCCCCAACGGTTAAAGATGGTCAGGTGATAATCAAACGGGTCAAATCCGGAAGTAAATACCGGGGAGAACATTTCGTTGAACTCATCCCCGTCCGGAGTAAATACGTTTGGTACATAGAAGATAAGTACGTCATCTATATTGATAACCTGTGTGGTTACAGCCGGACACCAGTTATTGTCATCATACGCCGTAAGGGTAACTACATACTCCCCGGGTTCTTCCCCTGGGAAATCGTGATTCGGGTTTTCCGAAAACGAACCGGTTCCATCTCCAAAATCCCATTCGTATGAAGTAGCGTTAATTGAGTTGTTGGTAAACTGAACTTCGGTATCCATCACATCAAGTTCCTGAGGACTGAATGAGAAGGCAGCAACCGGTGCAGCTTCAACATGTACATACGCAGATTCGGTATGAGATGCCGAACATCCCTCAGCCGTTGTTACAGTCAATGAAACGTCATACGTTCCTGCACCATAGGTTTGATATACGGTTCCGCAACCATTGACCGTGGTACCATTACCAAAATCCCAAACACAAGATTGTCCGGCAAGGGTGGTCGTATTCACGAATTCTGCCTGCAAAGGCTCACAACCTTCGAGATTAAAACCGTTAAATGAAACAACTGGTAAAGGATTTACGGTTACCACAAAGGTCTCTGGCGGTCCTACACAACCATCTGCTGAAGTTGGTATAACTTCAATGGTAGCTTGTTGTGGGGAACCGGATGTACTTCCTCCGGTAAATGAACCTATTTGCCCACTTCCGGATAACCCAAACCCAAGATCATTTCCTGAGGTATTCGTCCATGAGAATGTAGACCCGGGAGGTGTTGATGTGAATGTTTGTATCAATAGATCATCTCCTTCACAAACAGATTGATTTGATAATGGATCGACAACCGGTGATGTATATTCTGCAATAACCACCTGCCCGCTAAGTGGAGTTGAGCAGCCATTGCCATCAACTATACTTACCAAATCGTAAGTACCGATCGCCGCGCCGGATATAACCAGTGGGCTGGTAGCTGCGTTCAACGTTGAAGGCACACCATCTATATTAAATGTGATATCCCAGTTGGGTGATCCTGATGTAATATCAATAGTCACATCTGGTAGTGGATCTCCCGGACAGATTGTCGTAGTTCCTGAAATGGTAGCATCCGGTAGTTCAAAGATGATAATATCATCATTGTGCGTTGCCGTTGGACAACCTGCTATGTTAATATCATTTGTAACGGTATAGGTTCCTGGTGTACTTCCACCTAAGTCAACTGCTCCGGTATTTGGATTAATCACCAGTCCAGCTGGTGTTGAAGTAAATACTCCTCCTGATCCACCATTGATAAAGGTTGGAACAGGATCAGCTTCATCTGCACAATACTGACCAAATGTAAAGTCAGCAACCGGTGCAGCTGTTATCGTCAAATTTAAGGTTTGCGTAGCCGGACACAATGATGTTGGTGCACCTGCTGTGTTATACGTAATGTCATAAGACCCAAGGTCGGATGTACTCAATACAACATCACCTGTAGATGCATTTAAACTTAAGTTAGGTCCACCTGAAGTAGGTGTAAACGAAAATGTTCCTCCGGTCATACCTGTAATATTAACCACTGGGTCCGCTGCGGTTTGGCAGTAGGTCAATCCCGGTGAGTAATTAAAGGAAGGATCATCCATATCGTTTACAGTAAGAACAAAACTTTCTGATGCTCCAACACAATTTGCCGTAGATGGCGTAACAACAACGTTGGATACTTGTGTTCCACCTGTAGTTAAGCCAGTAAATGATGCAATATTTCCTGATCCGCTTGCAGCAAGGCCAATTGTTGTGTTGTCATTGGTCCAGTCATAGTTTGCCCCTGCTACCGAACCGGTAAAGTTAATAGCAGTAAAATCAGAGTTAACACAGACAGTTTGGTCGGCAACAGGGTCAACCGTTGGAACCGCATAAATATCTACAAATTCATTTGCTGTGGCAGGACATACGCCGCTGGTGGTGTATGTTACCGTATAGGATCCTGGCGTTGACAAAGCAGGGTCAATATCACCCGTAGTTGCGTTTATCGATAATCCTGCAGGGTTGGAGCTAAAGGTTCCACCACCGGTTCCGGTAATGTTTGGTGTTTGAACCACATCTGAGGTACACCATCCTGCTGCGGCATAATTAAATGCGGCCACATCCTGAGGGTTGACTGTTAAGGTAAAAGTTTCCGGTGTCCCGGTACATGCGCCGGCAACCGGTGTTACTGTAATGTTTGCTACTTCCTGAACTGTTGGCGCAGTTCCGGCGAAAGCAAGAATGTTTCCAGAACCTGATGCACCCAAACCTATATTGGTGTTGTCGTTGGTCCAGTTAAAGCTGGCTCCTGCACTTCCGGTAAAAATAATGTCTGCAAAGTTGACCCCGTCACAAACTGTTTGATCAAGGATTGGGTCTACTGTCGGTGTAATTGATATGGTAACGGTAACAACCGAGCTTTGCTGACAAAGACCTGGAGTGGTATACGTTACATCATACACTCCCGGGGTAGAAGTAGCAGGTGTTATTTCTCCTGTTGCTGCATTTAATGTAAGTCCTGCCGGAGATGCTGTAAACGTTCCTCCGGAGGTTCCGGTGATGCTTGC
>JABURP010000011.1 GCA_014762645.1 Crocinitomicaceae bacterium
ATTTTAGAGTAATTCCAATAGATTCAATTAAAAGCGATAATATTGATTTGAACCCACTAATTGTTGAAGGTATTTCTAAACTAAATCTAGAAGCTTGCATTAATGGAGTCGATTTTTATCCGAAAATTGTAACCAAGGATGATACGTTCATCCTTGACAGAAAACATACGGAAGCTTTTGAGAACTTTCTGAATATTATTGAAGTCAATGAGCGGAAAGTATCTATCATAAAACAGCGTTCAATTATTGACTCAAATAAAAAAAAGGTTACTATATATGCTACACCAGTAACAGGTGAGTTTTGTTCAAGTAATTTAAGTGTAACTGGTGTAGCGGACACAGGCTATAATGTTCAACTTTACATTCCAATATCAAGGGTAGAATTTATTGAGGACTATTGGAGTCCCGAAAATGAAAGACAATTTTCCGATATTGATTTATTTAATAGTCGATTACCATATAATTTTCAATTTAATTAGAGTTTTAGAGTCTAACCTTCCAAAAAAAGAACTAATTACACCCGTAAATAAATCTTTAGAGATAATTGAATAGCTGCGTGGCATAAATGTCTGAACCTTTCTTAGTCGGCAGGCAGGCTCGATACTCTAAGGATTGAATAGATGAACAAGATTATTACCCTTTAAATCCCCCCCTTCATAAATCCCCACAACACTACCACTGGCAATACAACTACCACCACCAAATGCATTAAGAAGGTGTTGTGTTGTTCGAGTTCTTTGTCGAGGTATGTCCAGTAGAAGTATGAGCCGATTGAGAGGTGGAGGGTGGTGATGAGTAAAGCCAGTTGCATACTGTGATGGGTTGTAATACTGGTTACGGTTGGTTGGCGGTGCTGGTTGTTATTCGGTTGTGTTCATTCTTTAGTATATTTATTTCATGAACCTCAAATCTATAATCTTAGACGATGATACTCGTGCTGGTCGGTTGTTCGACCTGTTCATCCAATCATTAATCATTGTTTCGCTAATAAGTTTTTCACTTGAAACCGTTAAGGGTAAAAGTGAATCGTATTATCACATACTCGATATCATTGAAACCATTACGGTAATCATTTTTACTATTGAGTACCTATTACGTGTTATCCTTATCGATAAGAAATTAAAGTTCATATTTAGTTTTTTTGGTCTGGTGGATTTGTTTGCTATTCTACCGTTCTACTTATCTACAGGGTTAGATTTACGTTCATTGAGGGCATTACGGCTGCTCAGGTTGTTTAAACCCTAATTATGCATTAGGAAGATGGAAATTGGCAATAATTTTGGAATTGAGAGAAATAGGGTTGATTTTTAGGTAATTTAAAAATAACCCAAATGGTTAACCTACCCATAGAATATTCTGACAAACAAGTGACTCCATTTGGAGGTATGAGTTTGATGAAAAGATTTATTGATCAGACAGGCATCAGATCCTACCTTGATAATTTGAATTTACCCCAACCAGGTTCGAACCGAGGCTACGAACCCAACCATATCATTGAATCCTTTTGGTTAGGGATATGGACTGGAGCTAGTCGCTATATTCACTGTGATTGGTTGCGTTATGACAAAACCCTCCATGAGATTTTTGGGTGGGAAGAGATGCCTTCTCAAAGTACCTATTCCAGATTTTTTGGTAAGTTTTCACAAAAGAGAAATACAGAAGTCTTTCCAGAAATGCAAAACTGGTTTTTTGATCAACTTAATGTGGAAAATATTACTGTTGATTTTGACAGTACGGTGATTACCCGTTACGGAGATCAGCAAGGAAGTGCAAAAGGTTATAATCCCAACAAAAGGGGGCGCAATTCTCACCACCCTTTAATGGCTTTTGTCAGCCAAACCAGGATGGTGGCCAACGCTTGGCTTCGTCCGGGTAACACTGCAGATAGTAGCAATTGTAAAGCTTTCATGGAGGAGACCTTTCAAGAGGCACTCAAAGGCAAAAAGATAGGGTTGGTACGGGCCGATAGTGGTTTTTATACAGAAGAATTGATGAGTTACTTGGAATCTGAATCACTCAACTACATCATGGCTGTCCGCATGTATCCCAATATAAAGAGTACAATTTGGGGGCTGAATGATTGGGTAAGTTTGACGAAGGGTATAGAGTTGAATGAGATGGTTTTCAGTCATGAAAATGGAAAACCCCGAAGATACATCATTGTAAAGAAGCAGGTAGAGATGCGTCCAAATGCGGGAGGAAAGGAACTGTTTGAAGATTTACCTGGCTATCGTTACAGCTGTTTTGTGACCAGCCTAGATTTGCCATTGGATCAAGTTTGGAATATTTACAATACGCGTGCAGACTGTGAAAATCGCATCAAAGAGCTGAAGCAGGATTTTGGGCTTGAGAATTTTTGTTTGAAGGACTTCTGGGCAACCGAAGCATCGTTTAGGTTTATAATGATTGCCTATAATTTAATGAGTTTATTCAGACATTTTGCCTTAAATCATCATAAAAGGGCGACCCTAAACACATTGAGATCCTATTGCTTTGCATTAGGAGCTTGGAGTGTAAATCACTCTAATAAGAAGGTATTGAAAATAGCTTTACCCTCCAAAAGAAGGCCATGGATGGACGGGATTTTCTCAAATATCAGGAACTTAAGCCCGCCATTTGATTATTCTAATGCATAATCCGGGTTAAAGCCACTGAACGATAGTTGTGAAATCATTGGTTTTAGGGAAACAAAATGGTTGCCTTCAATACTTCCTGGATTATTTTATTTATAAAAGCACCCAAGAGC
>JABURP010000055.1 GCA_014762645.1 Crocinitomicaceae bacterium
AAACAGGCGAAAGTATCTAATGGTGTAATTGAAGATTTAGCAGATGTTAACGAGAAAGAATTTAATAACAAGAAAAGTGAGAATGAAGTGGATGCATACGTAGCGTCAGCTACCAACCCTGGAGACAGTGATGTAGAGAAAGCCAATAACAACATCAAAGAAGCTGAACAATTGATGAAAGAAGCTCAGGTCCTACGAGATAAGGCAGATAAAGAAAAAGATCCGATTAAAGCCAACGAAATGTTGACAGAAGCTCTGGATAAAGAGAACCTGGCTAAAAATAAAGTGGAAAGTGCCGGTAGAATTTATAAATCAGCTCGTGTGGTTAACAACTTGAGTGAGAATACAGAAGATATTGTTGTTAAAGTTCCTGAAAACCCGGATGATCGAAAATCATCAGAATATTTTGACAAAGCAAGTGAACTGGAAATTCAGGCAAACAACTATTCTGACAGAGCGGATCATTTGAGAGATAGTGCAGAAACTGTTAAGAAAAAATACAAAGAGGCTATTGTCAATGAAGCCAATGAATTTGACAAGAAAGCTCAGGAGTTGAGAACAGAAGCTAATAAGATTAAAGAAAAAGGCAATGACCTGAAGGATCAGGAGGACAATATTCTGGCCAGCCAAATTGAAGATTCCAATGCCAATCCGGATACGGAAACAATGAATGAATTGTCCACAGACAGTGAGTACAAAAACTTTTATGATTATCAAATGTCTGCTGAAGAAAATATTGGTAAAGCCAATGAGTTAGAGCAAGAAATCAATATCCTGAAGGATAGACAAAAACGCAAAATTAAGCAGGCCCTGGTGAATTATCAGGATGGTGATGACCCGAACAAGGTAGTTGAAGAAAATCCGGATATAAAACGTGATCAGGAAATGATCGACTCATTAACCACTCTTCAGAAGAAGTATCGTGACCAGGCAGTACAAGACCTTACAGATGCCAATAATGTATTGGATGCTGCAGGCGATAAGGTGAAAGATGATTATATCGCTATGTCCAATCAAAATGTTGGTCCAAGAGATAAACGAATGTTGGGGCCACCGGATTCATTGGCTGCGGATTATCAGGCACCTAACTACCTAACGGGAGATATTTTCCGTACGGTTGAAGAACCAATCTATAATGAAGAAAAAACGATCCCTGTAGATCAAAAAACAAGTGGGTTGGTGTATAAAGTGCAGGTAGGAGCATTTAGAAAACAATTACCGCAAGACCATTTTAAAGAGTTTGCTCCAATCTCCGGCCAACGTTTGGATAATGGAATTACCCGTTATATGGTGGGGTACTTTACGCGTGAAAACACAGCTAATCAAGCTAGGTCTAAAATTAGAGGAATAGGTTACTCAGATGCCTTTGTAGTGGCGTATTGTAACGGTCAACGTATTACAATAGATGAAGCACGTGCTATTGAAGCAGGCGAAATGGATTGTCCGGGAACTGTACTTGACGAACAGTTTGTTACAAATACTGGTAATAACGGAGTAAATACCACAAACAACGGTACAAATAACAATGTAGTTCCTACAGATGGAAATGTAGAAATTAAACCGACTAACTCAGAAGAAGAGGATGCTGTAAGTTATTATAAAGGATTCCCTGATGCTGCGGATGCCAACCAGGTTGAGATTGTTAAAGGATTGTTCTTTACCGTTCAAATAGGTGTTTATTCAAAACCTGTTAAACCTGAAGTATTGTACAATATTACGCCACTGAACAGTCAAAAAACTCCTTCGGGAACCATACGATATTCAACGGGTATGTTCTCATCTATTCCATCTGCCAATGTAAGAAAAGATGAAATTCAAAATATTGGAATTACAGATGCTTTCGTAACTGCATATTTCAACGGAGAACGTATAAGCATTGCTGAAGCCAATAAATTACTGGAAGAGCAAGGGCCATCTGTGTTGTTTAATTCAGGAGAAAATGCAAATGAGAATTTTGGTGTGGATGTAGCAAACACAAATACAACCGAGACGAATACAACAGAAACCAACACTACGGAGACCAACACCACAGAGACGAATACAACAGAAACCAACACAACCGAGACGAATACAACGAATACTAATCCGGCAGAAATTGAAAATCCGGACGAAGACATCTTTACTTTATCACCTGAAGATAATGGTCCACCTTATCAGGTTAACCTTGGCTTCTTTAGTGGGGGAGTACCGGTAGAGTTTACGGATAAATTACTCAATCATCAGGATGAAGGTATTTTATCAGTGAGTGACTTAAAAGATAATGTATTGTATTATGTGGGTGCCTACGAGAGTAGAGAAGAGGCTGAAGCTAGAAAGCAGGAAATGATCGACAACGGATTTAAAGATGCTTATATAGTTTCTCTGAATGACGGTTCAGAAGTTGTTGACGATTATGTTTATCATCCGGAAGGAGTTTATTTCAGAATCAAACTTGGAAAGTTCTCGGGTGAGATTCCTGGTGAATACGCAACCATATTACTTCAAACAGACGGATTACTGGAAACAGAGGAAGATGTCGAGGGTAACACCTACTTGTTATCAAGAAAAATTGAAGAACTGGATGACGTAGAGACGTATTTGACCGAGTTTGCCGAGTTAGGATTTGAAGAAATGGAGGTTGTCTCTTATTATCAATATGACGCTATTCCGTATGAACAGGCCAAACAAATTAAAAATGAGACGTTTGAAGGATCAGTTGAAAAGTACCAGGGACACAAAGGACTTGATGCTGACCCGTTCCTTTATAGAAAAGAATATGTGTATTTCCATGTTCAGATTGGTAAATTTTATAAGGAAGTTCCAACAGAATTTACTAACTTGTTATTGGAAGTTGATCATAATATCATTCAGGAGGAAACATTAAATGAAGAGTGGTTATTCTACACTGAAAATGTTTACACCTATGAAGAAGCTGTTAAGCTAAAAGAAGAATTGATCGGTCTTGGATTCCAAGATTCCAAGATAATAGCTTTCCATAAATACACTAGAATTTCAGTTGAAAAAGCAATTAAGATATTGAATCAGTAATAAAAACATTTTGTCATGACAGAAACTCAAATTGAAGAAAAAATAGAAGTTAAGTCAGAAGTTGAAAAGAACAGATGTCTGGTATTGTATAATGATGACGTGCATACATTTGATTATGTCATTGATTCTCTAGTAAAGATTTGTAAGCATGAGTTAATGCAGGCCGAACAATGTACATGGATCGTTCATTACAATGGTAAGTGTGCAGTCAAAGAAGGAGATTTCAGACAATTGAGACCCATGCGTAGAGCTCTAAATGAAAAAGGGCTAACGGCTAAAATTCATTGACGCCGTAGATTTGAATATCGCCCATATTGTTTCTTTAATCTTTTAAATCAAGCAATTAGCTAAAATCGATTTAGATATACACTTAGTCCAAATGGCACAGATGTTGCTATTTCAGGCTTATAATTCACGAAATCTAATTTAGCTATGATTGCAAAAATACCTACACCCAAAGGAATTGGGTTTTTAGTTGCTTTGGTTCTTTTTATCACTTCTTCCTGTACCAAAGTAGATGCCGGGAGCGGCATTCGAAAAGAAAATCGCGTTGAGGTAGCTGATTTTAATAAGATCTCTTATGAACTCGGTGGTCACCTCAATTTTACACAAAGTAATCAGACACAGGTCACAGTAAACACAACTCCTGAAGTTATGGAAGCTTTGGATGTATTTGTTGAGGACCAAACGCTTTACATCAAGCGAAAAAAAGGATTCAACATCATCCATCAGGACGAAATTACTTTCAATATCACAGATGACGATACCTATGGTATTTACACTTGCGGATCCGGAGATGTGGATGCAAACTATGATGAGAATTATCACTTTCAAAAACATGAGCTTAAAACATCTGGATCCGGTGACATAATTGTTGATGGACTGAGAGCAACGGATCAAGAAGCAAGAGTACACGGTTCAGGAGATATTATTATTAACTCGCTTTATTCCACAACTTCTTTGGCAAAGATTTCAGGTTCCGGAGATATTATCTATGAAAATGGTAATGTTCACGAATCTCAAATTGATATCAGTGGGAGCGGTAATTTCCAGGGGTTTGACTGGATGGCTGAGCAGGCAGATGTATTCTGTTCCGGAAGTGGTAATGGACACGTAAGAGTACAGCAGTATTTAAATGCCAAAATCAGTGGTTCCGGAAATGCATTTTACAAAGGATTTCCTATTCTGGCCGTAAGTGTTTCGGGTTCTGGTGATATCTTTGATGCGAATTAAGTTTAAAAGGTAAAAAAACATACGACATGTTCAGGACCCTCATGACCATCCTAATTAGTTTGAGTTGTACGCAAATGGTACGTGCAGCAGATCATATTGACGCTCTTTTAGCTCCTCCTTGTGACTCAATTAAGTTATTGGATGGCGGCGTAATACTAGGAAATATTTTTTATGAGGATCGCCTGGTTATTCGCTACACACACTGTAATGAAGATATTTCTACCAAACATGACATCCAGCGGCATCTTGTTAAAGAAGTTGTTTACGGATCAAATAAGCACAATGAACCTTTTGTAGAAAACAAAACAAGGCTGAATAACCGCGGAATTTATCTAATTATAATTGGGGCCGCAATTGTGCTGGCGGGTCTGGTAGTTGTACTCACAGTATTATAACCTTCCACGAATCATATAATGGTTCAAAAACAACACCCCGGAATACATGTTGAAATGCTTTCCGGGGTGTTTCCCTTATATTGCGCAGTAAGAACTACTGCGGCTCCTCCATTCTTCGTTACTACTACTGAGTTAACTTAACTTCTTCTTTAAACTCAAAGGGTTTTTTGGTTGTTATTATTAAGTATTTTGAGGTCTCCCAGAATTTTCCGGGATCGGTAATTTTTAGGTAAGTGATACCCTGGTCATTGGTCTCCCATTCATAACTATTAGAGTTATGCGGAGTAACGAGTTCTGCTTTTTTACTAAAGATGGGTATGCTGGTCTGTTCAAACTTATTGATGCGAACAAACTCCTCTTTTTCTATTTCAGGTGATATTTTTTTATCGCCAATTCCGAATAGACCTGCATCTTCAATCACGTTTGCATCCTTGAGATCTTTACTTGACCCTACAACATAATATGCATTTGACAATTTGGTACGCATCTTATCAATCATACTCTGTTGTTGCATGGTGATCTTCTCATTTTCGGTAAACATGGCTGTATACCATTCAATTTCGGCTTCCTGCGCTTCAATTTCATTTCGGAACATTTTATTTTCCTTTTCAGCAAGAGCAAGATCATTGGCCAGTACAATGTTTTCTGCAATGAGCTGATCGATTTCATCATACGCCGTCTCCAATTTTTTGTCGTACGTTCTGATGCGTTTACGGTAATCAGCTATTTCTTCCTGACTTGTTGCTAGCTGAGATCGTAACTCATTTGCCAAATACTCGTTTTCTTCGAGCGTTAATTGAATACCGCGCATTTCTCCCCAAATTCTGTCAACTGATTTGTTGGTGTTTGTTGAAAATGCATAATCCTCTGTTGTTCCTGAAAGCTCTCTCCCTTCAGAAACATTTTGGAGATTGTACTCAATGTCGCCGAGCATTTTTGCCTGCTCATTTTTAAAGTAGGTAGCATGTTCGGTTGCGTTTTCCCGGACCATTTTCAAGTCCTTTTGTCCTTGATAAAATAAAATACCAAAGGCCAAAGCTGCTCCTGCAAATAAGACAACCGACAGGGTTTTTAGCGTTTTGCTTGCTTCTCTCGTTGTATCCTTCATAGTTTTAGTGTTTCGCAAGAATGGACAGGAAAGTCTGTTAAGCTTTTTGTGTGTCAACACAATTTCCTGCATTCAAAACTGGTTTCAAGAGAAGTACTTGCCAAACAAAGGCCAAACTCAGAAAAGTATAGCTAAAACATTGTTTATCAATGATGTAAGAATAAATAGGAATGTACCGTTCTTTTCATTTTGAAAAAATAATTCCAAAATGAAAGACTTAATGAGAAGGATTTAAGTAAAGCTTAGTCTTCTTCGCGGCGTTGATTCCTTTGGTTTTTACGCCATTTAATCCAGAAAATATAGAAAACAACTACGACGACGGGAATAATAATCAGTACAACAATTGTAGCCGGATCTTGCCAATTCACCGGATCATTGTCTACTTGAATTTCCCGCGGTTTTTGCGCGTATAAGAGTTCGTTAAGGAATAAGACGGTAAAAAGTGCGTATAATTTAAGATGTTTCATTAGCATACTGATTTGAGGTTCCGTTGATTGTGTGTAAATACGTTCAATATCTTATATACAATATAGTGGAAAGCAGCTGAAAATCAAAGTTAATTTGCGTTGATGAGATGTAGTATCAATTTGATTTGCTGGTTTTCGTTTGAATATACGCTCTTGCGAACTGCGTTTGGTTGGTTGTTGTTTTTTAGGCTGGATTACCTTCGGTGATCCTTTGTGCTCCGAATTCCGAATACAAAACACATCAAATCTTTGATTTTCTGGTTTTTGTTTGAATATACGCTCTTGCGAACTGCGTTTGGTTGGTGTGGATTTTCTCTGGCTGGATTACCTGCGGTGATCCTTTGCGCTCCGAATTCCGAATACAAAACTCATCAAATCTTTGATTTGCTGGTTTTTGTTTGAATATACACTCACTCAAACTGCGTTTGGTTCGCTACTATTCAAACAAAAACTCCTTCAGTTCTACTGAAGGAGTTTTGTATTCTTAGTGACCCCAAACGGTCAGGTTTCGAACTTTTTACATCAAGATATTGAAACTCTTTTGAGTTAAGTAATAAGGTTGGAATTTTGTCAACGACACGTTTTTTTATAATTCAGCTCTATCTAATCCAATTGCCATTCCCGAAGGGGATGACGAATCAATATATTTCAAATTGAAAGGCATGTGTGTATCAATTTTCTTTCTCATCAGTATTATTTTTCTATTGTTCCAGTTTGATATTAAACCTGGATATGCAGGATCATCAGCAATTAATAAAACATTCATGATTTCGCTATTTACTACATATTTATCAATTTCAAAACAGATTAAATGTTCAGTTCTGATATAATATACGTTGATAATAAAATTGTCTAAATAGATTAAATCAGAGTCAAATGTGAAGTTGTAAATTGAATGATAAGCTGAAATGTAAATTCTAAATTCTATATATATTTTTCCTTCAAATATATTTAAGTCTTGGAAATGAGAAGAATACCTGAGTAGTTCTTTTAATAAAAGAGAAACTTTCGCCTTATCAAACAATTCTTTTTCTGGCCAAATATCTTTATAAAGGCTTTGAGCTTCGCGAATCTGAGAATTGAGAAATATTCCATCTGCAATTATTGAAATTTGCGGTTTGTGTTGGTCTATGTTTTGAAGAAATTTTAGATAGTCATTTCTGTAAGAACTATTTGCCATTTTTTCTGCCTCATTTTTTGTCCAGGCTGAAATATCAGGAATATCTTTAAAGTCCTCCATTCCTTCTGTCCAAATACACTCTCCAGTAGTGAATCTAATAAACTCCGAAATCATTTTACAGCATAAATCTGGATATTTACAGATTTGTTCTTCTGCAAATCTAATGATGTGCCAGCCTTTCGATAAGAAGAAGTTATTTCTCTTTTCGTCATTAAAATGAATCGGTTTTTTGCTTCCCATTGCATAGGGTTCATCAATTTCAATATCTACACATAGGTTATACTTTGGATAGTAGAGAATAAAATCAGGTTGGTAAGGGTATTTCCATCCATTATTAATAGCCTTATTTGTTTTAATATGTCCATTAAAGTATTTATTTAATTTATACTCAAAGTAACCCTCAGTCTTGCCTGATTTATAGCTATCGAAATCAATTAAACAATCATGATTTAATTGATTATTAAAATAAAATATTTTGGGATATTGTTCCATATACCTCACCTAAAACAAATCCTCCCCCTTAAAATACTCCGCCAGTATCAATGATCGGTTTGAGTCCAATATTTGCTCAATAATTTGCGTGAGCATACTTGTTTGAAGCGAATTCGATCCGATCCACCCATCCCTGACTAATGGAACGAATTGCGAATTGTTAAAGTACCGTCCTGCATTTTCGTAACTAATTATTTTTCCTCCCTTTTTGCCACTTGTTTGTTCATCCTGCACAAGTTCTGTCCAGTAGTCCAGAGGGAAGTACATGCCTTTTATCATTCCGGTTGAACTAAAATCAAGCACTTTCGGTTCACAGAGTTTGAAATAGCAAAGTCCATGATGAAAACGGTAGTCCAATAAGGACGGGGTACCCCTTTTACTTTGTTTCAGTCCGTTTTCAAGCGTTGTCATATTATTGAATTCTTTCTCATAAGTCTTTCCGATTGGTCTATACCCATAGCTGTCAGATTCTTCTGAAAGTCGTTTATACTGAACCAAAACATAAGAATTGTAATGATGATTATAGTAAATAAGATCAACGCCTAAAGTCTCCTCTACTTTTCTCCGGTTGAAATTGTTAATTGTCAATATTTTTTCTCCTTCTCTGAATTGTGCTGTTATTGAAGGTGGCACTGGAAGGGAATCCCAATTGCCGAAAATTTTTGAATCGTGTTCCAACATTCGATCTTCGATCAAATTGTCCTGTGAAAGCCCTTTCAGAAAAGGGGGTAACTCCACCGAATCGTCGCGTCTTGAGTAGCTGAATTTAGCTTTTCTACTATCAATGTCTGCAAAACTTAATGCTGTTGTTGTAGCGTCTCTTTTGAAAACTTCGATTCTTCTTGATTTACCTGGAAGCGGTGTCTGATTCTTTTTCTCAATCAGCCGATCAATTTTTTCCGATAATTCCGGTCGCTTTGACCGTATGTACTTTAAGAGCTTTTCCCATGTTTTTGGTGGAATTCTTTGGCCTTGTCCTGATGAGGTTCGTATAAAATGACTTCTTATTGATTTGTCAAGTTCTCCTGCAATTTGACCTATTTCAAGTTCAGGTTGAATTTTGATAAAGTCGGTAAACTCAACCCTGTTTTTCAGCGTGAGGACACGCTTTTTCCGTGTGCCTAAACAGAGATAATCCAAACTATTTCCGTTTAGGGAAATGATAAAAATTTCCTTGCCTTTTGGTTTAAAATCTTCTGAACTTAGTCCTTCGCTGAATGGCCGGTTTGTTTCAAGATATTCTTGAATACGCCAACTGCGTCCTCCTTCATCAAATACTAATATGAATCCGTTTGATATTTCGGTCATTTATTCTTCTTCAGTGAGTTTCGATTGGCTTAATTTATTCTCAACTTCTTCCAAAAGCTGATAAATTTTATCGTGTCTCAGATCAATAAAAATGTTCACGAACAAAATTATTAACTGAATGATGAACAAAGCGAAAAACAGAATATTGAGCAATACACCCCACCACCAGTCAATAGCAAAGTTGCTCAATACTACAAAATCGTATAAAAATGCTATTTGTAGTGTGATTGATAAGGGATAAAAAGCCAAATTTGTATCAATTGTTATTGACTGCTCGGTGACTTGTTTAAGCTGATTCTTTAGCCAAATAAAGTTTAAGCCTGGTGATATTTTTCCGTCTCTGCTGACGTCAATAATTCTAAACTTTTTCAGGGTAGACATAAAAAGAGCAGCCAACTTTTTCAAAATCATACTTTCTTGAAAACCTTGAATTATTTCTTCTTTCGATACCTTTTGACTGAAAAAATAATACAGTTTATCTACTACGTGGGACAGAAAATAATAGCAAAGGAAATTCAGTAATCCGTAAAAGAATTTATAAACAAAAAGGAAAATGATTAAACAAATTATTGCTCTCCCCGATAGAAAATAATCTAATATTTCTTGATAATTAGAAGGGGAAATTATTTCAAATGATCCAAATAAACGGACATAAATTTTAGCGGAAATAATTAGGGATAATAAGATCGAAAACAACCCATAAAGTATTTTTTTACGGATATTTTCTTCGGCTAAAATGAATTGCGTTAATGAATCCATAATTGTTTACAATACAGGGTTTAGGGCTTTTCAATATAGAAATAAATACTAAATTCGCACTGTTTTGGTAGTTGTATTTGCTAAATAAGTTAGATTTTGTATAAGATCATTGCCAAAATGCGCCACACGAAATACTTCAGTGAAATTGTCCGGAACCAAGGTGTCCCTAACTTGTCACAAGGATCTTTCCAAACCTTCATGAACATTGTCCATCTTGAAGGCCAAATAGAAGGATTGAAAAAAGCCAGAAAGATAGAAAAGGAAAGTCCTGGCAGGTTTGATTTGGAAATTTTCAAAATTCAAGACAGCATTGCAGAGTTAACTGGTGGACTTGAACCTAAAGAATTAATGATAAGGTTGGTAAAAAGTGAATAATGTTTTGTGGATAAAGACGGCCTTTCGACCGTCTTTATTTAACCCAAAACTTATGAAAAAGTGTTGCTTTTTCAATAAGTAACAATATACAAAAAATAGGCCACTTCATAGATTCTCACCTTTGCGAAAAAGGTGATCCTATACTCTGAAAATAGACCAAAAGAATTTCGATTGTGGAACATAACATTTCATTACACCAGGTTGAGGTTTTTGATAATCGCAGCCGCCTTATCTTTATCTATTACCTCCACTTCAAAATAGTGATCTGACAATGGATAAGGTTCATCTTCAAATTTTTCATAATCAAATCCAATCTCAAACAGATACCAGTCATTTTTATAGAGTTTGACCTTTTCATAAAGCCAATACCCCTGATCTGATTCTTCCAGAATGTCTTCCCTCCATGAACGACAAACATCACCTTCGTAAAGAAAAAAACCGTCCTTATCTCTGTAAGGGGATTTGCGCCTGTTACTCATGTTGTTTGAGGATTATGTCGTACAATTTGTTAATGTCTCCTGTTTCATCAAAACATCCATATATTCCGGCCCTCCGATAATAGTCTTCCATTGTTTCGGTTTCAAATAGAGATAGTTTAATAAATCGAATATTAGGAAATTCAGCAACGAACTCACGCACAATTCGGACAGAATCATTTACCCACGAAGGAAAACCTATCAGTACAATATCAGTATTGATAGCATTTTTCTCTAACCATTCCATGCAGTCAGGATATTCTTCTCCTTCATCAATGATAAATCGATTCTCAAGTTGTTCAAGAACAGATCGCAATGATCTCCTGTAATTACCATGCCAATGACAAATAAAAACTCTTAATTTTCTGTTCATGATTGCGAGGTTTGGGTGACCTCAAAAAAGAGGGTGGAACTTACACTTATCCGTACGAAAGGTACTGCCAGCACCTACCAACCAAACAAGAGAAGCCCACCCAGAGGTGAGCGTTCCGCAAGTAATTTTGGTTGGTAATTAAAATTGGCAGTTTTATCGTACCAAATTATCGCTTCACGCAATGCTATGTTCTAATCTCTATATTCTTTGGTCAAAGTTAAGTGCTTTTTCTTATACAATTATTTTAAACTAATACTTAATTATTTGCTGCGAATGAATATTCTCATTCGATAATACTTTTACTATATATTGACCTGACTTTAAATGTGAAAGGTTAATTTTGCCTTCAGTTAATTGCAATTTGAAGGATAATTGTCCGGTCATGTCATATACCAGGACATCTGTACCATCAGGTAAATTTCCTTCAATAAATAGGTAGTCACTCACTGGATTCGGATAAACCGAAATAGATTCAGAGTGCATATTGTCAGGTACTGAAGCTGAACCAGAGGCAATATCTACTGTAATGCTACAGCCAAATTCATCATTTATTACGAGCGTGTAAAAATCATTACAAAGATCGTCCTTAATAGTTTCGCCTATTCCAGTTGGGCCACCGGGACTCCAGTAATAACCAATATTTGAATAGTTGCCCTGATAATTTAATACCGTATCAACTTCGACAATTCCGTTACAGGAATCTAGGTGTGTTGGGTCGGTATAAATTAAATTCACAATCATTTCATCCGGCCCAATAAGATATATCGAATCCATTGCGTAGCACCCACTGTCGTCTTCAACCTCCACAAAGTACCAGCCAGGGCAAAGGCTGTTTGGTGATGTTCCCATTGCACCATTTAATACAACAATTCCATTTGAATCAGTAATTTCTCCATAAAGCATACCATTTGCACCAGTGACAACGCTTGTCACTGAGCCATCACAAAAACCATAACATGTAGGGTCCATTTTGGATAAAGTCAAACTAAAACTACCGCACTGCCCATTAGAAGCAAGGGTAACAGAGAGAAATGTAATCATTAGTAAAATTTTCATTGATTCAATTTTTTAATGTTCTAAAATACATTGGCTCCGAATTGTCAAAAACAACAGAATAAAAATATATGCCGGGAGGGAGGTCATTTAAATTGACCGTAAAACTATTAACACCTTCAGCGAAGACACCATCATAAACCTCTTTAACAACCCTACTTTTTGTATCTACTAACTGTATTGTTCCGAAAGTGGGACGGTCATTCTCAAGGTAAAAATTTTGATAACCGTCAGATGGATTCGGATAGATACTAACATGTTTAATAGGTTTGTTCTCTTCAAAGCCGATATAACCCATTTTATATTTTGCCACAAACATACCGCCGTAGGCAGAAACCAGTTGTTTAACTCCTGAACTTGGGTCAAAATCAACCGTATCGTTAAATTCTCCTGTAATTAACACTTCATTGTTTTCGTTTACGATTATGTCAGTGATTAGGACTTGCGAAATGCTAGGAATCATGCGACCCCACATATAATTACCTGCTGAATCTAGCACGGACAAAAAGCCATTATTGAAAGTGCCCAAAGCAGAATAATTATCAGAATTCGTACTGGGATCAAGATCAGTAGTACCTTTAAAATAACCACACAAGTAAAGGTTTTGATCCTTATCTACAGCCATAGATTTCGCAATTTCTGAACTCGTACCCCCAAAAGTTTTGGCCCAAATAAAGTTTCCATCCGTATCAACCTTTTGGATAAATGCATCCTGATTTCCAGCGGAAGTGACTTCATTCACAGCAACTCCGGGATTAAAATCTACCGTATTTCTAAACCGACCATACGTATAAACGTTCCCACTTGAATCAACAGTTATTGCCTCTCCAAAATCGTTCATATCTCCCCCAATGGTATTCACCCAAACCAAATCTCCATTTGAATTTAATTTGACCGAAAAGACATCACCAAATGAGGTAACATCAGAATGATAATTTGTACCCGCTCCGGGGTCAAAATCGACAGTACCATGAAAACGACCAGTTAAATAAATATTATTGGACGTATCAGTACAAGCCGAAAAGCAATTGTCTAAAGAAGACCCTTCAAAGATTTTTACCCAAACAAGATTTCCCAATGCATCCATCTTCAAGACAAAAACATCAGTTGAACCAGCTGCATTTTTCACGTTGGTTGAACCGCTAGGGTCAAAATCCACGCTCCCATCAAATTCTCCTGCTATAACTATGTCTCCATTTGTATCAGCAACCACAGCATTGGCCATACTATTAGATGAACCTGAAATAGCTTCCAGATTTTTTACCCAGATAAAGTTTCCGTTCAAATCCAGTTTCAGAACAAATATTTCTGTTCCATTGGAAGTAATATTGCTGGTTCCCGTACCTGGATCAAAATCACAGGTTCCATTAAAATAACCGACAACATATAGATTTTCAAACTCATCGGTAACAACAGCATTACCTAATACCTGTCCGGTACTAAGGATTGCCTTGACCCACAGAATATCCCCTTCATCATTATACTTTTCAATCAAACAGCTATTTGATCCCGTAGGAGTTATAGTTTCATCACCATCTATTGTACTAATTGTAATGTCACCAAATCCACCAGTGATATAACCAAGAGCATAATAATTCCCAAAATCAGTTGGTTCTAACCAAACCCCTCTCGTTTTGCCATTAGGGACATCTTTTACCCATGAACAATATGGGATTTGAGAAAAAACACCACCCGAAATAAATAAAAGCAGTAACTGGATGACTAGGTTTAAAGTCATCCAATTACCGCTAGTATTATTTTCTTTTCTATTCTTCAATCTTGCTTATTGCTTGATGATTTTCACAAACTTCGGTTTGTCTCCAACAATTACATTGTAAAAGTAAACTCCACCTGATAAATTTGAGATGTCAACACTCAAAACTGTTCTGCCCTCCTTCAACTTACCTTTATATACCTCTTTTACAAGTTTGCCGTTCATACTAAGTAAACGAATTATTACGTCATTAGGTTGATCGAGATTTATCACCAAAGTTTGGCCGTCATTTGTTGGGTTAGGATAGACTGCAAATGAATTACTTGCTTCGATTTCTTCTTGATTTATGAAAGCCGTTGTGTCTTCTTTGAGCAATGAATATGTCATATCGAAGTCGGTGAGCGTATCACTTGGCCACCAACCAAGAAAATTACCCAAAGTATCACTTACCCTATAAATGAACCCGGTCATAAACCCTTGTATCAGGGTTAATGAATCCAGAGTTACTCTTTCTCTTGGTATGACAACATTATTGCCATCAAACAGAGCGAACGTGTTTGAAGATCCAGATCTAGGCCATGAAGCGATAACAGTCTCATTTGCGTTTATAACGTGACCAGATATTGAATTAATTCGGTAGGTGTTAACTACGTACGGTACATCAGGAAGGAACCAAGTACCCGCTACGTTTTCATATCTTTCGGATAGTGTCACCGTATCATTGGTAGAGTAAAGGGAGTGGTTCTGTGAATGAGGGAAAGCATCTGTACCAAAGTGTTCTAAGGAATATTTGTCCTTATGAACCTGATACAATGCGTCTCCGGCGTTAACAATACCATATCCAGTCAAAGAATCAACTCCTGGTGTATCTGTATCTAAGGCGGTCATCTGCATGATGAACTCGACATCTTCATTTTCGAGATTATCATAATTCGGCAATTCGTTGTTCAAATAACTCAACAATAGTCCGGCAGTTCCAGACACATAACACGCAGCAGCCGAAGTTCCACTAAAAAGATTATATGTGTTGCTTGTCGAGGTTGTCCATGTGTGAGAACCTGCGGAACACGCCGAAACATCTATTTCAAATCCTCTTGAAGTTTCATAACCATACTCAAACAGTCCAACGCCGTCATGATAATTACCATCACTACCTGTACCGCCTACGCATATAACCCAATCTTCATCAAGTATTCCAGGATAGTTGTCATGTGGGTTTCCACCAGACTGTATAAGACCACTATTTCCTCTGGATGCAACATAAATAACCCCATTCCTATTTGCTGTGTGAACCGCATCCGTTAACAGGACAATATTTGTATCTAAAAACCAAGTAGGGTCTGCTTGGGATATGCCCCAACCATTGTGCATTACGTGTAAACCAAAACCATAATCACTGTTTGGTACAAACACTGAAGATTCTACTATGGCATTTGCTATATAGTCAACGGTTACTTCATCATAAGTGAATGTAATATTCATGCCATACAAGGCACAACCACTACTATCCAAATCTGTAGAATTTTCGTAGCTACCACCTGCAATTCCAGCTATGCCAGTAGTGTTGTTTCTAATGGCTCCTATTATTCCCGCAGATTTGGTGCCATGTGAATTGATAGAACCTGGTGGTGGTGCACTATAAATATCGTCATCATATTTAAAATCCCATCCATTGACTTTGGTGGTTGTCAAGCTACTATCACCAAAATCCTCATGCCACCATTCAATTTGATTTGGGTCAAAAACTCCAATCTTAATGTATCTTTTTCCCGTTTCCAATTCCCATGCTGGCTGAACATTGATGTGATTGTCTGGCCAGAATCCACTGGAATCAGGATGTAATCCATATTGTTCGTATTCGTAAAGGGTGTCATTTGGAACAACACTGTTCAATTGTCCAATCAGATTATAATTTGAATAGGCTATATCAGGAAATAAGGCCATCATTGTGTCAGATGCTTCGGTAATATCTACGCCAGCAGGAAACTCAAATAAAAAGGTTGACCAATATTTAGGAATTGAAATAGTATCTCCCTGTCTTGTTATGCTCAATGAATCGCTGGTTTTCATTTTCTTGAATATCCTGTAAACCGTAAAAGAACATTCTTCATCTTCACAGGCATTTTCAAGAGCACGATTCAAGTCATTTACAAGATTCGACGAGAAAATCTCTGAAGGGTTCCAATATTGTTTTCCTAAATCGTCTATCTCACTTGTATTAACCAATGAAGGATCAACTTTTACAATTAATTCGTTCGAGGTATGAACTGGTGCCCCATTTGAGCTATCATATACCTTCGAAGTATCTCTATCTTTCAGGGCATATTTAATCGAAGTCATTTTTGTACCGGAAATGGTTTCGGTAAATCCAGTAAGATAGATGTCATCACCATCTACCACCACATCAAAACCATCATCATTGAGACTATCTGATTCATAGCGTTTTGTCAATTCTAAATTCCCGTCTGTGTCATACTTAAAAAACGAAAAGGCATTTGGCCCACTTCCGTACACTGATCCGGTAATGTATAGATCACCATTAGGTTCAACAGCTATTTTTCTGGCCTTTACTCCATCTTCTGTAATGGTATTTCCGTAATACTGTGTCCAAATCGTATCACCATCAGCCGAATTGTACTTTATTGTTATGGCTTTTGACTTTCCACCCCCTGTTTCACTATATCCGGTCACATAAACATAGCCGTTGTCGTCAACACCAATATCATTACCGACATCATGGTAGTTTGACTCGTGGTTGGCCACCCAGAGCAAATTTAAATTGCTATCTATAGCAACAGTCTGGATATTCTTATCCGTACCGTCGAGGGAATAACCAGTTATAAACATCCGGTTTTGGTCATCTGTGGTCATAGCCATTGCCTCAACCATTGTAACGGCTGTGGTATCCATTATTGAAGTGGTATAGGTTGTTCCGTCTGATACTTTCAGCATATCCAGAACAATTGCCCAAATACCCGAGGATTGATTGGATGCACCGATCACACCAAGATACTGGTTAAAAATCATAGTTGTCCCTGAAACCGCCGCATCATGTAAATTTCCAACTCCATCATAGAAATGCTCCCATGCGTAATTTCCTGACGTATCTACCTTAATAACTCCGTAATCACTGAATCCTCCACCGGATTCCTCTGAACCGCCAACTACAAAAATCGCATTGATATTGTCAGCATTGATAATTTTAGCGGGTATATCTGTTCCTCCGTTTCCGTCCCAAGTATAACTCCATTCAAGGCCGCCATCATTCCCGGAGTACCTGTAAATTGCATAATCGTAACCTGTAGCGGAATTTTCAATTGCTGCCGTTACTACTATGTCCCCTGACCATGTTACCTGAAGGTCAATACCGTAGTCGTCTCCTCCGGTTACTGTACCTGATTGTGTTGCTGTCCAGGCTGTGTCCCCTGTAGCACCGTCATACTTGATCGTATAGACATCTACCCCTCCATTTCCGTCCAGGATGTTTCCCGTTACAATTAAATCTCCGTTATCTACAACACTTGCGGTGCGGTAGTACGCGTTATTCGTTACCGGGGCGTTTCTTACCCACTCCCGGTTAGCATAAATAATTTGAGAGCTTGCTTCGTAAGAAGTAAAACAGGCAAAAAGAAGCAGTAATGCCCGAAAAATATTTGATTTCATAAAGATAAAATTTTAAATAAAACAGTGGTTTCAGAGGGTAGTTTTCCTATTCTTTCTTTTATCTATTATGGTGGTTTTAGTGCATGATAACAACAGTATGTTGGTGGTCTTTTCATTTTAACTTCTATTCATTCCACCAAACAACGGGGGTGGACGAGACATACCAGACTGCAGGTACAACCAAGCACCTTTGACCAAATACGCAAGCCCACCCCACTTCGGGGTGAATTGCATAATTTTTGGTC
>JABURP010000010.1 GCA_014762645.1 Crocinitomicaceae bacterium
AGTCAGGTGCAGATTGGTGCTACATTATATCCAGGAAATAATTATGAAATGACTATTGGCAATCGAGACATCGGTTTATTGGTCAATGCAAATGGAGCATCTTTTCCTTATCAATATGGTAACTTAATGAGCATTCACTCTTCTTCTTTGGGGCTTAATGCATACCCTTTCTTTTATTATCTTCGAATAAAACCCATTGAATGTTCGAGCATTCGTTCAAAAGTTACTGCATTTCTTGATACCAATTGTGTAATAACGAAAATTCAAAATAGCCCAAAAACTTCAGAGGAATTTAGTGTTTATCCGATTCCGTTTAATAATGAGGTGTCTATCAAGTATCCAAAAAGTGATAAAAATTTAGAGGTTATGATTTTTGACACCAAAGGTACATTGGTATATGAAGGAATGATTTCCAATAATCAGCGGAAAATAAATTTGAGTTTCTTGAAGAGCAAAGGCATTTATTTTTTAAAAGCTGTTGGTGCTTACAACACGTATCACCAAAAATTGATCAAAGATTAGCTTATGGCTGAGACGGATTTCCGTTGGAATTTAGTATTTGAAACCAAAGTTGAAAAGGACGAGTATATTCAAGAAGGTAGGGTAAGTAAGATAAGAGTCAATGAACAGTGGATTTGTCTTGTGCTGTCAAATGGCAAACTGTATGCTTTTGATGAATCTTGTCCCCATCAAGGCCATCCTTTGGTTCATGGTCATTGCGAAGATGGAAAAATTGAATGTCCTTTGCATCGGTATCAATTTGATTTAGAAACCGGTCAAGGACATGGTTTGAGTTTGCAAACTTATCCTGTAAAAGAAGAAGATGGTAAAGTGTATGTGGCTTTCAAAAAGAACTTCTGGAGTTAAGCCAATACTTTCGTTGATCATGTTTTTAGCTGCATTATTTGCAAATGCACAAGAGCAAGAGCTATCAAATAAGCGAAAAAGAGCTTTGAATTATTCCTATAGTGGTGTTTATCTGGCTTCTACTCTTGGCTTTCATCAGTTGTGGTATAAAAATTACGAGCGTTCAAGTTTTCATTACTTTAATGATAGCAAAGAATGGCTACAGATGGACAAAGCCGGACATACTTTTTCTGCTTTTACACTGACAAAATACAGTGCTAAGACTTTTCAATGGGCAGGGTATAACCCAAGAAGATCCTCTTTATATGCTTCTGCCTTTTCCTTTACTTTTTTAACTACCATAGAATTAATGGATGCACACAGTGAAAAGTGGGGGTTTTCTTGGGGTGATGTAATTGCCAATAGCAGTGGAATTTCAATTTTTTTACTACAAGAACTACTGTTTCACAAACAAGCTGTATTGCTCAAATACTCTTATCAGCCTTCTCCTTATAGAGCACTTAGGCCGTCCGTTTTAGGGGAAACTGAACTTCAAGCCATGTTTAAAGATTACAATGCACAAACGTATTGGGCATCGATTAATTTTAACGATCTAGTTCCTCAAATTAAGCCCAAGTGGCTGAATTTAGCAATCGGTTACAGTGGAAGTGGAATGGTGAATGCTAGTAAAACATACCTAACGGACGATGGAATAGCAATAGAACCTTATCGACAGTTTTTTTTATCCCTAGATGTTCATTTGGAGAAAATAGAAACGGATAAAAAGTGGCTTAAAACAACCTTAAGTATATTGAATTGCATAAAAGTACCATTTCCAGCAGTAGATCTCTCAAATAAACATGAGCCAAGCTTTCATTGGATGTATTTTTAGAGCTTGCCTGAGTCTAAAAGCAATTTTGCTTTCAATACAGCTGCTACACTCAAACTATCTGTAATTTCTCCCTTCATAACCATATCAACCAATTCATTGAAAGGAATTTTTCGAATATACAGTTCTTCGTCTTCATCCGGTTCTGCTTCAAAAAACTTCAGATCCTTTGCTAAATAGATAATACCCAGCTCATCGCTGACTGAATTACTGGTATGTACCCGTAAAAGTTCAGTCCATTTTTTGGCTACAATGCCCGTTTCTTCTTTCAGTTCTCTTTGTGCTGAAACAAGTGGGTCAATGCCAATCTTTCCTCCACCTTCAGGAATTTCCCAGCTGTATTGATTGAGTGGAAATCGGAACTGACCGACGATCCATGTATTCATTTGATCATCTAAAGGTAAAATTCCAAGGGCAAGGTTCTTAAAATGAAGTTTTCCATAAATACCGGGGTTTCCGGAAGGGTTTAGTACTTCAAAGTGTGTAAGCTCAATCCATGGATTATTATACATCACTTTTTTATTTTTTATTTGCCAAGGGTTATTTTCTTTCATCTACCGCGAATCAATGATACTTTTGCAAAGTAAAGCTTTCAAATGGAAATTGAAGTCGGTAATACTGTTTTTGTCATTGATGAAGACTTGTCAGGTAAAGTGACAAGAGTGGAAGGAAACCGAATAGCCTTTGAATGTGAAGATGGTTTTGAATATGTTTATTTTAGAGATCAGTTGATTATTACTAATGAAGAAGGCAAAGTGAGCCATGAGGTGAAAGCGTACAAAGAAAAATCCGAAATAAGCTATACAAAAGCTACAAAAGAAGAAAGTGACAGTCGTTTGTTTGAAGAGAAGATTAAGTTCAAAGGAAGTAAGCCCGAATTTGATTTGCACATTGAAGAAATTGCTCCTCATGCTAAGTTCAACACAAAACACGATGCCTTGCTATTTCAGATGGACTTTGTGCGTCACGTTAT
>JABURP010000078.1 GCA_014762645.1 Crocinitomicaceae bacterium
TTGTATTAAGATAAATGCAGACTATGTTATTTGAAGAAGATATTAGATACCCGGAAGAAGGAGACAAGTTGTTTGTTGATTCGGGAGACAAAGATGAAATTGCCTGGTTACACAAAACATTTCAGGAACTTGGTGGTTATGCCGATTGCTATCAAGCAGGTGCAGTGTCATTGATTGATGCGGCTTTAAACGAGAAAGACAAACGGGATTATCACATCTACCCAGCAGTATTTCTGATTCGCCACTACATTGAACTACGACTAAAAGAGTTTTTACAAAGTCTAAAATATTGTTCTGATCAAGTGAAGGATTTCCCGACACACCATAATATTCAGAATTTATGGGGCGATTTCAAAAAGGCTTATGCCGATATTGGTGAGGACATTACTGACGATCGATTCAAAGCAATAGATGAAATTATCAAGGAGTTTAGCAACGTTGATCCAATTTCAATGGCTTTCAGGTATCCGATTGACAAGAACGGAGAGAAAATTCAGAAACTGGAATACGTAAACCTTGCAAACTTGCGCGAATCCTTTATCAGATTAGGATTTGTTTTTGATGGGATTTCTATGCAGCTGGCTCATTATGTTGAACTCACAGAGGACATGATGGGTGAAGTATATGAACACTACTGGGAACATTGAGCACCTTATAAGGTGTCTTAGTCAAAGGTAGCCCGTTCGTCAAACAGCAAGGTCAAGCCCTTCGGGTTTTGAATAAAAAATCTCCACACTAAGGGTAGTATTTTTGATCCAAAAACCTTGCTTTATTTCCTCACTTAGCGCTTTTGGATGCCTAAGCCAATTTTTAAGGCAAATAATAAATTGTTGGGATGGGGTATAACCGTGTTTCAGTCAGGTAAAAGTGCAAGATGTCTCCACTAATTTGGAAAATTGACGCAAAAAGAAAACCCCACCGAATGGCAGGGTTCCTGAAAGTTGTAATGATATTAGTCTAATCGCAAGGATTCGGATCGCAGTCAATGGTTTCAACCACTTTGACTTTTACCTCAATGGATTCCATTTCCTCAGTGCTTTCTTGATTTAGGTTGATGTCAACCAGGTTTACTTTAGCTGATAACTCAGACCCGGCTTTAAATCTTGGTTTTTTGGTTGCCTTAAAAATGATGTCTAAAGCATTCTCCTTATTACTGTCTTTGGTTAAATCCGTCATGATATTCTTATTTTTTATGTTGTTACGAAATGAATTGAAAAAGAAAGCCCCACAAGCGCAGGGCTTTCAGCAGCTTGGCTACAGCTACAGATTAGAAGATTTTACCAACCTTCATTGCGTTACCTGATGCGAACAAGTAATAGTTTGCACCTACTTGCTGATAGAACTCAATTCCCACGACATTAACCACACTTACGTTGGTGTTTAGTGTAGGTGATGAAGGTAGTGTTGCCACAATAGAAGTTGTGGAAGCGATAGCTGCGTTTAGCGGCAGATACGCTGAATAGGAAACATCACTCAACTGATCCAATGCTGGCTCAACAACTTCATACTCCTTGCTGTTGGTGTCGTACTGGTAGTTAGAAACCACCGCAATACCGTTAAGGATTCGGAAATGAGTAGCTCCTGCAGGGTAATCTATCAAATCCATTGGATTGAAAGCAGGAATGTCAAGTGTAGATTCATCACGTGCCACTGTCTCTGTTATAGAGTATGGTGCGTTAAATACGCTTGTGAATGAAATTCCCTTGTGGAACTCGAAATCTTCAAGCAACGGCCAGTTACCGTAAAGATCGATTGGGCGTTCCCCTCTGTTACCTGATCCTTCAAGGTTTATCGCCTTGAAAATCTTGGTAAGCCTTCCGGCAACCTGCGGATCTGAAAAGTTTTTGATTACAGAGGAAAGACCAACACGCAGTGATTTAGCAGCTTTTGCACTTCCGCCAAACTCCTTGTTGTTTTCACGAGTTCTTTGAAACGCAGGGTCTTTTTCAATCTGATCTTTTGATGGACCATTAGCAACTCTTGCAAAGTCTCCGGGTAATCCTTTCATTTTATAGTGGCTGATTCCTCCCAAGTTTCCACTGTACTTCAAAATGCCTTTTTGTCTTGCCATTTTAATACGATTTTAGTTAATAAATGATACTTAGAACCTCTCTACAAAATTAACGTATATTTGGGTGTAACGTTTCCTATAAACACCTGAATAACAATGCAATACAGTGCAAAACAAAGCTATATTACCCATACTCATTTTGAGGTGCTAAAACCTATTGATGGAGACGGCCTTTTAGTGCGGAATAAATTCACAAAAAAGGAAGCGGAAATCAGACTGTATGGCATAGATACCCCAGAAACAAAAAAGACTCGGAAATTGATCCAAGATGAAAGGGAAACACATGTACCAGGTCAACTTCTTATTGAATTGGGGTGGCGTTCATTTAGCTTTCTAAAAAGCATAACACCACCCGGGACAGACTGCACCCTCATTCAAGAACGAAACAACCCCACAGATGCTTATGGGCGTTTACTGGCTTATGTTATTCTACCTGACGGAAGTTCTCTAAATGAATTGATGATTAAGAGAGGATATGCAAAGCCGTATGACAAGATCCTGTGCAATGAGCTGTCTAAATACCGGAAGCTAAACTTTGCAGCTAAGAAGCAAAAGAAAGGCTTGTACGCATATATCGGAAGGTTCTAATTCTTCCTATTTTTGTTCTCAAATTGTTGTTTTTCAGGAGTTTTTGTTTCCTATTTGTTGCCCGAATAGCGTAAGCCCTTGAAATACAACACTACTTTACTTATTGTATTGGAAAGTAAATGTTTGGTCAATGTGTTTGACGTGAGTTTTGTTTATTTAGTTATACTCAGTTTTTTATGAGTCAAACAGCTATATTTTGTTTAAATAGTTGGTGATTCGTTTTTTATTGGTGATCATCTATATCAACCATAAATTTGGCTGAAGATTGTGTATAGTTAAAGCATGAAGCAGTTAACAGTTCTTACAATTCTGTTATTTTACTCTTCTTCTTTTTTATCAAGCTACCTGTAATTTTCTAAAACTACAGAATACAAAGTTTTGAATGGTGTCAAACGGTGTTTTGTGGTCGACCGTTATACATTTAATTTTCACAAAAAACTCTTGCAGGCGGTCTGTCATTGACGTTTCAGAGTATTGTTTGATTTCTATTCCGCTACATTTTTTCGGTCCTTGTTCCGAAAATGTCCCGATTACCAAAACTCCTGTCGGGTTAATACTTTGTTCAGCTGTTTCCAAATAGTTTGAGATTTCTTGCTCGTCAGTCAAAAAGTGAAATGCTGCTCGGTCGTGCCAAAAATCATATTTCTCTATCGGCTTAAAAGTGGCTGCATCTGCTACAATCCATTTTACATTTTTTGCTTTGTCACCAAGTCGTTGTTTTGCTCTATCAATGGCAGCTGCAGAAATGTCAAGAACAGAAATGTCTTGATAACCCATCTCGAGCAAATGATCAACCAAGAAACTGTCACCGCCTCCAATGTCAATCACTTTTGCAGTTTTCGAAACGTTGAATTGTTTAAAGAAGTCTAATGAAGTTTCTGGTGTCGGTTGATACCAACTTACGTCTGTCAGTTCTTTTGTTTGATAGATATTTTCCCAATGTTTTTTGCGGTCAAAAATTTCCATTTTATTATGTCGTTATTATGTTTTACTGTCTACTTTTAGGGTGAGGCACAACAACCTTAATAATCGGTCGTTTTAATACCGTTTACTTTTTGTTATTCCCAGTTCGATATTCTAATCTTTCATTCAATTGACTTCTCAGCTAACCTAATCAGCTTAGTTATCCACTGCTTTCGAACAATCTATAGAAGTAGTAATAAATTGTGTTTGAGCTAGTTTTGAATGCTGTTATACGAAGATACTTAGCTTGCTACTTTTTCATTATTTGCTGTTCCAACCGTTCCATACGGTCGTTTAACTCTTGTAGTTGATTAAGAATCAGGATGTGCGTTTTTTTTGCATCAATTCCAACGGGACTTTTATCGCTATGAATCACTTTAGCGATTTCTTCATAAGTTTTTGAATCAATTTCAAATTTCATATTAATATTTTTTAATTGGGTATAACGTTTGGGTAAAGTTAGGTATTTATGCTGTCCCTTTGGGAGGTAAATCGGAAGGCAAGGATTTGTACACGTAATGGGAGGGAAGAGGGTGGTCAATGTATCTGGTGCTGAGCTTCAGCTACTGTGTTAGCTTGCGTTTTCTACTCCTGCAATGCTCCAATCTGTGCAAGTTGCTGATCCTTTTGAGATTTAGGTAAAGTTTTGCTGTTTCCAAAATCAAGTTCTCCAGCATACCATTTTGTTCGGTAATTTTCCCAGCTTTTCTCATAAGGTGGTTCTCCTCCGTCATCAAAACCGTATTCAAAACCACATGAGCAAATATCATAAGTTGGATATCCAAATTTGTCATATGGTCTCCATACTTTAACGTTAGCTCTTTCTCCACAGACTGGACAAAAACAGAATCCTTTTGAATCAACTATTAATTCAATGGTTTGTCCGTTTGGAGTATTTATCACTTCCTTTTTCAATGAAAGCTAATATACAAATAAAGCAAATATTAACTTTATCCCTTCAGGATAGAGGTGGATAGTCAATTTCGCCAATATGCATTATTACATATTGGCGAAACGTCCTTCACAAATTTATCTGAACTTGCTAGCCTCAACAGTGTTTAACTGTCGCCTTGTTTCTTCTCTTTTTTCTTAGCTGCTTTTGCCGCTCTTTTTTCTTTTAAATTTTTTAACGGGGCGGTCTTATCCGACTTGGCTTTTCCTTCTTTTTCTTTTGACATATTAATGTGTTTAGAATGTGTAATTATACGTGTGTTGCTCGTTATCCAATTGATAATAAACTACAGTCTAAAATGTTAAGTCCTGTAGTAGATAGATCTTAATTGAAACATACTGAAGCAATTAATGAACATTAGATATGGTAAGGATATCCTTTGCCATTCTATATTATCTTGAGCAACCACAGGATCAATAAAATCAAAACTATAATGGCTAGAATATGAATGAAAGATCCAAGACCGAATCCTCCAACTGACCAGCCAACTAACCATATTATTAGTACGATAACAATAACAATCCACAAAAGACTCAAGTCACTTCTTCTTTCTCTTGTAGGAAGTGCAATTTTATCTTTTATTTCCTTTATATTTTTTGCCAAAGATGGAAAGGCATTGTTGGAATTAACTTTAAACCTCTCGTCTTTCTTTTCAAAAATGGGGTCTGGTGATTTTGTGTTCACCGCGTTGATGGAAGCATTGTCAATATCTCTCTGTTCTTTTAATATTTCAGCGTCATTGAAGGTTTCCACGTTATTACTTGGAAGTATAAGTTCCTTTTCCGCGGTATTTGTTTCAGCAGATGATTCAATATTGGTGCCTTCCTCAGTCTCGGCAAAAGCGATATTATTATCGGAATCAGATTCTTCAATATCATCCTCAACCTTTTGCTTTTTGGTCATTCCAATATAGTAGTTGTTATTATACTGCTTTTTACTAAACGATCTTGATGAGTTGCAGCCATAGAACACGACGGACGAAAACGTGAGCAGGACACATAGACCAAATAAATTTTTCATTTTGGATATTTTTTATGAAGCGGAAGAATTTCCACAGCATATCAAAGATTCATCATTTATGGATTTAAAATCTTACACAAATCGATAAAATCATTATATATTTCCCATCTACAGTTGATGACGAAACACCCGGAAGATTTACTTAAATTTTAATGTACTTAGCTCTATCTTTATAAAGAAAGACACCATTTTAGATTCGTCATTTAGCGACTATCAGAATTGTTAAAGAGTAACATAATATTACAACGTTATATCATTTAACGTTTGCATAAAACTAGTCATTTATGGTGACATGAAGTGCGCCGGCCAGCCACGATCCTCTTGATCCGACCGACTGCGGATACTCAGATACATGACACGCAAATGGACGTAAAGTGAGCTGGCAAAAAAGTGCCGGACGTGAATTTTAGGTATTATGTTATGCTTCGTTTTTCACCATGCCTTTTAGCTGTCTCATAAAATACTCGATTTATTTTCTGAAAAGTTTGATTATGAAATAGATTGGGATCGCTAGAAGTATTAAAAAGATCATTAAAATATCAGGTATCCAATTAAAGAATAGAACTAAACCTGTGAAGACAATAGCAAATACAGTGTATATAATAATGTTACGTTTTCTGTCTTCTGGTTCATTCGTATTCTTACTGTGTTCCTCATTAGCGTATGCAGATTGAGTCTTTTCACTAGTATATGAATGGTAATTTGTATAGTCTGATTGATTTGAACTAGTGCTTGTCTTCTCAGGTTGCCGACTTAAGTCGTAATTCGACCTTTTAACTGGATCTGACAAAGTTTCATATGCGTCATGTAATAAATTAAACATGACGTTGGACTCCTTGGAGTTATCATGTAAGTCAGGGTGTAATACTTTACTTAATTTTCTGTATGCCTTTTTAATCTCTTCGGTCGAAGCATTTTCATCAACTTGTAATATTTCATAGTAAGACAGCATTAATGAAGCATAACGATTGAGTAAATGTAAGCATTTACGCTGGCGTTGCGTTGCAATGACATTTACTTACTTTGTTAGGTAACGTTCTAAACCAATTGAATTGAGAGAGTTGGATGAGATAAATTTTGTGTTTACTTTTGAGTATGACGAAGTACTTGTTTTGCTTGATCTTCATTTTATCACTTTGCCAAGTAAAAGGGCAGATTAATAGTTTTGATTGGTCAATCTGGCAAGGAGGAAGTGAAAATGACTATGCAGAAGGAATTGTCACGGATGAACAAGGGAATCTTTATATTACAGGTTCTTTTCAGGATTATGACGCAGTCGATTTTGATCCGGCTATCTCTTCGTCCCTAATGCTAAACTCAAACGGTGCATCAGATGTTTTTGTACAAAAATTAGACAGTCAAGGAAATTTACTTTGGGCATTTTCTTTTGGTTCTCCGAATGATGATAATTCGAAATCTATCGCTTTAGATGAGGACAACAACATATATATCACCGGTTTCTTTGGTTGGGGAGATTCAGTAGATTTTGACCCAAGTGCGAATGTGGCAAACCGTTACTCTGAAACCGGATGGGACATATTTGTTTTGAAGTTAGATCAAGACGGAAACTTTCTTTGGGTGAATTCTTATGGATATGACAGCCCATGGAATACAGGTAATTCGGTATACATTGGACCAAGTAATGAAGTATATGTCACAGGATATTTTACTGGAACAGTAAATTTTGACCCTTTAGTTTCTGACCTTGAGCTGGTAAGTAATGGTTCCGAAGAATGCTTTATACTTAAGTTGGATGAATACGGGAGTTTCGAATGGGCACATTCTTTTGGGAGTTCAAGTGGTTTTGAACAAGGGACAGGAGTAACCGTTGACAGTAATGGAAATCCAATATTTGTTGGATATTTCAATAATACAGTTGATTTTGATCCAGGACAAGGCTCTTTAAATTTGAGTTCTGCCGGTGGCAGAGAGATTTTCGTCTTAAGTTTGACCGCATATGGTGAGCTCAATTGGGCAAAGTCAATAGGTAGTTCATCAAATGACCAGGCTAATGCAGTTTGCGTTACAAACAATAATCGGATAATAGTAACTGGAGGATTTGCAGGGACGGTTGATTTTGATACTGGTTCAGGTACTTTATTTCTTACATCCTCGGGTTTAGCTTGGGACGCATTTGTTCTGTCATTAGATTATAATGGAAACACTCTTTGGGCAATGGCTTATGGAGGTGGTTTAGATGAATATCCCAAATCAGTGGCTTCTGATAATCTGGGAAATATTTATAGCGTAGGTTGGTTCAAATCGGATGACGCAGATTTCAACCCTGGAATTGGAGATACAATTTTATCTAGCGTAGGAGGGAGGGATATATTTATGAGCAAATTGGATTCATTAGGTAATTTTTTATGGGCGCATTCTTATGGCAGTTTGGCTGATGATTGGGCCAATTGTATAGCAATTGACAAATTTGATAATGTATATAGTGTTGGTACTTTCAGGTGGAACATAGATTTCGATCCTGGAATGGCCGTTTCATGGGGAACCGCCACGGCTTTCTCTAACATGTTTGTTTACAAGATTGGAAACTGTTTAAGTCATTATGTGGACAATCACTATGTATGTGATTCTTTAACTTGGATTAATGGCACTACCTATTATGAAAGTAATAATTCGGCAGTTTATTCCATTTCAGGAGGAGCAGCTTCGGGTTGCGATAGTCTTGTTTTACTAGATTTAATTATTCCATCAATCAATGTTAATGTAGATATTATCGATTCTTCATTTGTTGCTCAAGATTCTCTGAGTACATTTCAATGGCTGGAGTGTGGAGCTAATTTTACCCCAATGTCAGGATTTAATGATTTTCTTTTTAGCCCACAAGATAACGGGTATTACGCTGTCGAAATTTCAGAAAATGGGTGCGTTGATACTTCAGATTGTGTTTCTTTAATTTCGTTAGGGCTGAAAGAAGAAACGAAAGAAAGAGTTGAGATATTTCCAAATCCTTCGGACGGACGTTTCAATTTCCGTGTCTCATCTTTAGATCAAGTTAAACTTAACATATATGATCTAAAAGGAAATGTTGTTTTCGCAGGAATTTTCAATTCCCAAAATCAGCAAATTGATTTAAATGTAGAAGGTGGGGTTTATATTCTAGAGTTTCTGATTCAAGGCAAATTAGAGTACCATAAACTGGTAATTCGCTCAAAATAATTGATATCTAGGAGTCTCTTGATGTTACCTAACATAGTTATAAAACCAATGTACTTTATTTCTTTTAAAAGGAATAAAACCAATTGTTTTTTATTGGAGAATAAAGTTCACTCTTCAAGTTTCCGTACTAGGCTCAAATTCTATCGCTTTGACCAGATTTTGTTTCCTTAATTCGAATATCATTTTTCAATCTTCCGAATTTATACAAAACGCCTAATTGGAAATCTGTAAAAAGGTTTTGTCCACTCCCATAACTGATGTAATTATTGGCTGTTTCCGTGTAATTAGCTTTTGGAGGTATAATATCAGATACCTGAAATGAAAGCGTGAGTTTATTATTAAGCATTCTCTTGGTTAACTTTATATTCCACCTGATCCTGTCGTTTTGGGTAAATACCGAATTGGCCTGTTTAAATAGAAATACTTGATTGGTAATGGTGAATTCACGTTTCAATCTAAAATTTAGGGATGACCATAATACATACGTCAAATTAGTGGTCTCTAAAAAATTGAATTCTTCAGGAAGCTTGTATCGATTATATCCAATATTCAAATAGGTCCAACCGTCTATCCATTTAGCTTTTACAGGAAAACCTATTGAAAGGGATGTTGTCTCAGATCGATCTGCATTTTGAGGTGTAAACACAAATACAAAAGTTGAATCTTCAATATGCATTTGCCTCACGGTTTGTTTGAACGTGTATGATTGATCCACACTGATGCGGTATTTACCAAACAGATCTATATCAACACCTATGTTGTGGTTTGTTGCCGGTTGTAGATATGGGTTACCTTGTATTCTTGTCAGACTATCTGTTATTCTAACAAAAGGGTCAAAATTGTAAAACTGTGGCCTGTCTATACCTGAAGTGTATCGCATGGTAATTGAAAATTTTTCAGAAGGTTTGTACATTATACTTGCTGATGGAAAAGGCAGAACGTATACCGAATCAATGAATTCTTTTGCAAGTGAATGACTATAACCGTTCAAACTGGTTATTTCTCCTCTTAAACCCCCACGTATACTGATCTTTTCCCAATCTTTTGTCACTTCGAAAAACAGACCACCAATTTGCTCGTTATATTCGTATGAATTTGTGAATTCTGAATCTTCAACCCATACGCCACTGTAAGAACGATACACATCCAGTTCCTTATTATTAAAGACCACACCATACAAACCTCCGGTGTTTAGTTTCCACCCTGTTGTATCAAAAACGTGCTCGTAGGACACTCTTATTTCCCCAATATTCGGACGATTTCTGGCGTTGTTTTTCAGGTAAAATTCCTCAAAGGCGTTGGTTTGAAAATCTTCATAATCGGTTAAATGCAGAATGGACCCTTCATTAATCTTGAACTGATAATTTAAATTGACCTCGAGATAGCTGTCGTTCGTATCGGTTAAAACCTGATAATTCAGAAACGCACTATTGTTCAGCCAGGTTAATTTATCAGATGCCTCCTGAACTTCCTTAATTTGAGGGACTCCTTCAGTGTAATAAATTCCGCTCCATGAATCATAACTGTTTTGGAGAAAACCGCTAGCTCTGAATCCGCCTGAAAGTGTTTGTTGATCATTTATTTGATAGGAGGATTTAATATTTGCGTTCTGAGATAGATTCTGATAGTCGTTTGTAAAGCTCCAGGACGTAGTTCTTCCTGTACCATCCGTAATGATTCTGTCAATGGACCCATAATTTGTTTGATCCACATATCTGCCATAAAGTGAGGCGCTTAATGAAAACTTCCCTTTTCTTAAACTCAAGGCTAATCCCAAGGAACCTATTGGAGTTATTTGGCTAATAATTCCACCCTGTGCATTGATACTCATGTTGTATCCTTCCAGGCGAAATTTCTTGGTATAAACTTCTATAACGCCATTGCTTCTTCCTTGTGCTCTGTATTTTGAGGATGGATTAGTGATTATTTCGATCCTTTCAATCATATTTGAGGGTATTGCTTTTAATTCCTCATTAGACAAAATGGGTTGTCGATCCACAAAAATTAACGGTACGCCCTTGCCAACAATTTCAATAGACTCATCATCAGGAGACATAATTCTGGGAGATGATTTAAGCACTTCAAATAAATTGTCCAGTGTTTCAAGGGTTGTTCCTTCTACATTGACTTTGATCCCATCAATTGTTCGGACGAATAGGGGAGCAGTATAAACAACTTCAACCGTAGATAGATTCAGGTCCTTTTGCAAACTAATGACCCCGAGATTGACAACGGTGTCATTTGATCTTTGAAAAGGGATCAATGTATCGGTGTAGTTCATCAACTTAAGCTTCGCATAATATTCGTCAGTGTCAGTTACAGGAACATTAATCGAGAAAAAGGTGCTGTCTATGTACGATCCTTTGATCAATGAAGAATCAGGTAAAGAGAATACTAATATTTGACCGAACTCAACACTGTCTTGTTTAATCGCCAATTGTCCTTCTAATTTGAAAACCTGACTAAATGATATGCCGCCATAGAATAATGTGAGCAGGAGAAGTATAACTTTCATAAGGTGGATTTGGATGAAAGTTAAGTACGTTCAGGGTCACATTTCAATTTATTACTGTTAAATTTTCACAAGACATGATCGTTTATGATAATACCGAAATCTCCTTTCTGAGCTGAAATTCTACTGTTACACCACTTTCTTTATTGTTGTATATTCTAAAATTGGAAGGTAATTCTTGATTGTAAATTTCAATCCTTCTCAATAATATACTTAAGCCATGTGATTTGGTCAAAGCATTTTTTTCTGCTTCATTAAAACCTTTGCCTGTATCAGTTATTTTGAACGAATAAAAGTCTTTTTCTTCAGTTATACTAACGTTAATATATATCTCATTAAGTTCATGATTTAGGCCATGAACAATTGAGTTTTCAACTATAGGCTGTAACAGCAATGGAGGAAGATATACGTTCTCATTTTTTGAATAAAAATTTTCTGAGAATGAAAGTTCTATATTCTTTTCGAACCTTTCATGTTCAAGCTTAGTATAAAGTGACAAAAAGTTTTTCTCTTCCTCCCAACTAATAGCACCTTCCCTTGAAAAGTCCAGAACATTTCTAATTAGTTTGGCAAAGTTACCCAGGTAATCAAGCGCTTCGAGTTTATCATTTTGTACAATAAATGATTGAATGGCGTTAATACTGTTAAACATGAAGTGCGGATTCATTTGTCCCAGTAACACATTCATCTCCAGATTAAGTTGCTCAATTTCCTTATTTTTTTTAGAATTAATGCTAAATCGTAGCCAGAGGAAGAGTACATATATAAGTCCTAAGCCGATTAGGATAAAAGCAAAAAGTGCCCATTTTCTTTCATACCATGGGGCAATGACGTATAGTTGTACAGAATGTTTGTCCAGAATTCTCCCTGTTTCATCCAAAGAGCGAATTTGTATGGAATGTTCACCTGCATCCAGATCATTTAACACTAATAGACCCGATTCCGATCTTATCCACCTATTTGAATTTTCAGGTGTTTTGTATTCATAAACTAAATCTACATCATAGCTTGGCTGTGAAACAAATATTTCAAGAAAATCACCCTGGTCTAAACGGATGTTTTTAGAGTTTTGATAATATTTAGAGTTGACTAATACCGAGTCAATACGCAGCGTATATGCATTTATACTCATTCTGGGAATTGAATCAGGTAAGTCATAATACGCCAGGTAATCCTTTGTTGCAAGCCATAATTTTCCTCCGAAAACTTCTATTTCTTTGACGTTGGATGATTTTACCGCAAAGTCGAATTCGTGTCTATTTAGGTCTCCATCAATGCCGGAGTCTTTATTTCTTTGAATTAATGAGATTCCAAATTCATCATGAATCCATAAGTTTTGATCGTCTTGAACAGCTCGATCCTTTATTCTTAAGCCAGTTCCCTCAATTCTTTCAATTCTATTTTGAGCTAGATCAAGAAGGAAGATGCCATTGTTACCAGTACTAACAACTATTTCATTGTTCCATCTGCTGAGTTCTTTTATAGGGGCTTTCAATTGTTTTTTATGATCGAATAGTGGAACGACAGAATTATTAGTGTTGAACATGAAGAGCCCTTGTTCTGTGCCAATTAAAACTTTGCATGAATCAATGATCATGGTACACAAGATATCAGGGATGTCCGAAAGACTAACACCCATGATACTATCTTTCATAAAAATGTTCAGTGTTGATTTTCCAGAACGTATAACAGTGTCCTCCTTAAGGTGTTGAAGGTGATACATTTTTCTATGGTGGCCTGATGGTTTATATTGAGCAATTGGTGCTCCAAAAAATGGCGCTAATTCAGGTGACTCTGAATGATAAAAAATACATTCTCGGTATTCTTCAACGTTTTCGAAGGCACCCACTAAATCTATGGTTCTATCATAGACCAATAATTTTCTGTTTGAAGTAAAAATTGAGAGATAATCACCATTTGAGCTGATTTTCTTAATGGATCTACAAAGTTTTTCATCCGTTAGGATTTTGCCTGATTCTGTGAAGGGAATCTTCCAGATTCCATATCCCTGCGTTGAAAACCAAAGCTTATTTTTTTTATCCTTTAATAAGGAACTAACGAATAGTTCAGGAAATATTTTTTTTCGAAATGAACCATCCGTTCCAAAGATCTCTATTCCTCTATCGGTTGCTACGTAGATTTCACCATTATGCAATATTACATCAAGCCCTCTGCTCCTAAGTTTGACGTTTTGCGGTGTATTATTTTTTGGTATGATAAAGAGATCATTTCCTGCGACCAAATAAACATTCTCTTCATGAATACAGGAGCCGCTCACACCAATATGATCACTCAATTGATTGGTAGAAAAAGGGGGCAATGATCCGGTTAAATTACCATTCAGGATGATATTCGTCCGTGGTTCACTGTCGTTCTCATTCACTTCTATGTAAGCATGAATTAAACGGTTTTTTTCACACCTGATTACTAAGTTAAGGTTCCTGACAAAATTGGTAGTAATGACACCAGACGGGTACTCTAGCGGTAGAAAAGTGTTAGAAAATAAAGTGTTTCCGTATTTATCTATGGATAAAAAACCAACTCCAGAAATAAATGAAAAATGCATTTTTCCATTGTCCATCCATATTTGTCTGATGAACTCTTTTCTATAATGATTATCCAGCGCAAATTTTAGAGAGTCGTTGTGCTCGTATGCATGAAATTTTGGTTTTGGAGTAAGTGGATCAAACCAATAAATTTTGTTAGAACTTGTTGACACCCAAACCTTGTTGTCAGATTCAACAAAAAAACTGTATACTCCAGAAGGATTTGATTGATTGATATTGATTGTGTTAAATGTCGCGCCATTCCAGTAGGTTAGACCTAGATCCGAAGTGATCCACATTTTGCCATCTTTTGCCTGATATAAGTCGTATGTAAAATCGGATGGAAGCCCGTTTTCAGTGGTGTAATTAACACTTACGGGGTTTTGGCAATGAACGGTTAAACTCAAAACAAGAATTACAATCGTGCTGATATATCTCCAAAATATCATGATCTAACTTAATCAAAAAGAACTGTTCACTGAACAGTTCTTTTCGTATTAGTAAAATAAATCGGCTTAAAGCTAACTCCTTTTCAGGTGTACTTTATTGTATAATCAATTTTTCGGTTTTGATTTCTGTATTGTTTTCCACTACAATAATATACATTCCTTTTTTAAATTCGCTTACATCTAGTGTAGTAGCGGCATTAAACGATTTCTGAATCATGATTTTTCCGGAAATATCTAAAATTTTCACGATCAAGTTTTCAGATGGATCAGATTTAAGTTGAATGTTTACAACTGAATTTGTAGGGTTAGGATAAATCTCAATTTGGTCATCACTTGGAAGCAAATCATTTCCTTCAGTAGGTTGTGCTGCTCCACGGGAAGGTTGTTCTTGAGGTTCATAAACACATGTCAGACATCTTTCTGCCATGTAGTTTGAAGCAAAACCTGTTAGGCTAAAATTTGTAAGTGCTCCAGAATTAAAGTTCGGACTGACATCTGGTAAAAACGTCAAACCAGTATTATCGCCTGCCGGAGTGCCCTGGTTGAAATCATAGTAGGCAATTAATCCAGGTTCATTACCCGTGAGTGTTTGGCTCATTGATTGTTGAATTTCAGCTGGTGATCTTACAATGTTCCAAATTCTGAACTCATCTATAGCTCCATTGTAAAATTGTGATGGTGTTGCGTTAGGAGCGTCATACTCCTGTCCAATACTGTAAACATCAGATGCGGCAAAACTATAACTGATGTTATGTGTACCAACCTGATTACCATCTATATAAATTATACCGGTGTTGCCACTTCTTACATAGGCAATGTGATGGCACTTACCGTCTCCTATTACGGTTTGGCTAATGAAATCATTTTGTGTTCCCCACTGATTTACATCTGTTACAACGAGGTTTCCTGTTTGCGTGCTAAACCCACCAAGTGAGAGCATGAAACGGTTTACACTTCCATCTGAACTATTTACCGCAAAGAGTGAGGTTCTAACGGATCCCTGGTTAGCGGTAATACCACGCATTAAAAATTCAACAGTGAAATCGTTTGAGCCACTTAAGTCATTCTGAACGCTGTTAATATTCGCGTAATCATCAATACCATCAAATTGAAGTTCATTTCTGTATATACAGCTATCAGGATCGATAAAACATCCATCAACCCAATTTGATGGATCAGTACCAAATACGTTTGCTACAAGTGCGAAATTTAAAAGGTCACCATTAAATTGAGGGGTAGAGGAATCATTCAAAAAATTGATAAGCGTATTATTACCGAAAGCAATTCCCTGATCGAATTTGTAATACCCGGAAAGGCCTGGTTCTGTTCCTGTATAAGGGTTATTAATAGATCCGGGAAGACCTGATATTGTTGGGACGTGAGGCACATTCCAAATACTGAATTCGTCAATTATACCGTCATAAAAATCTGAGGTGACTGCACCGTCGTATTCTTGTCCCAAACTGTATCTGTCTGAAGCTACAAGATTAAGACTAGAGTATACAGGGAAACCCCAGATACCCGGGTCATGAACACCGTCGATCCATACTCGTACAGTATTGTTAGAATTAACATATAAAATGTGATGACATTGATTATCACCAATTATCGTATTACTGATATACTTTAAACCTCCTGGGTCGTATATTACAAATTGACCGGTCTGACTAGTTTGTCCGCCAACATTGAATATTAATTTGTTGCTCCCTGCTGAATTATGAATTGAGAAAAAAGCAGTTCTGATACCAGATTGCTCGTTCTTATCACACCTGACCCACATTTGAATCATCTGATCGTTGGAGCCAGCCATTGACGGAGCAATTACATCCAAATTCACGTAATCATCAAAACCATCAAAGTCAAGCGCATTCTGTTGTGCGCATACCTGGCCTGCCGCAAATAAGGACAAAACAGGTAAAATCATTTTTTTTATCATATTTAATTTGTTTTTAGAGTTCTTCTGAATTGAAGAATCACCAACAAACTTGCGATAGTATTGGAAAAAGAAAATGGAGTTATGAGCAAGTGGCCATTTCCGTTATTTTTCGTGAACAAAACTTATTAAACGGAAAAGTTGTTTAGTATGCGCCTTTTACGTTTTGAAACAGGTACAAGGAACTTATTAGACATTTCGAGTTCACCGTTACCATCCGAGTTGAACTTCTTTACATGGTTTATATTGACAATGTATGATTTGTGAACGCGAATGAATGTATTTGGATCAAGTAATGATTCAAATGACTTAGAGGTTTTAGAAGAAATATAGGTTCTATCCTGGCAATGTATTTTAGTATAA
>JABURP010000022.1 GCA_014762645.1 Crocinitomicaceae bacterium
TTTTAAATTTGTCATAGATGGGGCGTTCGATAAATAGGCGCGACCCACATAGGCAAATCTGCCCCTGATTGGCGAAGCTGGAACGCATTGTAGTAGACAAGGCTGCGTCAAAGTCACAATCAGCAAAGATGATGTTGGGGTTCTTTCCTCCCAGTTCAAGGGAGAGTTTTTTAAACATGGGTGCTGCTATTTGAGCGATTGTCGCACCAGTTGTTGTTCCTCCGGTAAATGAGATAGCCTTGATTTTAGGATGTCTGGTCATGGCATCACCCACTTTCTGCCCTAATCCATGAATGATATTCAACACACCTTTAGGTAATCCTGCTTCCGCACATACTTCAGAGAGCATAAAAGCAGTCATGGGCGTTATTTCAGATGGTTTTGCAATGACACAGTTGCCCGCCGCAAGAGCCGGAGCAATTTTCCACGTGAACAGGTATAATGGCAGGTTCCATGGAGAAATACATCCTACCACTCCGATCGGCTTTCTGAGTGTGTAATTCACACCCATTCCTTCCATGTAATGGGATTCAGAAGCGTAATGTTGTATGGCGGTAGCAAAAAATTTGAGATTGGATACCGCCCGTGGAATATCCACATGAGAAGCAAGTTTAACCGGTTTTCCATTATCCAGTGACTCGGCTTGTGCAAATTCTTTTAACCGTGATTCTATAATATCTGCGATTTTGATCATGATTTGTGCACGATCATATTTCGGGGTGTTTGACCATTCAGGAAATGCCTTTTCAGCAGCCTCAACAGCTTTTTCTACATCTTCTTCGGTAGAATCAGGAATCATTGAATATACTTTACCTCTGGAAGGATCAATGTTTTCCAGGTGTTGATTCTGTATCGGAGCAATTAATTCTCCGTCAATATAATTCTTGATGTATTTCATAAAGTCTGCTGAAAATGTGCTTAAAAATAAGCATTCCCTAAGATTTTATAATTGCTCCAATAATTTTGATTATCTTTTGGACACATTTAACCCACCCTGATTGTATTTAATCAGGGCTAAAATTTATACTTATGAAATATTTTTACCCTGGATTTATTATTGGAATTATTTTAGTTTTCTGCTCAGGTTCTAAAAGTAATGCACAAAACCTGGTCCCAAACTATTCATTTGAAGTGCAGGACACCTGCCCTGCCGTTAGTGAAATTACACTTGCTCAACCCTGGAATTCACCGACATTTGGATCACCGGATCTATTTAACACCAGTTGTGGTAGCCAACAAGGATCACCTTACACTGGAATAGGCAGCGCCGGATTTTATACCTACTCAACATTTGCTGATAATAGGGAATATGTACAGGTACAACTAAACTCTCCTTTAGTGGCAGGTCAAACCTACGACGTTGCGTTCTATGTGAAACGACTGACATTTTTTTCACTAGCGACAGATCATATGGGCGCATACTTTACATCTACTGAACAATCATTAACCACTACCTCTGCTTTGACACAATTCACACCTCAGGTGGATAATCCTTCGGGCAACGTGCTTAACGGAACGGGGTACACGCTAATTTCTGGGTCATTTGTCGCTTCCGGTGGTGAAGAATACATGATTATTGGAAATTTCTATGATGACGCTAACACACAAACACAGGATGTAGAATCGAATGGAAACCTCAAAGCTTATTATTACATTGATGATATAAGTGTCGTTCTAAATGCTGGTGGTGTCGGTGTGGAAGAGGAAAAGAATGAACTTTCGTTGAGTGTTTTTCCAAACCCGTCACATGGTATTGTTTCAGTGAACATATCACAAAATGCTAATCTGGATGGTCTAACTATTAGAGTTCTGGATATAGCTGGTAGATGTATTTATTCTGATTTATTTGGAAACGCACTAACTAGAAAAATTGACCTGAGCAGTTTTGAAAAAGGCGCTTATCTCATACAAGTGTTTTCAAACGAGAAATTAATGGAGACACGGAAGATCATTTTAAATTGAATTAAGTAAATGGCCTTTCGCCGAAAAGTATTGAAGACGCCCTATTTGTATAGGGTGTCTTTTTATTTAACTCCCGAATTTACAACTCAACGACTATTTATCCCCACTTATCGAAGAGTTAATAAGTTATGCAAGAATAATAATGATATTTACATCAGATACTTTCATGGATACCAACCATGAAAAAACTCTTATAACGTGCGGTAACCCGCATTATTCTAATCAACCAAGTAAAATGCATGATCATCCCCTCAGGGGGGTCGATCGTGCGTTTTTTCATTAGGCTCAATTCTTGAACCCCTAGTTTCCTAAATTGTTCAACAGGTCTATTTTTGCACCAACTGACAGGAGATATTCGGATAGAAAAAACTTAGGTTTTCCTCATTTTCCTGACACTGCTCCTTCGCCTTTTTTGGCGACCTTTTCACTCCACTATCATCATTAAAGGTATCTTCTACCGTTCCTGAGCCATCATTGTAAGCACAGTCACATCTGTACTCCTTTAAGCATGACATCATACTTAGAGATAATACCAAAGCCCCACAATACATAATTCTCTTCATAACTTATTGAATGTTAAATTAGTTCAGTAGAAATTTAATATTTTCTAGGCATTTTAAGGTAAATTCTATAAATGTTTTTTAAAAAGCTTATCTTCACTGTAGAATCTCAGATTAATGGAAAGGGTAGATTTTGATCAATTATGTAAGCGAGCGTACAGCTCTGAATCCATGTTAAAAGACAAGGATAACTTGTGGCTGGAAGTATTTAAGCTTTCAGAGTGGTATTTTATTGCCCGGGGTGCGTTACCAGAGGTATATCCTTACATTGCAGAAGCCAATATCATTGAACCGAACAGCCATTGGGTGTATGCATTCACCGATTCAAACAGAGCTACATTTTATGCCAAAAAGAACAACTTGTATATGGATGACAAAACATCCCAGTTGATTTCCGTTCCAAATGATGATAAATTAATTCCCTGGTTGGAAAACCTTCAGGAAGAAGGGGTGAAAGGTGTTTTTTTCAATGCTGACGGTCATGGGTTTTTCGTCCCTATCAAACAGTTGCGGCTGATTCGTGAGCACCTTAACCAATCTTATCCGGCTGAAATTCAAAATAAGTAAATTTCTCAGAGGGAATTTTACCACTTTTCTGCTTAAAATATTTGCACAGGTATCTCCTTATTTTTAGTAACTTTGCACCACTTACTACAATTTAAAACAGCAAGATGGAAAATGTAGCACAAGCCGGAATGTTAGGTCCATGGCAAATTGGGTTGATTGTTTTGGCTATTCTTTTGTTGTTCGGGGGACGTAAACTGCCTGAATTAATGAAAGGTATGGGGAAAGGAATCAAAGGATTCAAGGACGAAATGAACGGGACTGCAGATGCGGATTCTTCTCCGTCAAAAACTGAAACTAAAACTGAAGAGTAATACACTCAACGTTTATGTATACTTCTTTTGCCGAGATCAAGAATGCTCTGTCAGACGGAACTACGGTTGTCGACATCACAAAATCTTACCTGGCAAAGATCAAAGAGAACGAACATCTCAATGCTTATTTAGAGGTCTTTGAAGAAAGCGCTTTGGAAAAAGCAGCTTTAGTTGATGAAAAAATCAAAGCAGGTAATGCCGGTAAATTGGCTGGTATGGTTATCGCCATCAAAGATAATTTAGCTTACAAAGACCATAAAGTATCGGCATCATCTAAAATACTTGAAGGGTTTGAATCACTTTACACCGCTACGGCAGTTCAACGTCTGGTTGATGAAGATGCTGTTATTATTGGACGCACGAACTGTGACGAATTTGCCATGGGAAGTTCCAATGAAAACTCAGCTTTTGGTGATGTATTAAATCCACTTAATCATAACGTTGTCCCCGGAGGGTCGTCAGGAGGTTCAGCTGTTGCTGTAGCAGCTAATCTGTGTACTGTTGCCCTGGGCTCAGATACGGGTGGGTCAATTCGTCAACCGGGATCATTCACCGGTACAGTTGGTTTTAAACCTACTTATGGGCGAATTTCCCGATTCGGATTGTTGGCGTACGCTTCTTCTTTTGACCAAATTGGTCCGTTTTCCAACACAGTAGAAGATTCGGCACTGGTGCTTGAAGTAATGGCCGGTAAAGACGAATATGATAGTACGGTTCTTCAGGAAGATTCAAAGAATTTCTTCCCAAAATTTGACGATAGTAAAAAATTAAAGATTGCTTACATCCAGGATTGTTTGGATAGAGAGGGGATCGATCCGGAAATACGAACACGCACATTAGATATAATTGACCAATTGAGGGCTGAAGGGCATACAGTAGAACCAACTGAATTTCCCTACCTGGAAGCCATGGTTCCAACGTATTACGTATTGACCACTGCTGAAGCATCCTCAAACCTTGCGCGCTATGATGGTGTTCATTATGGTTACCAGGCTCCTGATGTGGAAGGTGTAGATAACACCTATAAGAAATCCAGGTCAGAAGGCTTTGGTGAAGAAGTTCAACGAAGAATCATGCTTGGAACATTTGTTCTGTCACATGGGTATTATGATGCCTACTTCACGAAAGGACAAAAAGTTCGGAGAGTTATTCAGGAAAGAACGAAAGAAATATTGACTGAATACGACGTTATTATCACTCCTACCACACCAACAACAGCTTTTGAAATTGGTAAAAATATTGACGATCCCATTACCATGTATCTTCAGGACATTTTTACCGTACAAGCAAACCTGGCAGGTAATCCTGCTATTTCACTACCTCTAGGAAAACATTCCAACGGTTTACCCTTTGGTATACAATTGGTAGGGAAACACTATGAAGAAGGCGCACTTTTATCGTTTTCTGATTATGTAATGAAAAAGATTCAATAATTGTGAAAAATCTGATTACCCCCATAGCAGCAGTAATGTTGTGTCTGAATTCCAGTGCACAGGAGGATTCCGTATCGTTTATGGGCTATGAAGATACCTTTCAGTATGAACGATTTCTTGAGATCGTGGAACAATCCCTGTTTGAACACTACAAAGAAGTTTGGGGAAAAGAACGAGCTTACGAAGTAATTGATTCAATGGGCTATGAAGAAACCGACAGACCCACGTATTCAGATTCAGTTTACATTGCACGCCTAAATAAACTTGACCGTGAAACCGTCATTGACATTGAAGCCAATGATGATATGTTGACCGTGCTCAAATATTTCGTGCGAAAAAGAAGAAAATTTACGGCTTTGTGTCTAGGAAGGTCAAAGCTCTTTTTTCCAATGTATGAAGAGTACCTGGACAAGTATGACATCCCTATTGAATTAAAATATCTTTCCGTCATTGAAAGTGGATTGCGTCCTACAGCTAAATCACGTGCCGGAGCATCCGGTTTATGGCAGTTTATGTACCGGACAGGAAGGATGTATGGTCTGCATACGGATTCTTATGTGGATGAACGCCTAAATCCTGAAATGGCTACAGATGCAGCATGCCGCTACCTTAAATACCTGCATGGTATGTACGGCGACTGGAGTATCGCTTTGGCTGCTTACAATGCAGGACCTGGTAACGTGAATAAAGCTATCCGTAGATCAGGAGGGCAAATGAACTACTGGAAATTGCGGAGTTATCTCCCTAGAGAAACGCAAATGTATGTTCCTAATTTCATAGCTATGGTGTATATGATGAATTATTACCCGGAACATAACATTGTACCCGTGGAACCAAAAATTTATAATCATGAGGTAGATACAGTATGTCTTACACAAACGGTAAGAATATCGTACATGGATTCACTAATTGGCTTATCTGACGAAGACTTTAGATATCTTAATCCTACCTATAAAACAGATATAATTCCTCAAACGGAACATCCACAATGCATCACCTTACCAGTTGAATTAATTTCCGTATTTCTGGAAAAAGAAGAACAAATTTACGGTTATGAAAAATGGCTGGATACTATGAGAATGGCACTTATAACGCTGGAAAAGAAGAAATACCATTATGTAAAACCTGGCGAATCCATGGCAATGATTGCGGAAGAATATGATGTAATGGTCAGTGATATCAAGAAATGGAATGGACTTCGTTATACCAGGGTTTATCCGAATCAGCAACTTGTGATCATGGTGAAAGAACAAAAATATGTTGCTCAAGATGAAGCAAGCACGGTTAAAACAACCTCTTCCAGCAATAATAGCAGCAACCGTAAAGTAAGTTATTCATACGACGGAAAATATAAATACTACACTTTAAGAAGTGGGGAGAGTTTATGGACCGTTAGCCAGAAACTTGGCATACCGTTTGGACGAATTCAGGAGTTGAACAGAGACCTTGATCCCAAGCGAATGCAACCGGGTGATAAAATCCGGATTGAAAAGATCTAATTGCCTTATTCGGTATATTCGTACTTGTGAATTCGTGGTTGAATTTCTATTTCATATCTTGTAAATGGATATAAATGAACTACTCTGTTTAACAATTCAAAAAGACGAACGAATAAGCAAAACAATGAAAAAATTATTGATCGCACTTTTCCTGCCCCTTTTACTGATTTCATGTCTTGGAGACAGTGACCTGACATCTCATGATCTATTGCCAGATGCCACCGGAGAAAGGGGCCACATTATGGTAATAATGGATGATAATCTATGGAATGGATCACTCGGAGACACACTCAGAAGTCAATTTGACCAAAATATAGATGGTCCATTTATTCGCTCCGAACCTATGTTTGGATATCATCAGGTAAAACCGGGTACACTGAATCATATAAATAAATCCAGCAGGTTAATATTAAAAATCTTCGTAGATCACGACTCAACGTATGCGGAAACCGCAATTATAGAAAAATATGATTTCTACGCTAAGGGTCAATTGTTTTTAGTAATAAAAGATTCTGATGTTGACCGATTATATGATTTTGTAAAGCACGATTTCAATAAAGTAATTGACTTATACAATAACTTTGAAAAAGAGCAGCTAATGGCTCACTACAAAAGAAACTTTCATAAATCAATAAACGAACAGGCCGAAAAGAAGTTTGGAATCTCTATCTATCTTCCAAAAGAAAGTAAGTTAAAAGTAGAAAAGGAAAACTTCATGTGGGTGAAGTATGACCGTTCAAGAAATCTTATGAGCAATGAAGCAACGGGTGCCGACGGCGGAACTTTCTGGATACAGGAAGGAATTATCTTCTGGTCAGAGCCATACTCAGACGAAGCCATTGATCCTTACCATATTCTGGAAAAAAGAGACTCAGTTCTTAAATACAACATTCCTGGAAAAGTAAATGGTTCGTGGATGACTACTGAATATGATCCTTGCTGCGCTCCGGAAGGCCTTGTCACAACAATTGACGGTCATGACGCAGTGATCTTTGAAGGAAATTGGAAGCACGGAGGCAATCCTGCAGCAGTTGGTGGTGGCCCTTTTGTGCAATACAGTATTCATAATCCCAATGAAAATAGTGTTGTCACTGTTTGTGGATATGTCTACGCACCAAAATTTAATAAACGGGAATATATTCGGGAACTACATGCTATGCTAAGTTCAATAAAAATCAATTAATTACTAGTTTTGCTTCCAACCAATTCGTAATTAGCATATATGAAGACTTTTTATCAAATCTCTCCGCTTGCTATTGCCCTGTTCATGTGGTCATGTGGTGGTGGAGATGAGACAACAGACGAAACCACTTATGAAAGTGACAATGAATCTACCGAAGAAGTAGATGAAACACCCGTAGAAGCGACGTATGAGATGTTACTTAAGGGAGAAGTAGAAGACAATAGAACGGTTGTTTTTGAAACTTTTGTTGCACCCTTACCAAGCACCATGTATTTTGGAGATGGTGAATTATCCCTCAATTTTTACGAAAGGAGAAATCAAACCGAAGGGCCTCACATGAACGTGGATATTAGAGAAGGGAATGATAATAACGAAGTAGAATCATTGCCAGAAGAATATTACCAGGATGATCTAAAAATTCATACGGATGATGGTGACGTTGCAGTTGTTGGAGATTATGTGCGTATCACCGGAACTTTTAGTGAAGCATCTGATGCCAATTACCAGTATGTTGATCTGAAAAAAATAGAAAAACTGGACTATTCCTTTGATGAATCTATTTTTGACAATGCAGTTGAACTCACGGATGACTTCATAACAAATGTAGAAAACGACAACGGTTATGCTTATATTGATGGCACACTGGAATTGAGCATGTTCATGTCTTCTTTTGATGGTTCAACGTACAGTGTAACTATCAATCAAGATATGAATTCATATTCAGAGATGGTTTATATCAATATTGGCAATGGCCCTTCAAGTATGAATGCGTTGAATGAAGGCTTTACGGATGAGGATTTCATTGTTAGAGACTACAAAGGAACAGAACACAACGGGTCTTCAAAAAAATTCAGATTGTACGGAACTTTTAACCAATTGGATGTTGATTCCAAAGGAATTTTTCACGTTGAAGAAATCGTAGTACTAGATTAATGGAAACAGTTCAGGAAGCAATTGATCATTACCTACCTAAGAAAAAAAGTGGTGAGATGTCACTCGCGGACATTCGCGAAGAAATTAAGTCAAGACACAACTTCCGTGAAGAACAAATTCAATATATCTGCAGTGAGATTTCTGAACTGGAATTAAAAGAATTACAAAGCAAAAAGCAAACGGGATCTGGAAATATTCTGGGTTCCGTTTATTTTTCATATTTCATGATTGTGGCTTGCGTGGCCATTTTTATAATTAGTTATCTCCGATTTGACAAACTCAAGACTTATGCTGATCAGGGAATAGAAATTGATGATGTCCAGTATTTCTTACCGGCTGCCTTTATGTTAGGTGCCATCATTTATCTTGTTCGGCATATAATACGAATTGTACGCTTTAAGAAATGAGCATGACGTTTTATATCTCTGCCATATTCAACTCCAACAACTCCTCCATCAATTCCCGATTATTGTTCAACCGTGGAATTTTATGCTGACCTCCGAGTTTGTTTGAATTTTTTAGCCATCCATCAAAAAGACCTTTTGATGCTACCGTGACTTTTGGCATGCTCAATGAAAGGTTACCACTACGTTTAGCTTCATAATCTGAGTTCAGAGCCTTTAATTCTCCATCCAGAATATGTGTGAAAGCCTCAATATTTTCAGGTAATGTCTTAAACTCAATTAACCATTCATGACCGCCACTTTCCTGACCCTCCATATAAATGGGTGCTGCGGTATAGTTAGAGATTTCAGCTTTTGATTTTTTACAGGCCTCCGCTATAGCTTGCTCAGCATTTTCTACCACCAATTCTTCACCAAATGCATTAATAAAACTCTTGGTGCGTCCGGTAATCTTGAAACGATAAGGTGATTTACAAGTAAACCGAACAGTATCTCCAATGATATATCTCCATAACCCTGCATTCGTAGAAATAACGAGTGCATAATTTTTTCCGAGTTCCACTTTTTCCAAAGGAATAACTGTTGCTGAATTTGTACCATCAAAATCCGACATAGGAATGAACTCAAAGAAAATTCCATAATCCAACATCAGCAATAATTCGTTCTTCTTAAAATCATCCTGAATTCCGAAAAAACCTTCAGAGGCATTATAGGTTTCTACGTAGTTCATGTCATCAAACGGGATCAATTTTTGAAATTGTTCGCGATAAGGTTCAAAGCTCACTCCCCCATGCATAAACAGCTCCAGGTTGGGCCATACTTCCCTGAGGTGATTCTTACCGGTAATTTCTAATATGCGATTACACAAAACCAACATCCAACTAGGCACACCTGCAATTATGTATATATCCTGATCTTTGGTTTTTTGAGCGAGTTTCTCAATTTTCTCCTCCCAATCACTCATTAAGGCAATTTCTTTACTTGGTGTACGCCGTATTTCTGCCCACCAGGGCATATTTTTCAGGATAATGGCAGAAAGATCCCCGAAATAAGAATCTCTACTCAAATTGGTGATTTCAGCTGAACCACCGAGTATTAAATGTTTGCCCTTATACAACTTCCGGTCTGGTAACTGGTTGTAATACAGACTTAACAAGTCTTTTCCTCCCTTGTAATGGCAATCTTCAAGTGCTTCTTTTGATACAGGAAGAAACTTGGACTTCCCCGTAGTTGTTCCCGAAGATTTAGCAAACCAGTTAATTTCTGATGGCCATAAAATGTTTTGCTTTTTATCCTTTAACATTTTGTCAATGTATGGCCTAAGTGTAGGATAGTCAGTTAACGGCACCTGATTATGAAAATCCTTATATACCTTGATTTTATCAAAGCGATATTTCTTCCCCCATTCCGTTTCTTTGGCTGTTTCAACCAAATTACGCAAGACATCCCACTGAACATCAATTGGGTACTTCTGAAAAAGCTCAATTTGATGTAAACGCTTTTTAATTATCCAGGAAAAAATTGAGTTAAATGGCATCTTTTTGGTTTGGTTCTATAAAGATAGTGAGTATTTGCATTACTCGCCAGATCACAACTTAAATGAGGAATGGCTGAATGCATACAATAAAAAAGGCCCTCTTGGTAAAGAGAGCCTGTTATAATTTTTTTATGCTATATCGGCTTAACCGAAAAACAACACTCCGAAAGTGATTGCCAATGCTATAACGATATATACCGGAGCTAATATCGCAGTGGAATCATCAAAGTAGTTGCGGTCTGAATTTTGATCTGCCATTTTGATTGGATTTTGGCACTAATATAGGAAGTTTCAGTATACAAAAAAACTGAAATACCATTTTTTACGTCAATTATGTACTCCGTTAAGTCAACCGTATGCTCCGTTTATCCAGAATTAATCATATACTCAGAAAGATATCACTAAATTTATACACCTGAAAAAAACGATCATGAAGAAATTATACCTCGCACTAGCAGCAATTTTTATTTTTTCCCTTCAAAACTGGGCTCAACTTACGTGGAGTCGCGTTAAAGTCTATGGTTCAGAACAAGAACTTCAACAATTAGGAGACCTGGGATTACCTGTAGATCACGGGGAGTATAAAAAAGACACTTATTTTATGACAGACCTATCCAGTGCGGATATCGCTAAGCTGGATGCCAATGGTTTTACGTATGACATTGTTATAAAGGATGTTAAAGCGTATTATGTACAACAAAATACAACTGCAGTTTCTGGTTCTGAAAATGACAGAGCCGTTTGTCCAACCTCTGGCGGAAATAATTACAATCCGGTAACTCCCGCCAATTTTCAATTAGGCACCATGGGCGGTTTCTATAAGTATCAGGAATTTTTGGATGAACTTGACTCTATGTACTCAAAATATCCAAATATTATTTCGCAAAGAGCCCCCATTAGCACATTTACAACGATAGATGGAAATCCTATTTACTGGTTGCGGATTTCTGATAACCCAACAGTAGATGAGGCAGAAGAAGAAGTGTTGTACACCGCATTACATCATGCCAGAGAACCGGCAAGTTTATCACAGCTAATTTATTACATGTGGTACGTACTTGAAAACTATGGCACAGACCCGGAAATTACCTATTTGGTAGATAACACCGAAATGTACTTCGTTCCCATGATCAATCCGGATGGGTACCGACACAATGAGCTGACAGATCCAAACGGTGGAGGTATGCACCGTAAAAACCGCAATCCAATTAGTGGTGGTGGAAACAACTTAGGGGTCGACCTGAACCGTAACTATGGTTATCATTTTGATTCTTCAGGAACTTCCATGGATCCGGCTAATGACACCTGGCCAGGAACAAATGAATTTTCAGAAATTGAAACACAAGCCATGAAGTGGTTTGTTTTACAACACGATTTCAAATTTGCATTCAACAACCACACCCACGGAAATTTGTTGCTTTACCCTATTGGTTGGGCCAGTAATGAATTTGCGCCACATCACTCGTATTTCGACTCTTTTACCGCATATATGGTTAAACACAATGGCTACGCAAATATGAAATCTTCAGGTTTATACCCTGCATCCGGAGATTCTGATGACTGGATGTATATTGATGAAATAGGAATGAATGGTAAGGATACAATTTTTGCCTTGACACCGGAGGTTTCCAGTGAAGGCACCTGGAATGATTTCTGGCCTTCATCCAATTCGATTGAAGGAATTTGTAAGGCCAATATCCACATGAATTTAACACTTTCACACATGCCGCACGTGTTTGGGGTGGCTACTGATCTTGAAGCCGATAAAATAGATGCCTCTACGGGGTATTTTTCTTATGATTTAGAAAGATTAGGGTTAACAGCCGGAGCAATTACCGTTAGTATGACACCTGTTGCAGGCATTCAAACTATGGGGTCCGGTAATACACACAACCTGAACATAATGGAAGTGGCAGAAGATTCGATTTCATACACACTTAATAGTGGTATTGGCTTTGGAGATGATATCATTTATGTTATTGAAACCAATAACGGTTCATGGACACGGATGGATACCATATATAAAACGTACGGAAGTGGAACACAAGTGTTTTTTGACGATTGCAGCAATACAGACAATTGGACCGGTTCATGGAGCTTTACCAATGAAGATTTCTATTCACCGAGTAACTGTATTACAGACAGCCCTTTTGTCGACTACTCTAATGGAACCAATTCCAGCATGGAGTTGAATCAACCGCTCTCGCTTACAAATGCAACGTATGCTTACGTAACCTTTTGGGCGAAATGGGAAATTGAAGACAACTGGGATTATGTTCAGTTTATGGCCTCTACAGATGGTGGAACAACCTGGGTGCCGCTTTGTGGCAACTACACCAATATGGGAGGAAGTAATCAGGATTTTGACAACCCTTTATACGACGGTTTTCAAACTTCATGGGTACAGGAGAGTATAGATCTTGCAGACTATCTTGGAAACAGTGATGTACTATTAAAATTTAGATTGATTTCAGATGGCGGGGTAAGAGAAGACGGTTTTTACTTTGATGATTTCGCCATTTATACGGATGGTGTAGATGATTCTGGTGTAGATGAATTGACCCAAAATGATATTCATATCTATCCAAATCCGGCTAATACTATTATCAATTTAAGTGTTGATGAAGAGATTCAGTTATCGCGTATTGAAATAACAAATAACCTTGGACAGTTGGTTACCACAGTTTCTCCAATAAACAATCAGGTTCAGCTTTCTACAGCTAACCTTGCTGAAGGACTATATTTTGTGACTATATACACGGATAGCAATCAAAGTATTACCAAGCGGGTGAGTATTATGAGGTGATTTATCACCTTTTCCTGACCTATTTTATTGGTTTTTTTTGATTTAGATAATAGCTGAAAAAATTGGCTTGTGCCCAGGTTTATCCAGAAAATTTGTACCCAACACCTTTAATGGTTTGGATAACCGTGTCTCCAAATTTTTCACGTAATTTTCTGACGTGTACATCAATAGTTCGGTCACCGATAACCGTGTCTCCCCAAACATCATGTAATATTTCGTCGCGTCTGAATACTTTCTCAGGTGCACTCATTAATAGAGCTAAAAGCTCAAATTCCTTTTTGGGAATTACATGATCAGTGCCATCTTTCGAAACCAGAAATCGTTCTTTATCAATAATAATATCTGTGTCAACAGTTTCTTTTGGATTTTGAACTCGTTTGCTCAGTACTGAAATTTTATGTTTCAATATTTTTATCCGTACCGGTTTCACTACATAATCGTCTCCCCCTGCGTTATAACCTGCAACCTGGGAATAGTCTTCACTTCGTGCTGATAGAAAAATGATTATTGTCTTGTTCATTCGGTCCAAACTTCTGATCCGTTCACAGACTTCAATACCATCAATATCTGGCAACATTACATCCAGTAAAATAATATCTGGACGATACTTTTCGGCCTTTTCAATAGCCTCAATACCATTGAGTGCTTTATGAACCACCATCTTCTCATTCTCGAAATTATACGCCAGCATTTCTACAATATCTGGTTCATCATCTACAATCAGTATTTTAAGTCCTTCTAACAACATTCTCTCCAAAATTTCTTATAAAGTTAGACTCTACGGGGCTTATATTGAGTTTCCAGAGCGTTATTCTATTATTAATATTATATTGAAGTATCGTTAACTAATTGTTAGAATCTATGACCCTGTTGTTGATTTAAAAGATTTAACAAACTACTCCCTAAAAACTGTATCCTACTTTAATTCTCACCGAGGTACCAGGTGCTAATCGTTGGAAATATTCATCCTTACCCCCGTAAGCATAAAAAACTGATTCTCTTTTATCATTAAGTAGATTGGTCACCCTGATGCCTATTTTCCAACGCTGGCTTTCACCAAATGCCTTGTTTAAGTTGCAGTTTAAACTGTGAAAAGGTACCGTATATATGTCAGGTAAATTAGCAATCCCTACGTATTGAAGTGTTCTTCCCTGTACATTATAATAAGCACCAACTTCAAACCCTTTCAAGAAGCCCTCATCACCACCATTATATGAAAATCCGGCATTTATAAGATAAGGTGCCTGTCCCGCCATATCACGATAATTACCAATTATTTGACCACTGCGAGCATTATCCATCCTACTTTGCTTTTCCGTTGGGCTGAACTTAATGCGTGAATATGTATACGTGACATTTAATGCAAGGCTAAAATTTTTCATTTTCTCACCAAATACACCCAAACTTTGTCTCAATTCAAATTCACCACCAAGAACAGTTCCATCACCGACATTTCGTGGCTGAAACGTACCTGGTTGAATTGTATATTGTACTATTTCAATTGGATCAAAAAACATTTTATAGAAAGCGGATATGGAAACGGTTTGACCGATTCCATGAAATAGTTCCCATCTTAGATCAAAATTATGAATATCCGTACTTCTTAAATTTCCATCCCAGTATACAAGGGAATCACCACCACTAGTAAATATATCTGTAAACAAGCCACCAATAAATGTTCGTCCGGTAATTGGGTCATAGATTTCGGCATAAGAAAGTTCTTTGAACGAAGGCCTTGCAACCGTTTTTCCATAAGAAAATCTTAGATTTTGTTTATCTGAAACCAGATATACTAAATTCAGTGATGGAAAAAGTCCGAGGGTTTCAAGAACTTTATCATTTTCCAATACCTTAGTTCCAGTTTGATCCTGTCCGGTATACCGTTGTACAAAATATTCCGATCGCAGACCGATTGTTGCTTTAAAGCGCTGAGAAGGCCGAATTTCTGTTGATAAATAGGCCCCAGCGTTCATTGCATTTGCTGTAAAGTTGTTAGGATTATCCGGAATAAACATGACTTCATAAGTTGTCCCTTTGTTAATATCACCATTATAAGGCCATAAATTTTCATCTGACAATAATTCATTAGGATCTCCTGTTGTTGGGACGCCCCTTAGATTTAACTGGAAATTCCGTATGATGTAATCCCGCTTTTTATAAGAATAAGCCACGCCGAATTTTACATTGGATTTTCTTTCCCACAGCTTGTAATCCTTTTGCCAATCAAGCCTGGAGGCCAGACTTTTTTCAGTAAGTTCACGCCATATTCTTTCTGGAAATCCGGCTTCAGTTCCGATCAACATAGAATCTCCCCGAATCTCATATCGCGTAAAACGGATATCGGGATCGTTCATTATTGATAGTGTAGGTGCTACCTTCCATTCGAACTTCCACCCTTTTCCTTTTTGAAAGAAATCGTGTTTTCCGCCAATGAATACATTTGTCATAGATCGTTGTGTATAAGATAAGTTCGTCTGCGCTCCATTAAAGGTAGATCCCTGGGCATAATTATGATATCTATATTCTCCGGCTCGGGATTCACCATTTTGTATATGTAGCATATTAATTACATACTTTGATGTTGTTGTTTTAATTCCTATTCCTGCCATACCAGTAAGTAGTATATTATTGACCCCATAATTCCCAATCTGATACTCACCAGAATCAAGTGCAGTTGCGGTTGGATCAGGAGAAAGCAGGTATCTGGCAAACTCGGCATCTTTATAAAATTCGGTGGAGTTTCTATATGAACCTATAACATTATATCCAATAGTGACATTTTCCTTTCTAACTTGATTCCCGAAGGATCCAGACAGGCTCATATCCATCAAGGACATTTTTTCCATGGCAGCCATTGTAGGATTAAAGCCTCTTAATATATTGCTGTATGTTGCAGAATCTGTCGGATTGGTATAAGCATCAACATAGGTTGGTATCTGACTATCAGGAATACCTTTTGTCGGGATTTTCCGGGTTCCGTCATCAAACCCTAAAAAATCTGTTTTGCCTCCTTTATACGTGAGGTAGTCTTTCTGAAAATGAAAGTAAGGATTATAGCCCAACCCTATTGATATATTACGTTGCTGTTCGTCTGGAAAACTTTTTAATCCAATATCAACAATTCCACCTGTAAAATCGGCGGGTAATTCAGCAATGAATGATTTATTAACAATAATATTGTCCAAAATATTTGTTGGGAAGATGTCCATTTGTAGAGAATTTCTATCAGGATCTAAACCCGGAATATCCACCCCATTTAAAACCGTCTTGTTATATCGATCTCCCAGACCACGAACGTAAACATATTTGCCACCAGATATCGAAACGCCCGGAACACGCCTCATTGCACCCGCAGCATCAGAATCTCCAATTTTTTTGAAATTAGCTGAGGAAATTCCATCAATCATATTCGTGGTGGATTTTTTCAATGTAAGCACTGAGTTTTCAGTATTATCCCTTTTCTCTTTTGTTACAACAACTGTCGTCAATGTAGTTGTTGATGCATTCATTTGCAGGTTTTCAAAGAGCACTACCTCTCCGGCTGTAACAGTAACTTCTTCAAGAATCAGTGTATCTTTTCCGGTAAAGGCAATTAATACATCATACGTTCCTGTTACAATAGATATTGAAAATTTACCATCTAAATCTGTAACTCCACCAACCGGTTGGTCCTTCACTCTTACTTTAGCTCCAATGACGGTTAGGCCAGATTCACCGTCAAAAACCTGTCCACGAATAATTCCTTTTTCCTGGGAAAATGAGAAAATACCAGCTAAAAGTATGGACTGTATTAGAATAAGATTTAATAATCTCATGGTTTGTTGTTGATTTTTATAAAAAATGTCCGTAATAATCAAACTCGCGGGTTCCGATTGGATTCCCACGAGTTCAATTGTATCTATTCACTTATTAGTTAATGCTAAAAATTTGACAAGTAATTTTCTGAGTGGATAGCTGTCCAACTCCAGTTGTTAAACGCAGATTTATCCGGACCTACAGTTTGTGTTCCGAAAGCTGCAGAAGTTACAGCGGCATCTGATCCATTTAAAAAGTAATCTGTAATGCCGTCACCTGCCGGGATATTTGCCTGTAATGAGGTGAATACCGGAGCTTCAACCGTTGTGCTTGGTAACTCTGTAAAAACCACTCCATTTGCATACGATCCGGCTGTAAAACCAAACCAATAGATATTATTTAAATTGACATTTGTATTTGCATCCGTATCTCCCAACTCCGAACCACCTTCAATATTGATTCCACCATTTCGTAATGTATGATTTCCATTACCGAGATCAACTCCTTCAGGGCCATCAAGTTCCATGGCTGCATCTCCGGCATTAATAACAATGAAATTATCTATTGTTCCTGAATAACCCTGATCAGTATCAAGAGCATCATCTCCAGTATTAAGAATAACAACGTCAGTTACATTTACTGTTCCTCCAAAAAATTCAATTCCGTCATCCTGATTCGAAACAATCTCAATATGATCGATTGTTGTGCCAGAACCAACTCCGCCAAGCGTTAATCCGTTAATTTCATTTCCATCACCAATATTTGCACCACCGTGCCGAATTGATACATATTGAATTACACCTGAATTATCCAAGTCATCCATTCCTCCATATTTACCATTAGTATCTGAAGCAGGAATACCTTCAATTTGTGCTTCAGTACCTGAAGCTGCTGAAATTTTTGCGTTTCCAAGAACAATTAATCCACCCCAAAGACCATTAATATCAGTTGGTAAATTAGGAGACTCAATTTGAGCCGGCTGAATTTCATCCGCAATTGATGTAAATATAATTGGCTCAGAAGCTGTACCCTGTGCCAATATTTTTGCTCCTCGCGCAATTATTAGTGCTGTTGCATTAGGTCCTGTCCCTGCTTCACCTTTCACTATTACTCCGGGTTCAATCGTTAAGGTTGCTCCTGAGGTTACTACAATCCTATCTGCCAAAATGTAAACTTTTCCGGTTTCCCATGTAATGTTACTCGTAATATTTTCGGATACAGTAATTACTGATTCATCAACTGGTGCAAATACACAAGGGTTATTAGGATCATCTTTTTTAGCATCAGAGTTGTAATTAAGTGCATTATGGTCTGTGCAACCTTTTTTACAAGAAGTAAGCACAATTGTTAATCCACAAAAAACAACTGTGATTACCAATATCAAATTCTTTCTCATTTTTTTCATTTTATCAATTTGATACAAAGGTCGATCAGAAATTCCGCGAAGGTGTTAGCGTGGTTTTATAAATGGATTATTAAATCGTTAATGAGATTTAACCTTTGCATAACATACGTTTGAAGGTCAAGAATAAAGGAAACTCTAATTCTCAAGGATGATCAAGACTTTATTGAATAAATTTGTACCCAACACCTTTAATGGTTTGGATGACGTCATCACCAATTTTTTTACGAAGTTTTCGGATATGTACATCTATGGTTCTGTCACCAACTATGACATCTGTACCCCACACACGCGTCATTATTTCGTCGCGTTTACAAACTTTTCCGGCATTTTCCATCAACAGTGCCAGCAACTCAAATTCTTTTCTAGGAAGGGAGAGCTCTTCTCCATTTTTGAAAACCGTATAACTATCCAAATTAATTTCAATATTGGACGTAGACGGTGACTCTTCGTTTCCTACTGCCTGCTTATCGTGGTTTTTCAATTTACCATGTCTTCTGAGCATGGCGGCAATCTTACTGAGAAGAATTTTCGGTTTAACCGGTTTTGTAATGTAGTCGTCCGCTCCGGCATTGAACCCTGCAAGCTGTGAGTAATCTTCTCCCCTTGCTGTTAGCATACATACAATCGAGTCCTCTAACACACGCTTTTCTCTCAGTTTTTCGCATGTTTCTACACCGTCCATTCCGGGCATCATCACATCTAACAGGATAAGATCAGGGTGTTCTTTAATAGCTACTTCAATTCCAGATTTTCCGTCTTCTGCCTCAATTACCTGGTAACCTTCTTTTTCCAGATTATACCGAAGCAGTACGCGAATATCTACTTCATCATCAATTATGAGAATTTTTTGTTGCATGACTAAAATCGGCAGTCTAAAAATAGTCAATCTTATTTATAAAGCGGCTTAGATAATTCTAAATAAATCCAAGTACATAGCCCATGATCGCACCTCCGATTATTGTCCAGATGGCATTGGACTTTTTAATAAGAAAGGTACTCATCAGACTCATAGTTAATATTACGACTGCTTTCCAGTTTACTGCTGTTTCCATGGTCATAAAAATCAGGACTACAATCATTATGCCTACCGCACCGACATTCACGGCATCCAGGAAATAACCGAGCACTTTTGATTTTCTCATTCTCGGGATGAGCGGATTAAGGAAAAGTACGAACAGGAAAGAGGGTAAAAAGATTCCGGCTGTTGCAGCAATTGCTCCCCAGAAACCATCCAATTGATAACCAATAAATGTTGCCGTTGAAAGTACCGGTCCCGGAGTAAATTGCCCAACTGCAATTGCATCCAGCAACTGCTGACGGGTTAACCAACCAGCATCCACCAATTCTGCATCTAAATAGGCAAAAAGTACATATCCACTTCCGTACAAGATGGCTCCTACTTTAAGAAAAGTTAAAAAGACTGACAGAGTTCCCAAACTGGTTGCAGCTTTGCCCGAAGAGCTCACCAATAAAAAGGGCCAAAGAATTTTTTTGGTAGGATTAGATGATGAACCAGATACCACATTTTTTAAAGTAAAATAGAGCATTCCTATTACGCCGGCTGCCAAGAGTGCAACAACTTCATTCAATCCAAGGATCCCCGCGGCAATTACCATTCCGCCGAGTATGCCTAGTTCTATATTTTTCAGCGCCTTTTTTCCCAGCTTGATTACTGCTGCCAGAATTATGGAAAGTACTGCCGGTTTAACACCAAAGAAGAATGGTTCTACCTGAGGTAAAGAACCATATTCAACATAAATCCACGCAAAAATCCCTGTAATAAGCACAGCGGGAAAAATAAAGCATGCCCCAGCAACAAAAAGACCTTTCCAACCAGCGCGCTCATGCCCGCAATGCATAGTCATTTCTGTTGAGTTAGGTCCCGGAATAAGATTGGTAGCACCCATCAGGTCCAAAAAATGATCTTTGGTCATCCACTTTCTCTTGCTCACCACTTCTTCCTCCATCATTGCAACATGAGCTGCAGGGCCACCAAAAGCAAAGCAGCCGAGTTTAAAAAAAACTGCGGCTACTTCGCGTAATCTGTTATTTGGTTTGTTTGCTTTTGGCTTCATCTAGTTCCTAGCATAACCGTCAAAAACATGAAATGTTCTAGCCATGCTTTAAAAATGTAAATCCATCTGTACTCTCCAGTATAATTTATCGTCACTCCCCTGATTAGGAGCAGTTGAACCATATACATAGCGTTGTCTATAATTTATATCCGTTTGCACTTTTAACTTGTGACCTACAAAATATTTTGAAAAGCCGATACCGTATTCATTTTCGTTTGCAGCTACCCCAAAATCCGGTCGATTTGATGTCATTCTGAGTGCTATCTCGTAATTACTGTTAAATAGATACCCTGCCTGAACATTAAGTGCCTGACCGGTATAGAAAGTACCAACCTGAATCCCGTTATCATCATATACATTGTAATCCCCATCTTCAGTTTGTTTATTGGCATATTCTGCCATTACAGAAAATCCTTTGTATTTGAACATTAAATCAGCAAAAACGGTGTATAGTGTTTTACCGAAATAATCTCCGTTCGAATCCTGAATAAAATCACCCAGTTGACCTCTTTCACGGATGGCATTGTCATTAATATCATAACTTACTCCTATTGCCAATTTAGGTTTTTGCTCTCTTTTTAAATCAACATTAACATAATCACCTTTGGATTGAAACTTACCAAAAGGCAAGAACTCAATACGGAAAGTATAATCAAAACCTCCGTTGTATCCTGCGGTGATATCACGACCCTCTCCCTGGCTTAAGGATGCATATTCTTTAATATAGAAGTTCTTACCAAGGGTCATGTGATGGGTAAGCATCAATCCAAAGTCACGATCAATATTATAACGGCTGTTTAACCTGGATCGATCTACAAATTGTAAATTACCAGAAGAGACTACTCGCTCCCGGTTACCCGGTAATTTCCCCTGACCAATTCTCAATGCAAAATTTCCTGCAAAGTTCCAATCTGCCCATGCATCTAGTATTATACGAGCCACGTTTCTGTGCTCTGGCGTATCACCACCACTGATATCTCGGTTAGATAGACCCAACTCTACTTTCCATTTCAACTTTGGTGTGAACGCAAACCCGTTCCACTTAAGTCGTGCCCTTCTAATTAAAAAATTAGCATCATAATCTTCTATTCTGGACAGATCATCATCTTCAACTGTCCATTCATTTGAAAATAGATTTTGGAAGCGCATTCCGAACTTCATGTGAAAAGAAGAGTCTTTTCCATATATGTGCAGACCTTTACCAAAACTATACTCGGAAAGTTGTGCTTGAGCCGTTAAGGTTGTAATTATGAGAAATGAGAGTAGTAAAATTCGTTTCATCATTAAGAGATTTTAAATGCATATTTGAACACAAAGGTTATACTTAATTCACATCTATTCATGTTGTTCGGGCATTCGTAATAATAATTTAACAGTACCGAAAGGTTGACTTAATCTACTTTAAGCTCAAAACCCCTGATTTGTAAGTTTTAGGAGGAATAAAAGGTGAATCACCAGCTCATTTACCCTCTTTACAATTGAATTTTTAGGTTAATTTTTGGTAACACAACGGTAACACTAAAACAAAATTTTTATGGTTGGCTTCGTCTAAATTTGTGTTCAGAAAATTAATCTATGATCGAATGAAAAAACTGATCGCACTTTTTACTTTATCATTACTTATTTTAAACCCTATCCTAGCACAAGTTGATGGGGATACATTAACACCGACGGTTGAAACTACATCCATTTCTGTCTTCGAACTGGATTTTGAATTTTCAAACAACAAAGATTCACTTACACTTGAAGTGTTAGAAACAGGTACCCTGAAATTTACCTGGAAGAACATTAAATCGGGTGATTCTCATGTAGGAATTCGCATAAAATCTAAAGACTCAACTGACTGGATTTCTGCTGTTGCAGAAATAGGTGCGGGTGAACTCTCCATAAATGATGTCCCGGAAAATCAGATTTGGAATTATCAAATTGGTACCGGATCAAATCCAAATTCGATTGAATACGCTACAGAAATAAAGGTTTGTCATTCGATCAGTGGAACAATTTTCGAAAATAATTCGGCCAAAGGAAAAGAAGAAGCCGGTCAAATTTCCTGGGCCATTGCTCCCAACAAATTAAAGGAGATATTAGAAGTTTATCCGGATGCCACTTACTCTTTAAAGTGGAATACCAAGATAGGTGCAAAACGTAACAAAGCGGATCCGGCTAAATCTCCATGGGGTCATAAGGATAAACTAGATATCAATACGGTAAGTCATAAAGTTAAAGACCTTATCGGAGGAGATAAATATGTGTACAAGGTAGGAATCAACCTGGGGGATAAAACCATTTGGTCGGAGAAAGGGAAATTTGAAACCGAACGCGCATGGGGATTATTCAGGTTGCTCGTATTAATTGGTGCGCTTGGTTTGTTCATCTTTGGAATGAAAATCATGTCTGAGGGGCTGCAAAAAGCGGCAGGTTCAAAGCTCAGAAACATGCTAGGATCTATCACATCTAATCGTGTAAAAGGTGTCATCACTGGATTTGGTATTACATCAATTGTGCAGTCATCTTCTGTTACCACGGTGATGACCGTTAGTTTTGTGAATGCAGGATTGATGACACTTAGACAATCTGCAGGAGTGATGATGGGGGCCAATATAGGTACCACGATTACTGCATGGCTCATTCTTATTTTTGGTTTTAAAGTAAGTATCGGTTCTTACGCGCTAATTTTTATCGCAATTGGTGCTCCTTTGTTGTTCTTTGCCAAAGAAAAGGCAAGAGCCTGGTCAAGTGCCATTATTGGATTTGCCTTATTATTTATGGGGCTAGGTGCGCTTAAAGACTCTGTTCCTGATTTAGGTCCAGAATCGGCAATTGTTCAGTTCTTTATTGACTTTAAGGACGTTTGGTATGGCCCATTGATGTTTGTGATTCTGGGAGCCCTTGTTACAGTCGTTATCCAATCTTCTTCAGCTGCAATGGCGCTTACTATGACTATGGTAGCTGGAGGTGTAATTCCATTTGAAGTTGCTTCAGCAATGATCCTTGGAGAAAACATTGGAACAACCATTACAGCAGAGTTGGCCTCATTAATTGGTAACGTACATGCCAAAAGGTCGGCAAGAATACATTCACTATTTAATATAATTGGTGTAACCTGGGCCATTTTAATGTTCCCGTTTATCCTCAAAGGTCTTGCATTTTTAATTGAAGGCGATCCGTATACAGATGGCAACGCAGCTAATCTAGGTTTAGCCCTGTTCCACTCTTCGTTTAACTTATTAAATGTTCTGATTTTGATTGGTTTTGTACCATGGTTGGTTAGAATGGCCGAGAAAACTGTGAAGTCCAGAGGAGCGAAGGACGAAGAATTCCACCTGGACTATATCACAACAAGCATGATGGGTACGCCAAACTTGTCCATACTTGAAGCGCAAAAGGAGGTTGCCAAATTTGGTGAGATCACCGGACGGATGTCAGGATTTACAAGAAAACTTCTCACCACCCAAAACAAAAAAGAGAAGAATAAACTTCATGAGAAAATTTCAAAGTATGAAGATATCACCGACCGTGTAGAGATAGAGGTGGCAAATTATCTGGCAAAACTTTCTGAAGGGGAAATGTCTGAAGAAACAGCCAAACGCGTTCGGTCCATGAATTCCATTGTAAATGATCTGGAACGAATTGGAGATATTTTCTATCAAATGTCAAAGGCCATAGAGCGTAAAGATGAACAAAAGCTCTACTTTTTGCCCGAGCAGCGAGCCAAACTCAATGAGATGTTTGACCTTATTGATCATGCCTTTGAAGTTATGGCGACAAACCTCAGCTCAAGCTGGTCGGCTGTTACTATTGACGAAGCAAAAGCAGCTGAGACGAAGATCAATAAAATGAGAAACCAGATGAGAAAAGAGTATCTGGGTGATCTACAAAAGAAAGAATTCAACATGGAAAGTGGAATGGTATACAACAACCTTTTCTCCTCATGTGAGAAAGTTGGAGATCACATTATTAACGTAACGGAAGCAATTCTGGGAATTATCAACTAATATCAATAACTAACATACGCAAACTAAAAAGGAGCGCCTTAACCGGAGCTCCTTTTTTTATGTAGTTTTTTATTCAGTTAACATGGACATCAGTGATTGTCCTGAACGAAGTTTGTCTAGAGCGCGTTGCACGTCCATGTCATTCTCGACATATACCATATAGTATCCGTCATCTTGCCAAACGTGCCGTGCAATTTCAGCTTTAATACGGTTTTTAATGGTAGAACGCGAAGTAACAATATCGATAGGATCTTCCTCTACACCAAGTGTACTTGCGTATTCAATAAAATCCTGAAACATGTTATTGTCTACGTGAAAACCTGTGCGGAAAGCATCAAAATCATTCAGGTACTTTCGTCTACCATCCAAATACCTGACCGCATAATGATTGAATACATTCTTATAATAAAGAGACGTCAAATAGTAAGATGCCCCGGCAGTATCATTCGGCACAAAAACATCTGGCATAATTCCTCCGCCTCCGTAAACAGTTCTACCTGCAAACGTCTTAAATTTTAGGCTTTTGTCAATCTTAATGCTGTCTTCGTTCAGTAATTCACCACTTTCAAATCGATCATAGTAATCGTTGTCATAGTCTACGCCATCTCCATAAGGTTTTTGAATACTTCTACCTGAAGGAGTATAATAACGTGAGATTGTTAACCGCAATGCACTGCCATCCGTAAATTCATTTTGATCCTGAACCAGTCCTTTACCAAAAGATCTCCTGCCCATGATCAAACCACGGTCGTTGTCCTGAATGGCACCAGCTACAATTTCACTGGCAGATGCCGAAAGTGAATTGATTAAAATCACCACCTCAACATCTTCTAAAATGCCTTTGGATGTGGAATAATACTCTTTCTTTGGACTTTTCCTGCCTTCAGTGTACACAATGAGTTTACCCGATTCAAGAAACTCATCTGCTATTTCTGTTGCTGCAAACATGAGACCGCCTCCATTATTTCGGAGATCAAAAATTAACTTCTTCATCCCTCTTGACTTTAACTCACCAGCTGCTTCGTGGAATTCTTCATGTGCATTGTAGGTGAAACTATTCAGCTTAATAAAACCCACTTCATTATCCAGCATGATGGCAGCATCAATACTACTTAAAGGAATTGTCCCTCTGGTGATGTCAAGTTTTTGAGTTTCCCCTTGACGGTATATTTTAACGGTAACATCCGTGCCCGCTTCACCTTTTAACTTATCCATCACATCATTATTGGTGAGGGTACCATCTGTAATTTCTCCTCCGTCAATTTCAATAATTCGATCTCCGGGAAGTAATCCTGCACTTTCTGATGGGGAACCCGGTAACACATGAGTGGCCACCAGTGTATCATTGTGAATTAAAAAACGAATACCGACACCTCCAAAATTACCATTGAGTTGTTCATTTACCTTTTCAAGGTCTTTTGCAGGGATATATGCGGAATGCGGGTCTAATTTTTCTATCATTCCTTCAATAGAACTCTCAACCAATAAGTCATGATCTACAGAATCCACATATTTATCCTCAATCATTTCCAGAATAGTCGAAAACTTCCCTGTGTTTTCGTGCACAGGATCCCTGGGTATCCCCTGAGGAATGAACATAGTCCCCAACCAAATTCCAACTGCTAACGCGCCACCAACCAACACCGGGATGATGAACAATATACTTTTCTTTTTATTCTCTTCCATTTAAAGTTCTTTAACGTGATGCACCGCTATTCCATATTCAGACAAAAAGTCAATTCCTGAAGTGTCTTTATACTCTATATGGTACACCACTCTTTTAATTCCCGCCTGTATGATTAATTTACTACATTCTTTACAAGGAGACAAGGTAATATACAGGGTCGCGCCATCTGCACTTTGAGTGGACTTAGCCACCTTAAGAATGGCGTTGGCTTCTGCATGTAGAACGTACCAAAATGTGTCTCCATTATCATCTTCACAACAGTTTGTATGTCCTGATGGTGTACCATTGTATCCATCCGAAATGATCATCTTGTCTTTTACTATTAACGAACCAACTTGCTTTCGCTTACAATAGGACAATTTTGCCCACTCCATAGCCATGTTTAAATAGGCCTTGTCGTACTTCTCTTGTTTAGAATCCACGTTTATTGAAAATGTAACTTACAAATGTACAAATGTCACATGTTGTATTGTGCTTATTTTTTTAAAAGTTCCTAAAATTCAGGATTTAGAAGCTATTTCTTTTTGGACAGGCCATATTTTAATATGCACCAAATGGCCCTGAACCCATCTTTCCAACCTATTTTCTTCCCTTGTTCTTCGGTTCGCGGGTTATACGTAATCGGAACTTCTGCCCATTTCAGGTGTTTGTGTTTGGCAAGTTTGGCGGTAATTTCAGGTTCAAACCCAAACCGCTTTTCTACCAGTTTTAAGGATTGAAAAACATCCGTGGGAACTAACTTGTAACAGGTTTCCATATCAGATATTTTTATCCCAAACGTGACATTGGACAAGCGCGTTAAAAAACCATTGGCCATATTGCTCAAAAACGAACCTCCCTTTTGGTTCTTTTTTAAAAAGCGTGATCCGTAAACAATATCTGCCTTACCATCCAAAACAACCTGGATCAAATCATTTATTTCCTGTGGATTTAATTCCAGATCAGCATCCTGAATAATTGTGTAATCTCCACTTGCCTCCTTAATACCTGTATGGATAGCTCCCCCTTTCCCGGTATTCAGTTCATGATTGATGTGTTTAATAGGAATGTGGGAAGCTCCTATTGCCTGTTCAATAATTCCCTTACTGGTGTCTGTAGAGGCATCATTTATAAGGATTATCTCCTTGTCAATACCATTAACGAGCTCCAGATCTGACATAATTTGGATGACTTCAGCTATGGTATCTGCCTCGTTAAAAACAGGAATTATAATGCTCAGTTTTTGCACGGCGTCAAATATAACAATTTGAAACCGCAGATTATTCTGAAATGTATCAGCTATTTAAGCAGCAATACTTAATTTTAGCTATCTGAAAACAGGAGTAGTCATAAAATCTACCGGTAGTTGGTACCTCGTCAAAGACGAAGATGGTATTGACAGGGATTGTCGAATTCGCGGCAAACTGCGTATTAAAGGTATCAAATCAACTAATCCTGTTGCTGTTGGAGACAATGTCAGGTTTGAACTGGAAGAGAATGAAGAAACGGGAGTTATTAAAGAAATAATCCCCCGGAAGAATTATATCATCAGAAAATCTATTAACCTAAGTAAGCGTTCGCACATTTTAGCGGCGAATGTTGACCACGTTTATTTACTGGTAACACTGGTTGCCCCACAAACACATACTGCTTTTATTGATCGGTTTCTGGTCACTGCAGAGGCTTATCATATCAAATCAACCATTTTATTTAATAAGGTTGACCTGTATGCTGAGGAGGATCTTGAAATACTGGAGCGATTTATGGAGATTTATAATATGGCAGGATACCGTTGCCTGACAATATCTGCGAAACAAGAAGGCTCCGTTGCCTTTTTAAAGGAAGAAATCAAAGGAAAAAAAGTGATGTTTGGTGGACATTCCGGTGTGGGAAAATCTACCTTAATCAATACACTTGATCCTGAACTTGAATTGAAGACCGGGAAAATTTCAATGAGCCATTTGTCTGGTCAACACACCACTACCTTTGCTGAAATGCACGAATTACCAACCGGAGGATTTATCATAGATACACCGGGTATAAAAGCTTTTGGACTGATTGATTTTGACAAAAAAGTGCTTTCGCATTATTTTCCGGAAATGAGAAAAGTATTACACGAGTGCAAGTTCAACGATTGTCAACATATAAATGAACCTGACTGTGCCGTAAAAAATGCTGTGGAGATGGGTCAAATACATCCTGAAAGGTATTTTAATTACGTCAACATGATGGAAGAAGATGATGACGAAACCTACCGAAAAGACATTTATAAATCATGAAAGCAGTAATCCAACGTGTTTCTTCAGCTTCAGTATCTATTGAAGGAGCAGTACAGGGTGAAATTAAACAAGGATATGTAGTGTTTCTTGGAATAACACATGATGATACGGATGATGACGTTGAGTGGCTGGCCAATAAAATTTTCAACCTGCGCATTTTCTCAGATGAAGAAGGATTAATGAATTTGTCTCTTTCTGATGTAAAAGGAGATGTACTGCTGATTTCACAATTCACTTTGCACGCTAAAACAAAAAAAGGGAATCGTCCATCTTATATCTATGCAGCCAAACCTGAGGTGGCAGTTCCATTATATGAGCAATTCATTAAGACGTTGAAAGGATTGTTACAAAAACCTGTTCATACCGGTGAGTTTGGGGCAAACATGCAAGTGGAGTTAGTAAATGACGGACCTGTAACGATCATTATTGACACTAAAAATAAAGTTTAGGTAACTTGCGGCATACTGCCAGAAAACAGATATGTTATTTGACTCACTTCAATTTCTGATTTTTCTTCCGCTGGTAATTATCCTTTATTACTTGCTGCCTCATAAAATGCGGTGGGTGTTGTTGCTGGTTGCCAGTTATATATTTTATGGCACTTGGAAAGCTGAATTCCTAATTCTAATTGCTTATTCAACAATTGTAGATTACGTTGCTGCCAGGCAAATGGACCGCACTGAATTAAGAATTAGAAAACGGATTTGGTTGACCATTAGCCTGCTTTCAAATTTTGGTGTACTATTTATCTTCAAGTACTTCAACTTTTTTATCGGAAGGCAAGATTTCTTTATTGATTTTGTGGGACAACATCCAAAAGTTGAATGGTTTACAGGAGTTTTAGAATATGGTATTCCTGTAGGCATTTCATTTTATACCTTTCAAACTGTTGGCTATACTATTGATGTTTACCGGGGCAAGGTTAAACCAGAAAAAAACCTGGGAAAGTTTGCATTGTTTGTGAGTTACTTTCCGCAATTAGTTGCCGGGCCAATTGAACGTTACGGACACTTACGTCCTCAAATTTTTGCGCATCATAAGTTAAACTACGAATCCCTTTCAAATGGTTTCCGGTTGATATTGTATGGCCTGTTTATCAAGATGGTTATTGCGGATAACATTGCCCCTTTAATTGATCCTGTTTACGCAAATCCGCTTGCGTTTGATCAGGCGACAAATATCCTGAGCGTACTCCTGTTCTCGCTCCAAATTTACGCCGACTTTCATGGGTATTCATTAATTGCGATTGGTGTAGCAAAGATGATGGGGGTTAACCTAATGGATAATTTTAAAGCGCCCTACTTTGCACATTCTATCCAAAATTTCTGGTCGCGGTGGCACATTTCCTTGTCCACCTGGTTCAGAGACTACCTGTACATCCCTCTCGGTGGTAATAGAATGTCATATTTCAGGTGGGTGTTGAATATTTTAATTGTATTTATAGTCAGTGGAGTCTGGCACGGCGCCAACTTTACTTTTATCATTTGGGGTGCCATTCATGGTCTGCTCTACCTCAGTGAACAAATTTTTACACGTCACAGAAAAACCGAGATTACCGGAGTAAGAAAAGCATTTGGTATTACTAAAACATTTCTTCTAGTAAATGTGGCCTGGTTATTTTTTCGGTCAGATACTTTGTCAAAAGCTTACCTCTCTCTTGCAAAAATAATTGGCTTCACTCCATCTGCTAAAACCTACCAAAATATAGGTCACATGGAAAATGCCACCTCAAATCAAAAGGTTGAAAATGTATTGAACAGTAGCGTGACTGCACAGACAGAACTCGTATTTGACCCAATTTTAATCATACCACTGCTGGCCTTTATTGTACTTGAGCTTATCATCCAAAAGAACCGATTTGATCAGGTGATTAATAAAACAAGTTTCACCGTACGTTGGTTAATTTACAGTTGTCTGATCTATTTTGTGATGACCATGTCAGGCGCCGAATTTTATCAATTCATTTATTTTCAGTTCTGATGAAAGACCTTTGGAAGAAAATATCAATTCGGGTGTTGTTGTTAGGAATGATTGTAATCCTTAGCAACTATTTATATCGCTATACCACGTATGAAAAAGATATAGCCGAAAATAGTCCGTTGTGGTTAGAATTTCAAAATGCCGTTGCGGAAGCAGATGTAATCTATTTCTCATCTTCACCTAATGCTGCGTATTCTGATATTTATGATGATGATAATCGTTCCATATCAAAAATGGTTGATGACGATTTAAACGATCTAAAGGTTATTTCTGTTGACACCGGAGCTATACATGCGGATATTTTCAAAACACTTATCAGACGTATTCCTGAATCATCTCCTGTAAATTCAGTGGTGGTGCATTTAAACTACCGGAGTTTCGGCGCAGGTTGGATGTATTCTAACCTTGAAAGTTCCATTCAAAAGCAAGCTGTTTTCTATCATGATCGACCTGCTATAATCAATAGATTTCTTTTAGGGCTGAACCATTATGACGTTCTATCAGAAAAGGAAGGTAAACGTAAAATGGATCACCTTTGGGAAACAGAGGAGCTTCCTTTTGAGTTTCCCCGAAACACGGTAGAAAACTGGTGTAAGCTAGATAAATGGGGAGGTTACGGCACCCCTGAACGCACTTTGGCGGATAGCTATATCAAGAATTTTGCTTTTGTTTTGGATGAGGAAAATCCAAGAATACAGGATTTTGATGAGATTGTGGAATTGTGCAACGAAAAAAATCTTGACCTTATCTTTGTTTTGCTACCGGAAAACCTGGAGCAAGCGGAGGAATTAGTAGGAAAAGAACTCATACAGTTAATGACAACAAATAAAAACTGGCTGGTCGATCGTTATGAAGGATCTGGTGTTACGGTTATCGATAACTTCTCTTTATTACCTGACTCAAGTTTTCTAGAAAGAGATTTTCCTTCTGAACACTATTATGATGAAGGGCGACAAGCCATAGCCCAATCTATTGTAAACTATTTTAAGCAAAGGAATTAATTAACTTTGTTCTATGCCCCGGTACCTCGTCATACGGTTTTCGTCTATTGGAGACATAGTCTTAACAACCCCTGTCATCCGTTGCTTAAAGCACCAAACCCAGGCCGAAATACACTTTGTTACCAAGCAAAGTTACGCCGGTATTTTAGAGAATAATCCCTACATAGACAAGGTTTATACCATAGAACATGAGGTTACAGAAATAGCTCAGGAGCTCAAAGAAGAGGATTACGATTTTGTAATTGATCTACACAATAATCTGCGAAGCCTTCGCCTCAAAAAACACTTAAAAAAACCTTCCGCGTCGTTTCCTAAACTCAATCCTAAAAAGTTTTTATTGACCAAGCTCAAGTGGAACCTGATGCCGGACCTGCATGTTGTTGACCGTTATTTTGTTGCGGCTCAACAACTCAATATTAAAAATGACGGCAAAGGGTTGGATTATTTTATTCCCGTATCAGCAGAAGTAGATTTGGAAACGCATCAAATTCCGGCAGAATATATTGCTTTTTCTATTGGTGCCAAGTTTGCCACCAAACGTTTGCCAAATGAGAAAATTATTGAGATTATCAATCGTATAAACCTTCCGGTGGTTTTACTTGGCGGACCTGAGGATGAAGTGAATGCAACGGAAATTACTCGTGCATGTGAAAACGTTTTTTCATTGGTTGGGAAATTATCATTGGATGAATCAGCATCCGTGTTGCAGCAAGCGCAAAAAGTGATAACCCATGATACAGGTTTAATGCACATTGCTGCAGCCCTTAAAAAACCAATAATTTCTATTTGGGGAAATACCGTTCCGGCACTTGGGATGTATCCTTACTTACCCGAAAATGAAGAGTTGTATACGATCTTTGAAGTAGATGACCTCAAATGCAGGCCTTGCTCAAAAATAGGTTTTGATAAATGCCCAAAGGGACACTTCAAATGTATGGTAGATCAAGATGTGAAAAGAATTGTAAATGTCGTTAACACAAACTAGTTTGATCGCAAAGTATATTTTGCGTACATTTCAGCTTTACAAATAACCCAAAAATCATGTATTATAACTTCAGATTTCTTTGTGTTTTATTTTCTGTTCTTTTTTGTTTATTTAATGTAAGAGCCCAGGTGACTCAGGGTCTTTTTGCTGAATATTTATTTAATAACGGCTCGCTAATACCATCAGTTGGTTCTGTTATTCCTATAAACACAAACGCTTCATCTGCATCCGATAGGTTTGGGTGCCCTCATAACGCAATGACTTTTTCAGGGAATGCCTATTTAGATTTTGGGGATAGTTTTGACAATTACTTCACCGCAAATGATTCTTCTTTTAGTATTTCCTTGTGGTTTAAATTATTTAATGCTGGCAGTGTCTCTCATGCTATATTTCAGAAGTCGGCAGATGGTGTTTGTGGTGAAAGTCAACGCGAAATGGGAGTAGTAATAGGACCAACTCAAAAATTGAGGATTGGGATTTATTTCACAGGTGACCTCAACAACTATTTTGTTACTGAGTGTAGTACAGCTTTTAATGATACACTATGGCACCACGTTGTAATAAATTATGATGGTAGCATTGATACTGGTGGCGGTGTGGACCGGCTTGAGGTTTATGTGGATAACGTCCCGGAAACTTTAACAATCATTAGTGCAACAGGAAGCCTTGGTACAATCAACAACGGTACAGCACATACGGCAATTGGTAATCAATTAAATTCTTCAGGATCAATTTGCGGTACTAATTCCGAACAATTTGAAGGATATTTGGATGATTATAGATTTTATAACCGATTATTGCAGCCTTTCGAAGTAGACCTGCTATTTAATGAATCACCTATCTGCTGTGAAGCCCTTGGTGTAAATGATTCCATATCGACAGATGTTAATTCAGTTCAAGTTTATCAAACAAACTCAACTTATCAATGGCTGGATTGTTCAACTATGAGTCCCATCTCTGGTGAAGTAAATCAATTCTATTTCCCGGATTCAAATGGAACCTATGCATGTGTTATCAATTTTGATGATTGTATTGACACTACTGATTGTATAAACTTTTCAGATCAACTTGCGGTGGATGAGTTGACGGCAGTTGGAAACATAAATATCTACCCAAATCCAACGAATGATGACTTCAACATTAATCTTGGACAATTTCACAAAAAAGTAGAGGTTCAGGTGGTTAATATTTTGGGGGAAGTTATACATAGAAAATCGTACTCAAACTGCAAGGTTATTGAACATATTGAGCTACCTAAGACACCAGGTATATATGGTGTAATTATAGCTATACCAAATACAGAACAGGTTATCTTTAGAGTAATAAAAAGATGACAACGTGCTTCTAAACCTTACATCTTGCAAAATCCAAACACAGACCAATCATGGGTAATAAACCATAGTTCCCAAAACAATTGGCGCACCTTTAACCGCCTCATCAGATGACATAAAGATTTGATCACCTAGAAGATGTGTGTGTGTTTCATAACCTTCCTGTTCCATGTCCAGGGAGAACTGAATTTTGGATGAAGCTATATTACTCTCCCCTTGTCCAGGAAACACCCCACCGGAGTAGTCCCAACCAAAACCTGAGAATTTAACGTGTTTTCCATCATTCCAGGCTACAATTTCCTCCAATGGCATACCCGTATATAATCCATTTTTAGCGTCAACTCTTTGTGCTTTATTGCTTTCGTAATCCTTGTAATTCCACGTTTCTATAAAAGATAACTCTTCAGGGTTTTCTTCATCCCATCCGAAGCGTATTCTGTTACCATTAGTTGGATCATCCAATGTGGAGATAAGTACCATCACTGTTCCTTCGGCATACCAGGTAGTATCATCATCTAAATATTCTTCACCAAATTCCTCATACAACTTCGTGCGGGTATCAAATTGCGCATAATCTTCAAAATACTGAACACCGGAAACTACTTCATCCGTTATTACCGAATCAACAGCTGTCGTGTCATTCGTGATATCATTTGAGTCTTCATTCGTGGAATCTTCTGACTCATTGTTGCATGAAAACAAAGCCAAAGCCGAGATTAAAAAAAATAACTTCTTCATAGGATTTATTTTTGATAAAAAATTGATTTTAATTCAGTTGCATCAGAAGGGTCGAGCTTTCCGGCAAGAACCAGACTCAACTGCCTTCTTCTCAAAGCTGCATCATAGCGTTTTTTCTCCTCTTCTGTCTCTGGAATTAATTCCGGAACATTAATCGGGCCGCCGTTTTGGTCCACTGCAACAAAAGTATAAATAGCCTGGTTGCTTTGAACGCGATCTCCGGTTAGTCTGTCTTCTACAAAAACATCAATAATTACCTCCATTGATGACGAGTAAGCTCTGGATACTTTTGCCTCTAGTGTAACTATGGCCCCAAGGTCTATGGGTTCACCAAATGACACATTATTTATAGAAGCTGTTACCACTACCCGTTTAGAATGTCGGTGAGCCGATACTGCTGCAATTTCATCCATCCAGGCAAGTAATGCTCCGCCAAACAGTTTTCCCAGCGAATTTGTTTCGTGCGGTAAAACCACTTTTGTTTGAATGGCCAGCGTCTCTTTTGGTGTTCTTGTTTTCATAGATCAGTGAATAAAAGTAATCAAATAAAAATCCCCTCAACAACCGTCAAGGGGATTTTGTAAATACTATTTGAGGTTTTGATTACCTGTATTCAATTTTTCTTCGGTTGTCCTGAACATCTGCAGCTTCACGCAATGCACGTATAACTAGGTTATCAGCCGAACCTCTTCTGGCTTGCGTTAAACTCGTTTTTTGTAGTGAATAATCAGAAGTTTCCGGTGCCTTGGTAATACCATCCAAAATACAAACATAAACACCTGTACGTCCTTTCAAAGGAACCGTCATAAACCCAACTTCTAATTCGTCACGGTACAATGAACCAACAATTTCAGGTTCATTACCACCACCACCGGCAATTACATTTGCTCCGAAAGAAACATCTGCAGTTAGAATCTGACCTTTGTGAACCACCTGAACAACTTCTTCCAGAGAAGATTTTCCAGCCATTTTCTCCATATAGATTTTTGCTTGTTTTTCTTTTAGAGCAGGGAAACGCATTTGATCTTTCACATCTTCAAATTCCGGTACACCTTCTTCAATAACATTCGTCAGGTAAGCCACTACATATTTATCTCCATCCAAAATCGGATCAGAAATATCACCTTCCATGGCATTTCTACCAAAGGCAAACTTCATTACCTTCTTAGGTTTGTTAATACCGGTTATGTAGTTCTGATTTATCCAGATTCTTGAATTCATAACCGCCAGGTTACTATCCGCTGCCATGTGATAAAATGCAGAATCATTGTCGCTTTCATTTACGTTGAAAATAAAGTCGAACACTTGTTCTTCCATATACTTCATAGTGTTTTCAGAAGGCTCAACAATTTTAGCTACTACAGCTAACTTTGGTACTACGCGCTCCGCTCTTCCAAGTACTTCAACAATGTGGTATCCGTAAGTAGTTTTTACCAATTGGAGTTTGCCTATTTCACCGTTAAATGAGGCATCATTAAATTCAGGTACCATTCGTCCTTCTGCGAACCATTTATATTCTCCATTACTGGCAAGTGATCCTGGATCTTCAGAAACTTCCTGAACCATCTCCACAAAGTTGTCTTTTTCCTGAATAACAGCGATAACACTATCAGCCATGGCTTTTGCAACAGGTACACTTCTACTTGCATCCGTTTTTATAAGAATATGTCTTACCCATGCTTGTTTTTCGGTTCTGGTTCCTGTTACTTTAGCAATAAAGACAATGTTATCTCCTTCAGGAGCCATAACGGTAGCAAAAGGTCCAATTACATCACCAACCTGTGCACTCTGTATTGCTTCATCAGCAACAGCGGGATATTGTGCCGGTCCCATAAACTGAGGTTTCGAAAAGTTCTCTTCTCCCCTGCTGAATTCAACTGAATCCGATAACATTTCAATATCTGAATGCGTGTTCATGAAAGAGATGTTGTTCTCAGTAGTCTTGAACTTTTCTTTCAAGTCAATTAACTCTGTTTCAATTTCAGCCATATCTTCTCGTGTGGCTTTAATTGGGAAGGTAATGTAATCAACCTCCCTGGACTCCTTCATTTCATATTGCTTTTCAGTCTTGTGCTCTTCATAATAAGCTTTTATCTCTTCATCCGTAACCTCAATTTCATCTGGTGGGATATCCGAATATTTTTGAATCACAAAACGAATACTACGGATTTCGTTCTTAGCACGATAAGCTTCTTTTGCTTCAATGCTGTTAATAAAAAGTCCTTTCGTTATCAGTGTAACATACTTATCTGCTGTACGTGTATCTTTCAACTCATCTTCAAACGCTTTCCATTGAGAGCGCGCTTCTAACCAATTTGCTCTGGCTGTTTCATCATCCGGTTCATTATCCGGATCAAGATTGTTGATGAAGTTTCGAACTGAATCTCTTGAAAACTGTCCATCCGGACCTCTAAAGATTGGAATTTGCTGAACCCATGGATGAATGTGTTCTCCGTGTAACATGTCATTTAACTCACGTGATGTACATGTCAATCCAATTTTATCAAATTCACGATTCATAAGGTTTCTTCTAATCACCTCATTAAATGCCTGATCTTCTCCTGATTGTTCAGCTTGCGTTCTTTGACTATCTGATAAAGGTGCTCCGTTGTTCTGCTGACGCATGGTTTCCTTTTCACGGTTCACGTAGATATCTCTCAGCTCGTTGTACTCATCTTCATCAATTTCCTCTCCATATACCGTAGCGATAGGAAGTCTTTCCGTATCACCTCTTCCACTACTCGTCATGAAATCAGTAAAGATAAACGCTAACATTGCGCCTCCGATAACGATCAAAAGCAGGATAGAATTCTTTTGAATTTTCCCAATTACTGCCATTTCTATTAAAATTTAATATACCCGATATTTAATTATCTATTTAAACGGGGGTGCGAATATAACCCTAATCCCTGAAAAATAAAAGACAGTTCAGGCGAAAAATTGGTGCAAGTCATTCTGTTGCGGATTACAGTTCTAAAAAGTAGATTAGAATTAACCGTTTAAATGCAATAATTTGTAGTTTTGACCCAAATATTTTGCAGATGAAGACTGTTCAATTCCGTGAAGCCCTAAGAGAGGCAATGTCAGAAGAGATGAGAACCACCAAAGAAGTGTTCTTATTAGGTGAAGAAGTGGCCGAATATAATGGGGCTTATAAGGTATCACAGGGGATGCTGGATGAATTTGGTCCGGAGCGTGTAATTGATACACCCATAGCTGAACTTGGTTTTAGTGGAATTGCTGTTGGTGCGGCTATGAACGGGTTGCGGCCAATAGTTGAGTTCATGACCTGGAACTTTGCCATTTTAGCGGCCGATCAGATCATTAATTCAGCTGCAAAAATGCTACAAATGTCAGGTGGACAGGTAGGATGTCCGATTGTTTTCAGAGGTGGAAACGGACAAGCCGGACAGTTAGGAGCAACACATTCACAAAGTTTTGAGGCATTCTACGCCCATGTTCCTGGATTGAAAGTAATCACTCCTTCAACCCCTTATGATGCGAAAGGATTACTAAAGTCTGCTATTCGTGATGAAGATCCAATTGTTTTTCTGGAATCAGAAAAAATGTACGGCGATAAAGGAGAAATTCCTGAAGGCGAGTATATTATTCCAATTGGTGTTGCGGATATCAAACGCAAAGGGTCAGACGTAACCATAGTCAGTTTTGGTAAGATTATCAAAGAAGCTCACAAAGCGGCAGAAGAATTGGAAAAGGAAGGAATCTCATGTGAAATTATTGATTTGAGAACCATTCGCCCGATTGACTATGCTGCAGTTGTCGAGTCTATAAAGAAAACAAATCGTTGCGTAGTAGTAGAAGAGTCATGGCCATTGGCATCCATCTCATCTGAAATTGCTTATCACTTGCAAAATTATGCATTTGATTATTTGGATGCGCCGGTAAAAAGGGTAACTCAGTCAGACACGCCTTTTCCATTTAGCCCTTCACTTATTGAAGAAGCACTTCCAAACGTTCCACGTATCGTTGCGGCTGTAAAAGCAGTATCCTACAAATAGAACTAGTAGGTTTTACTGTGTGACAAAAAATTTAGGTCTTTGATTTGGTCAATCGCCATTTATCAAAATAAATATTCCTTTTCATTAGTGCGGTGAGCAACCCGGCTCCTGTTCCCATCCCTGCTATTTGCATCCAGTTCCACCACTCTAGTTTCTTACCAACATTATCGGAAGTATCAATGAGTAACGAAATTCCGGATCCCATAAAAAGTATTGAACTTCCCAACATGGCTAACTCACGACCCAAATTATAACTACCAGACAAAACGGATATTTTATAAATACTGTCTGCTGCAATAATTTTTGTGTAAACACTTTTTTGAATCATGGTGTCAATCAGATCAAATTTTTCTTTTCTGCTGAGGGTGTCTATCGCCATAATCTTATTGACTTCAGAAGTATCATAATCTTTATATTCAAATGTGATTGATGTATCTGTGTAATCCGTAATCTTACCAAAGCGTTTTTCTTCTTTTGATTCATAAATACGGCATTTGAGTGGTAATTTGAAGCGTATGGTGCGCTTGCTCTGTTTCTTTTGAAATACGATATACGTTATCTCTTTGGCAGAGGTCAACTGAACGCAAAAAACTAAAATCAATATGGAAAGGAATTTTGTCAAATCAACAATTATGAAGTCAACCTAAATTACGCAATCTCCACAAATACGTATATTTTTACACAAAATGAAAGGACTACGGTTTATTCTGCTTCTGAGTTGTACACTCCTGGTTACTCGTCTAACGCTGGCGCAATTTCTTGTACCGTCTGATACTTTGAACAAAAACAGAGTAATTGGCGTTAGCGTAGCTGGCGGAACAGCCTGGGCCGGGTCTATATCTGCTCTGTACTTTGTTTGGTATAAAGATTTTCCCAAAACTGGTTTTCACGTTTTTGATGATAGTCGTGAATGGCAACAAATGGATAAAATAGGACATCATTACGCGGCGTTCCATTTTGGTAGATTTGTTGGAGACCTTTACGAATGGTCAGGATTGGATCACAAAAAAGCATCTATCATTGGGGCAGGGTTTAGTATTGGTTATATGACCACTTTTGAATTCCTGGACGCCACGAACGAACAATGGGGATTCTCCTGGTCGGATATTGCCTATAACACCCTGGGTACTGCTACTTACTGGACACAGGAATATTTTTGGAACAAACAGTATGTACAATTCAAATTCTCCGCCCATCTAACTGATCTTGCACAATACAGACCCAACGTATTGGGTAATGATTTTGCCAGCAGAATCTTAAAGGATTATAATGGACAAACTTACTGGATGAGCTTTAATCCTGTCCATTGGTTTAAAAAAGATTCCAAAATACCAGAGTGGATCAATCTTTCTTTTGGATACAGTATCAATAATCAATTAATTGGTGATGGAGGTACTTACATTATTACAGATGGAACCACTCAGTTGAACTTCACCCCATATCGTCAGTTCTTCTTTTCCTTTGACATAAATTTTGAAGCCATTCCAACCGATCGGCCCTGGTTGAAAACAATATTTAGAGGTTTGAATTATATAAAAGTACCTTTCCCGGCCCTTGAGTTTTCACAGGGTAAAGTAGGGTTCCGTCCATTATATTTCTAGGTTTTTGTAATTCGAAGACCTTCCTTAACCCGTTCAATCCGATACACCCCAAAGCTTTTATCAGGTGTTTCGCTCTCTTCCTGACAAAACCCGTTTCTGCTAATACTCTTCACAAAAACTCGGATTTTATTTCCTCCAATAAATTCGTACGTTCCGGTAACATTTGTGAAACAATCTACACCGCAAGGCGCCGAATAGCTGGTTGTAAAACCGGTTTTAGTAAAGGAAATAAAATTGCCCCAGTCAAAATAAACTGAGTCGTTTTTTGGGAAAAGTGTATACGAAGCCACGTCTTCAGAAGTAAAGCAGTGAATGTTTGACTTCCACGTTGTTCCTTCAAGTTGAATCGTTGGAACCCTCACACCTACCTCACTTTGACTAAACATGAACAATGGCACAACACAAAACAGATTGAAAAGTAATGCTTTCATGGCTTTTCTTTTCAGTACAACCGTCTCTTAAATGAGTTCAAACTCACCAGCACCAAACTTCTCTTCAATTGTGTCGAGGGTATCGTATACCTCCTGCAAATCCATTGAAGTAACTAAACTGGTTCGGTATTCTTTAAAGTTGGGAATTCCTTTAAAATAGTTGGAATAATGGCGTTTCATCTCATTGATTGCAAGGATTTCTCCTTTCCATTTCAAGGATAATTCAAGATGTTCACGCGTAATAGCGACGCGTTCTTTTATGGTAGGTGTAGGCAACGTCTCCCCATTGTTCATGTACGCCTTTATGTGATCAAATACCCAGGGATTTCCAATAGCAGCTCGTCCAATCATAATTCCATCCACACCGTACTTATTTCTGTATTCAACCGCTTTCTCACCAGAAGAAATGTCGCCGTTTCCAAAAACAGGGATTTTCATTCGGGGGTTATTTTTCACTTCTGCAATTAAGGTCCAGTCAGCTTCACCTTTATACATTTGTTTTCGGGTACGACCGTGAATGGCAATTGCTTCAATTCCTACATCTTGTAGGCGTTCAGCTACTTCAACAATATATTTGGTGTTGTCATCCCATCCTAATCTGGTTTTAACCGTTACGGGAAGATGCGTAGCATTTACAATTTCTTTGGTCATTTCCACCATTTTGGGAATATCCTGGAGAATACCTGCACCTGCACCTTTACACGCTACTTTTTTTACCGGACAACCATAGTTTATGTCAATCACATCCGGATTTGTTTTTTCAACAATCTCCGTTGTTTTGCGCATATTCTCAATGTCTGCTCCAAAAATCTGAATACCGATAGGGCGTTCATATTCATAGATATCTAACTTTTGAACGGATTTTGCGGCATCTCTAATAAGTCCTTCTGAAGATATGAATTCGGTATACATCATATCGGCGCCATGTCGTTTGCATAAGGCACGAAACGGCGGGTCACTAACATCCTCCATAGGAGCTAGAAGTAAAGGAAATTCTCCCAGGTCTATGTCACGAATCTTCACACTCACGGTGCAAAGTTACATACAATAAACAATTTGTGTTTAATGAATGGATGGATTACCTAAGCCTTTACCCTGAAAGCTCAATCGGTATCTCAGGAAAAATTCGAATCCACCAACCCCTGCAGTGGCAGGAGTAAGGCCTGAAATATTGAAATCGTAAGCAGCACCAACCGAGAACCCCGATATATCAAAAATCAAATTTACAATGGCTGCATCTCCAATTCTATAATACGTACCCAATGAAAGTGACATTTCATTAAAATACCCTGTTACTCTTGAAGCACCGCGAAGTAAAAACTTGAAATTGGAACCTAGCGTTAACGCCATGTTTGGCCCCTGTACAAAACCAAAAAATGCCGGTCTAATAGATACATTGGAATTTGTTTTATCAATCACCATTTGCCCATGTACTGTCAATTTTCGGAATAATTTATCCTCATTGGTATCAATGAACTGTATTTGTTGTTTTGTAAGATGGTGTCCCGCCAAACCAAGGCTTATGCGCATTTGCTTGTTCAGGTGAGCATACCAGTGTATTCCCGCTGATAGGTCGAACTTGCTAATATTAAGGTTTTGACCATAAAGGTTTTCATTTGGTGATATCCCCTGATCGAAGGACGTTCCTGTCCATTGATTGTCCCAAGTAAGATTTGAACTCAATAGCGTTCTTGAATACCATGCAGGCTGTAGTCCTAGTGCCAAATGATTATCCTTTGAAAGTTCGATTGCATAATTTATAGGTACAGTGACTTCATTCACCATATATTGTCCATCCCCGGCAACATCATTATAAAAATTAACCCCCATGCCCATAAAACTACCTCTGTCCAACATCCGCCAATCAACACTTGCTGAAATGGTGCGGTAAGGATTGTCAGATACGGTTAGCCACTGCATTCTGAAATTTGTGAACAACTGCATTTGACCCGGTGAAAACCCCGCAGTTGCTGGATTCAAATATACCGGTGACTCTGCGAACATAGAAAAATGTTTGTCCTGCTGCGCAGTAGCGGCTGATACTAATCCAATAGTAAACAGTCCTATCAATATTTTTTTCATATTCTTCATATCTCTGTTTATCTTTTGGTTAGCGTATTAATGTTGTGTTTCCTTTTAACATTCCCGTAGCACCATTTACAAGATTATATTCGAGCATCCAGGTAAACACGCCTGAATTTTCATCCCGACCTCTGAATGTGCCGTCCCAGCCAATATTCTGGTCATCTGATTCAAATACCTTTTGTCCGTAACGATTATATACTGTGAAAATCATTGTCTCTATTCCAATTCCCTTTACATACAAAACGTCATTATTTCCATCTCCATTTGGTGAAAAGGCAGAAGGAACATCAATTCCTTCGATAAAGTTTACCTGAACATCAACTGAGTCGTAACCTGTACAGCCATTCAAATCTGTTAGCGCAACAGTGTAAATTGTACTTAAGTATGGACTTGCGGTGGTTACTGCACAAGTATCGCAATCAACAAATTCTGATGGGCTCCATAAATATGAACCGGGTGATGAGCCAACGGCAATAAGGTCTGCACTCCCGCCAAGATCTATTAATGTATCTAAGGTAGCGTCAACTATTGGTACATCAAAAACCGAAATCACTTGCGAATAATTGGATGTGTCACCGCCACCTGCTATCTGTAAATTCACCGTAAATGTTCCGGTTGAATCAAAGCATACAGTAGGATTTGGGTCATTTGAAACTGTATTTGGCGTTCCGCCTCCTCCAAAGGTCCATTCCCATGAGGCTATATTCCCACTGGAAGAATCTGTAAATGTGATGCAATCGCCATTACAAATACTTGTGCTTGGAATCCACCAGTTAGCAGTAAGTGGATCACAGTTTTCTACCACTATTGTAATTGTGGCCTGTGCAGTACAACCACTTCCGTCATCTCCTGTTACAGTATAAGTTGTAGTACCAGTTGGAGTAAAGGCTACGCCATTGGTAACACCATTATCCCAGGTATACGTGCTAGCTCCGCCGCCGGTCAAGGTTACCTGATCTCCTGAACAAATGGTATCATTCGGAGATGCACTGGCAGTAACGGTTGGAGCCGCATTTACCGTAATATAACTCACTTTGGTTTCAGTATCGGTACCGTTGGCATCCGTCACGGTTAGTTCTACCTGATAAGTTCCTGCCGTGTTGTAGCAAATATTTGTTGGGTTTTGCACATTAGAAGTAGGTGTTGCAGCTCCCGTAAATGTCCATGACCAGGTTGGGTTAGCACCCAAAATTGTACTGGCATCTGTAAAATCAATACAATCTCCCTCACAAATAGTGGTTTGAGATGCATTGAAGTCAGCAGTTGGAGGTGCTCCTGAACTACAATCAACAATGGTAATAGTAACCGTCGCTGTTGCATCAGGACATGGCGCCATTCCTGTTACGGTATAATCGAATGTATATACATTCCCAACTGTCAGTCCAGTACCGTCTAAAACCCCAGTTCCCGCATTAAACTGCCCGGATGGTGTACCAGAAGTTTCCAACCATGTACCACCAGGGTCCTGTCCGGATAACACCGTATTTAGGTCCACAATAGAATCTGTACACAAATTTTGAGAGGCATTTGAACCGGCATTTGGTGGTGCATTCACGGTTATATAACCCACCTTTGTTTCGGTATCTGTTCCGTTATCATCTGTAACTGTTAGTTCAACCTGATAGGTCCCGGCTGTGTTATAGCAAATATTTGTTGGATTTTGTACAGATGACGTTGCCGTTGCAGCACCTGTAAACGTCCAGGACCATGTCGGATTTGTTGATAAAGTAGATAAATCAGTGAAATCGATACAATCCCCTTCACAAATCGTTGTTGCTGAAGCTGAAAAATCAGCAACAGGAGGAGAAGGAACACTACAGTCAATTATTGTAATCGTTACGGTTGCTGTGGCATCCGGACAAGGTACTGTACCCGTTACGGTATAATCAAATGTATATACATTACCTATAGGAAGACCATTGCCATCTAACACGCCCGTTCCAGCATTAAACTGACCTGAAGGTGTGCCGGATGTCTCTACCCATGTTCCACCTGGATCCTGACCGGATAAAACGGTGTTCAAATCCAGTGTTGTATTGTTACACAAATCCTGAGAGGCATTAGAACCGGCATTTGGTGGTGCATTTACGGTTATGTAGGCAACTTTCGTTTCCGTATCTGTTCCGTTATCATCCGTAACTGTCAGTTCAACCTGATAGGTCCCTGCAGTATTGTAGCAAATATTGGTAGGGTTTTGTACAGATGATGTTGCCGTTGCAGCACCCGTAAATGTCCATGACCAGGTAGGATTTGTGGATAATGTAGAAAGGTCAGTAAAATCAATACAATCTCCTTCACACAATGTGGTTGCAGAAGCTGAAAAGTCAGCTATTGGAGCACTCACGGCCGGAACCGTTAACTGGATATCATCTACGGCAAAGGATGGGTCTGTTCCATTATTATCATCATTATTGTGCCAGTGAAATCCTATTTTAACATTTGGGTTATTGTTGGCGCTGGCAGGTAATAACATAGAAAAGGTGGTCCATGTACCTTGAGGAGCACAACCGGCCGGAGATACAGCTAGTGGATCGATTTGTGCCCAACTCACACCATCAAAATACCACAATGTGGCATCATCAATTGGGTCGTAAAATGCTTGCCCAGCATAATCTTCGATATAATTGAATGTTAAAGTAATATTAGATTGTCCCGTTAAATCAATGGTAGGTGATTCAACCCGTTTGTCCGTTTCTATAAAAAAGAATCCGAGACCACCTGCAGCATAGGCAGCACCTAAATCTCCACCAAAAATACTGCTTGCTCCAAGGTGCAAAGAGGCATCACCTCCGGAACATACTGAACCGCATGCACCTGGCGAATTTCCACATTCCTCTCCACTGACATACCACACATTGGCGTCAGCACCATTAAATCCAACATTTGTAACGGTCCAGGCACCATTTCCACTGTTGAAACCATTGGCAAGTGTGTTTGCTGGAGGTGTTCCAAAATCTTCGGTCCAAATTACCGTTTGTGCCTGTGAATTATTGAATAATAGCAGGAAAAAGCCTGCAATAAGTAGACGTATCTTCATGGATAGTTTTATTTCTGGTAATTAATTTAGTAAATCTAACTTCCGTTTAATCAACCAAATGATAAACTTACAAAGTAAGACGTGTTGATAGTGGTGAAAGTTTGCTTGAGTTAGTATCTGGACACCTTAATCGAGTATTTGGCAAGTACAAGTATTTGTAAGGGTTCTAAAGGGATTTAACCATCAAATCGCAATTGTTTTTACCAAATTTGCACAATCGGATTTAAAGATATACTTTTGCCCCTCGAAAAAATAAAAAACAACTTATGGAAGATTTGTTTATCTACTTACCTATAATCCTTGCAGTAGTGGGGCTTATATACATGTTCATCAGAAGATCATGGGTTATGAAGCAGGAGTCAGGAGATGGTAAAATGCAGGAAATTTCAAAACATATTTATGAAGGGGCGCTTGCCTTTTTAAATGCAGAGTATCGTTTACTTCTCATTTTTGTTATTGTAGCTGCGATAGCGCTTGGTGTTATTGCTTATGTCGTACCAACAACACATTGGCTAATCTTACCTGCTTTTGTTATTGGAGCAGTATTTTCAGCTCTTGCAGGTAACATGGGGATGAGGATTGCAACACAATCTAATGTCAGAACTACTCAGGCTGCAAGAACAAGTCTTCCGAAGGCGCTTAAGGTATCCTTTGGCGGAGGAACGGTCATGGGACTAGGTGTAGCAGGATTAGCTGTATTTGGATTGAGCCTTTTATTTGTCTTATTTCTAGGATATTTCCAGTCTGGTGATATTGTAAGAGTAGATGAAATGACCATTATACTTGAAGCATTGGCAGGGTTTTCTTTAGGAGCTGAGTCAATCGCTTTATTTGCCCGTGTTGGAGGTGGTATTTATACTAAAGCAGCAGATGTTGGTGCTGACCTTGTTGGTAAAGTAGAAGCAGGTATTCCGGAAGATGATCCTAGAAACCCAGCGACAATTGCCGATAATGTTGGTGATAATGTTGGAGACGTTGCAGGTATGGGAGCCGACCTTTTTGGTTCTTATGTAGCAACTGTTCTGGCGTCTATGGTACTTGGTAACTATGTAATTCGTGACATGGGTGGTGATATATCATCTGAAGGATTCAATGGTATCGGACCAATTCTATTACCGCTTGTTATTGCAGGTCTTGGAATTATATTTTCAATCATTGGTACCTTATTTGTAAAAATAAAAGATAATTCAGCTAAAGAAGCGCAAGTTCAGAAGTCATTGAATATTGGAAACTGGACAGCAATTGTTCTTACAGCAATCACTTCATTTTTCCTTATCGACTATATGTTGCCAGCTGAGATGCAAATGGCATTTTTTGGTGAAACTGAATTGCAAACAATTACTTCCACTCGTGTATTTGGATCTGTTATAATCGGATTGTTGGTTGGAGGTTTGATCTCTTATTTCACTGAACATTACACAGGGTTAGGTAAAAAACCTGTACTGGGAATTGTTGAACAGTCTTCTACTGGTGCGGCAACAAATATCATTGCGGGACTTGGAGTTGGGATGATTTCAACTTTTTCATCTGTTCTTTTGTTTGCTGCTGCAATTTGGGGATCCTACGCTTTTGCTGGATTTTATGGAGTTGCAATTGCCGCTTCAGCAATGATGGCAACTACTGCTATGCAGTTGGCTATTGATGCCTTTGGACCGATTGCGGATAATGCTGGTGGTATTGCTGAAATGTCTGAACTTCCAGAAGAAGTAAGAGAGCGCACAGATATTCTTGATTCAGTTGGGAATACAACTGCCGCTACAGGTAAAGGATTTGCGATCGCTTCAGCTGCACTTACCGCACTAGCTTTATTTGCAGCATTCGTAACTTTCACAGGTATTGAAGGAATTAACATCTTCAAAGCGCCGGTATTGGCCATGCTTTTTGTCGGAGGAATGGTTCCTGTTGTATTTTCTGCCCTTGCAATGAATGCAGTTGGTAGAGCTGCCAAGAAAATGGTAGACGAAGTACGGAGACAATTTAAAGCAATTCCTGGAATCATGGAAGGAACGGGACAGCCTGAATATGGCAAGTGTGTAGATATATCTACTAAGGCAGCCCTTAAAGAAATGATGGTTCCCGGAGCATTGACTATTGCTTTCCCATTAGCTATTGCTTTTATTCCAATGATCTTTGGAATGGAGAACTTAGAAATTGCTGAAATGTTAGGTGGATATATGGCCGGAGTTACTGTTTCTGGTGTTCTTTGGGCTATTTTCCAGAACAATGCTGGTGGTGCATGGGATAATGCAAAGAAATCCTTTGAAGCAGGGGTTGAGATTGACGGTGAAATGACGTACAAAGGATCAGATGCTCATAAAGCTGCAGTAACTGGAGATACAGTTGGTGATCCATTTAAAGATACTTCAGGGCCTTCAATGAACATCCTGATCAAACTTACTTGTTTGATTGGTTTGGTTGTTGCTCCAATTCTTGGTGAACATGGAGGTGACAGTGATTCTCATTCGGGTGCTGTCATTGAAGAAGAAATCAACCCTATCACGAATAATTCTGAGAATACGTTAGATGCAACTGACCTTATCAAGGTGGTTGAATAATCTGACCAGATATATTTAAAAAAAGGCTGTCATGATCATGACAGCCTTTTTTTATGTCTTAAAATTATACTTTTTTAGTTGAGACTCCAGGTGGTTCCTTCTGCACTATCCTTCACAACTATACCTGCTTCATTGAGTTTGTCACGAATAAGATCTGAAGTGGCCCAGTCTTTTTGTTCGCGGGCATTTTTTCTCAGCTCCAACACAATCTCCATTGCAGCGTCTAACTTATTACTGCCTGATTCTTCAATCTCCCGTATACCTAATACATCAAAAACAAAGCCTTTCATTTCTCTGGATAGTTTTTCCAAATCAGCTTTTGAAATATTGGCCTGTCCTGATTTTACCTTATTAATATAACTCGCGGCGTCAAACAACTTTGCTACCAATACCGGCGTGTTAAAATCATCATTCATTGCTGTATAAAACCTATCAATCATGGCTTCAACATCTTCCGAACTATCCGCTTTAACCGGAAGTGCGTCTAAATCCTTTAGTGAAGACATTAATTTGTTGTATCCTTTTTCAGAGGCGGAAAGTGCCTGTGACGAAAAATCGAGAATACTTCGATAATGAGCTTGCATCATAAAAAATCTAACCACCATAGGATGATAGGCCTTATCCATAATATCATTGTCCCCGGTAAACAACTCCATAGGAAGTATAGTATTACCGGTTGATTTACTCATCTTCTGACCATTTAGGGTAAGCATATTCGCATGCAACCAATAATTCACTGGGGGATTTCCATTTGATGCTTTCCCTTGTGCAACTTCACATTCGTGATGAGGAAATTTGAGGTCCATCCCACCACCATGAATGTCAAATGTTTCTCCCAAATATTTTGTCGACATTGCTGTGCATTCCAGGTGCCACCCTGGAAAACCTTCTCCCCATGGAGATGGCCACCGCATTAAATGTTCCGGTGAAGCTTTCTTCCATAAAGCAAAATCCAGCGGGCTGCGTTTTTCATCTTGTCCGTCCAGGTCACGTGTTCCTGAAATAAGATCCTCTATTTTGCGTCCGGATAATTCACCATAATTTTGTTTTTCATTATACTTTTCTACGTCAAAATAAACGGAACCATTGCTCTCGTATGCCAGTCCTTTTTCCAGAATCTTTCTGGTAATTTCAATCTGTTCAATAATATGGCCGGTTGCCGTTGGTTCAATGGTAGGAGAATGATTGTTAAACATCTCCATTATTTTATGAAAACCAACGGTATATTTTTGAACAATCTCCATAGGTTCAAGTTGATCTAATTTACCCTTACCAGATAGGCTGGCTTCTAGATGGCCGGCATCTGTAATATTTCTGACATATCTTACTTTATACCCTAAGTGGAGTAGGTATCTGTAAATCATATCAAATGAAATGAACGTCCTACAATTTCCCAGGTGAACATCACTGTAAACCGTTGGTCCACACACATACATTCCTATCTGACCTTCCTGAATGGGTTTAAAGACTTCTTTCTTAGCACTAAGTGTATTGTAGATTAGTAGCTCGTTTTTCATTTCAATTCAATAATATAAATCAACAATAATTTCCGGAATTAGAAAAATCTGGAAATAAAAAAACCACGCCCGTTGGGCGTGGTAAAAATATTGTTTCTTATTTAATTATAGTTGACCGTCAGAGTGGTATTTACCATCTTTCCAGATTTCAATTTTAAGTAAGATACCGTCTGAGTCATATTTGTAAAGCTTTCCATCCCAAAGTTTACCACTTTTGAATTCTCCGTCCATCCAAAGCTCGTCGTTTGAATTGTAAACTTTGTTATATCCATCACGGTTAAACTTGCCGCTTTTTACAACACCACCGCTACCGCTTGGTCCTCCGCCTCCGCTAGGCTCAGTTACTTCTTCACCTTTTGGTGGGTTAACGCGATCTTTTTGTTCCTTACCTTGGACTGTCCCGTCGTCGTTATACGTGATGATTTCTTTAACGTCTCCATTCGGATAGTATCGCGTAGCAGTTCCAACTGTAACTCCGTCTTTCTTTTCGTAAACAAACTCGGGTGTTCCATCTTCAAAGTAGTAAGCTACTTTTCCGTCTTCTTTTCCGTTTTCATTAAAGGTTTTTTCCTGAGCGACATTACCATTTTCATGATATCTTCTAAATACTTCTTGTTGTTTACCACCGGAGAAGGTACCCTCTTCCATTATTCCTCCGTGTTCGTAGTACTTTTTATAAGCGCCATTTGGTCGGTTATTTACATATACACCAACTAAACGAGGAGTTTTACCATCTTTGTGATACTTGATCCACTCGCCATTTTTTCTGTCGTCCTTATATGGGCCTTCTTCTATTTTCCCATCTTCCGGATATCCTTTTTCTGGCTTCATGTGTCCCCAAATGGTCCACATACCTTGTTTAAGGCCATTGTCATCTGTTACATTCGGATGTCCATCCGGATCTACTCCATCCTGCTCAATTTCAGCCTCCATGTCTTTAACAGGTAAAACATCTCCTTTAATGAAGCTGAAACCTGCAAATGGGATCACGAAAACTAATACGGTTAATAATCTTTTCATCTTGTGTGAGGGTTTTTTCTATCTATTTAGCAATTTACGAATAAATTTGTGTGAAACTAAATGAATTCGACTAATTGCCAATATCTAAAGATAAAAAAAGTTTTTAATTAGATTAGGAATTTTGTCATAATCGATTTAGCTGCTAAACACTGACATTATCTAACATGATCTGTGCCAAAGAGTTGAGGTCATGTTTTGCCTGCCACCCCCAGTCTTTTGAAGCCCTTGAATCGTCAATACTGGCGGGCCATGAGCTTGCAATCTCCTGTCTAAAGTCAGGCTTGTATTCAATTTCAAAATCCGGTACCGAATTTATTATGACTGCATATATTTCTTCCGGGGTAAATGTCATGCCTGCAATATTATAGGAAGATCGAATTAACACATTTTCTTTTGGAGCTTCCATCAGGTCAATTGTTGCGCGAATAGCATCTTCCATGTACATCATAGGCAAGGCCGTATCTTTTTTCAAAAAACAAGTGAACTTCTCCCTTTTCTTGGCCGAATAGAAGATATCCACGGCGTAGTCTGTCGTTCCTCCACCTGGCAGTGACTTATAGGAGATTAGTCCTGGATATCTGAGACTTCTAACATCCACATCATATTTTCTGGCGTAATAATCACACCACCGTTCGCCAGCAAGTTTACTGATACCATAAACTGTTGTCGGCTCCATTATGGTTACTTGAGGGGTATTAATTTTTGGTGTTGACGGACCAAAAACCGCAATAGAACTGGGCCAAAACACCTTCTCAATCACACCGTCTTTTGCTAAATTAAGCACATTGAACAGGCCTTGCATGTTTAGATCCCAGGCTAACTGTGGTTTTTGTTCAGCAGTTGCTGATAACAATGCAGCAAGCAAATACACTTCGGTTATCCCATGTTGCTTCACTATTTTATTTAATTGGTCTCCGTTCATTATATCCAGTTGCTCAAATGGTTCTACCATTGGGTCTCCTGAACTTCTAATATCGGATGCAATTACTGCATCACGACCAAATCTGTTTCTCAATTCAATTACCAGCTCTGTACCAATCTGACCGGAAGAACCAACAACTAAGATCTTTTTACTCATGGAACATTAAAATTTTTAAATGCATCTTACGATAGGTGTTTTTCAAGTTTTCTGTAATTATCTGTGAAAATGCATCTACTTTATACTATATTAAATGGGGGTAAGCAAAAATATACTTTATTTCAAATGATGTCTGACAATTGTCATATAAAAAACATCTGGTTTAAGTATCTTTGTTGTAAAGCCTTTTTAATGCAAATGAAATCAGGAAGTTTTGACCATTTATTGATTCTTTTGAAATTTTTGATCAAAAGAAATCCTGAATGAGTGTGTACAGATCACATTTTAAACTCATTTAATCATTAAAAAATAATTATGCCTATATATCATAAATTGGGGAAAATACCCCACAAAAGACATACGACATTTAAAAAGAAAGACGGCTCTCTCTTTTACGAGCAGTTATTCGGAACCATAGGTTTTGATGGAATGTCTTCATTAATGTACCATCATTATCCTCCGACATTGGTTCTGGATTTACTCGATCAAAAAGATGTTGCACCAAAAATTGCAGTTGAGAAGAACATGAAGATGACCAGTCTTCAAGGTTTTAATGTAGCTCCCAAAGATGATTTTCTCGATAGCCGGGTACCCGTCTTGATGAACAGCGATTGTCGTATTGTTCTTGCCGCCCCAAAGACCTCAATGAACTCGTACTTCTATAAAAATGCAGATGCAGATGAAGTGATTTTTGTTCATAAAGGAACTGGGAAGCTTAAAACCCAACTTGGAAATATTTCTTTCTCTTACGGGGATTATCTTGTAATTCCGAGAGGAATGATCTATCAAATGCATTTTGATAATGAAGATAATCGTTTGTTCATTGTAGAGTCCAGCCATCCGATCTATACACCAAAAAGGTATAGAAACTGGTTTGGTCAGCTCCTTGAACATTCACCGTTTTGTGAACGGGATATTCGTCCGCCTGAAGAATTGGAAACCTTTGATGAAAAAGGAGAATTTCTCATAAAAATTAAGAAAGAAGATGTATTGTATGATTACATGTACGGCGCACATCCTTTTGATATTGTAGGTTGGGATGGCTACAATTATCCTTACGCTTTTTCAATTCATGATTTTGAGCCAATAACTGGTCGTGTGCATCAACCGCCGCCTGTTCACCAGACGTTTGAAACACCTGCCTTTGTAATTTGCTCATTTGTACCAAGATTGTACGATTATCATCCGGAAGCAATTCCTGCTCCATATAACCACAGTAATATAGATTCAGATGAAGTGCTATATTACGTTGATGGTGATTTCATGAGTAGAAACAACATAGAAAAAGGACAAATCACTCTACACCCGGCGGGTATACCTCACGGACCTCACCCAGGTACTTACGAAGGAAGTATTGGCAAAGAGGGTACGGAAGAGCTCGCTGTAATGGTGGATACTTTTAAACCTCTAATGATAACAGAGGAAGCAATGAAAATTGAAGTTAAAGATTACTACAAATCGTGGTTACACTAAACTAAATTATTATGGAAATCAAGAACTTAAAAGATCTGAAAAATACGGAATACGGGATCGAAAAGATATTCGACGAAGCGGAAGATTTCCTACCGCTTCTCGGAACTGACTATGTTGAGTTGTATGTTGGCAATGCCAAGCAATCGGCTCATTTTTACAAAACCGCCTTTGGATTTCAGTCTGAAGCTTACGCAGGACTTGAAACAGGTGTAAAGGACCGGGTTTCTTATGTGTTAAAGCAAGATAAGATTAGACTGGTACTTACCACTCCATTAGATGAGGGCGGCCCTATCAACGAACACATTAACAAGCACGGAGACGGTGTCAAAGTGGTTGCTCTTTGGGTACCAGATGCTAAAAAAGCCTGGGAAGAAACGACCAAAAGAGGTGCAAAATCGTTCATGGAACCTACACGAGAAGAGGATGAGAATGGGCATGTCGTTCGTTCAGGAATTTACACCTATGGAGAGACGGTACACATATTTGTTGAGCGCAACGAATACAAAGGTATCTTCTTACCAGGGTTTAAAAAATGGGAATCACACTACAATCCAGAGCCTGTTGGCTTGAAATTTATCGATCACATGGTAGGTAATGTTGATTGGGGAGAAATGAACAAATGGGTGGAGTTTTATGCCAAGGTTATGGGGTTTGCTCAAATCATCTCATTTGATGATAAAGACATCTCCACCGATTACACGGCGCTGATGTCAAAAGTGATGTCCAATGGTAATGGGCGTATAAAATTCCCTATAAACGAACCAGCTGAAGGTAAAAAGAAGTCCCAAATAGAAGAATACATAGATTTCTACAATGGAGCAGGTGTTCAGCACATTGCCGTTGCAACAAATGATATCGTATCAACGGTATCTGCCATGCGGGACAGAGGTGTTGAGTTTCTCTATGTTCCAGATACTTATTATGACGACATTCTTACACGGGTCGGAGAAATTGACGAAGATGTAGAAGTACTTAAAGAACACGGAATTCTTATTGACCGTGATGACGAAGGATACTTATTACAATTATTTACAAAACCTGTTGTAGATCGTCCTACTATGTTCTTTGAAATAATCCAGAGAAAAGGTGCGCAATCCTTTGGTAAAGGAAATTTCAAAGCTTTATTTGAAGCTATTGAACGCGAGCAGGGCAACAGAGGAACATTGTAATTTACAAATTAACCAACTAAAAAAGGGAAGCTCAATGAGCTTCCCTTTTCTTTTGCGATTAATCAATGTATTAATTTACTGGGCAACAATTGTTGCATTAAATCCAATCTTTGGATCATGCCAATCAGCTTCTGGTTTCTCTTCACGCTCATTAGCATAGAAAGGAAGTTGTACCATATTTACTGTAAAATCTCCAACTTCAACTTTTCCTTCAGAAAGAGTCACAGGAGCTTCAACATCCATTTCAAGACCAACTACATTAAGTTTACCAGTAATCATCCCATCCGAATGATCAATAAATGTAAACGAAGACGTTCCATACTGATTAAGGTCAAAAAAGTCTGGTGATGAAAGGTGACTTTGTAGTTTTTCTCCTCCTGCTTCATCTTCTACGACAAAAGAATTCATGTTTATCGTTAAAGAAGCGCTGGTAATCTCATCTCCTTGAACGGAATAAGAACCATTTAAAACTTTAACTGAACCATGGTGAGCTTTCTCACCTTCTTCCATACTGTACCAATTGATAATTGAAGCCGCAGTGTCTACGTCATACTCCACTACTTCAGCTTGTTCTGTTGCCGTTGAATCTTCAGATGTTTCATCCGTTGACTCCTCTTCAGCTCCACCACATGAAGCCATAGCAAACATCATTGTAAAGATGCTCGCTCCATAAATTATGATCTTTTTCATTGTCATTTCTTTTTTAATTCGACTACAAATCTAAAAAAACCCTAAAAGAACGCATATATGTTTAAACAAATATTTTACAAAAAAGTTTTTATAACTACTTTTAGCCCATGTCAAAAATTCGGCAGAACCGCAAAGGAATCCAAACAGCCTATATATCTACGATCATAGGAATTGTGATGGTCCTTTTTATTGTAGGAGTTGTTTCCTGGTTTGGTCTTGGTCTAAATCATGTTAAGAACGCTAAAGTTGAAAGCTATGAGATAGAGATATTCTTTAACGAATCGGTGAATGATCTTGAACTAGGGCTTATTGAAACCGAAGTGGCCAATAAAGAATATACCTCCGGTGCATTTTCGCGAACATCAGACGAAGCATTGAAAATTTTAACCGAAGATGTTGACCCGGATATAGATCTGACTGTAATTGATGGCGAAAATCCAATCGATCAGCATATTATCATGACGCTTAAGAAAGAATACTTTACGCTGGAGGATATGGAAGAGATCGAAAAAGAGCTAATGACGGAATATCAAGGTCAAATCAAAGAAGTGAGTTATGATCCGGAAATTTTTGAAGACTATAATGTCAACCTAAAAAAACTCATCTACTTTGTTTTACTCATTGCCTTTATGCTCCTCTTTATAGCAATTGGAATGATCAATAACACGATTCGTCTGGCCTTATTCTCGAAAAGATTCTTAATTAAAACCATGCAACTGGTTGGTGCAACTCCAAAATTTATCCGTCGTCCATTTATGCTACAAGCCATTGGGCAAGGTGTAATTTCAGGACTCATTGCCGGAACCATGGTATTTGGTTTAATTGCCATCTTAGAAAAAACCAACCCTGTCTTTTTAGAAATGACAGATATGACGATTTTTCTGATCGTAATGGCGGGTATAGTGGTATTCGGTGTGTTAATCACCATGCTCTCTACCTTTTTAGCCCTGCGAAAGTACCTCAGAATGAATCTTGATAATTTATATTAATTAAATTTGACACATGAGCTCAGAAAGTAAATACGTATTTGGTAAGAAGAACATCATCATTATTGTTTCAGGTGTGCTTATTACCTTCCTTGGCTTTATTCTCATGATGGGGGGAGGATCCGAAGACCCGAATGTTTTTAACGGAGACGAACTTTTTAGTGCTAGAAGGATTACCCTTGCCCCACTTCTCGTAATTGGTGGTTATGCCATTGTAATTTTCGGGATCATGAAAAAGAATAAAGCCTAAACCTTCTTATGTCAATCATAGAAGCGATTATTCTGGGAGTCATTCAGGGATTGACTGAATTCCTTCCGGTTAGCAGCAGTGGACACCTTGAATTGGCCAAAGCCATCTTTGGAAGTGAATCAGTGGGTAAAGAAAGTATGCTGATGACAGTAGTGCTTCACTTTGCCACAGCACTTAGTACGCTTGTTGTATTCCGAAAAGAAATTTTACAAATCATAAAAGGACTTTTTCAGTTCAAATACAATGATGAACTGAAATTTTCAATCCGCATCATTTTATCCATGATCCCTGCGGCACTTGTTGGTGTTTTATTGAAAGATGAAATCGAGTCTCTATTTGGAGGAGCCGTTTTACTGGTTGGTTTTATGCTGTTAATTACAGGTGGATTGCTGTTTTTAGCGGACAGAGCAAAGAAAACTGAGAGAGAAGTATCCTATTTTAATTCCATACTCATTGGGATATCACAAGCCATTGCTATTCTTCCGGGCATATCAAGATCAGGAGCCACTATCTCCACTTCGGTATTATTGGGTGTAGACCGGGAAAAAGCAGCTCGTTTTTCTTTCTTGATGGTTGTGCCCTTAATCTTTGGTGCCATTTTAATGGATACTAAAGATTATCTCGACACTCGTGAACTGGAGGGTAAATCTGCAGAGGATAGAGCAACAATGATTGTGGATGATTTAAAGGAAGAAAACATCCTCAGTGAACAAGAAGCAAACAGTGTATACTCCGTTGTGTTAAACAAAGAAGTTGGATGGTCAGAATTGAAAGATGCCGGAAATCACAATACTGCTGTTCTTGAAGATAAATATGTCAGTGACTTACTTCAACTCGGTATAACAGATGAAAAAATGGCACTTATCCTGTCCCATGATTATGGCCAGGTACGACCTGTACAGGGACCCAATATGGCAGGACTATCTGTGGGTTTCATCTGTGCCTTTATAACCGGTTTGTTTGCCTGTAAATGGATGATTGCACTGGTAAAGCGAGCACAACTTAAATATTTCTCTTATTACTGTTTTATTGTCGGTGTTGCGGCCATTATTCTTTCTGTAATCTAATGTCTGATCCTTCCAAAAAATATGATTTTAAAGGAGGAGAAGTATTGTTGGTAAATAAACCCCTTGGATGGACTTCTTTTGATGTAGTAAACAAGCTACGGTATGCAATAAAACACCGGCTCAATGTAAAAAAAATTAAAGTCGGACACGCAGGAACATTAGATCCACTTGCGGACGGATTATTGATTATATGCACAGGTAAAAAGACAAAGAGCATTGAATCCTATATGGGTTTGGAAAAAACCTACTCTGGAATTATTCGCCTTGGTGCTAGTACGCCTTCCTACGATCTTGAAACGGAAATAGATCAGAAATATCCCACGGAACATATAACAGCTGACCTTATTTATGATATTGCCCGGAGAATGATAGGTGAACAGGATCAGTATCCACCCGCCTTTTCTGCAAAAAAAATTAAAGGTAAAAAAGCCTACGATCTTGCGCGTAAAGGTGAAACTGTAGAACTTAAATCAAAGCGAATCACAATTAGTAATTTCGAAATAACAGAAATAGACAGATTAGATGTTCATTTCGTTATTTCTTGTTCGAAAGGCACATATATTCGCTCAATTGCTCACGATTTTGGTCAAAAATTAGATAGCGGAGCTCATCTTAAAACACTCAGAAGAGAGAATATTGGGGGCTTTAGCCTGAAAAATGCACTTGAAGTAGAAGAGTGGATTGATATAATCAAACATACAGATATTATTACTTCAGAACGGATTTAACCCCAAAGTCAGCATGTAATATACTCAGGAGAATTATCTTTGTAGGTAATGGTCAAGGTTAAGGACATAAAAGCCAATGTTGAGGAGGAAATGAAAGTCTTTGAAGAAAAGTTCAGAGAGTCTATGAAATCTGAGGTGGCTTTATTAGACAAAATCACCCATTACATTATCAAGCGAAAAGGAAAACAAATGCGACCCATGTTTGTTTTTCTCACTGCAAAAACGCTTAACGGAAAGGTAGAGGAATCTACTTACACAGCAGCATCACTTATTGAGTTACTACATACTGCTACCCTTGTTCACGACGACGTCGTAGATGATGCAAATGAAAGACGTGGCTTCTTTTCAGTGAATGCACTTTGGAAAAATAAAATTGCAGTCCTGGTAGGTGATTATTTACTGTCCAGGGGATTGCTCATGTCGGTTGATAACAAAGAATTTCAATTACTGAAGATTGTGTCGACGGCTGTAAGAGAAATGAGTGAAGGTGAGTTGCTTCAAATCGAAAAAGCCAGAAAACTGGACATTACGGAAGACATTTATTTTGATATTATTCGTCAAAAAACTGCTTCTCTTATCGCTTCATGCTGTGCCGCTGGAGCTGCTTCTGTCAGTGATGATCCTGCTATGGTTCAAAAGATGAAACGCTTTGGAGAACTCGTAGGTCTTGCTTTTCAGATTAAAGACGACATTTTTGATTACGGAACAGATAAAAAAATTGGGAAACCGACTGGAAATGACATTCGTGAAAGAAAAATGACGCTTCCTTTGATATATGCCCTTAACACGGCTAGTAAAGCTGACCGTAAATGGCTGATCAATGTGGTTAAAAATCACAATGAAGAACAAAAATATATTCGGAAAGCCATTAAAAAAGTAGTAGAATCCGGAGGAGTTAAGTACGCCTATAATCGAATGATGCAACTCAAAGATGAAGCATTGGAGGTAATAAGGGACATTGAAGATAATGAAGCAAAAAGAGCCTTAATTGGTCTTGTTGAGTACACAGTAAATCGAGAAAAATAAAATGAAGTATTTCTATTTTTTATTCATTCTTGCAATCTTAAGTTCTTGTAATGACAATGGAAACGAGTCAGAATCCGATAGTGTTGTGAGTACAGAATCACCGGACACGAGTTCTACAAATGTCGCCCCAAATAGCGAACAAAGCGATCCCTCTAAAACTGTTGAGTACTTTCCAAATGGCCAGGTCAAAATGGAAGGAAAAATCAATGAGAACGGTAATCGCGAAGGACTTTGGATAGCATATTACGAAACCGGTGTTAAGTGGAGTGAATCCTATTATATTGATGGAAAAAGAGATGGACACTCCCTTTCGTTTTACCCGAATGGGCAGGTAAGATACGTAGGTGAATACAAAAACGATATAAAAGTCGGAACGTGGACATTCTATGACGAAGAGGGTAATCTCGTAAACGAAGAAACATTCTAAGTTTCAGCAAACTTTACCCTTAAGAATCACGTCTAAGCTATACCAAACAATAAGTACTTTATACCGTACACATTAATTAATCATCTAAACGTTTGATTTTTAGTACTTTTAAGTTTGTGCGATTTGGTAAGGTTATTGTTAGGTTGTATAAACCCTAAAGTCAGTTTTTGAAAGTTTTAGATCAGGAATTGAATATGAAACGAATTATTATTCTGATAGCGATTATTGCATCTACGCTAAGTTCATTGGCGCAGGATGAGATATGGCTACGTCCAAATCGGGGCCAGTGGCATCAGAATATTTCTTACCGTATTCAGATTCCCGGTGGTGACATGTTCCTGGAAAAAACAGGATTCACTTATGACTTTAACAATCTCCGAGAAATTTACGATCACGCACATCACAACGGAGAAGATGGGGATACGCATTTTGAGCCAAAGGGACATGTAGTACGAACCACATTTGTTGGTGCCAATCCAGAACCGGTTTTTGAAGAACTAAATCAGGCAAGCCATTACGAAAATTATTTATTGGGAAATGACTCAACCAAATGGCGATCACGAATATATCCTTGTGGAAAGGTCAATTATCTCTCACTTTATGATGGAATCGATTTATCTATCTATGAGGCAAAATCAACGTTGAAATATGATATTCTTGTTTCTGCAGGAACCGATCCATCCTTGTTTCAAGTAGATTACGACGGCCAGGACGAACTATTCATAAATGAAAACGGTGAGCTTGTGGTCCGGACCACATTGGGAGACCTGGTTGAGGGTAAACCTGTTGCCTATCAGATAGTAAATGGATTTAAGAAAAAGGTAGCTTGTAACTACGTATTAGAAGATAATCGCATGCATTTTGAATTCCCGGAAGGCTATGATCCTAACAATGATCTTGTAATAGACCCGTATCTGGCATTTTCGACATTTACAGGAGCTACTTCTGACAACTGGGGTATGACTGCATGCCCAGACGTCAATAAAAATATGATCGCAGCCGGAATTGTTTTCGGTTCGGGATATCCGCTTTCCACAGGAACCTATGATGCCTCATTTAATGGAGGGCAACTGGATATTGGGATCACAAAGTTTAATGCAACAGGTACTGCAATAATTTTCTCCACTTTTTTAGGTGGATCTGGAACAGAAACACCGCATAGTATAGTTGTAGATATATCGGATCAACTTCACATTATGGGGGCAACATCCTCTACAGACTTTCCGGTAGGTTCCACAGGGTATCAAACGGTACACAATGGAGGACCTACAGTTCAGGTGAGTAACTCACTCAATTTCACAGGAGGTGCTGATTTGTTTTTAGTAAGGCTTAATGGATCAGGAACCACGCTGACAGGCGGAACTTATTTCGGCGGATCGAATACAGATGGAATAGCACCAGTTGGAAACAACCTTGTTTTTAACTATGGGGATCAGATTCGGGGAGAGATAATGGTAGATAACCTGGGAAGTGTCTACATTTGCTCCACTACTCGCTCAGCAGATATTCCCATTCAAGGTGGATTTCAAACCTCACTCTCAGGCGTTCAGGATGCAATTGTCGCCAAGTTTAGCTCAAATATGACCACATTGCACTGGAGCACCTACCTGGGTGGTTCTGATCTTGAATCCGGAAATTCAGTTCAAATAGCTTCTAATGGAGATGTTTACGTGGCTGGTGGAACAATGAGCACTAACTTTCCTGGAGTTTCATCCGGACTTAACAGTACTTACTTTGGTGGTATGGCAGATGGCTATGTTACCCGCTTTGCTGCACCAACATATGGCAGTCCTACTTCTACCTATTTAGGAACCAATGATTACGATCAGGCATTTTTCGTTCAACTTGACCCAGACGACTTTGTTTATGTATATGGACAAACAAGAGGTTCTTATCCCATCACTCCTGGCCATTATAACAATCCCAATAGTGGTCAATTTATCCATAAACTATCCAATAATTTGTCAACAAATGAATGGTCATCTACATTTGGGTCAAGCTCAGGAAACGAAGAACTATCACCTACCGCTTTTTTAGTCTCTGACTGCTACCATATTTATATTGCCGGCTGGGGTGGCATAACCAACACCGCTTTCCTTGCGGCTAATAGTTCAAGTAGTGGAATGCCAATTACTCCGGACGCCTATCAACCAACAACAAATGGAAACAACTTTTACCTGGCGCAATTTGATCAGGATATGATGAACTTAATGTACTCAACCTATATGGGAACTTTAACCGGAAATGGAGATCATGTAGATGGTGGAACATCACGATTTGATAAAGAAGGAGGGGTATACCATGCCGTATGCGCTGCGTGTGGTGGAAATGTCAACGGATTTCCTACAACACCCGGTGTATTTTCTCAAACGAATAATTCCAGTAATTGTAATTTGGCTGCATTTTTATTTGAGCTTTCTAAGCTTGAGGCCATAATCAGTGCTGCTCAACCAGTTGTATGTTTTCCTGACCCCGTGAACTTCATTAATGACTCGCAAAATGGTAACCAATATTTCTGGGATTTCGGTGATGGACAAACTTCCACTGCATTTCAACCTTCCCATGCCTATCAAAATCCGGGAAATTACCTTGTTACCCTAATTGTAACTGATCTAGACGGGTGTTTTGAACCTGACACTGCTTACATAAACGTGAGCGTACAAACCGATCAACCGCAAGCAGGTGCATTAAGTGATACAATTTGTCCGGGTGATGTGGTTGAATTATGGGTAAATGGAGGAGACACTTACAGTTGGGGGCCAGCTAATCTACTAGATGACCCAAGCAGTGCTACTCCAGTAGCTACAATCACTACAGAAACAACCTTCACAGTAGATATTACAAGTATATGTGGAAACAGCCAACTGGACGTAACTGTATCACTCCATGATACAACACACAGTATCAGTCCTAATACCGCAATTTGTGCTGGAGATACTACGGCCCTGTTTGCTACTGGAGGTGGAACCTATTCGTGGTCGCCAAGTGCATCTCTGGACAATCCAAATAGTGCATCACCGTTGGCGTCACCTACAACAACAACAGATTATACCTTGAACATTACAACTACAGATGGATGTAATATTGAGGCTACTACGCAAGTTTGGGTAGATCAAGATATTCCTTTTCCAATTCTTGAAGATGAAGTATTTATATGCAAAGGAGCGAGTATAACTTTGTCAATAAGTGGAGGTACATCATATCAATGGACTCCAAATTATAATATTAGTAGTTTAACTTCAAGTAACCCCGTCATTTACCCTCAAGTTGATACTATTTATTATGTAGATGCCATTAATGCATGCGGAATTACACCTGATTCAGTAATCGTGCATGTTATTGTTGTTGAGGGAGAAGCAAACCCTGACACTACAGTGTGTAACGGCAACTCAGCTATTCTATGGGCTACGGGTGGTGTAAATTACTGGTGGTCCCCGTCAGCTCACCTTACCGGATCTACACAGGCCACCACTGTAGCGACACCACCAACAAGCACACAGTACCAGGTTATTATTGAAGATGAACATGGTTGTCGGGATACTCAGTTTACAAATGTTTTTCTTTATCCTATTCCGAGTATTGAAGTTTCACCAGAGGTTTACGCAGTCCTGGAAGATACCATACATATTTGGGCACAAGGAGATGGTGTGATTAGTTGGGGGCCAGATTATAACATCAGCTGTTTAGATTGTACAGATCCATTTGTTTGGCCCGAATATGAATACGTTTATACAGCTACTGTTACTGATGTGAATGGTTGTACCAACTGGGCAACCGTACCCATATATTTTGATCCTCTTGTTTTTATTCCAAACGCTTTTACTCCAAATGGTGATGCATTTAATAATTACTTTAAAGCTGAAGCTCTTAATATCAAAGAATTTCAGATGTTGATTTTCAACCGTTGGGGAGAGTTGATTAAAACACTAAACTCGGTAGATGAAAAATGGGATGGATCCTATAACGGGACATTGGTTCCAGATGGTGTTTATGTATGGCAGGTTCGTTTCGTAGATCTAAGCGATACACCTCACATAATGAGAGGACATATTGTCGTATTGAAATAAATTATTTCAATCAATAAATCGTTCATCTACTTCCATAACGTGACCACATTTATCACAGGTCCGCAAATCTTCAGATGTATAAAACTCCTTAAATCTAGGTTGGAAGTCCTTCTCCACATTATTAAGCTCAAAATAGGTAGCGTGTAATTGATTATTACAATTATCACAAAACCACATTAACCCATCTTTATAATCTGTTCCTTTTCTCACGCGTTCAACCACAAGGCCGACAGAATTAGCAGGACGAACCGGGTTGTGTGGAACTTTGGCAGGAAGGAGAAACATATCACCCGCCTTGATAGCTACTTTACGTGCCTCACCATTTTCTTGAATGGTAACAACAATATCGCCTTCTAACTGATAAAACAGCTCTTCCGTTTCGTTATAGTGATAATCTTTTCGTGCGTTTGGGCCACCTACGATCATGACAATGTAGTCGCCTGATTCTGTATATAAATTCTTATTAGACACCGGGGGTTTGAGCAAGTCCCTGTTTTCATCTATCCATTTTTTTAAGTTAAAAGGAGGTGCTATTGCCATGATATTACGATTTTGATATGAAGTTAATAAAAAGATGGATTGGCCATTCTGATAATTATCATAGAAATAAAAAAACGTCCGCATCAAATTGACACGGACGTTTCTTATCAGAACTGATTTAAACTATTGTTTAATAACTTTTACATCTTGTACAGTGTCACCTGAGATAACACGAACAAAATAAACACCATCCGTATATTTGCTCATATCAATCTTCATTAGGCCATTTTTGACACTGAATTGATCTGATACAATTTTCCCGGTGATATCTAAAATAACGATAGAAGCATTTGCATCTGCGTTAATTAATTGAATATTTAATACATCATCAACCGGGTTAGGATATGCTAATAGAATCATTTCTGATTCTTCTAATCCTGCACAGTCTTCAACAATAATATCCATGTTATCTGTTGTTGTACATCCATTATTATCCAGAGCGGTAACAGTCATTGTGTTGTTACCAATTGTTAATGTATCGGTTTCTACATAAATCAACTGAGAAGATTCTCCCGTGTTCCATGAGTAAGATACATATCCTCCTCCTGCGTTCAACACAACTAACTGATAATTACACACAGTAACATCACCACCCAAATCAACTTCAGTAACCACATTTACATCAATGTTGATTGTATCGCTGTTTGGACACCCAAGCGAATCGGTGACCGTTACATCATAGGTACCAACATTTGCTGCAGAAATTGTTTGTGTAGTTTCACCAGTTGACCAGCTGTAGGAATCAAATCCTGCACCCGGGTCTAGTGTTAAAGGATCATTTGAACAAATCGTTGTATCTAATCCAAGATCAAGCTGAGGTTTAGAAACGATTAATGGAACTCCTGTTCTACACACTTGTGGGCCACCAGCGGAAGTTGCAAGCACAAGATCACAGAAACCAGCAGTTTCAGATGTACCTCCAAAGCTAGGACTTGAGTACTCATGGTGAAAATAGAATCTGTTATTTATAGGATTCGCTGTGAAACATCCCATGTCACTCAATCCGGCAAAACTAGCTACCGTCATAGTACTTGTTGATGGTATCACAAACCTGTTTATGCTTTGGGTTCCACTAGCTCTGTATGTTACAGATGGGTCTCCATTGTAAATTTCCGCAACACCCCAAAAAGCAATATTCTCAGTGTTTTGTGCCGTTAGTGCACCTGTTCCAAGAGTTGTAACATTTCCGGACATAATATCAATTTGATAAAATGTTTGATTCTGAGAAGCCCAGATAATTACCATACCTGAACCAGCAAAAATTCCAAAGTCTCCTGAGCTGTTATTCACAACAATTGGTGTAGACAATGTAATAGCTGATCCTGATTGAATATTCAGGTCTTCATCCATTGGAGCAATGTGGGTAATGGTGTAATCTGATCCCAGAAAAGTTCCAACCGGGTCAGTAGTTCCATTCCAAAGCGTATAAAGTTGTCCTGTTTGAAGATCTGAAAAGATTCCGTCTCTTCTTGGCCACGACGTCCATGGTCCCACAAAATCAAGATCAATTCGTCCCGTGTTATTATCTCCAACTATGTAAAAATAGTTTTGAGATATAGCTACACCACTTCTGTCATCACCTGTGTAGGTGTTGTGATCCGATACCGTTATGTTTGTTGCGGTAATTGTATCGATATAGAATGATGGAGGCATATCTCCATAGAATAAAGTGATTGATTGTGCTAAAGTATAGTTGATAACCATACCCGTATCTACCAGAGAATTATTCAATTGTGAAGTATACCAGCCTATCCCAGGTCCTGAACCTGTTATTACAACTGTGCTATCTTCACAGGCATATAGTGTTGGATCCGTTGTAGCCGCCTGTACGGTAAACTCAACCGAATCATTAGAGTTACAGGCATCATCTGCATTATAATATACCATGTGTGTTCCTGTTCCTGCCGTTGCCGGATCAAATTCATTATTTACAATCCCCGTTCCGGTAAAAGTTCCGCCACCAGGAGAGAAATTTGGTGTGAATGCGTCACCATTATCACAGAAAGTCGAATCTCCTGAATAAGTTAAAGTAAGTGGTGTTTGAACCTCAGCGATAACCTCTACAGGAGGTCCAAAACATGCACTGTCAGGGTCATACGAGGCAACCCAATATGAAGTTGTAGACGATATTACACCTGTATTATACGTACTACCCGTTGCAAGTGGTGGATTACCAGTATTCGGCGTTGAAAACCACGACAACGGATCTGCAGAAGATGCCACCAACGTAAAATCTCCTGAATTACAAACTGGTGAAACAGGTGAGACAGTTACTGGTTCAGCAGTTGTACAAGCAGCACAGCTTGACCAGTAGGCTAATACTCTGGTTGGTCCACCACTACAAGTTCCGGTTCCTCCACAACAAACTCCCAGGTGAATGCGAGCAACACCTGTAAAGGTTGCGTTCCATGTTAGTTCAGACCCTAATCCGCACCAGTCATCATTTCCTGCCTGGAAGTTATTCAGATCATCCGTAACAATAAGGTAAGTATCTCCTGTATAGGAACCTCCTTGTTGACAGTGACTAAAATAATAAGTACATCCGGAGACAGCATTAAATTCATAATAACCTCCGGTAGAAGGGAAAGTTTGTACCGCAAGATCCGGGACAATAAAGCCCTGTGGGTCAGTACATGTGCTTTGAGAAAATGCGTTTACTCCGCAAATCACAAATGCACTAAAAAGTAATTTTCGTATCATAGCTAATATTTAATTTCCGCCAAAAATAGACCTATTTTTTATGGGATAATAGGTTCGAAATATTCATTTAGCCGAATGACATTTGTTGCATTGGATAACTCCTTTTTTTCGGCACTTTAATCTGCTTTAAGTAAAATTTAAATCGACTAATAGTCAAATAAAATCGATAATTGGTTTTGATAATTACACGTTCTAAATTATACACAAATAAAAATGCCCTGCACGTAAGCACAGGGCATTAATGTTTTATATGAATTTGCTAAAAGCTTATTGCTTCACAACCTTCACTTCTCTCGTTGTTCCGTTGTGCGTTACTCGAATGAAGTAGATACCATCAGATACCTGAGACATATCAAGTTTCGCAATGTTATCAATAACAGCGATTGGAGCAGTTACAACTTGTCCCTTGATATCTATTACCTGGAACGTAGTATTTGCATCAATTTCTGTCAATTGAATGTTCACGAACTCCTGAACTGGATTCGGGTAAACTGCCATTTCAAATGAGTTTTCTTCTAACCCTACTACACTAGTTACAGTAACTGTTAGCGTTGAATAACACCCATTAGTATCAGTTACAACAACAGTATAATCTCCAGCAGTTAAATTGAAGATATTCTCTGTATCGTCATTATCACCTGTACCGTCATTATCCCAATCTACAGTAAATGGATAGGCATCTCCATAAATAGAAAGATAAACCGCTCCATCTCCTCCAAATGTTTCAGGCGACGGTGACGCAGCTAAAACAGGTGCAGGTATAGCTGTAACATAGGCTGTATCAGAAGTAGGACAACCAAGTGAATCAACTGCATCTACATAATATGTACCACCTGTAGTAATAGAAATTGTAGATGTTGTTTCTGATGTACTCCACATATAAGAATCAAACCCAGGTGTAGCAATATAATCAGCCGGATTAGTTTCACAAATTGTCATATCATCAATATTCACCGGAGCACTTTCGTTAAAGGTGATTTGAACTGTTGAATCAACACATCCAATAGCATCTTCTACGGTAAGTGTATAAGTTCCTACAGGAGCATACGAAGTATCTGATGATGCACCATTACTCCACGAATAAGTGTAGTTATAGCTCGCGTTTGCTGCACAATTTGTAAACCTGATTACAGGTCTGTTGCTTGAAGTACCTGTAATAGTGTTGTTTCCACAGACACCGGAAGCATCCGCTCTATAATAAATGCATGAAGTATAGGATGTGGTTTCATAACCAACTGCTGCATTATTTGTAAAAGATGAATTGTTTAAACAAGTCTCTACGATTAGTGTACTCGTTCCATCCCAGAAATATGGTGCCGGAAATTCAAACCAATTCCATCCAGTAGTAATTGTAATGTTAGTTGGAGGATAAACTTCTACAGGACTATTATCCCAAGCTGTCATAACCGAATCCGGAGAACAGCCAAGTTTAATATTCCATCCATCCAAATTAGGTGTTGACCCTTGAAGACCTGCAACCGGATCAATATAGAAAGCTATTCCTGATATGTTACCTGGTTGTACACCTGCTGCAGTTAATTCGCTAGCCGTATAGGCCATTTGATGTCTAGCTCCCCAATACCAGTTTCCTAGTGGACTTGGGTAACCAGTAGATGAATTGAACCCTGCAAATGAAGCATTTGAACTTAGTGTGTCAACAGATCCTGTACAACCCAATCCTGAAATTCCGCAAGTCTGAGTTCCAACTGGAACACCGCCAGTTAATGAATCTATAACCAAAAGTCCCATTGAATCTGTACAAATCCACTCAGAAGGTGTATGGGCATAAACTTCAAGTGGTGAAGGTGCTAAATCATAAATCGTATCACATACAATTACAGAGTTTGAATTCGCATCTGTTAAGATACAGCAGTATTCTCCTGGTGTTAAACCTGAAATTGTTGCCGTTGTATCACCATTACTCCATGCGTAGGAAATAGGTGCTACACCAAATTGAGAGGTAGCAGTCATTTCTCCTGTTGCCTGTCCAAAACAAACTACATCCTGAACATTAATAATAGAGCCTGAAAATGACCCAGCATTGACAGTGAAGTTATCAATAGCCATATCACTTGTAAATGAAGTTCCTGTATTACCAACCACTTTGAATTGAACGGAATCTTCACTTGTTAAAAAAGCAATATCGGTTGTACTAATCTGCCAAAGGTTAACGTTATCAGTAAATGGTGCAACCAGACCAGTCCATGGATCATTGATTCCGACTCTATATTCTAGTGCCATAGTTCCCATGGTAGCGCCAAGCATGTGGTAAGCGAAGCTTACTTCAGCCCCAGTGTTACCAGTTAAATCAAACCAAGGAGATAACATGTTTCGTGTGTCACTAGAACAACCAGAAGTTTCTGTATACATATAATGACCAGTTCCTGTTCCCGGATTATAATCGACAGAAGGACCTGTTCCACCGGATCCAGTTCCTCCAATGTCACCATTCCAATCGTTACCACTGTCAGCTGCGTCATTTGACCAACCAGTGGATAACATTACATAACCTGAACAAGAGGTGCTTATGCCCTCTCCTTCAAAGTCTTCAACATACGGGAACGTGTTAATCACCTGACCAAAAGAGGTCAAGCCTAAAAACGTCCCTACGGAAATAAGTAAAATTTTCTTCATATCTAAAATCATTTTTTATTGTGATAAGTATGCAAAGGTATTAATATGATTACCGTTAGTCAATGTTATTTTCCGGTTGTCACAGTAAACCAGGTGTTTATCCTAGCGTCTTGATAGATTAATCCTATATCACTAAACGCTCTGTTGTCCAGCAGTTCATGAAACGATTAAAAGCTCTAAACCGATTTAGTAAGCCTTGATATGTGTTGCTAAATTGTTATATATATAACATTATAATATTCTGCTGTTATATGGTGAACAAATTCATTACATAAGAAAACTCACTTGCCACAAAAGTTAAGTCAATATGTTGCTAACTTTGTTATAAAATATAAGAGCATTATGAATCTGGACCTATCTCATAAAACTGCTATCGTTTGTGGAAGTACACAAGGTATTGGAAAAGCTACTGCAGAAGAATTAGCAAGACAGGGAGCAAAAATTATTTTAATTGCACGGAACGAAGAAAAACTTAAAGAGGTAATGTCTCAGTTGGACACCTCGGAAGGCCAGGTACATGAATATTTAACAGCTGATTTTTCCAAAGCGGATGAGTTAGAACATAAGTTAGCTGATTTTCTTCCCGGAAAAACTGTTCATATACTGATCAACAATACAGGTGGACCGGCTGGTGGGCCAGCTAACGAAGCAGATATTGATGAATTTAGAATTGCCTTTAATATGCACCTTATTTGTAATCATATTTTGGTGGGTGCAGTGAAAGACGGAATGAAGTCTGCCGGCTATGGACGGATCATTAATATTATTTCTACTTCAGTTAAGCAGCCCTTGCCAAACCTTGGTGTTTCAAATACAATTCGTGGAGCAGTAGCTAACTGGAGTAAAACTTTAGCTAATGAACTAGGACAGTTTAATATTACCGTGAATAATGTCTTACCTGGTGCCACAAACACAGCACGACTCAAACAAATCATTGAAGCTAAAGCCAAGAAAACCGGGCGCAGCTACGACGATATTTTAAATGAGATGAGTGAAGCATCACCTATGAAGCGAGTAGCACAACCGGAGGAAATTGCTAATGCCGTTGCATTTCTAGCTTCGCCTGCAGCCAGCTATATTAACGGTATAAATGTTCCGGTTGATGGCGGACGCACAAAATGCCTCTAGAAAATTAACCGGGCGTCATACGCTGCGTTGTGCACGCGTTTCCTTATACCGTACTGATAAATACGATTATTCACTTTCGGGTGAACGCGGTTGGATAAAAAGATATAGATTAAGTCTTCTTCCGGATCAACCCAAAAGCAGGTGCCTGTAAAGCCGGTATGACCATAAGTAGCAATGGAACACGAATCTGCCATTCCAAATCCGGTGGTGCTTATAGAACGTTTGTTAAATCCAAGGCCACGGTGCGAATCTTCTGCCACAGAAGTAAATTTCTCAACTGTGGCAGTATTTAGGTAACGCTTTCCTCCATAAACCCCTTTATTCAACCACATTTGACAAAGTTTTACCAGATCATTCGTGGTGGAAAACATCCCGGCATTTCCGGCAATGCCGCCCATTAGCGCAGCATTGGGATCATGAACATGGCCCTGCAGCAACTGATTTCTCCAAAATGTTTCATCTTCTGTTGGCACGATACTTTGCCGTGCGAATTTCTCCAGAGGTTTAAATCTTGTTCGGTTCATTCCCAATGGTTTGTAAAAGGTTTTGTACAGGTACTCCACGTATAAATTTCTACCCTCCAGCCTTTTCTTTGATTCTTTGAACCCAAAGAACTTCGGGTCCATGTCAATTATACGTTTGAACATATAAAACAAGGTATTCATGTTCACGTCACTGTACTTATATGGTTTGGCAGGATCTAACCACATTTGATTCAACTTCAACCACATAGAATCTTTATACTCACGATCCATATAAAAGCCTTCTGCTACTTCAATACAATATGTTGAGTCTGACCGATCACAGTAGTACTTATCAAAAGCGCCAATGTCTTCTGTTTTATAATCAAGATAGCGAATCAAAGGAAACCCAGGCGGTAAGCCACTTTTATGAATGAAAAGCTCCTGAAAGGTAATATTTCTAATGGTACTGGGGTAAGGAATGTAATCTTTAAGTGTATCCGGTAAATAATCTTCCAGGCTATCGTTCAACTGATATTTTCCTAGCTCCCATAGCTTCATGCCCATCAGAGTAGTTGCCACCACTTTTGTAATAGATGCCAGATCATAAATGGATTCATCTGTTACCAGTTTTTGACGTTTGTACGAGTGATAACCGAATTGTTTGTCATAAATAATACACCCATTTTTTGCCAGTAAAACCTGACATCCAGGGAAGGCTCTACCCCGAATAGCGTCATTAATTGCCCAATTAATTCTTCCCAGTGTATCAGAATCCAGACCACTATACTCAGGAATTGTGCGAGCAAGCAACGTCTTCTTATGTCTAATCCCTGTATGAGCTGAATCCTTGTATATAAAATCACCATTTAAATCTAACCTACTGGAAAGCTGTTGAAACAAAAGGTTATTAGATTCGGCCAGCACCTTAGGGATAAATAACAAATTGGGCGTCTTCTTAATTTGCTCGTACTGATCAGTTGATTGAAAACACACGAGTACATTATCGTTTTTGTCCAACTTGTTAATGTAATTAAGTGCAGCTACATCAACAGAATCATGCAGTATTAACACTTTATCTCCCTTTTTATCAGCAATTCGTTCCACTGATTCTTTACTCAGATCTGATCGTTGAAATCGAACTCCTACTTCTTTTCTGATTTTTCCGCTCAGTTTGGTTGTCTCTCCAGAATACACGTAAAATCTTCCGTCAAACGGTATCATTTTACTCTTATCAGATATTAAGCTAACACTATTATGAACTAAATTCAGACGGGTATACTGCCATTCTGCTTCCAGGTGTTGAACTCTCTTCTTCTTATTCAGACGACTTTTGATATTCAATATTCGTTTCGTACTTTTCTCAAATTCCTCAGAACTGTTACTCCAGGTTGAAAAAACATCTCCTGATTCAATGTGTTTAATTATCAGGTCAGCTCCACCTGCAAGCAGATTGTTAATATTTTTAGTAGGAGCATTTAAAATAAACAATCCATTGTATCCTGTCAGGGTTCTGAAATTTTCGAATTTTGCAGTGTCTATAGTTGAAACAGTAACATTCACAGGATAATCATACCGTTGTATAGCCGACATAAAATTGCCAAAATCTTCCGATAAATTTTCATCACTAAAATGATCAGATATGACATAAACAGATTGTGCATTCTTTATAGTATCAAGCCATTGAATAGTACTGGGAGATTTGGTAATGGTAAATTCCATATCCAACAAATTCATACCAGATTTCTGAAATATTTTTGTGAATTCAAGTTTCCTATTTAAGGTGTTAGACTCCCAATATGGATACTGAGGTAAATCAAGAAATTCAAAGTAATTACAATAAATAAAAGGACGAATTATGGGCAAGGTATCCAAGGCATTTTTCACTATCTGAATAGTATCAGGATGCCATTTTTGAAACTTGATTCCGCCGGGTTGATTTTCACTGATCCACCCAAGCAAAGAATCCGTGTTTAATTGGTAATAGCGAGGAATCTCAATAATCAGATGTTGGTAGTATTGTTGTCGGGCATTTAATTTACCATAGATAGAGTCTGTCCAATCAGAATCTTGAGGAGTACCTTCGGTCAACGGTTCATTAAATTCCTTATTACCACAAGAAATAAGCGCAATACAAAAAACGAAACTGAAAATAAAAGTTAATGATCTAAGGCGCATCAATTTACATCTTTAGACAAATGTATAATTAATTACCTCAGTACCGTGATGGTCCCACTATAAGTGTGGATATTTTCCTCTCTGTCTACCACTTTAGCTTTCCATACCAAAACACCATCCTGTACAGGATAGTTTTTATAGGTTCCATCCCAACGAAAATATTGATCTGTTGTAGAATATATTAGTTCACCCCAACGATTAAAGATCTGGAATTCAAAATCAATTGCTCCAATAACTGAAACCTGGTATTCATTGTTCAACCTGTTACCATCAGGAGTAAAAGCATTTGGTGCATAAAAATAGAATTCCGGTTTGATATACACTTGTCCGTAAGCAGTATCAGTACACCCTATTTCATTATAAGCAATCAGTGTGACATTGTAATACCCCCATTCAGAATAAGTTGTAGTTGGTGAGTGATCTATGGATGTTTCACCATTGCCCAGGTCCCAATCCCATGCTACATCTCCATGTGAAGTATTATAGAATGAAACCGGTAAACCTTCCATTGGATCAGAAGTGAGTACCTGGAAACTAGCTTGCGGGCGAACGACCTTCACAGTTGTTGTGCCTTCTATACTATAGGTATGACAATCATCCTCAACTGAAACGGTATAGGCAGTGGTTTCATTTGGCCACACCGTAACCTCTGGCGTTGTTTCACCGGAGTGATGCCAGTAATAGGTGTAATTACCTAATCCCAAGGAGGCTTGAACATCAATCTCAGCTGAATCACCTGGACATACTAACTGGTCAGGACTCATGGTAAGTTGTAAAACACTCGCTTGCACTGTATATGTAATGTCATCTGAAATTTCTAACCCGCAACCATCTGTAACAGTAATTGTATAGGTTGTTGTAACCATAGGAGATATATCCAGTGACGGACCGGTTCCAACTACCGTATTTCCTTCATACCAGGTATAAACATAACCTCCTTCACCACCAGTTGCTTCTGCATAGAATGTATGAGGGGTATTTGGACATAAAACAGAGGTGTCCGGTGAGTGAAATAACTGTAAAGGTGGGTAAACCGGGACAATGACTGACCCTGAACCGTCTACTGGGTTTCCAATGCATGCATCATTCACTGTTACAGTATAAGAAGATGTTGTTGTAGGATTAACCAGTAAACTATCGTCATTTCCACCGACATCCCAACTAAAGGTATATGGCTCTAGCCCACCCGTGACATTGGCAATCATATAAGCGTCCTCGCCCGGACAGTGAACAGTTACATCTGGAACCGTGACCTGCAGTGGGTTTATATCCTGAATTTCTAGCTCCAGTGTAATAAAGTTGTTATTCCCGCAGGGGTCTGGTTGATTGAGTTGTATAATGACAGACTCAGTTCCTTCAGCAAGCGCATCTCCAATAATATCAAAACTGAACGTTACCGTAGTTTGACCAACTGCAAAATTAATAGAGTTTGGTATGCTCGTATAATCAGTCCCCTCTGTTGCTGTACCCGATACCATAACCGGTATTGAAAGTGCATCCTGCGCTACACTGGATGGTCGGGTAATAGTAACAGTAGCTGTCTCACAACCCTCCGCCATGGTAAAATTATTTCCAAATCCATCCAATGCAAGGCTATGTGACATTTCTACCGGTGCAAAACTTGTTAAACTGTTGGCTTCAAGGAAAATTCCTGAATCCCACACTCCATCTGAAACATCTGCTACAGCTATAACCAAATGATAAGTAGCACCACACACTACATTTGCTTTAGCCTCAAGTGGTACGGTAAACCCATCATACTGAATTGTCGTTCCACTTGTATTATTTACATAATACTGCGAATTTGACAACCCAAAGCTGCCACAATTCACTGCATCTCCATTGGAACCAACTGATCCACTATTGACGTTATTTATAGCGATTGGAATACTTGTGCCAGGTATCAGTGCAATATTTTGATTGTTATATGTGCCGCCTCCCGGGTTGGGTCCGGAGATAAAGAATGCAAAAACATCATTGAAGTCTGAACAAACATATTCCGGATATTCTTCAGAAGCAAAAACATATTTAAAGCGGATTGAATCGGCCTGTGGAACAAAATCAAATTCTAAAACAGCAGCATTATAGGTGGTGTTTCCAGAAATCCCGTTAAGTAGGGTGTTTCCTCCAACACCGTTGTCTACACCAGCCGAACCTGTGTTGTTAGGGCCATGTGGTCCGTCACCGGTATTGTTAACGGTACCTGTGGTTAATATAATTCCACTATTCAAACCAATATTAGTTGACGCGCCATTGAACGAACCGATCGCACTAGCTGAACCACTATAAGAAATATTAGAAACCGCAACGCCATTACCTACTAAAACATTAGACACCAATTGTGCTGGAGTTTGTGTAGTAGAGGTAGTTAACTGACCATAGCCTACACTGGTCGTTAAGACCATAAGGAAAGAAAAAAATATGTAGACTAATTTTTGCATTAATTATTTTAACTGCTTCCGGGTTTTGGTCAACCTATAAAGTTACACTTTATTGTCTGAAACTCCCTTACTTAGTAAACGAGTTTTCAAAGCATTAAGTTGTCTATATATTACAAAAAGCGAGCCAAATATCCTTCTTATTTATTAAAATGCTGATTCATTAATCGTTCAATGAACCATATTAAGGGATAAACAGTAACTTTGAAATTAATTCTATGGGATTTTCAGACTGGATAAAGAGAAAACTTGAAAAGGGAAGAGAAAAGTACAAACTCAGCCTAATCAATGCTGCAAATTATCACGAAAAATGGAGTTTTAAAGTATCTATCCTGAATTTATATTCGCTTTTGGCCTTATACACCATTACGATTATTGTGGTACTGTTTTTTTTGATACGGTACACGGTCCTTTCTAATCTCTTTTTGGATATTCCTCCAAAATCTTCTGTGGAGCAGATTTACGAAAACAGCCAAATGATTGATTCACTCAATAATCAGATTCGTTCTCGTCAAAAATATATTGATGATTTACAGAAAATTTTGCTGGGAGAGCCATTTGACGACTCTTTATACAATTCAAGCTCAAGTGACAGTCTTTATGTAAACTATGATGCTGATTTTTCAAAATCCGAGCAGGATTCTATCTTACGATCAATTGTAGAAAACGAAGATATTCCACAAACGGAACAAGCGTATGCGTTTTTCTCTGCACCTGTTACCGGAACAGTTTCTCGCTCGTTTAACCCGGATAAAAAACACCTTGGTGTTGATGTGGTTACCGAACCGGATACCCCCATTAAAAGTTGTCTCGAAGGCGTTGTTATTTTCACCGGATCGACCACCAACGAGGGCAACGTTGTCATGGTTCAACACAGCAATGATTATATTTCTGTATATAAACACTGTTCATCCATTTTGAAAAAAGTAGGAGATAAGGTGCAAACTGCTGATCCTCTTGGCTTAGTAGGCACAAGTGGAAAGCATACAACCGGTCCACATTTGCATTTTGAAATTTGGAAGAAAGGAATCCCTTTAAACCCACAAGAATTTATCAATTTTCAGAAATAATCTAAAACATATTAAAAGTTGGTACAATTCTTTCTGAATCTCCTGTATTTACAATTCGATTGTGTACTTTTGCTCTCTTAAATGGTTTTTTTGATCCATGTGGTTTAAACTCTCCCAATTTATATTGAGGTACCGTATAATGATACTCTCCCTGTTATTAGGGGTGTCAGTGGTATTTGGGTACTTTGCTGCCACAAACATCAAGATAGATAATACCTATGGCACTATGTTGCCTAAGGATTCACAACCTAAAAAAGATTACCAGCTTTTAAAAACACGATTTGGTGGCAATGAATCGCTGCTCATATTTTGTATTCAAAATGACGAATTGTATACCGTCGAGAAGTTTGCCGCCTGGTATGAATTAGGTGAACGTGTTGCAGAATTTGATGCGGTAGATTCCGTAATGTCTGAAGCCCACATCTATGAGTTGCATAAAGATTCAGTAGCTGAGAATTTTTATTTTGAAAAAGTCCTGAAGAAGAAGCCTGAGACACAGGAAGAGGTTGACAGGGTCAAAGAAATTGTTCGAAACCATCCGGTGTATAACGGTTTTATTTTCAACAAGGAAACCCACACCTCCCTCATGTTGTTGTTTGTCTCAGAACATATCATGAAAGATATTCAAACGGCCAACGTTCTGTTTGAAGTTGAAAATGTTGCCAAGGAATATGAAGATATTTTAGGTGAAGTAAGAATTTCGGGGATGCCACATATCCGGGTTGCTGTTGGTGCCAAACTCAAAGGTGAGCTGGGATTATTTATTGCGTTGTCTATATTCATGACCTCGCTGTTACTCTTTGTCTTCTTTCGGTCAATTAAGATTGTTATCATCTGTAACATAGTTGTGTTATTTGGTGTTATCTGGTCGTTGGGATCCATTGGAGCATTTGATTTTCAGTTGTCAATCTTGATGGTGTTAATTCCTCCATTAATCATTGTTATCTCCATTCCAAACTGTATTTTCCTCATCAATAAGTTCCATCAGGAGATTATTTCACATGGGAACAAAGCAAAAGCTTTATCGCGTGTAATTCAGAAAATTGGGAACGCAACTTTTTTGACGAACCTAACTACGGCTCTCGGATTTTCCACCTTTATTTTTACTAACTCTGAGCGTTTATCAGAATTTGGGATTATCGCCTCAATCAATATTCTGGCAGTATTTGTTTTGTCAATCACAATTCTCCCAATTGTATTGAGTTATTCGGCTATTCCAAAGCCTAAACACCTTAAACATTTAGAAAAACAGTGGCTGCACTTGGCAGTTGAGAAGCTCGAGTTTTTGAGCCTGTATAGAAGGAAAGCCGTTTTTGCCGCGACTGGTATACTCGTTATTGTCGCGACAATTGGTCTGATTCAAACCAAAGCAACAGGGAATATAACTGGAGACTTACCAAAAGATGACCCAATTACTACCGATCTTCGATTCATTGAAAAGAATTTTGGTGGGTCAATTCCTTTTGACATAATTCTTGACACTAAGAAACCTGGTAGCTTTTATAAACGCTTTCAAGAAATAGAAGAGGTACAGCAATACCTGGCTGGATTTGATGAGTTTTCAAAGTCCATTTCCCTGGCTGATGGAATTAAATTAGTCAACATGGCTTATCACAATGGTGACAGGGATAAGTTTGAGATTCCATCTACAATGCAACTGAAAGAGATTAATGAGTATCTGGAAAACACCAATGTTGAAACAAACAATACGGCGCTTTTAGATTCTACACAGACACTTACACGTATCTCGCTTCAAATAAAAGACACCGGCTCCTACGAAATACAGGGAATTGTCGACTCTATCCATCCAATAATCCACAAAATTGTCAACCCTGATCATGAGTTCCTTGTAGAAAAACTACAGGTAGTTAAATCTTCGAATGGGGATGAAAAAGCGACTGCTATTCAGGAAATTTACGATCGCGTTCCGGCAATGGAGGTTGGTCTAACAAAAATGTATGATGTTTTTGATTCTGAAGAGTTGGCAACAAAGGAGAATGAAGTTGGATTTAATGATAGTTTACAAAAATTGATCAATCAACACGAATGGGGTGTAATAATTACAGGTACATCAGTTGTGGCCTCTAACGGAACACAATACCTGGTTACCAACCTGTTTATTTCATTGGGCATAGCCATTGTTGTAATCGGATGTCTTATGGCATTACTTTTTGGCTCCTGGCGAATGGTCGTTGCCTCATTGGTTCCTAATTTTATTCCACTACTTTTTACAGCTGGTATTATGGGCTACACTGGTATTCCTATAAAACCATCCACGCTTTTAGTGTTTAGTATTGCATTTGGTATTTCAGTAGATGACACCATTCACTTCCTGGCAAAGTTCAGGCAAGAAATGAAAGGTTATCGACACGATTTGAGGCGTTGCATTTTGGTTGCGCTAAGAGAAACGGGGATTTCCATGATCTATACGTCCATTGTATTGTTTTTTGGATTCCTCATGTTCACCTTCTCTCAATTCGGAGGAACAAAAGCACTGGGATTATTGGTTTCCCTGACTTTACTAATAGCTATGTTTGCTAACCTGATGATCTTACCAAGTTTATTACTGGGTATGGAGAAAAAGATCACTGACCGGGCTATGCGCGAACCGCTTTTACAGTTATATAACGAGGAAGAAGACATTGAGTTGGATCATCTTGAAATAGAGCAAACGCTTGAGCGGTATAAGGAGGAGGATACAAAGAAAAGTAACGGGCAAACGGGTGAAGGAGAAAATAGTCCCGAGGAAACCCTCACCAACGAAGGGGGCATCAATAAAAAATCAAACGATAAACCAGAATAGCCGAACTTATTTTAAAGCAAGCTGTTCATGACTATGAAGAAAGCTGAAAACATATCAGAGATGCTTAGCAGAATAGAAGTTTATCGTAATTATATCTCCAATGAGATTGCCAATACGCAGTTTCCCAGTACTCCGTCAGAGCTCTATGAACCTGTAAAATATATTCTTGACCTTGGTGGAAAGAGAATGAGGCCCATTCTATCAATGATGGCCTGCGAGTTATTTTCAGGTGATTTTGAAAATGCAAAAAATGCGGCACTGAGCGTAGAAATATTTCACAATTTCACACTCATCCACGACGACATAATGGATGAGGCTCCTCTTAGGAGAGGAAAAACCACGGTCCATAAAAAATGGAACGAAAGAGTTGGTTTGTTAAGCGGTGACCGGATGATGATCGAATCGTATCAAAAACTGGTTCAATACAATCCTGATATCTTACCAAAGATTCTGAAGTTATATAATATCACTGCTATTGAGGTATGTGAAGGGCAACAAATGGACATGGATCATGAAACACGTGATGACGTGGATATTGAACAATACATAACCATGATCCGTAAAAAAACTGCTGTACTTCTTGGCTGTAGTTTACAGCTTGGAGCAATTGTCGGTGGTGCTTCAGAAAAAGATGCACAGGATCTTTATGATTTTGGAACAAATCTGGGAATTGCGTTTCAGTTACAGGATGACATTCTGGATGTTTATGCTGACCAAAGTAAGTTTGGAAAGCAGGTAGGAGGAGATATACTCGCCAACAAAAAAACGTATTTATTGCTCACGGCCTTGGAAACTGCCAACGGTGAACAACTTGCCCGGTTAAAATCATTGTTTGAAGAAACAGACCCAGAGAAAAAAGTACGAGAAGTGAAGGCCATTTATTCTGAATTAAATATTCAGGAAAAGGCGCAAAAGCAAATGGAGATATTTTACAGATCTGCCATGGAAAAACTAGATAGTATCCAAGTAGATGATGCTAAAAAAATGCCACTCAGAGCATTAGCGAATTTCCTGTTATCACGTGAATCTTAGGAAAAAAATACCACACAATAAATAATCCATACATTTCATCAAAAATCCCCAACCTTCTTATGAGAAAGGCCGTGTTTTAAAGTATGAGAGAAGGATTGTTAGTGATATGCATAGTAGTTGTTGGAGTAATTTTTTCCTGTAGGAAAAATCCACCAGATTCAGTTCTTCCTCCGATCACCAAAACGGGTGAGCATACCCTCGGTTTTTTCCTTAATAATCAGACATGGGTTCCTTATGACAGGGGTAATCACGAAGTATTTGAATTACCAAAACCTCAACTAGAAGAAGACGGATCGTTTAAAATTTCTGCCACCCGAATTGATGAGGACGAAAGTTGCAGAAACTGGTTTTGTATTGAAATTTCAAATTTTGATGGAATTGGCGAATATCAATTGTCCAGCAATGAGTGTACTTCACCTTATCAAAGTTTTTATTATGGATATCATGGAAACAGAGCAGCCAAATACTACGAGATAGACGACTCGAAACCACACATCATGGAAGTCACTTTTTTTGACCCAAAACACAAGATTATTGCTGGTAATTTTGAATTTGATGCGATTTCCAATATCAAGGATACCATCCGTATTCGATCGGGGAGATTTGATCTTGTCTATGAGTAATCAGAGAAATATTTTCCCATTGATCCATTCCGGATCCAAATCAGCATTATACTTTTTATAGAAATTAATAGTGGGCTCGTTCCAATCAAGTACCTGCCACTCAAAACGTTTTGCACCCCGTGACTTTGCAATGTCCAGAACCGCATCAAATAACATTTTTCCGATTCCTTTGCGCCGCATTTTTTCTGTCACTAACAGATCCTCAAGGTAAAGGCAAGTCCCTTTCCAAGTGGAATAACTCGTATAAAATAAAGCAAAGCCTATTACATGATTATTTATTTCAGCTACAACACATTCAAATTTTGGATGACTGCCGAAACCGTCCTCTACAAGCTGATCAACTGAATTGGTAACCTGATCTTCCGCGTGTTCGTAAATGGCTAACTCACGAATTAGTTCCAAAACCTCTGGCATATCCTTCGCTTTGGCTTGTCGAATAGAAACACTGTTCATGTTCTGAAAATAATAAGATTTAGGGATTATTGGGCCAGATTAAATCTCAATGAAATTCCGGTGGCTGTATTAGCTGTCGGATAAGCATTTGACAATACAGGTGTATTCACAACGCGATCAAAGTAATATGCCACATTCAGGTTTGGTCCGATATTATAGTCAACTCTAAATTTCACTGAATACATATTCTGACCAGAAGTAGCCTGATTGGTTTCTTCAATGATGTTTCTACTAACTGTGATGTTATTTCTAATTGACAGGTCAAATCTCAAGTTTAGATCACTTTCAGGTGTTTTGCCCATAAATTTGAATGGTAATTTCACTTTTGAGAATTTATATCCTGCACCGATTACCCACTCTCTTCCTCTCATTTCAGTAATTTGAAGGTTTGGAACATTCAGTGCCAATGAACGATCTCTTTTAAACTCCAATGATGTAATCAAACCATTTTTTCCAATAATCCATGTGGCATCAAGTCCAAGGAATGGTGAGAATTGTTCCGTGATGGTAATTGATGTGATTTGAGTTTTAGCAATATAATTGTCAGATGCATCTCGCAGCCATGCTCCATTTTCATCAACAGCCCCGAGGTTGGTCTGGAAGTTAGAAACTGAAACGGTTGAACGATAGGCGTGCTTCAACGTGAAATTCCTTACGAGTTTTTTCATGAACTCGAATTTAGAGAGTCCATCATACCGGATATCCCAGTTAGGAAGTGGGATGGCTGAAAAGACATCAAAAAACTTATTCCCGGATCCTCTTCCTGTATATGCCGCCAGGAACGATCCGATTACAACGTCTTGCTGATTGCTTCCAAATCCGTCATAATAACCATTAGATTCTTGAGAGGTTCCATGCTCATTTCCAAGCTGTTCTGACACAGTTTTTCTGTAACTTCTCATGTCCCTGAAAACATCATCCACATAAAAAGAGTCTAATCTTGTGAAGGCTGTTTTCCATGTGATAGTAGTGAAGTTTAAAGATCCGCTATTCACCTCATTAAAATGACCGTAATCTCCGTAAGTTCCAGTTTCCGGATTATACAAACTATCGCTCCACCTGAAAAAACTATTTTCATTTTCGGTATACTTTCGGTCAATTGTTAAACTAATCGAGAGGTCTTTAAATGGTTCCAACTGTAGTCTACCATTTATATTTTGTGAGTGTGTTACGGTATGCTGTAAATTAAGTCCTGAATACTGAACGAGCCATCCTTGATCGGCGGCATACGAAGCGAAATCACTGCTGTCTCCCCAAATATTGGTTTCCCGGCCCCAAATGTCCCGATTTTGGGCACCGGAAACAAACATGAATGAAGGCGCCCCAAAATTATTCCCATTGACATCTGTTCCCATCCCCAGCGCATTTGTTGTACGGTTGAAGCCTGGCAACAACATTCCGTCTGTTTCAGTATAAGTAAATGACGCATTACGCACAGTCATTACCATCCTACCAACAACTTTTTCGGCACCGGTTAATTCGCGTTTTTCTCTTTTCTTTTTCCGTTCTTCACGTTCCTTTTTTCTGAAATATTTTTTCCTCGCTCGTTTATATTCTTTTAATGTCATTTTCTTCTTTGCCAGGAATGTTGAATCAGGATTTTCAGGCCAATTCTGAAGGTCTTTCTTTTTTTCCTGCTCTTTCTTCTTCTCTTCTATTTTCTGGTTTTTGTCTTCCTGCAATCGGTTTCTACCTCTCCTTCCACCGCGGCCGTCGGTATTAATCTTTTTGAGATACGGTATCTTATTATATAGATTAACAAAGTTCACTTGACCGTTGACACTGAAATTACGTGAGTTTTGAATAGTGTTGCCATAGCGAGGCTGTGCAAGTGGTGCACGTCTCCAGTCATAACTGCTGCGAAGCTTAACATTCGCATTGATCCAATCTGTTAACGGGATTTTATTAAATGGAATTTTATACGTGAGATTATACGTATGCCCATAATTCATATTATATCCACCAATTCCAAGCGAATCGTCCCATTTGGAACTATCAGCGTCCCACACTCGTCGGTTAAAAGCACTTTGAAAGGCATTAATGAAATTGTCATAGTTCTTTTGAATTTCAGGATCGGTATCATTTCTATGAATTGCACCTTCAGGTTCGGTTATAATGGATGAATTGTTAGCAGAAAATGTAAACTTCAACTGTTTTGTAAAGTCATACTTGAGGTCATAAGCTCTCGTCCATGTAAAATTCTTCAGCACCGTCGGCTCAAATACAGGAGCAAGGGTGTCAGTAATATTTCTGTTCTGTCTTTCATTATACATTCTTGTCAGATCATTCGTAAAACTAAATGATTTAGGCCCCAGGGTTACATTGATATCTTTGATGATTCTGAACCAATTGGATCTACGCAGGGCTTTCACATTTTTAAATGGTTCCCACTCAAATGGTTTCTTCGAATAAACATACGTCAATGCACCTCTCCACGTTTTGGTCCTATCGTATTGTGTGTTGATGTCTCTTCTGTAGAGTTCATTATAAGAATACGTTGCGGAAAAGTTTTCAAGATCCCAGAAATGCACTTCTTTTCCGGACGGCCTCTCCCGCCTTACATTTGTAAAGTTATACGCTTTTCTCACTGTTAAATCACGGGACAGTTTGGCCCTTTCCTGCCGCTCATTTATGGGGAGTTCACTGAGTCGTATATCAGGGGCCAATAAATCAAATTGCGGATCAATCGCCGCGGCGGAATAACCAAAATAGAACGGAACTTGTAGGTTGATTTTGCGACCGAAAAATTGACCTAACTCCAGGTTGGTGGCAAAATTTATGGATTTCTGCGTATCTCTTTGGCGTTCGCTAACTTTCTTTTCAATAGAGCCCCAGTTTGGTGTAGAGTAGTTACCGGCTACATTGACCGTTCCAAAATCAGCCAGTTGCATACTCACACGAGCTGTTGAGGCCCATCCACCTCTTTGATCAAAATCTGTCAATCTAAGCTCGTTCACCCAAACCTCAGCACATTTATCCATCCCATCCTCTGCATACATCCATGGGTGGTCTGTATCTTTACCCGGATTTCTAACACCGATCATGATAGTCTTTAATCCCTGCAAGTTGGGGTTCCCTTTAACTTTTATTCGTGTAATAACACCAGGGTCATCAGGATCATCAGGGTTGGGCATTCTCACTTTTACATACTCCAATTGAGATGCTGTGCTACTTGAATCTCGTTCAATTTTGAGGTCTGTAAGTTCTTCAAAAATGATGTACATGTTATTCTCAGTAGGCCAGATAATACTTGAATTAGCCTCACCTCCTGACACATAATTGCCCGGTGCCCAATCTGTGAGTTTTAACGGGATTTCGTACTCATAGTAATTGTCTTCGAAATCTGTCCCCAGGCGAATAAACACAGTCAACTGATCATCTTCCACATTGTTATAATCATTGCGTGCCTCACCATGAACAAACATCTTCAATTTTTGATACGAACGAACATCAAATGACACGTTTTTGTAGGCAGCCCTCGCTTCGCCATCTTTCAATCCGCAAATTTCAAATGACAAGGACTGTTCATTAAGCTGACGTAAGTTGATTGATCCCTGATCCTGCTCCCGAATAATTCCAGGAGGGATAGCATATCCAACCGGTGTTTTCTGTTCGTTTTCCTCCAGGTTAACAGCAGCAATATTAAACTCTGTTGAGTTAGGATCATCCTGGATGACTTCTCCCGGTTCATTCAAATTATCCAGGTATTTTCGCCACTCACCTCTAATCAGTTCCAACTTTGCAAAACGCAAAACCACTTCATGATCAAAATCCTTGGTGAACATTCTAATGAACCGAATAGATCTGAAATCACTTATTCCATTCACCTTGGAATCAAACTGTTCAATTGGAATTTTAAACTGGTACCATGTTTCTGTTTTACTTCCACATACCTGATCGTCCAACTCTACTTCCTGAGTGTTGGTAATAAAATTCTGACCAACCACCATATCGGAAGGTCTCAAGCTTACGCGATACTGGAAATAGCTCTCTGTCTCGCTAAGGTTATTATCCTGGTTGAGATCTTCAATATCAGGCAAGGTTGTTGCCTGGACTGTATATCCGGCACCACCTGTTATAGAATCTGACATTTCAGATGTAGGTGAATTACCATCCATACCGTTGAAATTCTTATACCTCCTAACGATATCGTGTTCGTTACTATCGTGCTCATCATCCAGGTAGTACTGGTAATTATCTGAAGATGGGTCAGCAAGTAATTCTGCTTTAGCCTCAGGACTGAGTCCGCTGGAATTCACCCAATTGACAAATGAAGAGAAAATTGCGGACTCCTGATTATCAGTCATTCCGTCCAGTCCCACATCCTGATAAATTCTGGAAGCCGGATTATTGTCAAATGCATTTACAATTACCTGCTGATTATAGACAATGGCCCAATCGGTGGTATCATAATCATCCGGATTAAATGTTGTGCTGGCAGGTAATCCATTTTCAAAACTTTTTCTAGAATCCGGAAGTATATCTTCAGAGATGTTACCCAGGTTAAAGTACAAATCTCCACCAGACATGTTTACGGCTCCCGTATCAGTTGCATCATCATTAAAAGGATCTAATAGCCAGAATTGTATAAACTGAATGTTTGCTGTTTCAAAGTTGGTTGTTGTCAATGATCGCATTATCCCTGACCAACGATCCTCCGGATTGGTAAAGTGACCATCCTGATCAATATAAACCGAGTTTGTGTCATAATTATATTGTCCTCTTTCATCAGGGTAATACGCTAAATCCAGAACAGGTATATTATTTAGTGTTCCCTGAATTGGCTGGAACTGCGGAAAAAGATCCGTTTGTCCTAAAATGTGCATTCGTGAGTCACAGGTAATATCCACATCATTTTGAATGTGTTCAGGTGTCACAGATGAATTTTGATAGAACGTAGTTGGATCGACAACATACCATGCAAGTTTAGACCTGTTAAAGCCCTGACCAAGTCCATACGAGGCGTTCGCTTCCGGGAAAATATCAGGTTGACCTTGCGGGACAGACGCCAGCTTCCACGTTCCAAATGTTTTAATGTCAATGGCCGATTGCGAGCCTTCAAACCCATCTATATATGAAATTCCTTCTTTAGATATTGCTCTTTGAGTCCGAGGAATCAAATAGGCAAACTCACCATACGCATTAATAGTAGATTTTTCTTTTGTTGAAATAATTGGTAAAAAGTCAACCATTTTGGTGAGGAAAGGAACTTCCTTTCTGTAGCTTATATCTGTCCCTATAACAGTGTTGCTAATGGGTTCATCTCCAATATTCACTTTTTGCGTAAGCGGTTTTTCAGTGAGATTCATTACTGTTGCTCCCCAGTTAAAATCTTTATTGAACTCATAATTAAAATGGGCGCCCACCAGTGATTTTTGCTGGAATCCAAATAGTGAATTACTTTCCAGTTGCACTTTAATTGGAGTCCCGGCTTCCAAGATACCCTGGTTCAATATTTTTACTCTTCCCAGGTTATAATCCACCGTATAATCTGTTCCTTCTACGAGTTTAACACCTCCTGCAGTAACCGTAACGGACCCTTCAGGGACATTCAGAGTGTTTAACGATATATCCGAACTTACTGAGGATTTATATTCCCCTTTTAATCTGAACCTGTTCTTACTTGGAATCTGTTGTGCAGCCGTTTTGGTTGAATCATAGAGTTCTTCAAACACAATTCCATCTATTTGTATAGGGGCAAGGCTGGACTGTTCTAATTTTTTTCGCAAGGTCTTTCCGAAAGGTTCGATCGTTGTAAAGTAGACCCTTCCTGTTCGTGGATCAATTGTACCACCATTGGTTGCCCTATTACCGTCATACGTAATCGGAACGTAATCAAAACGCCCGTCCGGTTGCAGGTTTTGCTGTAAATTCAACCTGTCCAAATCCAGTTGTTGCATCAACAACTTATCATTGACACCGTCGTACGGCAGGTAATTGACATCTACTGAAGTTTTTGGATTGTTATAATACAGATCCAGTATAAAATCATTTTGACTTACCTGATAAGCACCAATCGAATAAACGTTTTTCATCATCAGGTCCCACGTTTTATTCTGAGGGTTGACAATAGTCGGTTTCAATAATTTTAGAATCAATGCACTTTTAGAACCTTCCTCTATTGGTACATCATTCGAAAATTCACCAACCTGGTATGTTCGGCCATCCACAGTATATTGATATGCCACACCTAATACTTCATCCTGGTTTAATGGTGATTTCAAAGAGATAAATCCCAATTGTGCATTATAGGTAAACTCCTGTTCCGATAACTGCCGTGCATTTTCAACCTTCTCATAGTGTTTTGACTGAACAAACGGCCCAGGAACACCATTTTGAGCAGACAGCCAGGCCACCGAACTCGAAAACCCTCTGATTTCCTGGGATGCCGCCATCATATCGTAAATTTCATTTGCATTATTATCCGGATAATCTCCACTAAATTGAATAGGATTCCCCTCCACATAATAAGGCGCCGTTTCACCCAGGTCAGTAAAAGCAATAATATTTCTTGTATTCTCAACTTTGTTAATACGATTCGTAACCCACACTTCTATTTTCGTGATTTGCACACCCGACTGAACAAACGGCATAGTCTGCATGGCTGAATCATAATGTTCGCGGTGATAATAATTTAGGAAATAGTGTTTATTGGCTTCATAGTTATCTGCCTTAACTTCATAATCCTGAACCTGAGCTCCACCTGACACGTTGATCTCCTGTCGTTTCCCTTTTTCTTGTGCCAAAATTGTGTTGACCGTAAGTCGTCCCCAACGAAGATCAGTTCTTATACCAAACAAGGATTGAGACCCCTGAATTAAAGTGGTATTTAAAGGAAGGCTAACATTTCCACCTTCAATTTTTTGAATAATTTCATCTTCGTAACCGGTATATTCGATTTTAACGTTATTCTGAAAATTAAATGTTGCCTCTGTATTCTGAGCAATAGTGAGCTTCAATTTATCTCCAATTTGTCCAACAAGATTTAAGTTGATTCTTTGTTGGAAATCAAAGGTTGTAACTCTTCGTTGTTTAATAGGCAGCACTGGGTTATCATACTTCGATATATTGACCCCAAAAGATAACTCGGCAGATCCTTGTGGTTTGATATTGATTTCGTCTCCACCAAAAATGATATCAAATGCCTGATTTTCTATTTTAAGTGCGGGAATAGGGTTTGTGCTGTGCTCTTGTTCGTTTTCCTTGTTAACTTTTTCTATCCATGCATCCTTGAGGGCTTGTTGTCTTTTCCATGCCATATATTCTTCAAGTGTCATGGCCGTTGGGTAGCGATAATTGATCCCTCCAATTTTTTGGTAGATCTCGTACATTCCCGTTTCAGGATTGTAAATAACTTGTGTATTTATTCCAGATGGTTTGATATTCATTGGAGAGGTCTTCTCCTCTGTAGGGTCGTAGTAATCCTCGATTGGATATTGTAGTGTAGAGTCCTTGTTTTGAGCAAGGGCCTGAGCTACAACAAGCATAGATAGTATTCCGACTAATTTTTTCACCAGGGGTTTACAATACTTTAAGCGCCTCTTTAATCAATTCTTCAACGCTATGGTCATCCGTTACCACTTTATTAATTGCTTTTTCGGCTCTTTTCTTATCAAAACCTAGAGCCAACAGTGCAGTTAACGCATCATTTTGATTAGTATTGTTTGAAACGATAATATTTTCTGTCACAAAATCTGACTTGGCTACCTTGTCTTTAAGGTCTACTATTACTCTCTGTGCTGTTTTTGCACCAATCCCCTTGATACTTTGAATGAGTCCAACTTCCTCATTTACAATTGCTGAGGCAATTTCATCAGATGTCATTGCAGACAACATTAAAATTGCGGTATTCGCCCCAATACCTGAAACAGAAATGAGGTGATTAAACATCTCTCTTTCGGCAAGTGTTGCAAAACCATAAAGAGTATGGGAATCTTCCCGCACCATAAGTTGAGTATGAATTTTGACACTTTCATCATTTCCCAAACTTGAAAATGTGTTTAGGCTTATTCGCACAAAATATCCCACACCACCGCATTCCACAATTACATGCGTAGGTGTTTTTTCGATCATACGGCCATTCAAATGTGCTATCATACTTACTTTATTTGCGCGTCCACAACCGCTACTTTCACCATGTTTTGAATTTCTCTTCCGGAACTACCAAGTTGTAGTACGTGAATTGATTTGTTCATCCCGACCAAAATTGGTCCAATTGCTTCAACTTCTTCTAACATTTCCTGTAGGAGTTTGTAAGCAATATTTCCGGCTGCCAGGTTCGGGAAGATCAATGTATTTACTTGTTTGTTCACCAACTGAGAAAAACTAAACTTATCCATGAGTAAATCATTGTTCAGTGCAAAATTGGCTTGAATTTCACCATCCACAATTTTATTTGGGTATTTTTCGTGTAGGATTTTAACCGCTTTGGCCATTTTCTCTGCATCTTTTCCCTTTGCTGAACCAAAATTCGAGTACGAAAGTAAGGCAATTCTGGGATGGATATTTAAGCGGCGTACTTTCTTAGCTACCAGCAGAGTGATCTCGACAATTTCTTCTGCAGTTGGATCAATGTTTACGGTTGTATCTGCCAAAATGAGCGGGCCGCGTTTGGTCATGAGCACGTACATTCCAGCTACCTTTTCTACGCCTTCCTGTGTTCCTACAACACTTAATGCAGGTCGTACAACATCTCTGTAATTTCTGGTGATCCCCGAGATCATTGCATCTGCCTCTCCCAGTTCAACCATCATTGAACCGAAGTAGTTTCTTTCCCGCATGATCTTTTCGGCTTCGTATAAGGTGTATCCTTTCCGTTGTCTCTTTTTAAAGAATGCTTCACCAAACTCCTTCCTCTTCTTCTTCTGTCCTTCATCCTTTGGGTCTATAATCTCAGCATCATCCAATTCAAGATCATTTTCCTTAATGAGTTTTTCAATCTTTTTCTTTCGACCTAATAGAATTGGAATTGCATATCCTTCTTCTTTAGCGGCTTGTGCTGCTTTTAAGATTTGAAAATTATCTGCCTCAGCAAACACAACTCTTTGAGGGTTCTTTAGTGCTTTTTCGGTTAATGTAGCTACTACTTTATTATCAAGGCCTAAACGTCTTTTCAATTGTTGTTCGTAGGCATCCCAATCTTTGATCTTATGTCCCGCAACACCGGATTTTATTGCCGCTTTTGCCACAGCAGGAGAAACTGCAGTGATCAATCTTGAATCCAATGGTTTAGGGATAATCTGATCTTTACCAAAACTGATATTCTTTTCGCCATACGCTTCGATAACTTCATCAGGCACTTGTTCTTTTGCCAGGTTGGCAATAGCGTGAACGGCAGCCAACTTCATCTCCTCATTAATTGCGGTGGCTCTTACATCCAGTGCCCCTCTGAAGATAAACGGAAAACCAAGCACATTATTCACCTGATTTGGGTTGTCTGATCTACCCGTAGCCATGATGATATCTTCCCTTACAGAAGTCGCATCCTCATAAGAAATTTCGGGCTCAGGATTGGCAAGAGCAAACACAATGGGGTTTTTTGGCATGGATTTCACCATCTCTTTACTTACTAATCCACCTTTGGAAAGTCCCAGAAAAACATCTGCATTTTTCATTACCTGCTTCAATGACTGGTCCTTTTCATGGACAGCAAAGAATGACTTATGCTCATCCAAATCTTGCCGTTCCTTGGACAACAGACCTTTTGAATCAAACATGAAAATATTTTTCTTTTTAGCGCCAAGGGCCAAATAGAGTTTACAACAAGAAAACGCTGCTGCACCTGCGCCAACAACAACAATCTTGATTTTTTTAATGTCTTTTTTAGCTAGTTCGAGGGCGTTGATCAAAGCGGCAGAGGAGATAATCGCCGTACCGTGTTGATCGTCATGCATAATTGGGATATCCAATTCTTCTTTGAGTCTTCTTTCTATTTCAAAGGCTTCCGGAGCTTTTATATCTTCAAGATTAATTCCCCCAAAAGTGGGTGCGATTGCCTTTACGGTTGCGATAAACTGCTCTGGATCTGAAGCGTCTACTTCGATATCAAAGACATCAATATCAGCAAAAATCTTAAACAATAATCCCTTTCCTTCCATGACCGGTTTTGAAGCTTCCGGTCCAATATCACCCAATCCTAAAACTGCAGTTCCGTTAGAAATTACTGCAACTAAATTACCCTTTGCGGTATACTTATATGCTTTAGATTTGTCTTCTGCTATTTCAAGACAAGGTTCAGCAACACCGGGTGAGTACGCCAGAGATAAGTCTCTTTGCGAACTGTACGGTTTCGTTGGAACAACTTCTATTTTTCCTGGCCTTCCGTTTGAATGGTAATCTAATGCGTATTGTTTGCGTATTTTAGCCATGTTGAAGCCTTTAAATTAAGGGGCTAAAGATAAAAATTAAAGACGAACCGAGCCGAATTAATTATTTCATTATTTTTAAGCTTACTTTAAGTAAAATGGGGAGAAACAAATCCAGGTTAGTAGTATTGTCCGGAGCGGGAATAAGTGCGGAAAGTGGACTTGGTACTTTTCGTGATAAAGGCGGGTTATGGGATCAATATGACATTAATGAAGTCGCCACACCTGAAGCCTGGGAGCGGAACCCTGAACTTGTATTAGATTTCTACAATAAGCGACGTGAACTTGTGATAAAGGCAGAACCCAACCCTGCTCATTTAGCATTAGCGGAGCTGGAAAAACACTATGATGTAAACATAGTTACCCAAAATATAGATGACCTTCATGAAAGGGCTGGATCAAAGAACATCCTACATCTACATGGGGAAATACTTAAAGCACAGTGTTCTTATGATCCGACTGAAGTTATTGATATTAATGGGGCACATTTAAAACTTGGTGATCTCTCAAGTAATGGTTACCAATTACGCCCGCACGTAGTTTGGTTTGGTGAACCGGTTCCATTGATGTTTGATGCCGAGAAAATTGTTAGCGAAGCGGATATTTTTGTTGTAGTGGGTACGTCATTGAATGTTTATCCAGCTGCTAACCTGCTTTATACTTGCAAGAAATTCTGTAAAAAATACATTGTAGATCTCAATGAACTTTCAAATGTCAAATTCAACAATTTGACTCAATTTCAAGGCAAAGCAACTGAACGAGTACCAGAATTGGTAGATGAATTGATTAAGAATCCTATAATCCCCACTACATTATAAATCGGTGATTAGTAAAGAGCAACTTAAAATCGATATACCTAATTCCCTTTTTTTAAATTAGGATTTCAAGAGTAAAAATGAGAAAACCTCTCACGTGAGAGGTTTTCAATTCCAATAATGTGTTAAACTATATTAATGCCTTACAATAATTTTTTTGGTTTCAATGATATCATCATTCGTTACAATCGAGTAAAAATATACACCATTGTTCAATGATGCCAAACTCAATTTGTTGGTTCCATTAGTAAGTGTACTTTTCAGCACCTCTTCGCCAACTAAATTGTAAATGACAAGATTAAATGTCAAGCCTTCGTTTCCATTAAAATTAATGAAGAAGTTATCTGCAACCGGGTTTGGATAAGCTGTGAAAGAAACATCAACTTCTTCAATACCAACAGACGAATTAATTTGAATGGTCACGGAATCAATAATCTGATCACCGTTGTTTACATCTAATGCATAGTATTTGATTGTTGCAGTGCCACCATCCGTAAAATTGTAAATTGGTTTAAAGAGTGTAGAATCACCTGCAACTACAGTAACTGGTGCCGGTGAAACCCAGTCCGTACCGCTACAACTATAACATAAATTATCATCACAAAACTGATCTGTGAATGTTGCAGATTGGCTTTCAATAACACGCCTAAATTTATAACCCTGAGTAACGCCTGAGGTATTCAAACAATGCATATAAAGCGTATACCCATAATAATCGACGTCTAAATTAATCGTTTGACCATTTTGGGAAATTTGCGGATCACTGTCGAGGTGAAACTCCACCTGACCGAAAACGAATCCGCTAAAGAACATTGCTATTAATAAAAAGTATGTTTGTTTCATGTGAGAACAATATTAGTTTTGGTGTAATACTCAAATATACACAATTATCGTGCAATTCTCAATTCAAAGCGTTCAACAACTAGATTTTAACAATCTATAGGAATCCAATTATTAAAAAAACAACCACTTCTCATGAATCACCTTAATGCGTATGTTTGTTTTCTGCCGTGTGGCGGAAAATTTAAAACGTAATTGATAATTAATTAAAGCATTATGAAAAAATTATTACTTTCTGCGGGTGCCTTCGCCTTAGCTATATCGGCAGGGGCACAGACGTATTTTTCGGATGATTTCTCTTCCGGAAACTTAAACAACTGGACCTTAACGGACAGTGACGGTGATGGAGAAGAATGGTACATTGCCAATTTTAATGATGGCGTTCAAGATGAACATGCAACTTCTGCATCATGGACGTCTGGTTCAGGAGCATTAAACCCCGATAACTGGATGGTTGCAGGACCTTTTGATTTGTCAACAGCAACTACGGTTACAATGACCTGGAAAGTTTATGCACAGGATCAGTCCTGGGCTGATGAGTACTATTCCGCTTATGCCGGGACTTCAAGTAGCCCTGCTACATTAGCGTCTTCGCCGGTAAGTTTCTCTGAAACAGTAGGAACTTCTGCGGCTTATATGGATAGATCTCTTGATTTATCTAGCCTTGCCGGTCAGTCTGCCGTTTACATTGCATTCAGACACCACAACTGTACAGACTGGTTTAGAATTAATATTGATGATGTAGTTGTTAAAGAAGTACAGCCTGATGATGCAGCTGTATCTGCGCTTTCAATTGCTCCAATCGTTGTAGCAGGTAATGTTAATATTACTGGTACAGTTACAAACGAAGGTTCAAACACGATTAATTCCTTTGATCTTTCATGGGATGATGGTTCAGGACCATACACACAAACTATTACACAAACAATTGCACCAGGTGGTACTTACAACTTTACACACGGCACACAACTTGCTGCTGCTGTAGGAAATCAATATAACATTGATGTATGTGTTACTTTAGCTGGAGACGGTAACAACACTAACGACTGCATGTCAACTTCTGTAGGTGTTGTTTCTTCTGTTCCGACAAAGAGAACTGTTGGGGAAGAAAAAACAGGAACATGGTGTGGATGGTGTCCAAGAGGTGCAGTTGCACTTGCAGGAATGGAATCTACACCTGAGTTTATTGGAGTAGCAGTTCACAACGGTGACCCAATGGTGGTTTCATCATACGACGGAAACATTGACACTTATGTACCTGGAGGATACCCTGGTGGAGGTGTTGACCGCGTTGAAGTTGGTGATCCTTCAAACTTCTCAACTATGCATGCTGCACGTGTGAATGAAGTTGCACCAGCGAATGTATCTGTATCTGCCGTTCAAAACGGATCCAACATGGAAGTAACCGTAACTGCAAACTGGGTTATGACTGCATCAGGAGTAAACTACAGATTAGGTGCTATCATTACAGAAGATGACGTAATAGGAACAGGGGCTAGCTGGAACCAGGTGAACTATTATGATGGTGGTGGATCAGGTAACTTAATTGACCCGGTTTCAGGATTTGCTTGGCATACTGCAGGAGACCCTGTTAGCCCAGCAGACTTTGGTGGATACGATCACGTGGCAAGAGCCTTAGGTAATAACCAAATTATGGGAGATGCCGGTTCTGTTCCTGCAAGTATCACTGATGGAACATCAACTTCTTATACCTATACAATTCCAGTTGGATCAAATTGGGAATTAGGAAAATGTCACTTTATTGGGATTTTGGTTGACGCTTCAACCGGAGAAATCCTTAATGCTGCTTCAACTTCAAACTATACTAGCAACAATTCTGGTATTAACGAAGCTGAAATGAACAGCTCACTATCTATCTACCCTAACCCGGTAAATGATATTGCAAATATTAAAGTGACAATTGAAGAAGCTGCTGATGTTCAGATTGAGGTGATTAACGCACTTGGACAGGTAGTTTATTCAACAGCTACTAACAACCTACCTGCTGGAGAATACTTCTACAAAGTAGATGTTGCAGATTTTGCTGCTGGAATTTATACTGTAAGATCAACTGTAAATGGTGTTTCTCAAACATCAAAACTGTCTGTACAGTAAGTAATAATTGAAATAGATTCTTGCTCCTACTGAGCAAAGAAATAACCCCGGCAATTGCGTCGGGGTTGTTTTTTTACAAGAAATCAATAATATATTTTGTTTCTTTTTGTTATCCAGGCGTTTAGCTTTCTGGTTACCTATTTAGGAGTTCAAGGATAATTAGTGAATAACCTTTTTGAGAGAATCAAATTGCATTATCTTTACGAAACGACTGAAATTGGTCTGCTTTTTGTAAAGAATTAGGAAAATTAAAACAGGTATGAAAAAAATTATATTCCTCCTCCCAATAGCATCTTTAATGTTTTTTGCTTTCACGCAAGATGATGATAAAAAAGGGAAAAAAGTCCCAAATGTGAGCATAAAAGATGTTGACGGAAATCCTATCAACACTGGTGAATTATCAAATGACGGTAATCCAATAGTTATAAGTTTTTGGGCAACATGGTGCAAACCTTGTAACCTGGAATTAGATAATATCATGGATCAGTATGAAGATTGGCAAGATGAAACCGGAGTTAAACTGGTAGCCGTTTCTATTGATGACCAGCGTAACGTAAATAAAGTACGACCATTCGTAGACGCAAAAGGGTGGGAATATGATATTTGGTTGGACCCGAATGGTGATTTCAAGCGAGCACTTGGTGTGAATAATGTACCTCATACTTTTTTGGTAGACGGTAACCGGAATATTGTTTATTCACACAACGGTTACAACCCGGGTGATGAAGACGAATTGTACGATCATATCCTGGAAGAGTCTGCAAAATAAACTTAGTATCCAAAATCCATTTTTAGTCCATGAAGAAACTGATTCTTCCTCTACTCTTATTGTCAACGGTTGCACAAGCACAGCTTATGGGACCCAATGTTTCAGGTAATGTAGAAACAACCTTTCAATACCTCAATGAGGATACGCTTATTGGTGCGCAACAGCCTCTTGAAAAAACCGTTTTAAACTCTTATGCACTAGTGAACTACACCTACAAGGGGTTTAAGGCAGGTGTTCGAATTGAATCCTATTTACCGCACATCCTTGGTTATCCTGATCGATTTTCAGGAACAGGTTTAGGCTATCGTTATGTAGGGTATAAACATGAAAAGGTAGAAATCACTGCAGGAAATTTTTATGAGCAATTCGGATCAGGTATGATCTTACGATCCTATGAGCAGCGACAATTAGGAATTGACAATGCCATGGATGGTATAAACGTTAAATTAACGCCAACACCTGGTCTGACCATTAAAGGAGTTTACGGAAAAATGCGCTATCAATTTGACAGTGGTCTTGAAAATTCTGCAGGACTTGTAAGAGGTGTTGACGCAGAAATAGATTTCGCCAGTTTTTATGGATTACTTGACTCTTCTAAATTCAAATTGACAATAGGTGGTAGCTTCGTTAGTAAGTATCAAACAAATGTTCATCCCAACTATTATATGCCGAAAAACGTTGGTGCTTATGGAGGTAGAGTTGATATGAGGTATTCACGATTTTTCTTCAGTGCCGAACACATAATTAAAGAAAATGACCCGTCCATGGACAATGGCTACATCTTTAACAATGGTCACGGTACATTTCTAAATCTAGGTTATTCACAAAAAGGCTTAGGAATTATAGTTCAAGCCAAATCAATAGATAACATGAGTTATCGCGTAAATCCTGATCTGGCACTGACGGATTTACAAATCAATTTTTTACCTGCGACAACACGTACACACACCTATAATCTTGCTGCCACTTTATATCCTTATGCCACTCAGCCTGTTGGTGAAGTTGCTTTTCAAGCAGATGTATTCTATAAGATTCCTAAGAAAACTACACTTGGTGGAAAGTACGGCACCCTGATTGCTGTAAATTTTGCCACTGCTTATCGTCCGGTAAGGCATACTTCGGACATCAATCCGCAAGACTCAACACGCGTTACCTATAAATCCAAATTATTTGACAAGAGTGACAGCCTTTATTATCGTGATTTCAATATTGAGATCAAACGAAAAATCAATAAACAATGGAAAGTAGGAGTAAAATATTTCCACTTTGACTTTAATAATGACGTAAATGTCGTTTCAAAAGGAGCAAAGGGAATCATCAACGCAGAGATTGGTGTGATTGATATGCAGTATAAAATCAACAGAAAGCATTCACTGAGATGGGAACTACAAGGGCTATGGACACACAAGGATAAAAAAACCGGCAAACCTCAGGACAAAGGTCATTGGGCGACATTATTGATAGAATACAACATCTCCCCGAATTTTTTCTTTGCTGTTATGGATCAATGGAATTATGGAAATCCTGTTAAGTCGCAACAATTACATTATGTCATTGGGTCAGCCGGATATACATTTGGTGCAAGCCGAATAATGTTAACCTATGGTAGACAAAGAGAAGGTATATTCTGTATTGGAGGAGTATGCAGACCTGTTCCGGCTACAAATGGATTAACCGTTTCTTTCACTTCAAGTTTTTAGAGCTATGAATAAATCATTTAAAATATTTGGTTGGACACTGCTGATTTTGGCATTTTTTCAAACTTCTTGTGACAAGATTGAAAAACCAATTAAACCAGCGGTAGAACTGGATACAACTATTTATCCAGGTAACTGGGACGATTACCCGGAGCCCGTTTGGATGCAAAATGTCAACACCAACAGGAACTTGGTATTAGAAGATTATACCGGACACAAATGTCCGAACTGTCCGGATGCTGCAACTGAAGCACAAAACATTGAACTTGCAAACCCGAACAGAGTATTTGTTGCATCAATTCACGCAGCACCTGGTGGTGTATCAGCTTTTCAAGCGATTGCAGCAGATTGTGGGCAACCGAGCAATCCAAATGATAAATACTGTACAAAACACTACTGTGATGAAAGTATAGCGTACGGTAATGCCTTTCAAAGTGGATTTGGTTTCTTTGCTAACCCAATGGGTAATATAAGTAGGATTACTCCATCCGGTGAAAACATGTTTGAGCTTTACGGAAACTGGTCTTCACGCGTAACGAATGTACTTGCAGCAAATGACCTAAAAGTAAATATTCAGGCGCAAAGTAATTATTACTCTGCTGCAAATGGATTTTACTTACACACCGAAATTGAATTTTTAGAAGACCTTACAGGTAGTTATAGTACGGTTGTTTATTTGTTGGAAGAGAAGATTGTTGACTGGCAGGATGTAAACGGAACAGCCGATTCACTTTATGAACATCACAATGTTTTTGTTGGATGCATTGATGGCCTTGCTTGGGGAAGATCCATTTCAGGTGGAACATCTACCGGTGATAAGACATACTTTGATTATTCTTATACGCTCCCTTCAGGAAAGGACAACACTGATTATCATCTTTTAATCTATGTTTATGACGTCGCAACTTACGAAATACTACAAGTAATTAAGCACGAAATATAGACTACAACTGAGTCAACAAATTTATAGCGAGCAAAGTGCTCGCTTTTTTTGTTTTCGTTAACAAAAATTCATATCTTCTTCACAATAAATTTGACAGACTTGACGTCTTAAAAATATAGATTTTAATCGTTTAATGCCCATGGCTGTTAATAACTTGATCTTCTCCAGGCCTTGATTAGTCGATTAAAACAGTATATTTGTAGAACCATTTGAAAACCTAAACGTATGTTAGAAATGTGTAAGGAGATCTTAACTAAAGTTAGTTTTGACAAGCTTTTATTCCAAAAGGAATTGGTCAAATCACTTAAGTGGATCAAATCAGATGAGATAGACGGATTTAAAGAATGGTGCATAGCTAAATTCGGTAATTTATATCCGGATGTTCTCAGATTTGCTTTTAATAAAGCATAACCAAAAATCAAAAAACTATTCAGGCCTCCTCGTGAGGCCTTTTTTATTTATCAGCTGTTTTCACGAAGCTAATATTCCTCTTTAGTCCTTCAAATTTCGTTCGCTTCACCGCCGAATGACGAAAAAGCTCCTTGAAAACAGCTTCAGTGAGTTCTGAAAAATCGGTATCCGCTAAATCAGGGTGCGGCTCAAACTCCTCCATTTTGTGTGGTT
>JABURP010000059.1 GCA_014762645.1 Crocinitomicaceae bacterium
ATGTTGATGCCACTTTTTTTAACCTCACTTCAGTTTTTGGAGTGAGGTTTTTTTTGGAGTTGTGAGTGTTGGAGTTATGAGTTATGAGTTGTGAGTGATGAGTTATGAGTTGTGAGTTATAAGTTATGAGTTGGTTAGAAAAAGTGTATTTGCATCACTTGAAGGCGTAATTGACATTGATAAAAATATTGGACTCAAGTAGGTTTGGATTCGCTGCTGAAATTGCAAATTTCTGAAGAAGGTTAGCATTCGCAGAGATAGAAATGCTACCATAATTTTCATTTTTAAATTTTGGGTTAAGACTAAAAGAAATTCTGTAGTTTAAGATATTACTGCTTAGAGTGGCATTGGTGTATTGTCTGTTATATGTAGTTCCAATAGCCAGATTAGCTTTCTTGTCCATCAGTCTTTTTTGAAAATTTAGTGTCGGTCCGAAAAAAGTTGACTTTTGATCAACAATATTGGTTTGATTGACATTTGCTACCAAAGCCAATGAGGCAGCAGTCTTCGTAAATTGGAGGTTATATCCAAAATTTGCCATGTGCACTCTAGTTGGGATTCCTGTTAAACTAGTCTCTAGGCCAGTACCAAAAAATCCAGCATTTGAAATATTTCCGGAAAGGTTGGTAGATTCCTGATAATTATACATTACTTGAAGTGAGCTTTTATTTGGTTGATCAGCTGCAAAATTGTATACAATCATGGCAGATGCAGCCTGAGTTAGCTGGTAGAAATTTAATGTATCTGCAGGTTGATAATAAAAAGGATCAACGACAGGTCTATTCCTTGTAAAGGTGGAGAAGTTTGAATAAGTTGCGTTTAAAACTATTTTCTGATTTGGAACATAGCTTACATTTGCACTCCCAATCCAACGATTTGTTGTGGAGGCTTCAAGGCTGGACAAATTATTTCTTTGAAATCCAGTGTTTAAACCAATATTTAGTTTGTTTTTGAATAAGGTAATATTCGGTGCGAAGGTGTAGTTTTGAAGATCATTATTGAAATAGTATCCACCTAATGTCTTATATCCAGGATCGATATGTTCGAATTTAAGTGCTAAACTGATCATTTTGATTTTGTAATTGAGTGCCGCATTAAAAGCATTGAAATAGTCAGTTGTTGAATTTCCATTTATTAAGTTATTGAGAAAAAATTGTTGGCTATCATCCGCGGGATTAACATCATTTAAATTCTGTGTTAACCCTGATATTGCGTATTCGGCTTCAAGAAATAAATCTTTAGTTATTTTACCTTTACCTTTTAGACTAATTACCAGGTTGTCTTGCGGTTGGACAGTTGAATTCAAAGGAATGGAAATCAGAGATTTTCGTGAGTCGTTTGCTTTAAAAATTATAAGTTCGCCACCGTATCCTTTGTCTTTGTAGCCTACTTTTAAACCATAGCCAAAACGTGAGTAGCTAAATTCGTTTATATTATTTTCTACCGGATCGAATTCAATAGCCTTTTTTAAGCGACCTCCCATAAGTTGAATATTCCACTTTCCTGGTGTGAGTTCAACACCTGCCCCTAGAAAAAGATGTCCAGTTAGGGTATAGGGAGAGAAGTTCATAGAAACGAGTCCAATATGACTTTTTGCCCATTTGTACTGGGGGTGTAATGCTGTTCGGTTAAAAGGCTGAGTAAATTTACTCCCCTGGTTAGAATAGCTAAATGTAAAAGGTAAGGCAACATCCAAGATATTGATGTTAACATTTCCAGAGGCGAACCATGTAAACGGTTCTCTACTAGGTATTGAAATTCCTTTTGAAAAGTAGGTTATGGTGTTAAAGGCGACACCACCACTGACAGTTACGGCATCTTCCTTACCAATTTTATCTAAATTTTGTGCCATTGCCGTTTTATCAAAGAAGGCTGAACTTAATAGTATGAGGAGCAGTAACTTCTTCATTAAGGGGCTATAATTACTTGTTCCACTTTCGTGTCAAATTCACCAATGACTTTCACATAATATGTTCCAGTCTGAGCTGCTGATATTGTTATATCAAAACTATGTGTGACATTTAATGAGTTTGGATAAAGCGGTAGTGGACTAATCTGAATGGGATTACCTTGCGGGTCATAAACCATTAAAACAACAGTTTGTTTTTTATAAAGTTCTACATCCACAGTGAATATCCCATTATTAGGATTTGGGTAAACCGTTAGCGATTTGATTCCGTTTTGATTATACAATGTAGCTTGCGTTGGGTCAAATACATCAACATGAATTGACTTGGTTAATGATGACTGACAAGTTCCATAAAAGGCAGTCATTGTAATATCGAAGCTACCAGTATCATTAGCTATAAAAAGAGGGGATCCAGCTTCGTAACCTATCACTATTAATTGTGGTGGAAACAACCAATCTACACTATCTGGAGCCGGGTTAGATACATTAATCGCAATTAAAGTATCTGATTGTTGATTGTAGGTTGAAACCAGAAACTCCGGGCTAACAGTTTGGCTTGTATCTGAAATAGCAGCCTGATATGTGTAGGTGCAATTTAGCGAGTCCTTAACGAGAACGTCATGCGTACCAATTGCCAAACTATCAAATGTAGTGGACGTTTGGTAGGTTAAACCATTGTCGATAGAATATTCGAAAGGCCCCCAACCCGATACCGGATAAGCAACGATATATCCAGAATTTGGATCACCGCAGGGTTGAAAACCCTGAAAGTTCATTTCTGGTATTGGCGGTGTGGATATAAGTACAGTATCGGAACCATAGCATCCACCATCACCAAAAACTTCTACAATTGCAATATTAGCTTGACCTGCAATATAATTTGATGATTGAGTTGTGTCTGCATTATCCCACAAATAAGTAATTCCAGTTATACTTCCTGCATAAGATGCATTCACATTAACATTATCATTGGCGCAAGCAACAGTATCATTACCGGCAAATACATCAATAGAATTGTCAGAAATAATATTCAAACTATCTGAATGGGCACAACCATTGTCATTTTTTGTAACAGTAAGAGTAAAGTAACCTGCAGTAGAAATTATCACTGGATTAGGACTTGGTGTAATACCTGGTCCTGTCCAGATTAATGTAGTATCTAAATACACAGTAGCGCCATCCAATTCCAGCGAATCATTTGAACAATTAAGTGAACCAACACTTGATGGTAAAATAACATTTGGTTTTGTCGTATCGGCCCAAATTATTGCTGTTGTTGTATCAATACAACCGGTTGAATTATTAATTGACTTTAAATGATAGGTTCCGGGTTGGGTGACAACGATACTATCTCCCAATGAATTTTGATAATTTTGATCAGTCCAATAGATGGAGTCACTCATAAAATCAGTATAACAAATAAGATTGATAGAATCCTTGATACATGTGATTGTATCCACCGGAATGGTTGAAGAATAAGATGGATAACCCTGGATGTAAATGCTTGCTGTGGATAAGTCCTGGTTCACGACTATATCAAGACTATCTATACAACCGTTCATAGTATCCTGGGTGTAAAACCTATACTGACCAGCCGTACTAGCTAACAAAGGGTTTGAAATTGAGTCAGCATTGGACAGGTTTTGCCACCAGGTCAGGGTATCTACTGTATTATTACACGAACCGCTAACTTGAACCACGTTATTTGTGCAAGTAATATAATACGGACCTGTCAGTGGGTTGATGACAGGATATACTTTATCCATATCTACATAAACTGTATCGTAATTGGCACATCCCAGTGTATTGGTGACTTTGAGAACATAGTTTGAAGAATCTGAAATAGTTGTATCCTGTAATGCATTGAAATTAGATTCGTTAATTTCTTTCCAGGCAAAAGTCACATTAGCCGAATCCGAATAACCTTGGAGAAGTATCGATTCATTAAAGCAATTTAGTATGGTATCAGGTCCAGCTATTGCGTTGGGAACTTCATCTAAACTCAGGGTAATTGAATTAGATTTTCCATATACGGTATCACTATTAACGACTTGATTGTTACATGTAGAAAATGGTGTAACTGACAACGTTCCGCTTGTGAAATTTTCAAGTAATGTAATTGAAATAGTTGGGTTAGTGGTTGCATGTACAGTGGTTGTATCAGGGAATGTAGTTTCAAGGTCAACCTGATTGTTAGAGAAAGTCCATAAGTATCCTTCTGCATATTCTGATACAGCAACATTAAATGATAATGTGTCACCCTGACAAACAACAGTATCTGGATTAATAAAGTTTTGCGCTCTTTGTGGAGGTAAACAATATGCTGCTGCACCAACTCTTGAATATCCTTCAGCTGTTATAAGATTTGGAAACGAAACAAACAATATATTATTTTCAATATTGAGATTACTTATTTTATTAATAAAATCAATATCATCATAGTTTAGCGGGAAACCACCATTTGCTTCTAGATTTAGGTTTAAATATGGCGTTGAACCATACTCATAATCAAAACAGTTTATACTATAATTTGCCCCATTAAAATAGATTCCATTATGACATGCCATATCGTTTCTAATAATAGCAGGAGGAAAAGTTATTAGTGAGAAAGGATGATCTGTTTTAAATGACAGGTCAGACTTCCTGTAAACATTTACCATATCTGGGCCTGAACCACCGCCTAAATAATCATAAGTAACTATTATTAGGCTGTCATCAAGTTCCTGGATTTTATATGCCGACTGTGAATTATTTGGTGAAGTGGTTGCAAGCGTAGAAGTATAGTTTGTCTTGACGATTTGACCACCAGCATCAGAAGTAGCATAGTAAAAATATCCATCAATATATTCAAGGTCATAAGCTCCGACGCTCGCATTATTATAGTTATTTGGAACACTCCCAAGCGAATTACCTCCAAGATATGAGGCAACATACAGCCGAATGTCAAATGTTGTTGAGGCATTGACAGCAACGAAATCTCCTGTAAAGTTAATTCTGCCAGGAGCGGTTTGTCTAATCGAGTACACGGGACCGGTTTCATCTAGATCTGCATCCCAGGTTGAGAATTTTGCCGAATCAACATTCGTTCCATTATCATAAATATCAAAACGAGCTATTCTTTTTCTTGGGTACGTGATTCCATTATAGGAGCAACTAGTAAATCCTCCTCCAAAATAAACAGCATTAATATTTGTTGATTGAGCATACCTGTAACTATCCACACTATAGATCGGACCATTTGCGGTAAAATCTGCCCGTACTAGCGAGCTAGGGAGTAAGCTAAAAGTTTCGTCCAACACGGCAATATTAGAACGGACTGAATCTTGGATAGTGTTAAATTCACCAACTACGATATAGACTTTTGATTCTTCAAGATATTCAATATCGTATATTTCACCACCACTATTGAGCTTTAATGCTGTTGAATTTCCAATGAGTTTTTGAGCATAGAGAGGATTGCTTGTACAAATACAACCCAATATTCCGATATACAATCCTTTTACTATATTTGGCACAACCCATTAAAAATGAGCCTTAAAAGTAAGCATTCAAACTTTTTCTGCAAGAATTTCAGTATATATATATTGTCATTTTTTCTTGTACTGCTGTTTCAAAGTAATTCGATTGGGCAAGATACGCTTCAAGAATCGAGCTTTTATGAAAAGGTACTTGATAAGGCTTATTCGGTAAAAGATCCAAGTCGACAGGTTGGTAGTTTTGATCCTAATTCTGCACCCTCATTACCATTGGGAATTGTAAAGGAGATAAATGGAAACACGCAGGTTATTTGTGTGGATAGTGCATACTTCTTACCTGATGGAGCCTATTTTTCGGCATATATGGCATTAGAATTCCCAAACGCGGATAAGCCCATTGCATTCGCAGCGAAGGATATAAAATTCAATCCTGAAGGGGTGCAGGGAGGTGAACAGGCTAAGTTAATGCTTGTCAGTGATCACCTTCTGGATTTGGGTCCTAATACACGTATGTATTTACCTGGAGATGGAAGCAATTATGTTAATTGGGGGTGTAATGGGTTTGAATCTGTCAATTTGCACGGGAAGTTTATTTTTTCCGGGAACCTCCTTTCTCCAGCATCACCTGCTGATACAGCAGTTTGGGCTGAATTTGAAGTGAATGTTCAGGATATTAATAATCTAATGGTTCAGGTAAACTTTGCACCATTTAAAATCACAGGGCTTGAGGATTTTGAATTTACAGTGACAGAGGCTACAGCAGATATGAGTGATTATGTGAATCCACCAGGTGTAATGATGCCACAGTGTTATCATGAGATTTATCCGAACGAGATTAATCTTTGGAGAGGATTTCACCTAAAGTATCTTGAAATCCAATTACCTGAAAAAATGTCTGCAGCTAATGACCCTACTGAGATTTATGCACAGGACATGTTTATAGATGAAGCCGGCGTGACCGGGTTTTTTGGAGCGAATAACGTCCTTGAAACGGACAAAGGAAAAACAGATGGGAAGTGGGCATTTTCTATTGATAATCTCGAAGTTGGACTCACGACTAATGAGCTTACCTCAGGAAAAATGGCAGGGGTAATAAAAGTCCCAATGCTTGACAATTCTGACCTGGGGTATATGGCTTGTATTTCAAAGAATCCACAATCCAGCAGTGCAGATTATCACTTTGCGATTAATCCTACAGGTACCTTATCTGCATCAGCCTTTAATTCAACTGTAATGCTTGATTCGACCACTGTGCTTTCAATGACTTCAGTGAATGATAAATTCAAACCGAAAATGGTGATGAATGGCAAATGGACGCTAGATAAACCAAACGCAAAATTCGAAGGTGTCAAATTCCAAAATATTACCCTAGTTACGCAATCACCTTATGTCAGTTCAGGACAATTTTCTTTAATTGGTGAAGCAACTGCGGAGTTGGCAAAATTTAAGATCAGTATAAATGAGTTGACGCTTGGTGTGTATAGTAATAGTAAAATAGGCGTAGGTGTTAAGGCAGGTCTGAATTTCACGGACCAACAAGATTCCAGCCAGACCAAAATTTCTGTTGATGGAGGATTCCAGGTTCTTTCAAAGATAGATATTGATCCTATGCGCGATAGGCAGCGTTGGACCTATGAGAGTTTTAAGATTGATCAGATTAAGATCGAAGCCAATACAAATGCATTTAAGCTGGATGGGACGGTTGAATTTAAACAAAATGATCCCGTGTGGGGAGATGGATTTAAGGGGCAATTAAAATTAAGCATCACTGATGTTATTGAAAATATGGCAATGTTATGCATTTTCGGTAAAACACCTCAGTATAAATATTGGGCTGTTGATGTCACTGCACCGTTACCTGGTAAAGGTATCCCACTTGGGACATCTGTTTACCTGACTCAATTATCAGGAGGACTATCTTATCACATGAGAGATGATAGGAGTGCACAGGATATTATTGCCGTAGCAACTGCACCCATGGCTGGAACAAACCCTGCTATGAGCCCGGATTATGTACCAGATCAAAGTATTAGTGTTGGATTTAACGCAGGGGTTGCATTTGAATATGATCCTGAAAAAGCGCTGAATGGAGATGTTGTTTTTGGCATTCAATTCAACCAGTATGGAGGTCTTTATAAAATACTTCTTGCAGGAGAAGCCTATATGATGGCAAAGAGAGATGAACGAGCCACTGCATCCAATTATGCAAAAGGGACTATTGCCATTGAATATGATAATCAGGATAAAATATTTGACATGCAGGCTCAGATGAATGCGCAATTTGCCGGTGCACTGACTGCCAGTATATGGTCGCAGTTATATATTAGCCCGTCTTTATGGTATTTTCATTTAGGAACACCATCTAATCGCTGTTATGTGAACATTTGGAATTTTGCCAGTGCGAATGCATACTTTATGTTCGGTCAGAATTTACCGCCCATGCCACCACCGCCACCTCAGGTTTCTTCAGTGCTGGGCGGTCTACAGAACGGTAGAAATACGAATGAAATTGCATTAGGAAATGGTATTGGTACAGGAATGAGTCTGGAGATTGGGTTTGGAGATGAATTATCTATTAGTACGAATTGGGAAGCTTACGTAGACGCTTATTTCGGAGCTGGTTTTGACATGACATTATACAAATATGCAAGCTCTTATCATTGCCAGGGGTCAAGTGGACCTTTTGGGGCTAATTACTGGTATTTGAATGGCCAACTGTATGCTTACGGTGGGCTTGCTGCTGGTGTAAGGAAAAAGAATTTAAGTATTGATGTTCCCATAATTCAGGCTTCAATGGCAACCCTATTGCAGGGCAAGTTGCCAAAACCAACTTATGTTTATGGAGGGGTGAACCTACAGGCTAATATTTTGAATTTGTTTGATGTGAACCTAACCGTTGATTTTGATGCCGGTACAGACTGTATTATTGTAAATTAATGAAAAAGGCTTGTTTTACATTTTTGTTCCTAATTCCCTTTGCATTATTTGCTCAAGATGCAATATACCTGCGTTCATTCGTAAAAGAAGACACTGTACAACTTAGATGGTTTCCTAGTTCTGTGGATCTATTTCTGAGCGGATTACAAAATGGATATGAGATTATCAGAACTGATAGGGAGGGAGCTTCAAAATCATTTGAAATATTACCCTTTGCATCCCGGTATAAGAGTTACGAAAATTCTGAGGATTCATTGGTTATAGTGATGAGCGATTATGTTAAGGACTATGTTGAAGAGGGTACACGATCAGGTGCAGGATCAGCTATGAATTTTGCCATATTAACGCTTTCTTCCAGTACTTATGCCAGTGTAGCTGAAATTTGTGGTGTAAGTTGGGTTGATCTTGGTGTGGATGGCAAATTCAAGTACCAGGTGAAGATTACTGGGACGTCAAATGCATCCGAAAGTGTTGAGATAAATACTAAAAAGTTGAGTAAAAACCCAGCTTGTTCAGAGTTAAAGGGAAGTTCACGTTTAGATTTAAAAGAAGTTTATTTAAAATGGGAAGCCAAGGAGCTTAACGATTGGTATGGTGGGTATTATATTTTAAAATCAGAGGACAATAAGTCTTTTAAGCGATTAAATAGTACGCCATTGTTTCACTTCACCTCAGAATTAGAGAAGGAGAAAACGGTAATAGACTATGTTGATACTGCGGTAGTAGAGGGGGAGACATATTATTATAAAGTCGAGCCTATAAATCATTTTGCAGATGTGGGTATTCAGTCAAATGTGGTAGAGGTCTACATTCAAAAAAGGTTAGAGGGGAATTGTATAATTGAAGATGTGAAGTCTGAAAAGCTGGTACGCATAATTGAGGGCAGATATGAAGCTAAGCCAGACGAACAAGTACGGGAATATGTGTTTATGAGAAGTGATAAGGTAGATTCCGGCTACGTGGTACTCGATCAAGTAAAGACTTCGGAGTTGGCATTTGAATTTCAATATGAGGCTAATAAATTAACTGGAGACCGTCATTATTTCAAAGTAGCAGCTGTTTCTCCAGATGGTGATTCTGCCTATTCATATCCGTATTATCATTTTACATTAGATCAGGAACCACCTGGAGTACCCAATAATTTTAAAGGAGAGATTGATTCGTTGGGTATAGCAAATCTTACATGGTTACCACCGGCAGATGATGATATACGGGGATACCGAATTTTCAGAACGAATACTTTACGCGAGGAATTTATTGAAGTCACAAAGAATCTAGTGAAAAGCACATCATTTAAGGATAGTTTAAGTTTAAATAACCTCACGTCAGAAGTATATTATTGTATAAGGACAGTAGATTTAAATCACAATAATTCGCCGTATAGTGAACCAATATTACTTCTTAAACCGGATACCATTCCGCCTGTTGCACCTTTAATACGAACTTATGAGGTAAAGGAGGAAGGAGTGCTTTTAACCTGGAACAACTCTCCAAGTGATGACGTGGAACATCAATATCTTATCCGAACATTAGAATTTATCACTGATACACTATTAGTGTTCAAAAGGGAAGCGCGGAGCTATTTAGATACGACATGTATGATGGGTGTGAATTATGCGTACCGCTTGATTGCTGCTGATGAGGCATTGAATGCGGCGGTGTCAAATCCAGTAAATGTTGTTTATGAATTGGGGTATAGGCCTGCACCAAAAGGTATTAAGGGAGAAGTAAACCGAGAGGGTAAGTACATTTCGCTTTCCTGGAAGACTATAATGGAACCTATTTATGCTATTCAAATTTACCGAGCTAAGAACGACGGTGAATTCCGGCTATATAAAACAATCCGGGAAAATTCATCTGAGTATCAGGATGTGGGACTGAGCATAAACAATGTGTATCATTACAAGATTAAAGTCATGTATAAATCCGGTAAGAGCAGTAAAATGAGTGATGCCATCAGTGTAGTATATTAGTTTTGAGCGGCTAGGTGTTTAATGAATAACAAATACATAAAAGAAACCACCACCCCTGATATATGATCTGAGATGGTGGTGAATAGGTTTACTATTCCTATCCTCTCTCCAATTTTAATAAAATAGGTCTTTCAGAAAGTTCGGTTGTGAAACCATACTGTATGCCGTTTTTATAGTAGAATGATTTGAGGTAAATTTTAGGAAGTTTACATTCCTTTACCATTGCCCACCCTGTTGCTTTTTTACAGTACAAATAGACATAAGGTGAATCTTTTACAAGATTTAGATAATTAGAAAGTCCATCTCCGGTTAAGCGGAAATCATATCCTTCTTCTTTTTCCATTTTTACCCATACACTGGATAGGGGCATTTTACAAACGTCTCTTTGTGATTGTGCGTAGGATCCGATACCAATAAATAGGACAATACAGATTGAGGTTAACTGTTTCATGGCGGTTCAATTTGGTTAATACTAATTAAGAGTTCTATACTAATAATACAACTTCACTGATCTGGTTACAAAGTAGTGAAGTGAGGAGTTGGTGATAGAGTTATGAGTTATGAGCTGTAAGTTGTGAGTTGTGAGTGAGGAGTTATAAGTTATGAGTTATGAGTTGTGCGTCTTCCACCCTGGATTGGAGCGGCAGCTTTCTTTTGCCTTAAGTTTGGTATATTCTTATTTGTGATGGCGACTACAGGGAGCCAGAACGGAATCCTGGTTTTATTTCCATTAGCGAAAGAAACTATAGCGGAAAGCCAGATTTGGTGGCCATGATAACTAGAACTAGTTTCTTTACTTTAATGCGATTTTATCACTATAAATTGTGCCGTGATTACTGGTGATCTTAACAAGGTATATGCCACTAGAGAGGGCTGAAAGATCAACTTGATTATAGTTCGTGTAAATAGGCTCGGTATGTAAAAGATTTCCTGAGAGGTCGTAGATTTGAAACGAGCAATTTGTCAAGTTTTTATTAGAAGAGATATTAAGAACTTGATGGAGGACCGTTAGCTTTATATTAAGGTCATCCGTCGGTGATTCACTATTATCCAAAAAACAGGAAACATTTCCCATCACATGTTTTAAAGTAAGTTCAGTTATTAAATTGCCATTACTTTCTTTCAACTTTAGATGGTGTATTGCGCAGCCATCACTCTGGTCGGGGTTATAATTGATGTTTATTAAAGTAGAATCAGAGGGAGAGATACTGTACCAAACCGGATGAATGAAGGTTGCACTTTTATCTAGTACCCAACAACTGATATCATCATGGAAAGAGGACCACCACTGGTCAGGTTCATATACAATGTCAATTTCAGGGAACACATCTATCGTATCTGTACCAGTATTTACAATCCAAAATTTATTTGACTCAAAAGACGGCCAGGGACTTGAGGTATTGAAGTAGTTATTGACGATTGTCACACCATAATTATGAATCTCTAATTGAGCTCTCAAATTAGCAGAGGTAATAATAAAGAAAATTAAAACAACAAGAAATTTCATTGTGTATGACATTAATATCACCTAAAAAATAGAGGTTAAATTATTACCCTACAATTTTTTAATGTGCCATTCTGTAATTCCTATAAGCTTATTATGAAATACTTATTTGTCTTTTAAGAGATCACGTATTTCGGTGAGTAGCAATTCTTCTTTTGAAGGTTCTGAGGGTTTTTCAGTTTCTTCATCTTTTTTCTTTTCCAATTTAGTTTTGAGTTTGTTGTATTGTTTCACAGCAATAAAAATGGCAAAAGACACAATAAGGAAAGTGATGATTGTATTGAGAAAGGTTCCGTAATAGATGGCGACTTCAGGAACCGCGGCAGCCAATTCGCTTCCACTTGCATCAATTTTAGCAGGAATGGCATCAGTTAGAACGATTTTTAGGTCTGCGAAATCCACACCACCAATGAGAATACCTACCGGAGGCATTATAATATCGTTGACGAGGGATTTTACGATTGCTCCAAAATAGGTGGCCATGATTAAACCTACGGCCATCTCCATGACGTTACCTTTGCTGATAAACTTTTTGAATTCGTTCATGAGACTTGAGTTATAAGTTATGAGTGATAAGTTATGAGTTATGAGTTGTGAGTTATGAGTTGTGAGTTGTGAGTTGTGAGTTGTGAGTTGTGAGTTGTGAGTGGAAAGTTGTAGAAGAAAAAAAGACGCTCCTTGCGGAGTGTCTTTTTTTCTTTATTCTGAAGGTAGTTATACCAACGCTTTGTTCTTAAAATTATTGGCAACTACTAAGTCTTTGGTTCCGTGTGTCCATGAGTAGAAACCTTCGCCTGATTTTACCCCTAGTTTGCCAGCGGTAACCATATTTACCAGTAATGGACATGGCGCATACTTGTCATTGCCAAGACCTTCATAAAGTACATTCATAATTGCCAGGCACACGTCCAGTCCAATGAAATCTGCCAATTGAAGAGGTCCCATTGGGTGAGCCATACCAAGTTTCATTACCGTGTCAATTTCTTCAACTCCGGCTACTCCTTCATTGAGTGTGATGATAGCTTCGTTAATCATAGGCATCAAGATCCTATTGGCCACAAAACCTGGGTAATCGTTTACTTCAACTGGTACTTTGCTTAGTGATTTGGAAACTTCCATGATGGTTCCGGTAACTTCGTCAGAAGTATCGTAACCGCGAATAATTTCAACAAGTTTCATAACAGGCACCGGATTCATAAAGTGCATCCCGATAACCTTGTCAGGCCTTGACGTTACCGCAGCTATCTTTGTAATAGAAATAGATGATGTATTTGTTGCCAGGATGCATCCAACCGGAGCATTTGCATCAATATCTTTGAAGATTTTCAATTTTAGATCAATATTCTCCGTAGCTGCTTCAACAACTAATTCTGCAGATGAGACTCCGGTGGCCAAATCAGTATTTGTAGAAATGTTAGCCAAAGCATTTGTTTTATCTTCTTCGGATATTTTCTCTTTAGCTACTTGTCGCTCAAGGTTTTTGGCGATTTTTTCAAGGGCTTTGTCCAGTGAATCCTGAGTGAGATCAACAAGGGTGACTTTATAGCCGAATTGTGCAAAAACATGTGCTATTCCGTTCCCCATTGTACCAGCTCCGATTACAGTAATATTCTTCATTTTGTCGTGGATTTTCTGTGTTAAAATTGGACATTAAAGTTAATTATTTTCAGGCAGAACCCAACCCTTTTTTTTGATGCTTCGTTTATAGGGTTGAAAGCATAAGTTCAAGATCAACTTTTGAAATGGAAAACAAGGAGTTCACTGGGGGGTGAACTCCTTTTTGTTTTGCCTTAGGCAAACAAAAAGGATACGTATTTGAATAGCACCTCTAAGGTTTGAGAGGGAGCTGGTTGTTTAGGGGTGTTATCTTGAATCCACCATTACACGTTGCATAGGTTTACGAATAATAAAAGTCGATCTTAAAATGCGTTAAAATTGTTACTTATCGCAGATTGTATTGTTACATTAGAGCAGTGGAAATGCAGAAAGAGGAAAAACAAGATAGAACTCCTGTTGGGGATAGAAATTTTGGTTATGGTATTCTGGTTTTAGGAACAGTTTCGGCCATAATAACTATGCCTATATTCATCTTTTTATATAAGTATTTTCCAAAAATTGAATTTTTCATTGGGGATAACTTGATTAAGTTGGATTATATCCTGCTCTTTCTAGCTCTGTTTTTCCTTTTTTACTACCTTCTTAAAAAATTCAGACTGTTTGTCATTATATCCTTAATTGCCGGGTTAGTTGTCATGACTATTACCAACTTCGCAAACATCTATACATTTTTAGACTTAAGGGATGACTATTATGCATTTCTATCTGATTTATCTGGCGATTCTTTTGAGGAAGATTTTGTGGTAGAAGGAGGACGATTTAAAAAGGAGAAGGAGTTACGGGCGGCAATCGATTATTCTAATCCTAGTTTAAGGAATTACGCGGCAAGTATTGCGGTCAAGCATTTTGACGAGCAACGGCATTTTTCGAGTAATCGAAAATGGGTGCAATTTTTTAGTGTATTTAAGGAAGTTTACGGGCAATGGAAGTATGTCTATGATCCGGCTAATGAAGATTATTATTCAAAGGCAAGTGAGACGTTGACGCAGTTAAGCTATGACGGTTTTTTTAAAGGAGACTGTGATGATTATTCGATAATGATGGCAGCTTGTATAAAGGCTATTGGCGGGGAGGTGAGATTGGTGCGTACCACAGTAACTCGGAATGACGGTCAGCGGATTGGGCATTTATACCCTGAAGTAAAGTTTGGTTCAACAGACGATCTGGAAACAGTAGTTTATTTAATCAAGAACATTTATTTTACGGATGAATCCAAGGGAAAACCAATTCATTATTTTCAGGATAGTAAAGGGTTTATATGGTTGAATTTTGACTATAATGATAACTACCCTGGAGGAAAATACCAAAGTGATGTGCGAGAAAGTGAAATTGTAATTTAGTTCATTTTTGTCTTTTATAACTCGCAATTTTTCAGTATCTTAACGTGAGATAACCCTTTATCTGTTTTCCCTATGATGACACAATACGCTTTTCATTGTCCTTCGTGCGGAGCGCATCTCAATCGGAATGAAAAGATTGTTTTGAAGACGCGTCGTTCAAATGGGGATGAAGGAGAAATTGAAATGTCGACATCTGTCGGGAACTACGAATATCAACATAATCCAGATGTACTTTTTTCTCCCGGGGAAATAGTTGATTTTATTTGCACCTCGTGCAATGCCGAACTCAATTCGAAAGAATTTGAAAATTATGCCTTGCTAAACCTTAAGGTAGCAGAGAACATTGTCTTTGATGTTTTATTCTCAAGACAGGCCGGAGTTCAAAAAACATATCTCGTTACAGAGGACGGTATAGAAACCTATTCAGGAAACTAATTCACCCGTTTTTACGTATCTTTAATAAACGAAAAACAAGAGAGATGAAAAAGCTATTTGTTATAGGCGTAATGGCCACCGCTTTAGTGAGTGTGACTGCTTGTAATAAGAATAACGGATGCCCAAATAACTCTGAAAAGGCAAAGATCCGTGATTTTACTGATTCTGACTCGTGTAACTATGTTATACAGCTAGAAGATGGGACAAAGTTGGAGCCCAATAATATCTCAGAATATCAAAATGTGAACCTTGAAGAAGGTCAACTGGTTTGGGTGAAGTATAAAGAGGCTTCCGGAGCCAGTACTTGTGGTATGGGTGACATTGTGACAATTAAATGCTTGTCCGAAAGGGAGTTCTAATTGTTGACCTGAATATCAATTTTTTCATCTACCCAATTGATGGTAACATTTTGGGTGCTGCTATCTATTTCCTCAAATAATTGCTCATAAGCGAACTGTGCTGGTGAACCGTAATAATTGGTAGAATCACGGTAATTCATCCTAATCACAAATTGGTTAAACCCCGGGTACATCATAAAATTCATCTCCGTAGTATCAGGATGTGCATGAAAACTCCCACTTGATTGGTTGACATCTACATAGACATCATAGCCACTATTTAACAGTTCGTCACCAACAACTAAGGGAACTTCAATTAACTGAGCATTGACGTGATCAGCTATCTGCTTATTGATTAACCCAACAACATTGCTATAATTCTCCGCATATTTTTCTTTAATAAAGCAGTTTCCTGAATTATCTATATTATAATATTCACCGTCAATTATTATTCTTATTGAAATACCACCACGGTCATAAACTTCTCCTTCGCAATTTGATTTTATCTGATCAAATTTTTCAGCCTTCAAATCATCATAGAATTGATCAAATTCTTTGTCGCTCAGTTTCCATTTAATTTTTGTCTCATGTTTGTACCTGTCAAAACTCCAGTAGGCGCTATCTCGAGAGATATAAACTTCTTCCCATTCCGGCGTCATACCGCCACCGTCACTCATGGTTAGTTCAAACTCTTTTGGAGAATCTGGCAATTTGCTATTGCTACTTCCATTTTCCTCATTATTTGGATTTTGAGGACAGGCTATGAGTACGAGGAAAAGCGGCAAGGTTATGAAGTTGTGTATTTTCATTCCGATTCAACTAAGGAGTTTATTTCGACAAGTCTATCTACTTGTACAATTGGAATTAGCGGAGCGGTATTGGTTGTCAGGCAATACTTGATATATTCGTTCAGGTTTACGTTTTT
>JABURP010000014.1 GCA_014762645.1 Crocinitomicaceae bacterium
TCTTAAATTAACATGGTAACCTCTAAATTCTATCCCTATGAACTACTTTTACATTGCACTATTCGCAGCGATTTTCACACTTACTGCATGCGAAAAAGAAAACATCCAAATTAAAGCGAATAATAACGAAGAGAAATTCAGTCAGGTTGATTGCTCATGGACTTGGGACCTCATTGCGGGCCAAAATCAAAATGCCGGAACATTATCCATTTCAAATGACAATAATTTCATTTATGTAACCTTTAATACATCTGGTCAGGCTCTGATTTATGAAACTCATGTTTATGTTGGTGAAATGAGTGGGCTTCCAACAAATGGTGGTGGTAATCCACAAATAGGTCAATTTCCTTATTCAGATACGCACAATGGGGTAAGCACTTTTACAATTACGGTGCCTATTGATCCTAACCTGAACTGTTTCGTGGTTGCAGCCCATGCATCTGTTGGTATGCTGGATGAAGAAGGCAACGTTAGCCACTATGAAACGGCGTGGGCCGGAGATTGCGAAATTAATTCCAGCGGAGGCAGTTGGGCGCTTTATGCCAAATATTGTCTCCAGGATTGCGAGAATGATGATCTGCCAGATCCAGATTCGGATATACCAGATTCAAAAATTTAATTCTTTGATTCGAACTTCTGTGGACTTTCTGAAGTGATAAATCCAAACTAAAAAGTATTAAAAACCTGGTAGCTGAATTTTCACAGTACCGGGTTTTTTTGATCTCTTTTAACGTTTACCTTTCGCGTTCTTAACGCCGCTATTTCCCTTTTTTTGACCGCCTTTATTTGATCCCTTATGCGAGGACCCCTTGTTAGGTTTACCAGAATTATCCGGTTTGTGCTTACTGTGATCTTTATTAGGCTTATGGACATTCCCTTTATGTCCGTTATTATTTGATTTGTACCCATGATGGTTATGATTAGCATGGTGATGGTGATGATGTTTAATCTTTACACATGTTTTTCTGTGTTTTTTATAATGACCATGAGCCTTGCCACATCTTCTTACCTTAACTGCATGAAAATGATGGTGATGATGGATGTGAAGTGCGTGGTATGCTCTCCATTTATGAGGTCTCCAGGGCCTCCACCATTTGGGATAATGTCCCCATCTCCACGGTGAACGCCATCTCACATAACGCGGTCCAAAAACAAATCGTACTGAGGGCCAAACCCACACATTAACCACAATAAATTGCGGCATCATTAATCGTTTTGTTTTGGCATCATCCTGTTTTGGTTCAACAATATAATCCTCACCGTAAATTTCTTCATCTCCAACAATCTGCACTGTTGCCGAATTATCACCGGATTTTTCCAGTTCAATAACAGCAACATCTTGTTTCTCATCTTCTCCTGCGCCCATATCAATACGTAAAACAAATGCACGTGCATCATCATCACCTTCATCATGAACCTGTATGTAATCAACTTCATCATCCTCATTGAGGTCGAGATTATTGATCTTTGTATTGGGATCGTTGATCGTTTTCTCAAAATCTTCAATGGTTTCAGCATTTTTAAATGCATCTAAAACGGCATAGAGGTCTAAATTATCACCGATTACACCTAATGAATCTGAATCCTGGGAATAAGTAGCACTGCTGCACCAAAATGTGGTTAGGACCGCAAAGGTCAATTTTATAGTTTTCATAGTCTAATCGTTTTCGTTCGTATTCTGTGACTTTGATTTAGCCAATAGGTTTAAATCTTCTCTCAGAATTATTTATAACAAATATCAAACCAATTGAGCTAAATCGTCTTAGGTTGGACACGGTGATTTGAGCTTATCATAACTTAATTTTGTTCATGTATTGTCTAGAGTGAAAGATTTTTGGCGTAAATTGCTTCAGTTAATCATGTAGAAATGAATAATCTACTTACTTGGGTCACCGCATTTATCTTAATGTTTGCCCTTTACCCTGCCCAGGGACAGGAAGTTACCTATTTGGTAAACGGCAAAGAGTCTAATTATTATGACCCTACTCAGTCTGACCAGGATGTGCTGGCCGTACATGTTTATGTTTCACCGGCGCTACAGAAATGCAAAGAGCTTACTTTTCAAGTGTATTTGGAGAGTAAAGGAGGTAAGATTCTTGGAAATAAAAAAGTATCAGGAGTACACTTCACGCAGCAATTTCCTAAAGGGAAATGCGGATTTGTGATTTTTAGAGATGAACCAAGAAAAGGATCTCAGAAATTTTCTGATTTTCTTGGTTTACGACCAGAAGAATTGATGGGGAATTTAGAAAATTCGGTGAAAGTAGGTTTGCGTATACTGTCTAAAGATAAGTCAGGAATTGAAAAGACCTGGAATTGTGTGAGGAGGAAGAAGAAGGAAGAGACTAAGATGGATGCAAGATACTATTCAGTAATAGCATCACTGCTCACAGAAAACCCAGATGAGAAACCTTACCTTTTGCGAATTCGACAAACAGATCGCTGGCGTGGTGTAAGAGCTGAACGGCTCAAACAATACAAAAAGGACAGGAAGAAATTGAGGTACAGCTAATACTACACAACCACATTCACAATCCTACCGGGTACCACAATCACCTTTTTAGGTGTTTTCCCTTCAAGCCACTTTTGTGCTTCATCTGCAGATAACACTTCTTTCTCTACATCTTCTTTTGACATGGATGTAGGGAGCTCTAATTTAAAGCGCATTTTACCGTTAAAGGAAACCGGATAAGCAAACTCAGCCTCTACCAGGTACTCTTCATTAAATATTGGCCATTGTGCCTTGGTTACGCTTTCTTTTTCTCCTAATTTTTGCCACAATTCTTCTGCAATATGAGGTGCGTAAGGAGATAACAAGATTACCAGTTCTTTGAGCACAGAGCGATTATTGCATTTTTGATCTGTCAATTCATTGGCCGCAATCATGAAATTTGAAACCCCTGTGTTAAAAGAAAAACGATCCAAATCTTCCGTTACTTTTTTAATGGTTTTGTGGAGTGTTTTCAAGGATTTTTTATCTGCATCTCCATCTGTGACTTCAAATTCATTTTCTTCGTTATGGAATAGCCTCCAGAATTTTCGCAAGAAATTGTGTACTCCATTAATGCCTTGTGTATCCCAGGGCTTAGATTGCTCCAATGGCCCCAAAAACATCTCGTAACAACGCAAAGTATCTGCACCGAATTTTTCAACCAGTTCATCCGGAGTCTGTACGTTAAACTTGGACTTGGACATTTTTTCGATTTCACGTAAAGCATGAAAATCGCCATTTTTATTCTCGATAAAAAGAGCATTTTCGAATTCCTTCCTCCATGACCGTAACATATCAATATCTAAACTAGTTTCACCTTTTAGTATTGATACATCTACTGGTATGTTTCGCCCTTTTAATTCTTTAATTTCATCATGATTAAGACCCTGCTTTAGAAAAAAACTATTAACGCTATCCATCCATTCAGATTCATGAGGTGGCAAATCAATTAAATCTCTAGAAACATAACAAGGATTGGATAATTTTGAGTTATGATACACCTCATGAACAAAAGCACTATTCCCCAAAATCATCCCCTGATTGATCATTTTTTTGAATGGCTCATTAAATGAAATATAGCCCATATCAAATAAGAACTTGGTCCAGAACCTGGCATAAAGTAAATGTCCGGTAGCGTGTTCTGATCCACCAATATACAGATCCACTTGATTCCAGTAATCTGCTTTTTCTTTAGAAACAAAGGCCTTTTCATTGTGTGGGTCCATATACCGCAAAAAGTACCAGGATGAACCGGCCCAACCAGGCATAGTGTTATATTCCATACGGTCGCCGTCAAATTTTACATCCCAGGCGTCTTTTGGTGCTCTGGCCAAAGGTGGCTCACCATCTTCAGTAGGTAAATATTTATCTACTTCAGGCAAAGTCACAGGCAGCTGATCATCTTCAATAAGGTATGGGATGTCATCCTTGTAGTATACCGGAAATGGCTCTCCCCAATAGCGCTGGCGTGAAAACACGGCATCACGCAATCGGTAGTTTGTTTGTCCTTTTCCTATTCCGCGCTTTTCTATCTCATGAATAGCTGTCTTAATGGCTTTTTTAGCAGGAAGATCGTTCAGGAAATCAGAATGGGTGATGACGGCATTGTCTTTATCGTCATAAGCCCCTTCAGATACATCTACATCTTTAAAGATATTGGGAATGGGCAAGTCAAAGTGTTTGGCAAAATCCCAGTCGCGTTGGTCACCACATGGTACGGCCATTACCGCACCTGTTCCATATCCCGTTAACACATAATCAGCAATCCAAATCGGAATTTTTTCGCCGGTAAATGGATGCAAGGCAAATGCACCGGTGAACTGGCCGGTAATGTTTTTAACATCAGACTGCCTATCTCGCTCGGTTTTTAAGCCTGCTTGCCGTTTATATTCAGCTACTAATTCCTTATACTCTGGTGCCGTAATGCTATCAACGAGTTCGTGCTCCGGAGCTAGCACCATAAAGGAAGCACCGAATATAGTATCTGGACGGGTGGTGAATATTTCAATAACACCCTCTTGCTCAGCAATTTTGAAAAGTACTGAAGCCCCTACCGACTTTCCTATCCAATTCCTTTGTTGATCTTTAATGGAATCGGTCCAGTCTATCGTTTCTAAATCGTTTAACAAACGCTCGGCATAAGCGGTAATTCGCATACTCCACTGTCGCATAAGCTTTTGCTCAACGGGATGTCCGCCTCTTTCTGAAACGCCATCTTTAATTTCATCATTGGCAAGTACAGTTCCCAGTGCCGGACACCAGTTTACCCAGGAATCGGCCAGGAAAGTAAGACGATAATTCATTAAGATTTTTTGCTGCTCCTTTTCAGAAAACCCTTTCCACTCCTCAGCTGTAAACGTCTCTTTTTGATCTGTTGCAGCCTGAACCCCTTTATTTCCGCCCTTTTCGAATTTTTCAATAAGGGTTTCTATAGCTTCAGCTTTATCAGATTCTTTGTTGTACCAACTTTTGTAAAGTTGTTTAAAAATCCACTGTGTCCATTTATAATAGGATGGATCTGAAGTTCTTACTTCCCGGTCCCAATCAAAGGAGAAACCAAGTTTATCCAGTTGCTCCCTGTATCTCTTAATGTTTTGTTCTGTAGTAATCGCAGGGTGTTGCCCAGTTTGAATGGCGTATTGTTCTGCAGGCAATCCAAAGGAGTCATATCCCATAGGATGTAATACATTAAAGCCTTTCAATTTTTTATACCTGGCATATATACAAGATGCAATATAACCCAGTGGATGCCCGACATGCAAACCGGCACCAGAAGGGTAAGGGAACATGGATAAGCTATAGTGCTTGGGTAATGAATGATCCTCTTTTGCTGCAAATGTTTTATGATCAGCCCAGTATTTTTGCCATTTGGCTTCAATATTTTGAAAGTCGTACTCCATCAGAATTGCGGGATTTGATGGGCAAATTTAGCAATTAATGTTGCTTGAATGTTGATCGGAAATCAGTTTTCCGGATAACCTTGATTAATCCAGCAGTCGAGCGTCTTGACTTCACTTTCGGTTAAGGAATCAATTCCCCAGATATTGGGAATTTCAGGCATTGTTTTTTCTATAAATACTTCATTTTGGAACGTGCCATTGTCAATTGTTGCTTTGATAGCACTATAGCTATCAATCCAGGCATCATGACAACCCGTACCCGGTCCTTCTTGCGTTTTACAGGAAGACTCTATAATTGGCCGGACGTTATACAGATATGAAGTAGGCAAGCAATTATCATTAGGATTAGGCGCAATAGCTTTATCCTTGACGCATGACGTCAATGCCAGCAAAATAAATATGCGAGCAAGAATTTTTTTCACCTAACTAAGATAAATAAAATGCCCGTTTAAACATATAAAACGGGCATTGTAACAAGTGAATAGTATAATCTATTTATTCGCTGCGTATCTGCTGGAAACTTCATCCCAGTTGATAACATTGAAAAATGCAGCAATATAATCCGGTCTTCTGTTTTGGTATTTCAGATAGTATGCATGCTCCCATACATCTAGTCCAAGAATTGGTGTTCCACCACAGCCAACATTTGGCATTAATGGATTATCCTGGTTAGGGGAAGAACAAACTTCAACTTTTCCTCCAGCATGTACACAAAGCCAAGCCCATCCTGATCCAAAACGTGTGGCTGCTGCATTTGAAAAAGCCTCTTTAAACTTGTCAAATGAGCCATAGGCGTTATTAATTGCAGATGCCAGTTCGCCGCTGGGTTCTCCACCACCATTTGGTGACATTACTTCCCAAAATAAACAGTGGTTATAGTATCCACCTCCATTATTTCTTACAGCAGCATTATTTCCGACATTCGCTAATATCTCTTCAATAGACTTCCCTTCGAGGTCAGTTCCTTCAATAGCTGCATTTAGTTTGCTTGTATATCCAGCATGGTGTTTACCATGGTGAATTTGCATTGTTTGTGAGTCAATATGTGGTTCCAACGCATCATGAGCGTATGGAAGATCTGGTAATTCAAAAGCCATTTTGATTGATTTTAAAGGTTTATATAAATCTTCTTCTTATCACTCAAATGTAACAAGTTTATCTCAATCAAGTTCATCTCAACGGCGATTGATTTGCGCTACTAACGTCAAGAGGTTGATATCTCTGTAACGACAACAGAAAAGCTACGATATATACTCATAACTTCATAGTTTGTGAAGAAGACACTCAAAATACTGCGAAAAATCTTTTTTTGGATTTTCTTTGTCAGCCTGTTCCTGACAACCGTCATGACGGTTATTCTTTACGTATACGAAGATGAAATCAAGCAATATGCCATAGACGAACTCAATTCACACCTTAAAACCGAATTCCAGGCGCAGGACATAGAACTATCTCTTTTTCACGATTTTCCATCTGCATCAATTGAATTTAAGAATGTCTTTATTGCGGATGCATATCCCAATATTCAAAGTGAGGATACCCTTTTCCATGCATCAAGCATGTTTTTTAATTTTAATCTGAAAGACATATACTCCGGGAATTATACGGTAAACAGAATAAGTCTGCATAACGGAGGTTTACATCTCAAAACAGCTGAAAATGGTGAAGTAAATTTTGATATTCTCAAAGCTAATCAGGGCGAAGAGCAGGAAAATTTCGACTTTCTTCTCGAGTTACTTGAAGTTGAAAATTTTGACCTGCGCTACAGAAACCTTGCGGCAAGACAATTCTATGATTTAAAGATTTATAACGGATTATTTCAGGGAGACTTTTCCAAAGATTCATACAGCATTATCTCAAAATCGGATATGCAGATTCACCGGCTTAAAAGTAATTCATTCACCCTGGTGAAGAATCAGAAAGCGAACCTGGAAATGGAATTAGCGGTGAATACACTGGCAAAATCGTACACTTTCCACAAAGGAGACTTACAAATTGAAAAAATGCCTTTTCACGTCTTAGGCGTGATAGATTCTACACATGTAGATATTAGTATTTCTGGAGATGACATCAAGTTAGATGATCTGGCTAACAGTCTAGTAGATGAATCTCTTCAAAACATGAAATCTTATGAAGGAAAGGGAACAGTTAATTTCGTCACACGAATTCACGGTCCGGTTTCTCCAACTGAAATGCCTGCCGTCGAGTCAGATTTTGATATTGCTGGTGGGTCAATTACAGAGCCAAAAAGCAATCTTACATTAACCGATATAAGTTTTAAAGGGCACTATGCCAATAAGCAAGATAACCGAGAAGAACAAATGCGGTTTGAGCAAGTTAAAATGAAAATGTTGGATAGCTATTTCAATGGTGAAGGAACGGTTTCAAACTTCAGCCAACCAACCTTAGTAGCTAAAATGGATGGTAAAATAGACCTAAAAAAGTTCCATCAGTTTTTTGCATTTGAGAACGTAGAGAAGCTAGCCGGTAATGTAGATTTCCAATGTAGCGGGAAGATGCAGTTTTTTGATCCGGAGTATAACGCCAAACGCTTTAATATTATTGAGTCCGAAGGGAACCTAATACTTGATCAGGTTCAGTACAAAGCATATCAGGATGACGTGGTGTACAGCAATATTACTGGAGAAGTGGTTTTAAATGACAAGGATGCTGCCGCGAATGATCTACTTGTACACACAGGAAAATCTGATGTACTGATTAACGGTGCAATGAAGAATCTTATGTCCTATCTAGATGGTTCGGGGAGTTTAGGTTTGATAGCAAGTATAGAGTCTAACCATATTGATCTGAATGAATTCATTTCGGGAAATCAAACAACAACTATTCAATCTAAAGAGGTATTTACCTTGCCGGATAATCTAAACTTGAATGTAGAATTGGATGTCAAAAACTTAGTATGGAAAAAACACTCGTTTAACAACATCAGCACGAAAATGCTGATGGCCAATCGAAATGTGAACATGAACAATATCGAAATGGATATGCTTGAAGGGCACGTAAACGGGAATATGCATTTTGCAAATCTGTTAACAAAAGGCAATGTCATTGATGGTAAATTGTTTTTTACAGGTGTAAACATCAACAAACTATTTAAAGACTGGGATAATTTTGATCAAAAGAGTATTACACATAAAAATCTGTCGGGGACTGCAAAAGGTGATGTGGATTTGTTTCTAAGTTTTGACCAACATTTTGCATTGTTAGATGACAAATTATTCTCAAAATGTAATGTGAAGATAGAAAACGGGGAGTTAAAGGAAATGGAAACCATGAAGTTAATAACGGAGTACATGCGTTCCAATAAGGCCCTAAAGTTATTACTTAACAAGCATATCGATCATTTTGAAAGTAAGCTTTTACACTTGCAGTTTTCTGACCTGCAAAATGAGATAACAATAACAGATAGAAAGATTTACATTCCTAAAATGTTAATCCGAACTAATGCTCTGGACGTTGAGTTGTTTGGATGGCATGATTTTGACAACCAGGTTGAATATCATTTCAGCTTTAGGTACAGGGAGCTCAAACAACAAATTACTGAAAATGAATTTGGTGTTATTGAAGATGATGGGCTGGGTCTTGTCATTTATCTTACCATGAGTGGTGACCTGTATGATCCTGATTTTAAACTCGACGGTGAAGAAAGGAAAAAACAGATTAGAGAAAATATTGTTGAGGAAAAAGATGACGTAAAAGCGATATTAAAATCTGAATTCGGCTTGTTTAAGAAGGATACTACCGTAAAAAAAATAGAAGAAAAAAATAAAGATGAAATTGAATTTATTATATATGATGAAGAGGAGGAAGAAGAGAGGAAACTACCACAGGATTCCATTATAACAGATGCAAAGCGGAACAAAAAACAAAGTTCCAAACTCTTTCAAAAATGGAAGAAAGAGTCCGATCAAAAGAGGGAGAGTATTGTTTACGAAGAAGAAAAGTAGAATATTTGCACGTCTGAACCGTTAATGGATCAGTTTAACGCATGAATCTCTATCACAAAAAACAACGCTGGAAAATTGCTCTACTGGGTATTGCCATTGTATTGGTAGCGGCCTCGTTGTGGTTTTCATTTAGTATTGTAGATAAGGTCCAGCAACGGGAAATCAATCGAATTGAGCAGTGGGCGGACGCTGTAAAGCGAAAATCAGAGTTGGTAAATCTCACTAATAATGCATTTAGTGAATTGAGTCAGGCATTAAAGGAATTAAAAGAGCGTGATCGTCAAAAAGTGGAAATGTGGTCCATTGCAATGGAAGAAGTAAACAAACCACTGGAAGATTATTCGTTCGTGGTCAAAATCCTACAACAAAACAATTCAATTCCAATCATTATAACCGATAAGGACACGAATGTAGTATCCAGCTATAACTTGTCAGCGCTGGATACGCTAATCAACAGACAAATCCGAGATAATTATGCGGATAAGGACGACGACTTCAAAATGAATTACCGGAAAACTACCAAGAAGGATAGCCTCGATTCTTATATCCGGTTTTGGAGAAAAGACCATCCTCCTCTTGAAATAGATCTTTACTATGGTGAAAAACAAATGGTGTTTTACTTTGATTCTATTTATTTCAAAACGCAGAAATTGAATACGCTGGAATACAGCCGTGACTCTCTGATTTCGGCATTTAGTGATGAATTGGTAACGAATGAATACCTAGTTCCTGTACTTTTTATTGATAGAAGTACGCGTGAGGTAATTGCCACCAACCGACAAGATTACGACACCACGAATGCCAGCGCTTTGGTCAAGCAGTTGAGTACTTCCGGTGATTCGATACTAGTAGAATTGGGTGGAGATAACCAGGGTGTAATCTATTACGAACACTCCGAAGAAATTACCCAAATGAAATATTTCCCCATTGTTCAATTCGTTATTATTGGGTTGTTTGTGTTCATAGCCTATATTGCTTTCTCAACTTTCCGAAAGGCAGAGCAGGATCAGGTGTGGGCGGGAATGGCGAAGGAAACTGCACATCAGTTGGGCACCCCTATTTCATCCTTGATGGCCTGGAACCAACTGCTAGAGACCAAAGGAATTGACGAGAGTATTACCTCTGAAATTAATAAAGACATTGAACGCTTGAACGTAGTGACCAATCGATTCTCAAAAATTGGTTCGGAAGGCGTGCTGGAATCGGCAAATGTGGTGTCACTTGTAGAAGGCGTGGTAGATTATCTGCGAAACCGAATTAGCTCCAAAATAAGCTTAAACTTTGAAGCTGAAAAAGATAATATCGAAGTGCAATTTAATCCATCTCTGCTGGAGTGGGCGGTAGAGAATATCACAAAAAATGCCGTAGATGCAATGGATGGAAAAGGATATATTAACGTAAAAATTGCACAGGAGGAGGATCATGTCAATATTGACATTACTGATTCCGGAAAAGGAATTCCTGCCAATAAAATTAAATCTGTTTTTAGACCCGGTTACACAACTAAGAAAAGGGGATGGGGCTTAGGCTTATCGCTCGTTAAAAGAATTATTGAAGAATTTCACAAAGGAAAAGTCTTTGTCTTGAAATCAGAGGTGGGCAAGGGAACAACATTTAGAATTCAACTGCCTGTTTAACCTTTGTCCTGGCAAAGTTCAACCAAAACACTATTCGTTGATTTCGGGTGTAAAAAAGCAATGCGTTTATTGTCGGCGCCATCCTTAGGTGTCTGATGAATCAACTGAAACCCCTCTTTTGTCAGGCGATCAATTTCATAATCTATGTCTTCCACTTCAAAAGCCAGATGGTGAATTCCCTCACCTTTCTTATCGATAAATTTTGCAATAGGGCTATCCGGATTTGTCGCTTCCAGGAGTTCAATTTTAGATTCACCTACTTGAAAAAATGAAGTCTTGACCCCTTCACTTTCTACTTCTTCTACCTTATAATGTTTGGAATTGAAAAGTGTTTCAAATAATGTATTGGACTGTTCCAGGTTCTTTACAGCAATTCCTATATGTTCAAGTTTCATAGGTTTGTTTTTTGTATGAACTAACTAACTGGAAATAAAAAACCCTGACAGTAAAAATGCCAGGGTTATAACTTTTTCCTTAAAGCTTATGTCTTAATGAACTTCTCGTTCTTATTATCGTAGTTGATATAGTAGGCGCCTTTCTTGAGGTTTTCGCAATTTACTTCGGATCCTACACCTTTTTTGACAATGTTCCCATAGGCGTCGTATATTTCATACTTAGTTTCTACAGGTGAGCCATTAGCCGTAAACTTAATTTCTTTCTTTACTTTTTTCGGATTGAGCTCAGGCTCTTTAATATCCGGGTTTGAAAAAGTCACTGCTTTAGAAGGTTTCTTTTTGCCTGTGTGATCGGTTTGAACAACACGTACTTTATTTTCACCGGAATGAGGCGATACCTGAAACTTGTATGAATTTTCACCGGCAGTTCCAATTCCATCAACTTCACCAACAGCAACCCATTTGTTCCACCTATATTGCTCTATAACAAAAGGTAGTTTACCAGATTCGCCAGTAGTTGTCCAGGTAAGAGAACCATCTGGAGAACAAGAAATTTCACCAATTTCATAGGTACTTTTTGGTAGTAGAACTTCTGGGTTAAGAATCTTTGGTTTGCATCCAAATCCATGCTCAAGTACGATAAATACCGGGTCTCCGATATTCACGCTAAATTCAGCAAAATTGATTTCGAAAGCAGAAGATTGGATTCCATCTGAAATAGGATCCCCATTTACGGTCGCTTTTGTTACACAAAAACCAAAACCGTCTTCATCTTCCGGATTCTGAACATATAAGTTTTTTCCCTGATAGTGTCCTTCAATCGATAGGTCCGCATACGACGTATAAGCACCCCCAATCAAAAGAAACAACAGCAAGACAGTGTTTTTCAACATCATTCGTAAGTTTAAAACTCTTTTACACACTTTACAAAGTAAGTGCAATATTAAAACTTCCGTTGAGAATATACAAGCTATTCAGATTTTTTTTTGCGCGCAAACGTTTAAGTGCTGTGTTTGATTAAACTTCAGGAATTCGCATAAATAAATTTAGTTTATATTTGAGTTTTAGCTTATTATTGCAAATTCTAATCTTCAACAGGGCAAAATGAATAATATGAATAGGATACTATCGTTGGCATTCGTACTCGTAATGTTAAGTTGTGGCGGCAGTTCAGAAGAGGATAACAATCAGAATCAAGAAAATTCTATATATGGCGGAGTGTTTACAATGCCGGTTGGTTCTTATTTTAAATGTGTTCGTCCTATCGAAATCCAAAAATTGGAAACTGCACAAGTATATGACCAAATACTGGAAGGTCTTGTAAAGTATAATCCACAAACGCTTGAAGTAGAACCGGCACTGGCAAGTGATTGGAAAGTTTCAGAAGACGGACGCAGTTATACGTTTACTTTGAGAGATGATGTATATTTCCACGATAACCCTTGTTTTGAAAATGGAAAAGGACGAAAAGTAGAAGCTACAGATGTCATCTACTCATTCGAAAATATCTATACAAAAGAACCTACCAACAAAGCATATTACAACTTTAAAAACACCATAGTTGGTGGAGAAGAGTTTTACAGTGGTGATGCAGATAACATTTCCGGGATTACCACATCAGGTAATGAAATTACTATTCAAATTGTTGAGGCCAGCTCTGTTTTCATTCAGAAGCTTGCAACAGTGTTTGCGGCAATTACACCCAAAGAGTCTTTTGAGTCAGGAGAGTATATACCTGTCGGAACAGGCCCATTTGCCTACGATAAGAGCTCAAATTCAGAATTAGTGAAACTGTACAGGAACCCAAATTTTTACTTGAGTGATAAAGATGGAAATCAACTTCCGTACCTGGATTCTGTGCAGTACAAATATTATGAGCACTCTGAAGACCAAATGGATCTTTTCTGGGAAGGTGGATTGTCCTATATTCCAAATGTGCCAATTACAAGTATCTCAGAAGTATTGGAAGAAAGAATTGAAGATTTTGAGAGTGATCCTCCAAAATATATGCTGATCTCTGAGCCACAGCTTTCAACTACGTACCTTGAGTTCAACATGAACACACCTGTTCTGAAAAAGAAAAAGGTAAGACAAGCATTGAATATGGCGATCAACAGAAAAAAACTGGTTGAGAAAATCATGAAGAATCAGGCATATGAGATTGGTAAATTCGGTATAACACCACCGCTACCTAAAATATTTGGAGAGTATGATTTTGAAGGAATTGAGGATGTATCCTACGTTTATAATCCTGAAAAGGCCAAGCAATTGTTGGCTGAAGCAGGTTATCCGAAAGGAAAAGGCTTCCCATCATTATCTATGCAATTTAGATTAGGCAATGATCATTATCTGATTGCATCTGAAATTCAAAATCAGTTGAGATCAGTGTTGAACATCAACATTCAAATTGAAGGAGTTGAGTTTAATCAGTTGATCGAAAATCAGGCTATGGGAAGTGCAGACATTTTCCGTTCAACATGGTTTGGAGATTACCCGAATCCGGAAACATTCCTTGTAAATGCTTATGGAAAAATTGTTCCATCCAGTATGTCTGAGCCGTCCTACATGAATAGCTCCAGATATATCAACCCTGCTTTTGATGAAGCATTTGAAAGAGGTAGCAGAACAGCAGATAAAGACGAATCTCTTAAAGCGTTTGCTGAAGCAGAAAAGATATTGATGGAAGATGCACCGTTTATTATTCTTTGGTACGGTGAAGATTTAATGCTTCTACAGTCTGACGTTCGTAATTTGGAAACGAATGGGATGCGTTATCTTGATCTGAGAAGTGTATACTTCAAAAAGAGAAAGTCAAACGCAACAGAGAAGAAGGAAAAAGAGAGGGAAGCTCAGGAGAGCTGATTTTTCATGTCAGGCATTTACATTCATATACCTTATTGCAAGGTTAAATGCCACTACTGCGATTTTCATTTTTCAACTAACCAGTCGTCTGTAGATGATATGGTTGAGGCGATCTGCCTGGAACTTACAAAACGAGTGGGTTACCTACGAGGTGAAGATGTTTCTACAGTCTATTTCGGCGGAGGTACACCAAGTGTTCTCAGTAAAGATCAGCTCGCACGGATTTTAAATACTATCCAGGCAACATTCGTAGTTAAAAATGATGCTGAGATAACATTCGAATGTAATCCGGATGACCTGTCTGAAACAAAATTGCAGGAATTGAAGTCTGCAGGAATTAATCGCCTGAGTATAGGCGTTCAATCCTTTGATGATGAGGTGTTAAAATTCATGAATCGTGCACATTCATCTGAAGAAGCTGTAAACTCCATTTTACTCGCCCAGGAAATTGGGTTTGATAATATTACAGCAGACCTTATTTATGGAATTCCTGATAAGGATTTAGATTATTGGGAAAATCAAGTGAATCAAATGGTCGAACTCGGAATCCCTCATATTTCAGCCTATTGTTTGACGATTGAAAAAAATACCGTTTTCGGTCATAAATATGATCGGGGTGAACTGCAAACTCCTTCAGACGAAGCAACGTTGCAACAGTTCAGAAGGATGATAGATACGCTCACGTCTCATGGGTACCTGCATTACGAAATTTCTAATTTCGCCCGAAAAGGATTCATTTCACAACACAATTCTGCCTATTGGCTCGGAACAACTTATTTGGGTGTCGGTCCCTCTGCACATTCTTATGATGGAGATGTGCGGGGATGGAATATATCTAACAATCCGCAATACATAAAAAAAGTATTGGACAGCAAAAGTGTTTTTGAAGTAGAATACCTTACGGACAGAGATAAATTCAACGACTATATATTAACCCGTTTGAGAACACAATGGGGTGCCGATCTCGAAGAAATACAAAAATTAGGAGAAGGAATTGATCTAACAGAATTTGACGAAGCATTAGAACGACATCTGGACCTGCAAAACATTATCCTAATTAAAAACACCTTACGGCTCTCTGAGCATGGTAAATTTATTGCAGATAAAGTTGCCTCCGATCTTTTCGTTTAAAAGCGTAATTTTGCGAAGTATGGCAGAGGAGTTAATAGTACAAAAAGGCACACGAGAAGAAGCATACCAATCACTCTTGCCGCAGATTAAAGCATTGGTTCAGGGCGAACCGGATGTTATTGCAAATTGCGCCAATATAGCGGCTGCTTTACGCCAAACCTTTAATTTTTGGTGGGTGGGGTTCTATTTCGTAAGTGATGAGAGCGAACTTGTGTTAGGGCCTTTTCAGGGAGATATTGCCTGTACTCGAATTCAAAAAGGGAAAGGTGTTTGCGGAACTGCCTGGAGCGAGAAGAAAACGATTGTAGTTGAGGATGTTGAGAAGTTCCCTGGTCATATTGCCTGCAGCGCTGCCAGTAAATCTGAAATAGTGGTCCCAATTTTAAAAGAAGGAAACGTAATTGCCGTATTGGATATTGATAGTGATGTGCTTAACGACTTTAGTGAAATAGACAAAATATATCTTGAAGAGTTGGCGTTATTGGTATCCGAATTCATCAAGGCTTGATTTGAGACAGATCATTTATAGCATATTGCTCGTGTTGTTGTACGCTTGCGCACAAACAACTCCATTATCCGGTGGACCGAAAGATATATATGCACCTGCCATTGATTCGGCTAAAACAGTGCCCTATAACTGTCTCTTATAAAACTCTT
>JABURP010000008.1 GCA_014762645.1 Crocinitomicaceae bacterium
TGTCATTGATTTGATTATTTTTTAATCATTTCTTGACGCAATATTAATCAAAAATATTTGAACACGCCAAAAAATATTGGTTATTAATTTGTAGACCTATCAATTCTGCTGATTATTCGTTAGCTTTACTCACCAACAAATTAAAGGGATTAAAGCAAAATAAACCAGCAGTTGATGACCACCTTTTTACAAGAACAAGTTCGTCTTATTTTTGATCGCCACAAAGGTCATATTCAGGATATTTCAATAATTATCCCCAATAGAAGAGCGGCGGTTTACCTTCAAAAATACTTAGCAAAAGAGTTCGGTAGGGCATATTTTTCTCCAGAGATATTAACAATTCATGACTGGATCAACAGTAACACCCCTGAACGAATTCTCTCCAGCACAGAGCTGCTCTTTGTTTTGTACGAAGTTCATTGTGAGATAATAAACTCTGATAAAGAGCTTTTTGAAAACTTCATGTTGTGGGGAAAAACAATCCTGACGGATTTTGATGAGATTGACAGGTATATGAAATCACCGGAAGAAGTATTTCAGAACCTACGCAATATAAAAGAACTTGAGAGCTGGAATGTTGAACCTGATGAAATGGGGCCGGAACAAATCAAGTTCAATGAGTTTTGGGGAAAGTTATCAGAATATTATGCAAAACTTGAGCTTCGGTTAAAAGCCCTTGATGCAACTTACGCCGGCAGGGCTTACCTCAACTTTTATAACAATATAGCCCAACATTCCCTAAAGGATAAGATATACTTTCTTGGATTTAACGCTGTAAGTGAGGTTGAAAAGCAGATCATGAAATATTTGCAGGATGAAAAAATTGCAGAAGTGATTTTTGATGTGGATCGTTTTTATTTTGAGAATGAAGAACACGAAGCAGGCTACTTTTACCATCAAATCGTTCATGACTGGAAAATCCAACCGGACCTCAGCAACAACTTTAATTCAATTCCGAAACAATTTGAAGTTATTGAAACATCCCAGCAAACCGGGCAGGCAAAAATTGCAGGTTTTTTGGTAGAACAACTCCTGAAAAATGGTGAGCACCCGAAAGATATTGCCGTGGTTTTGGCAGATGAATCTTTGCTCATACCACTGACAAAATCGCTCCCCGCAGAAGTTGAAACAGCAAATATAACCATGGGATGGCCCATTAAATTTTCGCACCTCAGAGGATTTTTGGACACCTTGTTTGAATTTCAATTCAACTTTGAAAAATTCAAATCTGAAGAACTTTACCACAAGACTTTAATCACTTTCTTACAGCATCCCTATACCCAGGAAATTTTAGGGGATTATAACGCCAAAGAAAAGCTGCAAAGAACAATTACCGAAGGAAATAAAATATTTGTTGAATGGTCTCAGTTAGAGGTGTTACTTCCCGGAGTTAAGAATCTTCAGTTTTTGCTCCGCCCACTAAAAGAAGACAACATTGAACGCATCAGGATCTTCGAAAAGATGGTCGACCTGCTTTACGCTACATTCAATGAAGTTGAAAACAGGTCTATAGATCTGGAGATCATATATCAATTCAATAAGGGACTGAAGAAGTTTTCTGATATTCTGAAAAAATATTCCGTTGAGATGAGTCTTCAATCATTCAAATCAATGTTTTTTCAGTTCTGGCAAAACGAATCCCTTTCGTTCTTTGGCAACCCTACGGATGGATTGCAGGTTATGGGAATCCTGGAAACAAGAACGATCGATTTTAAGAACCTGATTATAATCGGAATGAATGAGGGGAATCTTCCCAAGCCTACCCAGGTAAATTCTTTTATCCCAAGAGACCTGCGCCAAAACCTGAATTTACCTATTGAAGAAGACCGTCAGGCTATATTTGCGCATCATTTTTACCGGTTGTTACACCGGGCGAGTAATGTGTTTATGGCCTACAACTCAAATTCGGAAGGAATAGGCAGCGGTGAGGCATCCCGGTATATTACTCAACTTGAAAACGAACTGGATAGTTCAATTCACTCATTTAAAAGGTACACTTTTACAGGAGACGACACGGCTTCTAACTCGGTCGAAACAGTGTATTACTCTACACCTGAAGTTCAAAAACGCCTGGACGAAATACTTGAATCAGGCCTGTCTCCGTCAGCCTTAAATAAACTGGTAACATGTCCTTTAGATTTTTACTACCGGTATATATTAAAATTTGAAGAGTCTGATGAAGTAGAAGAAAATATTGAGTCATCTACTTTTGGAACAAAGATTCACACCGTTCTTCAGCAAATAATTCAGCAAAATTTCAGCAACGGTGATGAGTTTAAACCATTGGAAATAGAGCGCTTAAAAAAGGAAAAAGTTGCCAAAAAAATTCAGCAACGACTTACGGATGCTTACCTGCAGGATGACGGCGGTAAGAAGTTCTCAAAATCTGATTTAAAATACGGACAGAACAAATTGTCGTTTGATGTTTCAGAACGCTTCATTTATTCATTTTTGGAAGAACAGATTAATGATTTAAAGAAATCTAAGGAAGATGTTATTCACATCAAACTTGAAGAAAATATTGAGGCCGAGATTGAAACGACTCTCAATGGAAA
>JABURP010000020.1 GCA_014762645.1 Crocinitomicaceae bacterium
GACAGGGGGTAGGTACATCTTCAAGTGTAAATTCTAAAATTTCTGCTGTTATGATAGACCAAATGAGTTTTTTCTCCTTTGGATCGTATTCCCAACTTCCTAATTTTCCAACGCGTTCGGCTTGCAACAATCGTTCTTCATTATCAAGTATTCGGAGATTTTGTTCCTGGATATTATCTACTTTTTGTTGAAGCATTTTTTGATGATTAAATACCTGGCGGTATAAAATGTAAGTGAGTGAAAAAATAAGTAGGGTAGATAAAAAGACAAAAGCAAATCCTTTGTAATTCTGCAGCCGGTGAATAGTTTCTCCATCATCTGTAAACTGAAAAACCAGGAGATCACTAAAATAAATCCATAGAATTCCGAAGAGGAGGTAGGCTACAGCTATAATTAGGGGTCTCTTCATATGATGGGGTCAAAGGTTTTAGATTTGCGTTAATAGTTGGAATTTAATTAAAAAATACCGAGCAAAAAATTATTTGGTGGGTAAACTAAGATTTAACTTTTTCAACCCTTACTCGTTATTGTGAACTGAAATACAATACGTTGCATTTCATCACAAATTTTTGCAATTCAACCCAAACTCATTTTTCGTTAAAGATCTCGTAGTACATTTGACAAAAAATTCAATCAACGAATGAAGACTTTTCTGGCAATAATTTTTGTTTTTTCGGTTTTACTAGTGAACGCTCAATTGACCCAAACGGTTCGTGGTACATTAAAAGATAAGCAAACATTCCAACCACTAATTGGTGCCAGGGTTGTGGTGACAGATACGGACCCGGTCATAGGTTCCGTTACAGATATAGATGGAAAATTCAGGTTGGAAGAGGTTCCGGTTGGACGGCATCAAATCGTTATTTCTTATGTTGGATATGAGCCTATAGTGCTCAATAATGTTGACGTAGGTTCTCATGAAGTCGTGTTGAATCTTGAAATGACTGAATCGGTGAAAATGATGGATGCGGTAGAGGTAAAGGCAAACAAAGAAAAGGGGGAACAGATCAATAAAATGGCAACAGTTTCTGTCCGTCAGTTTTCAGTAGAGGAGTCAAGTCGTTTTGCCGGTTCCTTTAATGATGTGGCACGAATGGCGCAAAATTTTGCAGGGGTTCAGGGAGCAGATGATTCAAGAAACGATATTGTGATTAGGGGGAATTCACCAACAGGTGTCCTGTTTAGAATGGAAGGTATTGACATTCCCAATCCAAATCACTTTGCCAGGTTTGGAACAACAGGTGGACCGGTTTCCATGCTAAATAACAATGTCCTGGCCAACTCAGACTTTATGACGGGTGCTTTCCCTGCAGAGTATGGTAATGCAATTGCCGGTGTATTTGATTTGAAGATGCGTACCGGGAATAATGAAAAACATGAATTTATGTTTCAGTTCGGTTTTAATGGGGCCGAACTCATGGCCGAAGGTCCGATCAACAGAGAGTCAGGTGCTTCTTACCTGGTAAATTACAGATATTCTACCTTAAAACTCTTTCAGTTAATGGGAATTAACTTTGGGTCAACAGCTCTTCCGAATTATCAAGATGCGGCTTTTAAACTTAATTTTCCATCAAAAGGAGGTCTGACAACGGTTTTTGGAATGGGGGGATTGTCTGATATTCAAATTCTATCGGAAAATGTAGACAGTACGGATCTTTTCGCGCTGGATAACAGTAACACCTATTTTAACTCAAGGGTTGGCGTTGTTGGAGGATCACACCGCCAACGAATTGGGAAAAAATCGTACATCAATATATCTGCCGCACTGCAAGGAAACCTCAATCTTATAAATAATGATACCGTTGATGCTGATTTCAATAACCCTTTTATGACCTATCATTCCAATTCATTGATTGGAAAATTTGCTTCAGATATTTTCTATAACCGGAAAATCAATGCCAAAAACATGTTCAAGGTAGGTTTTCATTCGGACGTTTTCTTCTTGAATCTCAATGATTCAATTTGGATTTCAGGAATGAACAACTATGAGATTCTTAGAAATTTTGAAGGAAATACCTTGCTATTACAGCCGTATGCACAATACAGATACCGGCCGAATGAAAAAATCACTTTGAACTTTGGAGCACACATGCAGGGTCTTACGCTTAATGATGAGTACTTCTTTGAACCACGGTTTGGTATGGCATGGCAAGTATCAGATAAAGATAAAATTACAGTAGGGTATGGGCTTCATTCCCAAATGCAACCCATGGAAATATATTTCAAGCAGTTGGAAGTGAATGGGGAAACTATTTATCCTACCAGAGATTTAAAGTTTACGAAAAGTCATCATATGGTTCTTGGCTATCAGCACCGGTTTAAGTTTGGGATACTGGCTAAAATGGAAGCTTATTATCAACATGTTTATGATGTTCCTATTACTGAAGATTCATCCACTTTTTCAATGGTGAATTTCGGAGCGGATTTTAATACAACTGTACCAAATTATCTGGTGAGTGAAGGAACCGCAAGAAATTATGGGGTAGAATTAACCCTGGAAAAGTTCTTAGATAAGGGATTTTATTTTCTCATTACTACTTCCCTATATGAGTCAAAGTATACAGCATCAAATGGTGTAGAGTACAACTCTGCCTTTAATGGAAATTTCACATTTAACTCGCTGGCCGGTTATGAATTCAGGTTTAAGGAGGGTAAACGCTTTAAAAATTCATTGACTTTGGATGCAAAGTTTACTTATAATGGTGGTAAGCGGTACACACCTGTTTTGGTGGAGGAAAGTCTGGCAGCCGGGTATGAAATTCGCGATTGGAGCAAAACCAATACAGAACGATATCCTGACTTTATTAAATTGAACTTTAGAGTTGGTTTCAAAATGGTGGGCAAAAGAATTACGCAGGAATGGGCAGCTGATTTAACAAATATCACGAACAGACAGAATGTGTTCGTTCAGGAGTTTGACGCAAAGAACGGTGTTTGGAATACCACCTATCAAACTGGGTTTTTACCGATTGTTCAGTACAGGATTTATTTCTAACCGATTTCAACACCAATTACACAGACGTCGTCCACTTGTTCTAAACTGCCCATCCAGTAATAAAAATAATCCTGGATAATCTGTTTTTGCATGTTCATACTCTTATCCTGATGATCGATCAATAAGTTTTTAAACTGACGAGTTTTAAGTTTCTTTCCTTTAGGCCCACCAAATTGATCCTGATAACCATCCGTGAATAAGTACAAACGGTCTCCCGTTTCAAGATCTATATTCACGGAAGTAAAAGGCTGAGCAGAGGCATATTTCCCGATAGGTTGTTTGTCTGGTCTAATGTCTACTAGTGTGCAGCTGTCTTTTATCTCAGTTTTTATCCGATTTTCAAGAGGTGTTAACTCTTGATTAAAGGTCCCCCGTCGGATGATCCACAAGGGGTTATTGGCTCCTGACCATTGTAGTTTTTTAGTTTTGCGATTCAAAGAGCAAAGTGAGATGTCCATTCCGTCTTTGACCTCTTCTCCACTTTTGGCCAGGCGCTCAATGACAATTTGTTTGGTGCGGTCCAGAAGTTTGCCGGTATCGCGAATTCCTTCTTCGAGCAATGCTTTGTTGAGGGCGTTTGAACAAACAACAGAAACCATAGCTCCTGGCACACCATGACCGGTGCAATCGGCAGCTGCAAAATAAACGGCTTCATCAGTGGATTCCATCCAGAAAAAGTCGCCGGCAACAACATCTTTGGGTAAGTACATTACGAAACCATTTTCAAGTGCTTCCGTCATGGCTTTCATGGATGGCATTATTGCTTCTTGTATTCGTTTGGCATATACAATACTACTCGCAATCTCATCATGGTGTTGAGCCAATTGTTCGTGCGTGTTTTGCAATTCCTTTTTCTGACGATCAATTTCATTCTTTTGTCTGCGGGTTATTTTTAGTCTGTTAAATGCGAAAACAAGAAACGCGATAACCAGAACCAATCCACCGAAGGCAAAATAGGTAATGGTTCGTTGCTTATTCTTTCTCAACTTTTCCAGTGCGAGTTGTTTCTCATATTGAGCATCCTTTAAAGCCTGTTGTTTTTCCAACTCGGCTTGTTTTTTTTCATACTCATATTTGGCTTGCTGTTGTTGGGCTTCTCGATAATTTGATTCATTGATGATGCTGTCTCGCATAGCAACTTCTTCCTGATAGAAATAGTAGGCTTTTTGAAAGTTCTTCTTTCTTTCATAGATTTCCTTGAGCAAGGAACTACTCTTTTCAATACTACCGGGGAATCCAAGGTTTTTACTTATTTCATAACCTTTATGACCATATTGAAGGCTTTTAGTAATATTATTTTTGGCCAAATAGATAACACCAAGGTTGGTATAGATCAGTGCCAGACGCTCCTGAGCATTTACCTGTTCGGCTAATTTTAGTCCTTTTTGCAGGTACTCAAGGGCTATATCATAATCATTTTGCAAGTAATAGATCCAGCCAATATTATTGTACGAAGTAGCAGCACCATTTGTAAAACCAATTTCCTCTCTAATTTTCAGAGACTCGTGGTAATGTTTCAATGCTGTTGACGTATCTCCCTGGTTGACATAAGTGAGTGCAATATTATTCAGTGAATTCGAGATGCCTCTTTGATCGTTTATGGCTCTCCGGATGTTTAGACTTTTATTATAATATTCCAGGGCTCTCTTGAAATCATTTTGACTATAGTACACCCAACCAATATTATTCAGTGAGTTGGCAACACCAATGCTATCATTAATCTCTTCTTTGAGTTTAAGGCTTCGGTGATAATAGTCAAGTGCCGAGATAATATCCCCCTGGCTGTCATAAATAGCACCGATATTATTATAACTGGCAGATAGGCCTTTTTCGTCTTTCAATAATTCCAACAGTTTTGCTGCTTCTTTTAGGCTTGATAAGGCCCGGTCAATTTGACCCGTAGAATTAAAATAGAGTCCTTTATTATTGAGCGCATTGGCTTGTGTTATTTGATAAAACCTAAGTTCTTTATCATTTTTGCTCTCGGATTGTTTTGCCTTTGCAAATTCGTATGCCCATTCGTTATAGGGTACCCAAACATTATCATTCCAGGTTTGGTCAATAATAACGTTGACCGCCAGGATTTTTAATGTATCGTTTTTTGCTGCACGATATTCTTTTAGCGAGTTGTCTATTAATTCTTTGTCAGATTCAGGAAGATTATTATAGTCTAGACTGTCGATCAGGTAAATCTTGGGATCCGCAAATTCCTGCCCGTATATACTTGAAGTAAGTAATACAACAGAAAAAAGCGTCATTGAAATATTCCTAATCATAAAAAAGGAAAGATAAAAAATGGTCCAAAAAGGTACCGGATATTTCGATAATTGGTATTTTCCAGCGGATATTTTTTGTCATTTGAGGATTAAAAGCCCTATTTCGTTGTGATTATGTACCTGTTCTGATATTATCATGTGATGCTGTAAGGTTTAATCTCCTTATCTGAAACATTCATCCACTAACGTGGTCCATTCAACCAAATTCTCGATCCTCTTTCAACATTTTCACTAACATTTGCGTCATAGATAATAGGGATATCCATTTTACGGAAATATTTAATTGCAATATGGTAATTGAATACCATTAAAGCTACATGCAATGAAACAACTCAAATTTATTGGGGTACTAATGTGCCTTAGCGTATTGTTAACGGGATGTAAGACATTTAAGTTTTTAGATCGCGGTAGCAACAAGCTGCGAAAGGTGGCAACTGAACACACCATTCCCGCTAAGCAAGAATTCATTATTGGCGAATTTCAGGATACATCTTATAAAGTGTATGTTAACAATGAAGCTAAAACGCATATTATAATATTGTTGGTAGATAGAAATACCAACAAGCAAACGCAAAGTTTTAGGTTAGAACCTACCGAGAATGCAACAGTATTTGCGGCAAAATTTGAAAAATTAATCATCCAGAATCATTCCAGTGAAGAGATAAAACTCAAAATTGGTCTTAATAAAGAAGTGGAAGGAATGAGGTATCAGGAAGTTAAAGAATACGAACAGGAAAGATAATAATTAAGCTTTTTTGATTCTGACTTTTTTCTCCACCGTAATTTCCGATCCTTCAGCAAGCATAACTGAAGCGGGTTCCTGCTCATTCAAAAAACCAAATTCAGTTCCATATACTGTACCAAAATCCACATCCAGAGAAAAGTCTGCCACTTCGTACGCCTCCCAACGCGGGTGGGTAACTTCATACTCATTTGAACTGGTTTTGTTACGATAAGCATATCCCCAGTAATGTTCAGTAATAAATTCGGTTTTTGAGTCTGCCGGAAAAGGTTTGGCAGGTGTTTTTGCCTTTACCTTAACGCTATTCCACTTTCCCTTTTTTTTCCAGGAATAACTAACGGATAAATAGCCATCTTGCTGTAACCATTCATGCTTCATTCTAAGTGTTTCATAGTGCTCCCTGTACACAGTATTTGCTACTGCCGTAATGGCAAATTTTGGAACAATTTCCTTGATAAAAACCACACCTCGTCTAAATTCACCATTGTGTTCACGTTTCACATAAAAACGTAAATTGACTTCTTCAAAATTCACGTGAAAAGGAATTCGTCTACCCAACATTTTGGTGTTGAGGAACATGAATCCAACCAAACTGACATAACATTTGCCCTGCCAAAAATCTAGTTCGGTTCCATAGGGCACATGACTTTCCAGTATTTTTGGATCAACTTCGTAATTAACAAGCACCAATTTTCGCCATTCTGCATTTAGAAAACTCATGTGTTAAATGTAGAGATCATTTCTCCATTTTTGGTGTTAATCGCCTTGAACGTGCAAAAAATAGTTCGGCAAGAGTGAATATGGTTAAGGCTGCAATGGATTCCTGAGTACTGTACAAATTGAATTCACTGCTGGTAGGTAAAGCTGATAAAAGGACTACCACCATCATGGTTCCATAATAAATCATGTTACGCATAACCATTTTATCCGCCTGTTCTTCGTTTGGCTCCAGATGACGTATTTTGGCCCATATCGTAATAAACTCAACAAGAATTAATGCGATAAATGGCATGCCATAATATTTCAATAATCCGCTAAATTCACTAAAAAATGGATCCATGAATCCTAGATTATGGTGATGACCAGGATAGTATTGGTAGATCACCGCCATAAAAAAGAAGCTATATACGCCAAAAAAAACAAGGTAAAGGAAAACAAAGCCGGATGCTTTTGACCAATTCTTATTATAGAGGTAGTAGTTGGTATAAATGGTGGAAGGAACTTTGATCAGATGATGCAGGTAAATGAAAAACAAAACCTGGCTCATTTCCCATTGATAAAAATACACCCCCGAAAAAGAGATTATCGCCCAAAGTAATACATCAAAATAGGGGTTTTGCAAAAGTCTAAGCATGCTGTCTTGTGATTTAAAATTTGAAATTAATTGACTATCTGGAGTAAGATAAAAACCAGATTAATTCCTGACTAATTTATTCGGTGAAAAGAGTGTTTTTATCGGTGATTAATTGACTTGATTAGCTCCTAAATTGCTTTTGAGATAGACGAGTAATCTGTCAAAGTAAATCAGGAAGATGGTTGTCAGCGGTAGTGCAATTAAGGTTCCCAAAACCGTTCCGAATAAATAAATCCAAATGGCAAATGAAACCAGCATTATGGCTGGGTTGAGCCCATTGAAACCTTTCATGATTTTTGGAATAAAAACGAACTCTTCCAGAATGGAGACGATTAAAAACAACCCGAAAACAATACCAAAAAACACAAAAAAGTTGACCTGTGTTTCCATAGATAGAACCCAGCAGCTCAGTGACAATGGTATGAGCGTCAGGTAATGAAAATGGGCGATATAGCACAGTAAACCTGCAATCACGCCAATCAATATGGCACCGGGTATATTCAGAATCAAAAATGAACAAATGAAGAATGCCATACAGATCAGGACCACCTTTGTTCTTTTTCTGAAGTAATCCAGAAATATCCGTTTAAAATCCAGGATGAATGACTGAATACTTGTGTTACTCCGAACACCACTATCGAAGTATTTTTTAAACCTTTTTTCGTAATAGTCCCAGGTGAAAAGGATATAAAGAAAATACACGATTGATGAAAAGAAGATGACAATCCAGTTTAATCCTGTATTCACATCAGAAACTTCCGCAGACTCCTTACTTCCTGAACCTAGAAAGGATGTAATTCCGGATAAGGCAGATTTCAAATCTCCCATTCCGTTTTGAGCCAACGAATCCTGTTGATTTTCCAGTTGATGAATTTCATCCTGCACCACTTCCATAGAATAAATCTCTTGTATGTAAGACTTAATCGTTTCATTGGTTTCATCAATTTGTGCACTGTTGTCTTGTGCAAAGGTTTTAAAAGCACCATTGAGTCGTTTGAAATCATCCACTATCTCTGATCCAAAGAGATAGAAAATTCCGGCAGATAAAATAACTGCAAGAAGTAAAAATGAAGTGACGGCCAGGTTTCTGTTTGGGATAAACCGTTGCAGCTTCTTTATTAAGGGACTGACCAAATAGGCTCCCAACAAGCCAATAATAAATGGAAGTACGATCTCACCAAGAAAATAAAAAGCAATAAGGCCTATTAACAGAACGGCTATTACAATAATATAGGGTTTAGACTTTGCCACAGTTTATTCTAATCTGCAGAAATATAGAAACAAAACGGCTACTTTTGTCTTATGTCCCTTCTTATTTCTCAACACTGGAAAGATTACGAATTACTTGATGCCGGCGGTAACAAGAAATTAGAACGCTGGGGAAAGGTGGTGACGATTCGACCAGAACGAAATGCCTATTTCCGTTCTGTGATTCCATTTGAAGACTGGTACAAACAGGCAGATTTCGAGTTTGTAGAACATTCCAAAACAAAAGGTGAGTGGAAGGTACTCAATGAACAGGCCCCAAAAAAGTGGACAATTGGATATAAGTCTATCCGGTTAAATTTGGAATTAACAAAGTTTAAACACGTGGGTTTATTTCCGGAACAACAAGCAAACTGGGAATTTCTGGAGAGGAACTTAAAGACAGACGATCGCTTTCTTAATTTGTTTGGATATACTGGAGCCGCTTCACTCGTGGCAAGAGCAAATAATGCAGATGTTTTTCATTGCGATTCGGTGAAACAGGTGATTACCTGGGGTCGTGAAAATATGGAAAGTTCTGGCCTGTCAGATATTCACTGGGTGCTTGAAGACGCACTAAAATTTGCGCAGCGGGAAGTAAAAAGAGGAAATAAGTATACGGGAATTATTATGGATCCTCCTGCGTTTGGGATAGGAGCTAAAAAAGAACGTTGGAAAATTGAGGATAAATTCAGTGAATTACTAGAATTAGCCGTGCAACTTAGAGCTCCTGAAGGATTTATTATTGTCAATACGTACTCACCAAGATTGACAGCAAAAGACATTCGTCAATCGGCAAATCATATCCTTGAAAATGAAAATATTCAGGTAGATACGTTATGTTTGAAGACAGTAACTAACAAAACCCTGGAGTACGGTTTGAGAACTTTAATTCAACCTTAACAAAGTGTTTAATTATTTCAAGATAAATATTTTAAGCTTGTTAGCCCTTAGCCTGTGGGCATTGAGTGGTGCTGCGCAAAATGATAGCGAGATAAATGTGGCCGGGCAAAAAAAAATCTTATTTGAAAGATTAAAGAAAACACAAGGGGAGAACAAAAAGAAGGAAAATGCTCACGTCCTTATTGAAATAGCCAACTTGTATAGAACCGAAGCCGTGCTGGATTCAGCAATTTATTATTATGAAAATGTATTGACCATTCATCAGGACGAACCTGTACTTAATGAAGAGGAACATGCAACAACCCATTACCAGTTAGGTAACCTATTCCGCCAGACAAGTCAGTATGTTCAAGCTGTGGATCATTATGAACAGGGAATTTCCATTGCGGTTGAAAACAACTTTTTGCAACGGGAAGCGAGTTTGTTGAATTCTATGGGCGGATTGTATGTTGAAATCGAAGAATTTGAAAAAGGACTGGATTACTGTAAACGTGGCTTAGCCATTTACCAGGAGAACTTTCCGGAGAGGAAACTGGATATCTGTTTGTTTCTGACCAATATTGGCAATATTAGTGTGGAAATGGGTGATTACAACCAGGCCAATCGGTACTTAAAACAAGCGTTGGAACTCAACCAGGAACTTAAGAACGATTATTATTTCGCACTTATCTACAGTGGTCTTGGTATGAGTGATCTCAAGCAAAAGAATTATGAAAATTCACTTGAAAATCTGGATGTTGCGTTAAAATATGCCATTCTATCCGCTAACCAGCCTATTGAAGTAGCAGTTCTGGCCAACATAGGTCAAGTTTATATTGAAAAAAGGGAATACGATAAGGCTGAAGAGGTATTGCTTGAGGCACACTTAAAAGCCAACCAAATTGGGGATAAATATTTGCGTAAACAACTCCTGTCTTCTTTAATTGAACTTTATAGTGAGTCGGGCCAGTATGATCTGGCTTTTTCCTATCAAAAAAAATATACAGACCTCAGGGATAGTATTCTCACAAAAGACCTCTTGATAGATCTTGCCAACGCGGAGTTAAAATACGAAAACAGTCAAAAGGAAAAACGCATCCTTGAGCTACAAGTGCAGAACGAACGTCAAAGTTTTGACCTGAAGCGAAACCGTTATTTAATGGTAATTGTGTTTAGCTTTTTAGTACTCATATTTGTTACCCTTGTATTGATCACACAAAGAAATCGATCAAGGAATGAAGCAAAAATCCATGAGTTTGAAAATAAAATGTTCCGCTTACAAATTAAACCTCATTTCATATTTAATGTTCTGAGTAGTATTCAGGGATACATGAATACACATGATTCAAAAAAGGCCGGGGTATATCTTTCCAAATTTGCCAGACTCATCCGCAATGTGTTAGAACAGTCCAGAAAAGATTTTATCCCCATAAGTAAGGAAATTCAAAACCTTAAATACTACCTTGAACTACAACAGCTGAGGTTTGAGGATTGTTTTGATTTTGAGTTCCATATTGACCCTGAAATCGATCCGGAGATAATTTTGATCCCACCTATGCTTGTTCAGCCCATAGTTGAAAATTCAGTTGAACACGGATTTTCAAGAGAAGAAAATAATGGTCATTTAAATTTGTTTTTTGAACGAAAAGAAGATACGCTCGTTGTAAAAATAGAAGATAACGGCCGGGGATTTGATGTCACCAAAAAAAACCATTTGGCTGAAAAGAAGAGTAAAGAATCATTGTCAGTGCAAATGATAAAGGAACAATTGGCGTATTTTAACAAACAGCTTTCCGGTGAATTTTCTATTCAATATGATCATATTTGGCCTGAAAAGGATAGGAAAGGAACAAGAGTGACAATAATAATTCCGTATATTCAGCAACAAGCCTCATGATATGGAAACCGCAATAGTCGTTGAAGACGAGATACATGTGCGCAATGGAATTGTTTCCATGATAAAGGATTATTGCCCAAATATTGACATAGTGGCGGAAGCAGGCAGTGTCAAAGAAGGCTATGAAAAAATTACAGAAAAACAACCGGATATTGTTTTTCTGGATGTCAATCTTCCGGATGGTTCAGGTTTCGACCTGCTTTCTAAAATTGTTCGAAAGAATCTCAAGGTAATTTTTATAACAGCTTACGGAGATCACGCGCTAAAAGCTATCAAGCATTCGGCAGTTGACTATCTACTTAAGCCGGTTATTCCGGACGAGTTGGTAGAAGCGGTAGAAAAAGCCACGCGTTTTATTCAGCATGACAAAGAGTTTTTTGAACTTACTTCTTTAAACGCAAGTAATGAAGAGCAGGGCACCAACAAGATTGTCATCAAAACGCAAAATGAATCGTATTATCTCAACATTTCAGACATAGTTTACTGCAAAGCAGATGGAAATTATACCGAAGTTATATCTACCTCTAACAAACCCATATTAGTGGCTAAAACGCTAAAATTTTACGAAGAAATTTTAGGAGATAGCGGTTTTCTTAGGGTCCATCAATCGTACCTGGTAAACGCAGATCATATCTTAGGGCTGACTGGCAATAAATTACAGCTAAAAAATAATGAGACGATTGAGATTTCCAGAAGGAAAAAAAGTGTCATTCAGGACTTGTTCAAATCCTAATTGCCAAATACTCATTTCATCTGACCAAATACTAATCTAAATTCATTACTGAAAAAGAAACTCCTAAATTAGGTACAGTTGGTTTTGAATCAACGTGTTATGGAGTATACCAAAGAGAGACGGGCCTTGGAGTTAGGCTTCTTGAGAAGGCTTTTAATAGTCCTTCTGTCTCTCTTTGTGTTTTTGCCTTCTGCATTCGCAGATATAATTCTTCAGGAATCTTTCAACTCAGGGTCACTACCCACCGGATGGTCAAACACGATTATTCAAGGTGCTGCCAACTGGAATTTTCAGAATGCCCCGGCTTTTAATTCAACGAGTGGTACATTTTACACTGTTTTTGATGATGCCGCATTAGGACCGGCCACCACCCCTAATCAGTCTGCCTTGCAAACCACAACTTTCGATTGCTCAGGTCGAACGGCAGTATACATGAATTATCAGCACTACTGGTATGGTGTCGAATCTACTCATGGATATATCGAAATTTCAAATGATGGTGGGTCTACCTGGAACATGTTGATGGATTATGAAAAAATAACCAGGGGTTCTTTGGCCGCACCACAAGATACAACTCTGAATATTTCTGCATTTGCAGCCAATCAGGCTGACGTTCGGGTGAGATTCAGATATTGGGATAATAGTCTGGCAGGACAATACTGGTACATTGATGATATTACCATTTACTCCGACCCTGATGTGGGGCCTACGGATCTCATTGCTCCCGGATACCTTGGGTGTGCTAGCGTTTATAGCACAGCTGAACAAGTAACCATTGAAATAACGAATCACGGATTTTTTCCGGTTTCCAATATTCCCGTAACCTGTAATGTCACTGGAGGCATTACAACTACCCTGACCGGAACAGTTCCGGGGCCAATTGCTCCCGGAGCATCAGTCAACTATACCTTTGCTTCCACTATTGACATGAGTGCCGAAGCAGTATATAATTTTGAAATTATTACAACGCTCGCTACCGATCAATATTTGGGAAATGATACCCTGTATACTTCACGGCAACAAGTCATTACAACTTTTCCATATTCCATGGATTTTAATGGAACTAATGGTGGTTGGTTTGCCACCGGCCAATCTCCACCATACAATGGTGGGAGAAATTTTGAACTTGGTCCCATTCCATACCTCAATGGACCTGAAGGAGAGGGAGATTCGTGGTATGTAGAAACAGTAGTATCCAACAATGGGACATTTATCTGGGTTGAAAGTCCCATTTTTGATTTTAGTGGACTTTCTGAACCGCAACTATTTGTTGACCTGAAACATTCTCTCCATAATTCAGACTATTTTCATGTAGAATACTCATTAAATGGTGGCTCTACCTGGTCGTTACTTGGGAATGGCACTGAGCCGAACTGGTATAACACCACTAACTGGTGGAGAAATAGTTATGCCAATCCTGTAGATAGCTGGACTACGTTTCAAAAAAGTCTGTGTGCGCTTGCAGGGCAATCATGTGTCAAGCTACGGTTCTACGGACGCCCTTATTACAGTGCTCCAACTTATACCGGGTATCATAATTTTGCTTTTGACAATGTTCAGATAATTGATGGACCGGATGTGGGCGTTACGGCATATATTGATCCTGTTAATATTGGCTGTTTGTTTGCTTCAAATCAAGTGGTTACGATAGAAGTATACAACTATAGCTGTTCACCGGTTTCAAACGTGCCAGTAACCTGTGAAATTACGGGAGCGGTTACAACTACTTTGACAGGTACGGTCCCAGGGCCAATTCCGGCTGAAAGTTCTGTGACCTATACCTTCCCTGGTACTTTTGACATGACCACATTGGGAACTTATAACTTTGACACCTATACTTCCCTCGCTGGAGATGTTTATGTAAATAATGATACCTTATCCACAACAATTGATGTTACTCAGCTATTGGTAAATACGTTCCCTTATTCGGAAGATTTTAATTCCGGAACCGGATATTGGATAGCAGGTGGATCAAACCCACCATTGAATAACGGCCGTCAATTTGTACTTGGAGCATTACCTTACCTGAATGGTCCACAGGGAATGGGCGATTCCTGGTATGTGCAAACGACACAATCTAATCAGGCAGATTGGGTGTGGGTAGAAAGTCCGGTTTTTGACTTTTCAAACCTTACTAATCCAACCCTGACAATGGATATTAAGCATTCGCTGCACAACTCTGACTATTTTCAGGTGCAATACAGCACAGATGGCGGAAGCACATGGGCGCAATTGGGTGCAGGACCAGATCCATTGTGGTATAATACGGCCAGCTACTGGCGAAATTCCTATTCGTCCCCTCAGGACAGTTGGTTAACGGTAGAACAGGAGTTATGTCAGTTATCTGGTGAACCTTGTGTGAAATTCAGGGTAAGAGGTCGACCATATTATAGTGAACCAACATATACAGGGTACCATTATTTCGGGTTTGACAATTTTGCGATTGATGCTGGTGAACCGGACGATATTCTTCCAATTGAAATCATTTTATCTGATGCTGGAGATTGCAATGTTTTCAGCACCGGGGAAACCGTTAGTGTTGTCATTGAAAATAAAACGTGCAGACCTTTGTACAACGTGCCTATCGACTTACAGCTGAATGCCGGACCCGTCATAACTGAAGTCATGCCTGGACCTCTGCCGGCATTTGGCTTTTATATTTACACCTTTACAGCAACGGTAGATATGAGTGCTGTCGGAACGCACACATTATCTGTCACGACAAACCTTGCTACTGATGGTAATACCGCAAATGATAATTTACAGGAAACACGGTTTAGTGGATCCCCGATTTCTACATTTCCGTACAGTGAAAATTTTAATGCAGATAATGGAGGATGGGTTTCGCGAACTACAAATGACACGCGATTATTTGACCTGGACACCTTATCTTATCTAAATGGACCGGAAGGGCAGGGGAAATCCTGGTTTGTTAGAACATCTGCTTCCAATAACGGTTCATTTATATGGGTAGAAAGCCCGGAATTTGATTTCAGTGGATTGACCGATCCGCAATTATTTGTAGATATCAAACATTCACTTCACAACTCCGATTATTTTCATGTTGAGTATTCTACAGATGGTGGAGGAACCTGGTCACAATTAGGGACGGGATCAGATCCAAACTGGTACAATACGGCAAGCTGGTGGCGTAATAGTTATTTAAATCCAGTTGATTCCTGGACAACGCACCAAAAGAGCTTGTGTAATTTGGCAGGTCAACCCTGTGTAAAATTAAGGTTTAGAGGAAGGCCTTATTACAGTGCGCCTACCTATAGCAATTATCACCTGTTTGCCTTTGATAATGTTGAAATACGTGATGGTCCGGATGTGGGTGTTGTCGCCTATATTGATCCGGTGAATGTGGGTTGCTTATTTGCCTCTAATCAGATTGTAACCATTGAGGTATACAATTATGGATGTAATCCGGTAAGTAATGTGCCGGTAACTTGTGAAATTACAGGAGCAAATACCTCTACGCTCACTGGAACGGTTCCCGGGCCTATTCCGCCTGGCGGTTCAGTTGCTTATACCTTCCCTGGCACATTTGATATGACCAATGTAGGCATCTATAATTTTGTTTCCTACACCTCCTTAACAGGGGATATATATCTCAACAATGATACGCTGGGAACAAGTATAAATGTTAACCAACTCCTTGTAAATACCTACCCTTATACAGAGGATTTTAATGCCGGAGCTGGTTATTGGATAGCTGGAGGTTCTAACCCGCCACTGAACAATGGGCGGCAATTTGTGTTAGGTGCTTTACCTTACTTGAATGGCCCTCAGGGAATGGGAGATTCATGGTACGTTGAAACCACACAATCTAATCAGGGTGATTGGGTATGGGTAGAAAGCCCGGTTTTTGACTTTACCAATTTGACGAATCCTACACTCAGTATGGATATCAAACATTCACTACACAATTCTGATTATTTTCAAGTGTTGTATAGTACAGATGGAGGCATGACATGGTCACAATTAGGTTCCGGACCGGACCCATTGTGGTATAATACACTAAATTACTGGAGAAATTCTTATGCATCTCCTCAGGATTCCTGGCTAACCGTTGAACAGGAACTTTGTCAATTATCGGGTGAATCGTGTGTGAAGTTTAGAGTGCGGGGCCGACCATACTATAGTGAACCGACCTATACAGGGTATCATTATTTTGGATTTGATAATTTTTCTATTGACGCTGGTGAGCCAGATGATATTCTACCTATTGAAATAATACTTTCTGAATCGGGTAACTGCTCTGCTTTTGGTCCTAATGAGACAATTGAGGTTGTGATTGAAAATAAAACCTGTCGTCCGGTGTCCAATGTTCCAGTTGATTTGCAAATTGATGCCGGGCCAATTATTTCGGAAGTCATTCCTGGTCCTATTCCTGCGTTCGGGTTTTATATCTACACATTTACTGCCACTGCAGATTTAAGTACTGTTGGGACACATACCATTTCAGTTACAACCAACCTTGCCACGGATGGAAATACGGCAAATGATAATTTACAGGAGGTACGGTATAGCGGCACTTTGATCAATACCTTTCCGTATGTAGAAGATTTTAATACCGACAATGGAGGCTGGGTGTCTCGTACCACGAACAACACACGACTTTTTGATCTTGATACCTTGACGTATCTCAATGGACCTCAAGGAGAAGGGAACTCTTGGTTCGTGCGAACCTCAGCCTCCAATGTCGGCGCCTGGATTTGGGTAGAAAGCCCACCATTTGATTTTAGTGGTATGGTAAATCCTCAATTTTTGGTAGATCTTAAACATTCATTGCATAATTCCGATTACTTCCATGTGGAATATTCTTTGGATGGAGGATCGACCTGGGCTCAATTGGGTACTGGAGCTGATCTTAACTGGTATAACGGAACAAACTGGTGGCAAAATAGCTATGCAAATCCTGTCGATCAATGGACAACGTATCAAAAAAACCTGTGTCCTTTGGCAGGAGAACCTTGTGTAAAATTGAGATTTAGAGGACGTCCATATTACAGCGCACCGACCTATAGCAATTATCACCTTTTTGCCTTTGACAATGTTCGCATTCAGGAAGGTGGCGGAGATGTCGGTGTCGTTGCATATGTTGAACCTGTTGACCAGGGATGTTTGTATAACGCTACGCAAAATGTTACTGTGGAGGTGTTTAATTTTGGATGTCAACCAGTTAGCAATGTCCCTGTAGTTTGCGACATTACTGGAGTGTTGACGACAACATTAACGGGAACCGTTGCGGGGCCAATTGGGGCAAATAGTTCTGTAACGTATACCTTTCCAACAACAGTAGATATGACTCCGGTTGGCACCTATAATTTTGAGTCGTATACATCTTTGGTAGGAGATAATGAGGCCAGCAATGACACCACGAATCTTTCTATTCAGGTGGATCAGGTTACCATAAGTACATTCCCGTATTTTGAAGATTTTAATTCTGGGCCGGCATACTGGATAGCTACTGGTTCTAATCCTCCCGGAAATAACGGAAGAAATTTTGTGCTCAACCCACTTCCATATTTGAATGGACCAGAAGGTCAGGGTGATTCGTGGTATGTTGAAACAACGCAATCCAATCAGGGCACCTGGATTTGGGTAGAAAGTCCGGTTTTTGACTTTACGGGAGTGAATAATCCAAAAATGTTGTTTGATATTAAGTATCAACTGCACAATTCCGATTATTTCCATGTAGAATATTCACTGAACGGAGGAACTACTTGGATCCAACTTGGTTCAGGTGCGGACCCGTATTGGTATAACACAGCCAGTTGGTGGCGAAATAATGTTGCTTCACCGGTAGATGAATGGACGACAGTTGAAATCCCATTGTGTAACTTAATCAATCAGCCTTGTGTCAAATTCAGAATGAGAGGGAGACCTTACTATAGTGAGCCAACCTATACAGGTTATCATTATTTTGCTTTTGACAATTTCCACATTACAGATACGCCGTTAGATGCAGAAGTATTATTTACTCAAGGATGTTATGGAAGTGAGTATAGCCTGAGTGTGACAATTTTTAATAATGATCGTCTGTGTCAGACATCTCCTGATATTAATTCCATTGATATATCGTACCAAATTGACGGAGGGACAGTAGTGACACAAACGTTTACCGGTTTAAACATCCCGTTTGGTGGTTCTGAAATAATTACTATTCCTAATGTGACCATACCAACAAGTGGAAGTACGGTAGCTGTTTGGTGTAATTCTCCAAATAGTCTTACTGATCAGATATGGGAAAATGATACGCTCATTTTGGATGCCGCGGCATGGCCAAATTGTAATGATTATTGCTCAAATGCTACAGCAGTCGGACTGGGGTCAACAACAATAAGTCAAACAAGCAACGCAACAACAACACCGGGAGTTGACCCTTTATTTCCATGTGGTAGTCCAACCTTAGAAAATACAGTGTGGTATTACTTTACAACGGATTCACTTGGCGGAATGGTTGAAGTGTCTTTTACAAATACGGCCTGTGCACCATCCTCTAACGGTATTCAGGTGTCTATTAATGAAATTGACGGAGCACCATGCGACACGGCCAATTACACCAATGTATTTTGTTCTAACACAGGAACTACAAATGATATTATTTGGGGACCAGTATCCTTACCACCAAATACGACTTACTACATCACCATTGATGGTTACGCCGGAAATGATTGCATTTTTGACCTCAATATCTCAGGTGCAATTACCGTGTTGCCGGTAGAATTATATGAGTTTAATGCGTATTGTCTGGGCGATATGGTAGTGCTTAAATGGACAACTTTAAGTGAAGCACATAATGATTATTTTGAAATTGAACGGTCCTCTGATGGAACGCTATGGGAAACCATGGGCACCATCCCCGGAGCAGGGAATACAGTAGAAGTTTCAAATTATATTTTCAGAGATAAAAACCCGTTAAGTGGTGTAACTTATTACCGACTAAAGCAGGTAGATTTTAACGGAGAATATACGTATCACAAAGTGGTATCTACAGAATGTGATGGAAATTCAAATTGGATGCTCATTTATCCGAATCCATCTATTAAGGGATCTGATGTCACTATAAACAGTCTGGTTGACCAATCAGCTACTTTAATGATATACAATACGGAGAATAAGTTATTATCTACTGTACCTATAGACCTGAGTAAAGGATTAAATGTATATCACCTTGATCGCAATTATTTATCACGAGGTGTTTATTATGTGAAAGTTCAAATTGGAAGTGAACTGTTAATTCGCAGATGGGTTGTGATAAATTAAGAGTACCCTTAGGTTCCAATAATTAGTTATTTTCTAACCGGTAGATTTCCATGATCTTATCTAAAATACTTTGAAAGTCTATTTTTAAGTCAATGAGTTTACCGGTTTCCAGATCAAATACCCATCCATGCACCCTAATACCCCTGGATCGATAGGCTTTTTGAACAACGGCGGTTTTAATCACATTAATGCATTGTTCCTGAACGTTTAATTCAACGAGTCTTTTGTATCTCTTATCTTCATTGGTAATAGCGTTCAGTTCACTAGCATGTGTACGATAAACATCCCTGATATTTCTAAGCCAGGGGTTCAATAACCCAAGATCTGCTGATTGCATTGCGGCCTGTACTCCTCCACAACCATAGTGACCACAGACAATCACATGATTCACTTCCAAATGCTGCACGGCATATTCAATTACCGATTGACAGTTGAGGTCCGTACTTACAACCATGTTGGCCACATTTCGGTGAACAAATACTTCTCCGGGTTCGCATCCCATTAGTTCTTCTGCCGTCACCCGGCTATCGGCACACCCTATATATAGCAATTCAGGATTCTGTCCTTTCGCTAACTCTTTGAAATAATTGGGGTCAAGATCAAGTTTGGATTTTATCCATTTCTTATTGTTCTCGAATACTCTTTCAATATCTACCATTGTTTAGGAAGTATATTAGTTGACTACGAGTAATAAAGATATGATTTTCCGATTACTGAGTGGTCCAACCGTGAATTTCTTCAAGTTTTTCCTCTGCCAACTCAATAAAGCTTGGATTATCAATCTCATCTAATACCTCTCCTACAAATGCCTGAACTAACATACGTTTAGCATTGTCTCTTGAAATACCGCGAGTTTGCAGGTAGAAAATAGCTTGCTCATCTAACTGACCCGTTGTCGAACCGTGTGAGCATTTTACATCATCAGCATAGATTTCTAATTCAGGCTTAGAATTGATAGTTGCCTTTTCAGATAGTAGGATATTAGCGTTGTTCTGATAGGCATTAATTTTTTGTGCATCTTTTCTTACAATCACTCTCCCGTTAAAAACACCGGTGGACTTGCCATCCAACACATACTTGTAATTTTCATTCGAGAAACAGTTTGCCACCTGATGGTCAACAAAAGTGTGGTTATCCACATGCTGATCATCTTTGGTGATAATGGCGCCGTTCATGTGTGTTTCACAGTTTTCACCTGAAACTATGATGTTTATATTATTTCTAACAAGAAGACCGCTAAGGGTAACTGTATTGATTTTAAACCTGGAATCTCTCTCCTGATAAATTTGTTCAGTACTGATCTGGAAATTACTGGTTGACTCTACTTGCAACTTGTTGATAACAAGCTTTGCGTTTTCTTCTAAATAAGCTTCTGTTACCTGGTTGGTGAAGCAATTTTCGGCATCTAGACTTACAAACGTCTCAATAATTTCAGCTTGAGAAGATTTACCGGCACGAATGAATAGCCGGTTATTGGCAATTACATCTTTACCGCGTGTAACATAGATGATCTGTAAAGGACCTTGATTAATCTTGTTGTCTCCTATACGAATGCTCTGTACTTTGTCAAAATATGCCCCGTTGAGATTGGTAAAAACATCATCTGGAGTATGCTCATTAAAGTGTTTATCCGTCTTAGCCATTCGGTCCGAGCTCAAAAAATCAATATCAAAATTGATCTTTGAATACTGACTGAGGTCTTCACGGATGAATCCGTTTACTACAACGAGATAATCATTCGAGATGATATATTTTGTCAGATTTAACCTGTCCGGGTCGTTGTTTATAACAAATGAATTCCGCGTTAATTTGGTAAGTCGGGTATACTTCCAGTATTCATCCTTAGTTGTAGGAAATTCAAAATGACCCAATCGGGAAAAAGCATCTTGCTGAAATTTAGCATCTGCTACTTCCAGATTTTTGGTGAATTCACTGAGTTTTTCTGAAATTTCTGCGATCATATTAGCTTACTTCCTCAATTAACCAATCATACCCTTTTTCTTCCAGTTCCAGTGCTAACGACTTGTCTCCGGTCTTAACGATTTTACCATTTGATAAAACATGGACAAAATCCGGAACGATATAATCAAGTAGTCGTTGATAGTGGGTAATTACAACAACTGCATTGTTTTCATTTTTGAGTTTGTTCACGCCTGATGCAACCACTCTCAACGCATCAATATCCAGTCCTGAATCGGTTTCATCCAAAATGGACACTTTTGGTTCAAGCATGGCCATTTGAAAAATTTCATTTCGCTTTTTCTCCCCTCCTGAAAACCCTTCATTTACAGCCCGTGAAGCTAATTTTGGGTCAAGGTCAACATACGCGGATCGTTCTCTAACCAGAGCCATAAAATCTTTGGCTGATATTTGGTCCTCTCCACGGTATTCCTTAATCTCATTGAGAGCTGTTCTTAAGAAGTTGATATTAGAAACTCCGGGTATTTCAACCGGATATTGAAATGCAAGGAATAAGCCCTCTTTGGCCCTTTCATCCGGATCCAACTCTAGTAAGTTCTTACCATCCATTTCTATACTCCCCTGCGTTACTTCGTAACCGTCTTTTCCAGCAACAACAGATGCAAGCGTTGACTTACCTGATCCGTTAGGTCCCATAATTGCATGAACCTCTCCGGCATTTACTTTTAGGGTTAAGCCCTTTAAAATTTCTTTTCCTTCTTCCTCAATCTCTGCGTGAAGATTTTTAATATCTAATAACGTTTTGCTCATTATCCTACACTGTTTTCTAGTGAAATTTCTAATAGTTTTTGTGCTTCTACCGCGAATTCCATTGGTAATTTGTTCAATACTTCTTTACAATAACCATTAACGATAAGTCCAATGGCTTTTTCCTCTGATAGCCCTCTCTGCTGGCAATAGAAAATCTGATCTTCACCAATTTTTGAAGTAGTGGCCTCATGTTCCAGTTTCGCAGTGTTGTTTTTGCATTCTATGTACGGAAATGTGTGTGCACCACACTCATCTGTCATCAATAAACTGTCACACTGTGTAAAGTTCCTTGCATTCTCGGCTTTAGCGTGAATTTGAATCAATCCTCTGTATGAATTTTGTGATTTACCTGCAGATATTCCTTTGGAGATTACAGTACTCTTTGTGTTTTTACCCAGGTGAATCATTTTAGTACCGGTATCAGCTTGCTGATAGTTATTGGTCACAGCCACCGAGTAAAATTCTCCAATGGCATTATCGCCTTTCAAAATACACGAAGGGTACTTCCACGTAACTGCAGATCCGGTTTCAACCTGGGTCCACGAAATTTTAGAATTGGTATGGCAAATCCCTCTTTTTGTTACAAAATTGAATACACCACCTTTTCCATTTTCATCACCTGGAAACCAGTTTTGAACCGTTGAGTATTTAATTTCAGCATTATCCAAAGCAATGAGTTCAACCACTGCGGCATGCAATTGGTTTTCATCTCGCTGCGGTGCCGTACATCCTTCAAGATACGAACAGTAACTACCTTCATCTGCAATGACTAGTGTACGTTCAAACTGTCCTGTTCCTGCTTCATTAATTCTAAAATAGGTAGAAAGCTCCATAGGGCATTTCACACCTTTTGGAATGTAACAGAACGATCCATCTGAAAACACAGCTGAGTTAAGTGCCGCATAGAAGTTATCCGAACTGGGAACAACTGTTCCTAAGTATTTTTTTACTAAATCCGGGTGGTTTTTCACTGCTTCGCTAAACGAACAGAAAATGACACCTAATTCCCCTAATTTTTCTTTAAAAGATGTGGCTACAGAAACCGAATCCATTACAAAGTCAACCGCAACACCGGTGAGCTTTTTTTGTTCGTCAAGAGAGATTCCCAACTTATCCATGGTGGCTTTCATCTCCGGATCCACATCATCCCAGGATTCATACTTCTTCTTTGGAGCAGAGAAATAGGAAATTTCCTGGAATTTTGGCTTTTTGTACTTGACATGCGCCCAATCCGGCTCTGTCATTTCCTGCCAAAGTTTAAAAGCATTTAATCGATACTCCAACAACCATTCAGGTTCTTCTTTCTTGGCAGAAATCATCCGAATTACATCTTCGTTAAGCCCAACAGGTATCTTATCCGATTCAATATTGGATGTAAAACCAAATTCGTACTTCTTACGCTTAAGTTCTTCTTTTAATTCTTCCTCTGTATATCCTGACATCTCGTTATTCTAAATTCTTATAGCGAAAAGCTCTCGCCACATCCGCAAGTTCTTGCTGCATTTGGGTTAGAGAAAACAAATCCCTTACCGTTTAGTCCTCCACTATAATCAAGTGTGGTTCCTACCAGATATAGCACGCTTTTCTTGTCCATCACGACTTTTATACCGTTGTCCTCAAATTCCTTGTCGTCATCATTAATCTGATTATCAAATCTTAGTTGATACATCAAACCAGAACAACCACCTCCTTCAACTCCAACGCGAATGAAGTGACCATCTTTATTTTCTTCTGCCATCATTCTGATGGCTGTCTCCTTAGCTGTATCCGTTACTTTTATCATTGTTCTAATATTTTACCGATCCTAAATAAAAATCGATTTATCTGAACGGGACTACAAAAATACCGTTTTTGCTGTAGAGCGTTTCGGCAAATCCCTTTCTTTTTAATACTGTTTGACGCTAAAATCGTTCAATCCTAACAATATCAATGCTTTATACAAAGATAACTATTTAGAATGATTCTAAACAAGCTATGATTGGTCTAATGCCTGAATAATTTTTAGCACTAAAACAAAATCACAATTAATTTTGTTTGACTTAATAAACACGAGATACACGTAGTTGATATGAAAACATCCGTCGCAAGGAAGATTTTAATGGCTCTATCGGGCTTTTTCCTTCTTCTCTTTTTATTACAACATTTAACGATCAATTCACTTTCAGTGGTATCGGAAGATGTATTTAACAATGTATCCCATTTTATGGGAACCAATTGGATTGTGCAATTCCTGTTACAACCTGTTTTACTATTTGGTGTGATTTTCCACCTGGTAATGGGCTTGTATCTGGATATACAAAACCAACGTGCCAGGAATATAAAGTACGCACAAAACAATCCTGGTACCAATTCAAGCTGGATGTCAAGAAATATGAAAATCACTGGTATTATGATTTTGTTGTTTCTTGGGCTCCATTTTGCGGATTTCTGGATACCGGAACTGAACACCAAGTTCATTGAGGGTGATATGAGTGGAATGAAAGAAAGTGGTTTTGGTCTGCGGTATTTTGAAGAACTTCAACACAAGTTTACAGAGGTTTGGAGAGTTGCCATATATGTTTTGGCTTTTGTATTCCTTTCTTTACACCTCTTACATGGTTTTCAGTCGGCTTTTCAGTCGGTTGGATTCAATCACAACAAATACACTCCCTGGATAAAAAAGCTGGGGAACTTATATGCGATTGTTGTTCCATTGGGATTTATAATAATCGCGATTTACCATTATACAACACAACTTTAATTCTAGAGTGATATGTCAGTATTAGATGCAAAAGTACCTGAAGGTCCAATTAAGGATAAGTGGACGAATCACAAGAACAAAATTAATCTGGTTAACCCGGCTAATAAGCGTTTGATAGATGTTATAGTTGTGGGAACAGGTTTAGCCGGAGGGTCTGCGGCAGCTTCGTTAGCAGAACTTGGTTATAAAGTCAAAGCATTTGCATTTCAGGATTCTCCTAGACGAGCGCATTCTATTGCAGCTCAGGGCGGAATTAATGCAGCAAAAAATTATCAGAACGACGGTGACTCCATTTACAGATTGTTTTATGACACCGTAAAAGGAGGAGATTACCGCGGTCGTGAGTCGAATGTTTACCGTCTTGCGGAGGTTTCTGCAAATATTATTGATCAGTGTGTTGCACAAGGTGTGCCTTTTGCACGTGAGTATGGAGGGTTACTCGATAACCGTTCGTTTGGAGGGGTTTTGGTATCCAGAACTTTTTATGCAAAGGGTCAAACGGGTCAGCAGTTATTGCTTGGTGCTTATTCAGCTATGAATCGCCAGATTGGTAAAGGGAAAATTGAGATGTACAACAGGCACGAGATGCTTGATCTTGTAGTTGTCAATGGTAAAGCCAGAGGAATAATTGTCCGAAACTTGATTACAGGTGCGATTGAAAGGCATGCTGCGCATGCGGTAGTTTTGGCAACAGGAGGATATGGGAATGTGTTTTTCCTTTCGACAAATGCAATGGGATCAAATGTAACAGCAGCATGGAGAGCTCACAGAAGAGGGGCGTACTTTGCTAATCCATGTTACACGCAAATTCACCCAACCTGTATACCTCGGTCAGGTGATTACCAATCAAAGTTAACTCTGATGTCAGAGTCGTTGAGAAATGATGGTAGAATTTGGGTGCCAAAAAATAAAGAAGACGTTGAAAAAATTCGCTCTGGTCAAATAAAACCAAGGGATCTAAGTGAAGAAGACAGGGATTATTACCTGGAAAGAAGGTATCCTGCTTTTGGTAACCTGGTTCCAAGAGATGTGGCATCAAGAGCTGCCAAAGAAAGGTGTGATGCCGGTTATGGCGTCAACCAAACTGGTGAAGCTGTTTTTCTTGATTTTTCATCCGCAATTGAACGTTACGGAAAAGAGCAGGCCAATGTATTGGGCGAGAAGGATGCGTCACACGACAGAATTATAGCATTAGGAAAAGAAGTGATTGCCAACAAGTATGGAAACCTTTTCCAGATGTATGAGAAAATTACAGCTGATAACCCTTACGAGACACCAATGAAAATCTATCCTGCTGTACATTACACCATGGGCGGCTTGTGGGTTGATTACAACTTAATGACTACCGTTCCTGGATGTTATGCCGCGGGTGAGGCTAATTTTTCAGATCACGGAGCTAACAGATTAGGAGCATCTGCCCTTATGCAGGGACTTGCAGATGGTTATTTTGTACTCCCTTATACTATTGGAGATTATTTGGCAGATGAAATTAGAACAGGAGCTATTTCTACAGAAACACCAGAGTTTGATGAAGCTGAGAAAGCGGTAAAAGACAGAATTAACGAGTTGATGAGCATCAAAGGTTCACAGTCGGTTGATTCTTTCCATAAACGACTAGGGAAAGTAATGTGGGATAAATGCGGAATGTCAAGAAACGCCAACGGGCTTGAAGAAGCTATTAAAGAAATCCGGCAAATACGGGAGGAATTTTGGAAAGATTTACGCATTCCAGGGAAAGCAAACGAATTTAATCCTGAACTGGAAAAAGCAATGCGTGTTGCTGATTTCCTTGAGTTGGGAGAATTGTTTGCAAAGGATGCCTTACACAGAAATGAATCGTGTGGTGGACACTTTAGAGAAGAATCGGTTGAAGAATCCGGGGAACAACAAGGTGAAGCCAAACGTGATGATGAGAACTTTAAGTATGTAGCAGCCTGGGAATGGACAGGTGATCCCGGTGAGGCCAATCTACATAAAGAAGATTTGGTATTTGAGAATATTGAGTTAAAACAACGATCATATAAATAAGGAAGATATGTCGGATAAACTAATGAAACTAACGTTAAAGATTTGGCGCCAAAAGGATGCCGATTCTCCCGGTAAAATGGAATCTTACCAGGTGGAAGGAATTTCAGAACACATGTCTTTCCTTGAAATGTTGGACGTTTTTAATGAACAACAAATCAATCAGGGGAACGAACCGGTAGCATTTGATCACGATTGTCGTGAAGGAATCTGCGGTATGTGCTCTTTACAAATTAATGGTGAACCACATGGACCCGACAGAGGTGTAACGACCTGTCAATTACACATGCGAATGTTTAATGATGGTGATACCATTACCATTGAACCTTTCCGTGCCAAAGCATTCCCGGTGATTAAAGATTTGGTAGTTGATCGTACTTCATTTGATCGTATTCAACACGCCGGAGGGTTTATTTCTGTCAATACTTCAGGTAATACGCAGGATGCTAATAATATTCCGGTAGAAAAAGAAAATGCGGATAAAGCGTTTGATGCTGCTACTTGTATTGGTTGTGGGGCTTGCGTAGCGGCATGTAAAAATGCGTCTGCTATGCTGTTCGTTTCGGCTAAAGTATCACAGTTTGCTTTACTGCCACAGGGTAAAATTGAAGCAAAAGACCGTGTATTGAACATGGTGCACCAAATGGATGAAGAAGGCTTTGGAAACTGTAGTAATACGGGTGCATGCGAAGTAGAATGTCCTAAAGGAATATCACTGGAGAACATTGCTCGAATGAATCGTGAGTATTTAAAAGCCTCACTGACAAAAGAATAGAGCAAGTATTAAAATACAAACCCATTAAAAAAAACCGCACTTTGATACTTTTCAGAGCTGCGGTTTTTTCGTAACTTAATGTCATGCGTCCGGAAGAAATTATTCATAAAACGGTTATCATCTCCCCGCTGGACTGGGGCCTGGGTCATGCAGCCCGTTGTATACCTATTATTCGGCAGTTAAAAGCGCAGGAATGTAAGGTGATTTTTGCCGGCGTTCAGCTACAAATTGATCTCATTCATAAAGATTTCCCAGATTTAATAGTCGAATTAATTCCTGGGTATGATATCGAACTCGATTCGCAATCCTCTACGTATTGGCAGATGCTGGTACAGTTTAAAAGCATGAAACGTCGGACAAAGCAAGAGCATGTAATGGCCAATGAACTGGTGCATAAGTATGATGCTGATATCGTCATTTCTGACAATCGCTATGGTTTTTATTCGGCTGATGCCCTCAATATCTTTATTACGCACCAATTAAATCCGCAAATCCCGGTATTTCGAAAAAGTGTGAAAAGAATGATTGAAAATTATATTGCTCATTTTAATCACCTTTGGATTCCCGACAATCCGGAGAATCCCATTTGCGGAAACCTTCTTGATGCTGAAATTGCCATTCCTGTTCACTATATAGGGTACTTGTCACGATTTGAAAAGAGAGAAGTTCCGTTGGCGTATGATATTTTGGTTATTGTTTCCGGCCCTGAACCAGAACGCAGCAGGTTTCAGGAACTTGTTACTGATATCTTGAGAAGTGAAGACTGGAAGTATAGAGTTGTAACACCTAACAAAAGTGAAGAGGATTGGGTGGTGACAAATCCCTCCACAGAAGAATTGGAGCAATTGATAAATGCCAGTAATTTGATTGTTTCACGAGCCGGATATACCACGATTATGGAATTTCTATCACTGGGAAAATCTGCTATCCTTATTCCAACAGATGGTCAATATGAACAGATTTATCTGGCAGAACACATTCAAATGCCGAATTTAAAGTTTATAAAAGAGCAGGATTTAAAAGAAGAATTGTTGAATTCCTATCCAATAAAAAATTTGGGCTAACTGTTTGATATTCAAAAAAATTATTTACTTTCATCCCACCTTATTCAAACCTTATTTTCATGAAAGATGTTGTAGAGCTTAACAAAGCCCTCGTTGAAAAGCTGGATGACGACATTCTGGTCACCGCTTACAAATCCAATACGGAAATTTCCGAGGAAGACGCAAAAGAAATTGATGGTGCACATGTAACCATGTCTCAGGGAGATGATATGTTCGTGATCGTCGATTTAACTTCTGGCGCTAAACTGATGAAAACAGCTGAAGATTTTTTAATCAAAAAAGCCAAGATGGTGCCTTATACACTGGCAATGGCTATGGTGAAAGAATCTAAAGGATTGTTTTTCAGACGTGTCAAAGGAAAGCGTTTTTTGTTCCCTTACAAGGAGTTTAAAACAAAAGAAGAGGCCAAAGCCTGGATTGATACCTTGAGAAATTAATGGCTTTTTAGTCGTTGGTCGAAATAAATATGGTCATTATATACCATTTGCTTAAATTGTATATAGCCAATTATTAACGTCTATGAAGGAACACGTACAACTGACAAAAGCGGAAGTCCAACGCATTGATCCGGATATTTTGGTCACAAAATACCGTCCCAAGGCTGAAATAACAATTGAGGATGCCCGCGAAATTGACAACGCCCATATCACTATGTCACAAGGCAATGATATGTACATTATTGCTGATATGACAGAAGGCTCAGCTACCGTAACAAAAGAAGCCGAAGAATACTTCGTTTACAAGGGAAAAATGATTCCCTACACGAAAGGAGTGGCCATTGTCACCTCTAGTAAAAGTTCAATTTTTAGTCGATTATTCGGTGCATCTACCAGAACTTTGTATCCAACAAAAGAATTTACTTCGGTAGATGATGCCAGAGCATGGCTTGATTCAATAAGGGAATAGTATTATTAATTGCATTTACAAGCGGGTTCAAATTCAATTTTCACCCAATGCAACATCTTGGCCCATTTTTCCTGTTGCTCCTTTGTAAAGGTAATCCCACTCAAATCTAATGACCGCAAATTTCGTAATTGCGTGAGAGATTCAGGTAGTTCCTCTATAGGATTGAACCAAATATCAAAAACAATCAGATCTTTTAAGTTGCTAATACAGTCCGGGATGATCTTGATGTTGTTTTTACCCATGAACAGGTTTCTTAAGCTGGTGTTCTGGCACACGGCTTCAGGAAATTCTTCAAACTTGTTTTTGGTGAGATGCAATATTCTCAAGTCTTTAAAATGAAATTCCTTGGGTAAAGAGGCTAATTTGTTTTTGGATAGATCCAATTCTCTCAGGTTAGTGAAGCGGTATATTTCCGCTGGGATGGCAGTTAATTTATTTCGACTGAGATCCAAACGATATACCGAATCAGCCGGAACACTTAACGCTTCTTCCAAACTTTTGAACATCTTGTCTTCCTGAGCAAGGCAGATGTTACACCCGAGCAGGAGACTGATCCAAAATACGTTTACAATTGATTTCATCTATTGCCAGTTGTTCTTTTAATTCATCCACAGACGAGAACGATTTCTCATCCCTGGTCTTTGCTATTACGTAAATCTCAATCTCTGTGCCGTAAATACTATTATCAAAATCAAAGAGGTGAACTTCTATACGTTTTTCACTACTGTCTGTAACCGTTGGACGGTAGCCAATGTTCATCATGCCACTATGGAGCCTCCCTTCAACCCTCACTCTAACGGCGTAAACACCAATTTTTGGGATAACCTGTGTTTTTTCAATCTCTCCAATATTTGCAGTTGGATAGCCAAGCTGTGTTCCGATTTTATCTCCTTTTACTACAGTGCCTGAAAAATTAAAAGGTGCTCCTAAAAAGGCATTAGCTTTGGTAATGTCCCCATCTTTTATGGCTCTCCTAATCTTAGTCGAACTGATACTCAACTCCCCATGACGAAGCGCAGGGATTTCCTGAACTTCAAAATTATATATCGGTGCAAGTTCTTTTAGTAAGTCTATATTTCCTTCCCTGTTTTTTCCAAAATGATGATTATATCCTATAGTAAGAACTTTGACATTTAATTTGTTAACAAGGATATTTCGTACGAATTCGGTAGCCGATTGCCGGGCAAACTCTTTCGTAAAGGGGTGAAGGATGAGATGGTCTATTCCTTCTTCCTCAAGGCGTTGCGTTCTTCTTTTGATGTTTTGAATTAATTCCAGATTGTGATCATCCGGGTACAATACCATACGAGGATGTGGATGAAATGTGAATAAAACAGTTTCACCATCAACCCTTTCAGCACTTTCTTTCAAAAATGATATTATTTTTTGATGCCCAAGATGCACACCATCAAAGGTTCCCAGTGTAATTACCGGGTTTTTTATCTCGGGCACTTCGTCTACAGAATGATAAACTCTCAAATCGCTCTTTTATTCCTTTGCAAGGCTAAGGAAATTCTCCGGTTCAAAGTTATGGAAAAAACTTTTCACAAATTCCCAGTGGAAATGTAAAAAGCATTAAATTTGCACCCGAAAATTGAACACGTACATTAAAATCTTGAGATAATGTCTAATATCAAAGGTAGGATTTCGCAGGTGATTGGACCTGTAATTGACGTCACATTTGACAAAGGAACCGAGCTTCCGAATATTTTGGATGCTCTAGTGGTAACAAAAACAGATGGCGCAAAAGTTGTTTTGGAAGTGCAGCAGCACATTGGTGATGATCAAATCAGAAGTATCGCAATGGATTCTTCAGATGGTTTCACTAGAGGAATGGAGGTTGAGGCAACAGGTGCTCCAATCAAAATGCCGAAAGGTGAAGAAATCAAAGGACGACTTTTTAATGTAATCGGTGAGTCAATTGATGGTATGCCTAATCTTGATAGAGAAAATGGTATTCCTATTCACAGAGATGCACCAAAATTTGAAGACCTTACAACTTCAACAGAAGTATTGTTTACCGGTATTAAAGTAATCGACCTGATTGAGCCTTACGCAAAAGGAGGTAAAATTGGATTGTTCGGTGGTGCTGGTGTTGGTAAAACAGTATTGATTCAGGAGTTGATTAACAATATTGCGAAAGCTTATTCGGGAATTTCAGTATTTGCCGGAGTAGGTGAACGAACAAGAGAGGGTAACGACCTTTTGAGAGAGATGTTAGAATCTGGAATTATTACCTATGGTGATGAGTTCATGAAAGACATGGAAGAAGGTGGATGGGATATTTCCAAGATTGATAAAGAGAGATTGAAAGACTCTAAAGCAACGTTTGTATTTGGTCAGATGAATGAGCCTCCGGGAGCGAGAGCACGTGTGGCACTTTCCGGATTGACATTGGCAGAGTATTACCGTGATGGTGATGGAGAAGGAAAAGGAAATGATATCCTGTTCTTCGTAGACAATATCTTTAGATTTACACAGGCCGGTTCTGAGGTGTCAGCACTTTTAGGACGTATGCCTTCTGCGGTAGGTTATCAACCTACACTTGCAACCGAGATGGGAGCTATGCAGGAGCGAATTACGTCAACTAAAAACGGTTCAATTACATCTGTTCAGGCGGTTTATGTACCTGCGGATGACTTGACTGACCCGGCACCAGCAACAACATTTGCTCACCTTGATGCTACTACTGTACTTTCAAGAAAAATTGCATCATTGGGTATTTACCCTGCGGTTGACCCGCTAGATTCTACATCACGAATTCTTACACCAGAAATCGTTGGAGAGGATCATTATAAATGTGCGCAACGTGTAAAAGAAACGCTACAACGCTATAAAGAACTTCAGGATATTATTGCCATCCTTGGTATGGACGAGCTTTCTGAAGAAGATAAATTGATTGTACACAGAGCAAGACGAGTTCAGAGATTCTTGTCTCAACCATTCCACGTTGCAGAACAGTTTACTGGTCTTCCAGGTGCTTTGGTTGATATTAATGATACCATTAAAGGATTTAATATGATCCTTGACGGTGAAGTAGATAAATATCCAGAAGCAGCATTTAACCTGAAAGGTTCAATCGACGAAGTGATTGAAGCAGGTGAAAAAATGTTGGCTGAAAATTAAAAAACGTCATTAGATGCTTTTAGAAGTAATTACGCCAGACGAAATGTTGTTCAAAGGGAACGTAACGCACGTTGTGTTGCCAGGATTGGACGGTTTATTTGGTGTGTTATCAAATCACGCTCCTATGATCTCAGGTCTTGCAGAAGGCACAGTGAAAGTAGAGCAGGTTGTTGCTGACAACCAGGGAGAGGATAATACCGGTAAATACAACCAGGAACATAAAAACGATCAGACTTTTACTTTTGATATCAAAGGCGGTGTCATGGAAGTAAAAGACAATAAAATAATGGTGCTGGCTGAGTAAGTTTTCAGTACTTAACAGTGTTAAAAGCCCCGCCCTCGACTCATTTCGTGGAACGGGGCTTTTTAGTTAATTGTTGTTAAGAAAGCAATGAATCGCACCATTCCGCGTATATATTTCATTGTAAAACAGAAAAAAACCTGCATTTTTGTGGCGCTAAGTAAAAATGAGCATAAAAGATAAGCTAGATACAGCAAATATTCCTGAGCACGTTGCCATTATTATGGATGGAAACGGCAGATGGGCACAACAACAGGGACACGTTCGTTTATTCGGACACGCCACCGGTGTTGAATCTGTTAGGGAAGCATTAAAAGCTGCTACCGAGGTTAAGGTAAAATACCTGACGCTTTATGCTTTTTCCACTGAAAACTGGAACCGTCCAAAAGAAGAAGTGGATGGATTGATGGATCTTCTGGTAACCACTATTGCCAATGAAATTGAATCCCTCAATGAAAATGATGTACGGTTAGATGCTATTGGCAACACAGATGAGTTACCTGAAAAATGTCGGCAAGAACTCAAAAATGCCATTGATCGAACGAAGAAAAATAAAGGAACCTGCTTAATACTGGCATTAAATTATAGCTCAAAATACGAGATTAAATCAGCCATCAAAAAAATTGCCCAAAAATACAAGGATGGAGAAATCGAATTAGATGATATCTCAGATCAGTTGGTCAGTGACCATTTATATACCGCCGGTTTACCAGATCCAGAATTAATGATTAGAACAAGCGGTGAGCTAAGAATTAGCAATTTCCTTCTATGGCAGCTGGCTTATAGTGAATTACATTTTACACCAATTTTTTGGCCCGATTTTAAAAAAGAAGACTTTTTTCAGGCCATATATGATTACCAAAACAGAGAAAGAAGATTTGGAAAGGTGAGTGAACAATTAAATGATGCTCAAGGATGAAAATGAAACTCTTTTTTCTCGGATTATGTACATTACTGACGAGTTTGACCTTTGCTCAGAACCCTGATTACCTGGCACCCTCAAAGCATACCATTGCAAGGACAGAAGTGATCGGTGTTCCGCATCTAAACCATGAGGCAATTGTTTTGATCTCTGGCCTAACCGTGGGTAAAGAAATTACGGTTCCAGGTGATGATATTTCACAAGCCATTAAAAAATTATGGGAGCAGGATTTGTTCTCTGCGGTTGAGGTTGGATATACAAAGATCGACAATGTAACGGGGGATATTTTCCTTTATATCAAATTGGCAGATCTTCCAAAATTATCCCATTATAGATTTAGTGATAATGTATCCAGAGGTGATGCCGATAAAATCAGGGAACACATTAATTTGTATAATGGTAAGACAATCACGGAATCACTGAAAAGAAACACGGTTAATCAGGTGCGTGCGTTTTACCAGGATAAAGGTTATTACTACTGTGAGGTGTGGATTGATGAAATTATTGATACAACTGCATTCAACTCAAAAATATTTCAGATCAATGTCGATAAGAAAGAGCGCATCAAAATCAAACATATTGTATTCCATGGTAATGAAGTAGAGAAAGATCCGGATAAAAACTTCATTGAGAATTTAAAGGTGAAAACAATGGTGTCAGATAGAGGTTTGCGCCGATCAATGAAAGACACCAAACAACAAGGCATCCTGAGGCTTTTTAACCGATCTAAATTCAATAAAACCGCTTACGAACGTGATAAACAAAACATACTTTACAACTATAATGCGATTGGATTAAGAGATGCACGTATTGTAAAAGATTCTGTGTACGATATTGATGAAAAGCACATTGGAATTGAGATATGGATTGATAAAGGGGAAGAGTACTATTTTGGAGATATAACCTGGGTAGGGAACACCAAATATACAGATGGTCAATTGGATACGATTCTTGGAATTAACAAGGGAGATCTTTATGACAAATCACTGCTGGAACAACGGTTATATATGAGTCAGGATGGGAGAGATGTTACCTCACTGTACATGGATCGTGGCTACCTATTCTTCAATATTCAACCCGTAGAAATAAACATTGACGAAAATAATCACATCAACTATGAGGTTAGGATCAATGAAGGCAAACAGGCTCGAGTAAAGAATATATACATCTACGGTAACACAAAAACCAATGATCACGTTATTCTCCGGGAGATACGTACCAAGCCGGGAGACCTCTTTAACAGAAATGACATCATCAGAACCCAAAGAGAGTTGGCCAATCTTGGATATTTTGATCCTGAACAGTTTAATGTTAACCCAATACCAAACCCACAAGACGGAACAGTGGATATTGAGTATTACGTCGTTGAAAAATCATCAGACCAAATTGAGTTATCCGGTGGTTATGGTGCAGGTAGATTAATTGGTACTCTAGGGCTCTCATTCACAAATTTCTCCATGAGAAATGTCTTTAAAAAAGGAGCCTGGCAACCACTGCCCGCTGGAGACGGTCAACGCCTTAGTATTCGTGGACAGACCTACGGAAGGGGTTATCAATCATACAACTTATCCTTTACAGAACCATGGCTCGGAGGGAAAAAGCCTACCTCACTAACTGTTTTTTCATCCTACTCGTTAATCACCAATTCACTGGAACGAACAAACCCAAGTTATCAACAAACCTCCATTACATCAGTGGGTGCTGGTTTAGGTTCTCGTTTAAAATGGCCGGATGATTATTTCCAGATCTACGGTGAATTGAACTATCAGTATTATGACCTTAAGAACTCCAATTTCTTTATTTTCTCAGATGGATTCTCTAATAATATCTCACTGAAAACAGTTCTATCAAGAAATTCAATAGATCAACCTATTTATCCTAAAAACGGGTCAAAGTTTGCTTTGACAACGAAATTTACGCTTCCATATTCCTTGTGGGACGGTGTTAGTGATTATTCTGTACTATCAGATCAGGAACGATACAAATATGCCGAGTATTTCAAGATTAAGTTTACCGGTGAATGGTTCACACCTATCTCAAAAGACAAAAAGTTGGTACTGCATCCCAAATTTGGATTTGGGTTCCTGGGGGCGTATAACAATGACAGAGGAATTTCTCCTTTTGAACGGTTTTATTTGGGAGGTTCAGGGTTAAATGGTACATGGCAGTTTGATGGACGGGAGATTATTGCCCTTCGTGGATACGGAGGAAGTAGTGGAAGTCCGGTATCACCTACCACAGGTGGAACGGTTATTGCCAAATATTCACTTGAATTGCGCTATCCGGTGTCGTTGAATCCGAATGCCACAATTTATGGGTTGTTATTTGCAGAAGCAGGAAATACGTATAATGGGTTTACAGATTTCAACCCATTTAATGTAAAACGTTCGGCTGGTGCGGGAGTGAGAATATTTTTACCAATGTTTGGAATGTTAGGGGTAGATTTTGCCTGGGGATTTGATCCGCTCGATCCTGGTTCGGCGGGAGCAGGTGACCCGAATGATGATCCAGGATCCAATTCCAAAGGATATACATTTGGATTCTTCCCTATAATTGGAATGAATATTGGAGATTTATAACAACGAAAAAAGCATTAGGGGATTATTGTTAAATTCGCACCCTCAAAACCATGAATTAATCATGTAATAAACAGATTAATTCTGAGTTATTGGAGTATGAAAAAAGTATTGGGAATATTATTTGTTTTGTTCGGCTTAGCATCCGCTGCTACAGCGCAACGGTATGCCTACGTAGATACACAATACATCCTGGACAATACACCGGAATATGCCAAGGCTCAGGAAGAACTGGATCGCTTAACAGAAGAATGGTTGAAAGAGGTTGAAGCTGCATTTGCACTGGTTGAACAAAAGCGAAGAGAGTATGAAGCTGAAAAAATACTTTTACCAGAAGAAATAAAAAAGCAGCGGTTAAAAGAAATTTCTGACCTGGAAACTGAGGCAAAAGCATTGCAAAAACAACGGTTTGGTGTAGGTGGAGATTTATTTATGAAACGCGAGGAATTAATCAAACCCATACAGGATCAGATATTTAACGCTATTCAGGCAATTGCCGCCGAAAGAAATTTTGCCTTTGTTTTTGACAAAGCAAATCAATCAAATTTGCTGTATGCTGATCCAAAATATGATATCAGTGACCAGGTTTTGAGAAAAATGGGCATCAAAGTTGATAGAAACTAATAAAGACGATATAAACTAAACAAAATGAAGAAGATCTTAATCGCAATAATTGCAGTGTTTACAGTGGGAGGATTTAGTGCAATAGCGCAGAACAATGTAACATTTGCTCACGTTTCAAGCGCAGCCGTGCTCGATAGTATTCAGTCTTATAAAGACCTGGTGAAGGAAGAACAACAGATTAATAGAGAGGCGCAGAAACAATACAATGTGCTACAGAAAAAATACATGAATCTTCAGCCAGATGGTCCAGCTATGGATACGCTGTCAGATTTTGAACTTTCTATTATTAGTGGTGACATCCAAAAAGTTCAAATGGATATGCAAAACCTGGAGGTGTACACACAAAATCAATTGCAGGTTCTACAGGAGCGTTTAGTGAAATTAATGGATATGTACAGAGAAGCTGTTGAAATCGTGGCTAAGAAGCATGGAATTACGTACGTTTTTGATGCAGATACTCAAGTACTTTATGCAGGACCAAAAGGAAAAGATCTTACGGATGAAGTAAGGGTTGAGTTATTGCGGATGGATAGTGAAAATCCAGTGCACCGACTAAAATAGCATTGACGAATAATAATTTTCATAGCCGTTCAACTTTTTGAACGGCTTTTTTATTGCCTAAAAGTGTACATTTGAGGCCATGCAAAATAAACCTATAGGTATTTTTGATTCAGGAATAGGAGGCCTTACAGTGGCAAAGGCTATCAAAGAGGTGCTCCCGCATGAACAGATCATTTATTTTGGTGATACAGCACATTTACCCTATGGTGATAAATCCAAGGATTCGGTAAAAAGTTATTCAAAACGAATAACTGGATATCTCCTGGCTAAAGGATGCAAGGCTATTGTAATAGCCTGTAATACGGCTTCAGCACATGCCTATAATGATCTGAAAAAATTCTATCCAAAGGTTCCCATAATTAATGTGGTGAAACCAACAGTTATGTATGTTGCGACGAAATATGATACCGGGAAAATTGGCGTAGTTGCAACGAAAGGAACGATCAAGTCTCGGATATATCCCAGAAAAATTAAAAAGAAAAACCCTAACCTACAGGTGCCACAGGCTGCAGCACCTCTTTTGGTTCCAATGATAGAAGAAGGTTTTTTTAACAACAACATCTCACAGACCATTATCAACTCATATATGTCTGCGCGAAATTTTAAAAACCTGAAGGCACTGATTCTGGGGTGTACGCATTATCCATTAATAAAAAGTGAAGTTGAAAATTTCTTTAAGGGAGAAGTTGAAGTGATTGATTCAGCCTCTGTGGTAGCAGACTACACCTTGCGCTTATTGAAAAAAGAAAACTTACTTTCAGATAAACGGCACGGAAGTGATCAGTTTTTGGTATCAGATTTTACAAAATCGTTTGAAGAAACGTCTAAACTCTTTTTTGGTAAAGCCATCCACTTAAAAGAAGATCGAATCTGGGATTAAATTAAAGTGCAGATCGCTTAAAATCTAACAGGAAAAGGCATAGATATTTATTCTTAATTTAGTCAGTCCGATTTCCTTTTGATTGCTTCAATATAACATGTCGTTATGAAACATTTACTTACTTGCATTATCCTGCTAACTTCTTCTATTATTTTGGCTCAGAAGGGAACAGTATACAAATCTATTGAGCAAGGTTTAGAAAACCCAGAACAAGTTTATATCCTGGATCTTAGAGACAGGGGCCTGACTGAGTATCCTGAAGAGATCAATACCTTCACCAACTTATCATGGCTATACCTGTCAGGGAATGATTTAACAAGACTACCGGAATCAATAGGGCAACTTAAAAACCTGGAGATGCTCGCCATTAGCGAGAACCGGATTAAAAAATTGCCCGAAGCGCTCTCGGAACTAACTTATTTGCGTGGTTTGTATGCACTTGAAAATGAAATTGAAGGATTCCCTGAAAATATTGGTGACCTAAAGTATTTGGAAACTATTTCTATTTCAAACAACAAAATTTCAATACTTCCAAAATCATTTACTGATCTGTCTAGTCTTACATCATTGTACATTGCGGATAACGAATTGTCAGAAATCCCTGAATCCATCAATAAATTGAGCAAGCTTAAAGTTCTTGCTATGTCTAACAACTTGTTGCGAGAAATTCCAGAAACTGTCGGCGATTTAACGCAATTGGAGATACTTGGGTTCTCAAATAACATGATAAAAGAAGTTCCGGAGTCGATAGGCAACCTTAGTCATATTAAAAAACTGTACATGGGCGGGAATAAACTGAAAAAAATCCCGGATTCGTTTGCTAAACTAACTACCCCTGAACTTATTTACCTGTCCAGAAACAGACTGACACAATTCCCGGATATAACACACATGGTTAACCTTAAAAGCTTGTTTATCGCCGAGAATAAGATTCCTGAAATTCCGGATGAAATTGGAAATTTACAGAAGCTGACAGATTTCTTCATGTCGGATAACTTGTTGACCGAATTGCCGGCTTCTATCGGAACCTTGTCTAATTTACAAATTCTTGATCTCAGTCAAAATGAGTTTAGAAAACTTCCTGAGTCAATGGGGAATTTGACCAACCTCACTGGTTTGGGGCTTTCTTATTGCGAACTTAAAAGCACACCCAATTTTATCTATAGTTTGTCCAATTTATCCAAACTTTGGTTAGCTGGCAATAGGATTACTACTGTTTCTGATTCATTGTCACATCTAGAAGTTCTGAGCGAGTTATACCTTCAGTATAATCCATTAAGAGAAGTACCGGAAAGTGTTTGCAATAAAGCCTCCCTAACAAAACTTTACCTGGCAGGTTGTCAACTAAAGACTCTTCCTTCATCTTTTACCAGACTAAATAACCTACAGGAACTGAGTCTATCCGGAAATATGTTTCACAAGGTACCGGACCAGGTATTAGAACTGCAAACACTTGTTGCACTTGATCTTTCCTACAACGAACTTTCTTCCCTGCCTGAATCAATGAACAAACTCACTGTGCTGGATGAACTTTATCTGGGAAATAATCGCTTAACAACGCTTCCAGAGAGTATTGGCGAAATGAACGGCTTAAGTAAATTATACATATCTGACAATGAGTTAAAGTCTTTGCCAGCAACATTTAGTGCGCTTACGTCTTTGGAAGAACTGGATTTGTCATTTAATCAGTTTTCCGAAACTCCGGAGGTTCTTGCAAGTCTTTCAGGGGTAAAGGAGTTGGACCTGTCAAGCAATAACCTGATCACGGTACCTGAGTCTATCGCACAACTCAAATCTCTGACTGGTTTGTACTTGGACAATAACCTTTTGACGAAGATTCCTGATCATATTTTTGAGATGAAAGGCCTTGAAGTTATTTCTATTACGAACAATCAGCTTACGGAAATTTCACCGGAAATCATAAAACTGGAAAACCTCAAAGAACTTTACCTCTCAGAAAATCAGCTATCAACCTTACCGGAAAATTTTGGTAAACTAAGTACCCTTGAAGTATTGAATATTAGCAATAATCAAATTTCCAGAGTTCCAATATCAGTTTGTGAACTTCCACATCTTAAACAATTGGTTCTTTCCTTTAACCAACTTACCACGGTATCAAAATCCATCACTCAGCTTCAATCGTTGGAAGCCTTATACCTGGACGGAAATGATTTACAAAAGGTTCCGCAATCCATTTTGAGTTTAAAACAACTGAAAACCCTCGACTTATCCTTTACACAAATTTCAACCGTTCCTGAATCTATTCTAAACCTACAGGACCTTTCTGCGCTTTATCTTTCGAATAATTCGATTACTGCGTTACCAGACTGTATTTATGACCTTAAAAATCTGACAAACCTCTATTTAGATGGCAACGGATTGGAAGAAGTGAAACCTGCCCTGGGACAGCTTATTGAACTCGTAGTTCTGGATCTTTCAAATAATGCATTACAGGAAATACCAGAAACTATTGAACAATTGGTAGACCTGGAATGGCTGGGATTGGCAGGCAATCAACTTGAACAACTACCACAATCTATTGGAGCCTTAAGATTTGTTGAAGAGTTATACCTCTCATACAACAAACTCACATCACTACCAGATTCACTTACTGAAATCATCAGCTTAGAAAAACTATACCTGGAAGGAAATCAGTTGGAAGCACTTCCTGCCTCAATTCACAAATTAAAATCACTCAATGAATTATACATGACGCAAAACCTTATTAAATCTTTGCCGGAGTCCATTGGGAAACTTGAACGCCTGCGTGTTCTGGAAGCATCAGGCAATCAACTTACAAAATTACCTCCGTCTATTGGTCAACTTGATAAATTAACTACTCTGAATCTGGCAGAAAACCAATTAATCGGTTTACCGGAGAGCGTGAAAGGGATGTCAAGCATTGACGAATTGTTCCTTTCCGGTAATCAAATTACAGCTCTACCGGATGGCATAGGGCAAATGACAAGTCTCACCCGTATCGATCTGTCATATAATCAAATTAAATCTCTACCAAAGAATATGAAGAACCTAAATAACCTAAAAGGATTAGGTTTGGTGGATAACCAGGTTAGTGAAAAGGAAATTAAAAAATTACAAAAACTGCTTCCATCTTGTATTATAAGCTTTTAGTTCGTGGTTGATCAATTGCTTTTTAGTACCTTGTAGTTTACGGTGAATACAAGATTCCCATATCATATCTTAAACACTGCAATGATCTTTGGAGGTGTAGGCTTTATGCTAAATATTCTTGGCCTGGTTGATTTTCTGAGAGAAGTTAAAGTACTTCACTTTTTTATTCTGATTGGTGGTGCTATTTTTCTTAAAATGATGTATGGTGTTGTGAATAAAGAAGTAAAAGATCCTATAACTGCTCACCCTCTTGCGCGTAAATTCTTTTATCTCGGAATGGCAGTTCTGGCTACTGCTTTGGTGATGCGAACGTATCATTTACCATACTATAAAGTGCTCCTGTATCTGGACATTTTTTTACAATTTGTGGCCCTTGGTGTTTCATTCTCATTTACTTCTGAGCCAAAGGTCAATGAAGATATCTTAGATTCATAGCAAGTAATGGAATTTATTGTACCCGAAGATACAAACAGCCAACACAACCTGATTTCAGTTAATCACTTAGGTAAGGTTCGTTTTGCGCAAAATATTGCTGATTGTCTAAATGCTGAAAGAGAGAGTGTGGATGCCGTAATTTGGGATAATACTGATATTCAGCAATTAGAAGAACTATCACCAGTCGAAGGTCCTTATGGGTGGATGTTGTGTTCGATCAATATTCCAATTTATTTTCACCTGACATCTCTGGATCAAATAGCGTCTTTAAGCAATTGCAACATTAAAGGATTTTACGCTAAAGATCCTGAATTACTCATACAGGCAAGAAATAAATGGAAAGCCTTTTTTGTCGATAAATAATCCTTAACTTTACGTACAGCTTTGGGGGTGTTTTAATGTTGATCGCGAGAAATTGAAGTCAGTATTAAAGCTGAGAAATACCCTTAGAACTTGAACCGGATAATGCCGGCGAAAGGAAAAGTATCAGTTTATAGCAGAGCATATCTGTACTAGCAATAACCTTCAAAGCTATTTTGAATTTATGTTTATGAAGGTATTCCTTGGAGAAAATGAAATTGAGATTGCTGCAAAGACAACATTGAAGTCTGTGCTCAATCAGCAGGAATTATCTGATCAAAATGGCATTGCCGTGGCATTAAATGAAGCAGTGGTACCAAAAGCAAGATGGTCAGATACACAATTATCAAATGGAGACCGGATTATTGTTATTAAAGCAACAGCCGGAGGCTAGTTCCGAAAAAATGTCAAAAGATTATGAAGAAAGAAGTAAAAATACCCAACGAAAAATCGCGTATAACGCGTGATCCTTTTCCTGCATCAAAAAAGATTTATGTTCAGGGCACCATTCACAAAGACGTGAAGGTGGCTATGAGGGAAATTGAACTCACTGATTCAAAACCCATGTTTGCTGATGGAGAATTCAAGAAAGGACACAATGAACCCGTTGTCGTTTACGATACATCTGGCCCATTTACCGACCCTGAGGTTGAAATTGATGTCAAGAAAGGAATTCCAGCTTTGCGTGAAAATTGGATTAAAGAACGTGGTGATGTTGAAGAATTACCGGGAATTACTTCTGATTATGGAAAGGAAAGATTATTCAATTCCGATCTGGATCACCTGAGATTTGAGCACCTGAAAAAACCTCTGCGAGCTAAGGAAGGAAAGAATGTTTCGCAAATGCACTATGCTAAACAGGGTATAATTACCCCAGAAATGGAATACATTGCAATCCGTGAAAATCAAAAAATTGATGAGATAAAAGCAATAGCAAAACAACATCCTGGAAATTCGTTCGGAGCTAAAATTCCAGAAAAAATAACTCCTGAGTTTGTAAGAGATGAAGTAGCTGCTGGTAGAGCCATTATCCCGAATAATATTAATCACCCGGAATCAGAACCCATGATTATCGGACGTAACTTTTTGGTTAAGATCAACGCCAATATTGGTAATTCTGCCCTTTCATCATCTATAGAAGAAGAAGTTGAAAAAATGGTTTGGGGGATTCGTTGGGGAGCAGATACTGTAATGGATTTGTCTACAGGAAAAAATATTCATGAGACCAGAGAGTGGATCATAAGAAATTCTCCGGTACCAATAGGTACGGTTCCAATTTATCAGGCGCTTGAAAAAGTAAATGGTAAGGCAGAGGACCTTACCTGGGAACTTTACAGAGATACACTTATTGAGCAAGCTGAGCAAGGGGTGGATTATTTTACCATTCACGCCGGGGTGCTTTTAAGATATGTGCCAATGACTGCAAATCGGGTAACAGGTATTGTATCCAGAGGAGGGTCCATCATGGCGAAGTGGTGCCTGTCACATCACAAAGAGAATTTTTTATACACTCATTTTGAAGAAATCTGTGAGATCATGAAGCAATATGATGTTGCTTTTTCTTTGGGAGATGGATTACGACCGGGATCAATTGCAGACGCCAATGACAGGGCACAATTTGCAGAACTGGAAACTCTCGGAGAATTAACAAAAATTGCCTGGAAACATGATGTACAGGTTATGATTGAAGGTCCGGGACATGTGCCTATGCAGATGATAAAGGAAAATATGGATAAAGAATTGGAAGATTGCTTTGAAGCTCCTTTTTATACCTTGGGTCCATTGACGACAGATATTGCACCGGGGTATGACCATATAACATCCGCAATTGGTGCTGCTCAGATTGGTTGGTACGGAACAGCTATGTTGTGCTATGTTACGCCTAAAGAGCACCTGGGATTGCCAAACAGAGATGATGTAAAAGAAGGTGTAATTACCTATAAACTTGCTGCTCATGCAGCTGATCTGGCTAAAGGACATCCTGGTGCACAACACAGAGATGATGCAATGAGTAAAGCACGTTTCGAATTCAGGTGGGAAGACCAGTTCAATCTATCTCTTGATCCGGACCGGGCACGTGAGTTCCATGACGAAACACTGCCTTCTGATAATGCTAAAGTGGCACATTTTTGTTCCATGTGCGGTCCACACTTCTGTTCAATGAAAATTACACAGGATGTGCGTGATTATGCAAAAGAACATGGATTAGAAGATGAAGCAGCCATAGAAAAAGGAATGAATGAAATGGCAGAAACCTTTAAGGATAAAGGTGGTGATGTTTACATTGAACCGGAAAAAATAACCGAATAGTGCTGAAGATACTGTTCACATATCCTGAATTGGTCCCTGATGAGATCACCCTTATCTCCAATTTTTTATCTGGAGATTGGGATTATCTGCACATCAAAAAGCCGCGCCAAAGCAAGCTGGAAATAGAGAATTTAATCGAACTCATTCCAACAGAATTGCACAAAAAACTGGTGCTGCATGAACACTTTGATCTTGCAGAACATTTTGATCTTGCTGGTGTGGCAGTAAATAAAAAGAACCTTCAGGAAGTAACGGATCGTGAGGATATCATGTCCTATTCGGCACACACTATTGAGGAGATAAAGGAACTTAACATTAACCCAAAGTATGTTTTTCTCAGCCCAATTTATGATAGCATTTCCAAAAAAGGATATGGATCTGCGTTTTCAGATCTTAAAACCTTGAAGTCGGATCTTCATAAATTAGAACACACGATTGTAGCTTTAGGTGGAGTGACGTTGGATAAACGTAATGAGCTTAGAGAAATTGGTTTTAAGGGATATGCTATGCTTGGAGGAATTTGGGAAGAACACTTGCAACTGAGAGATTGGAGATGAGGCCAAATGTATTGACCATAGCAGGATTTGATCCATCAGGAGGTGCCGGAATTTTGGCAGATATCAAAACGTTTGAACAATTGAACTGTCTTGGTATGGCTGTTCAAACGGCAAATACGGTTCAAACTGAAAACCGCTTTCAAAGTGTAAACTGGGTTGACAAGAATCTGATCAAAAAACAGCTCAATTTTTTGTTGGAGCAATATCAATTCGAATTTGTTAAAGTGGGAATAATTCAGGATTTAGAACTTTTAGAAGACATTATGGCTCATCCTGCTTTATCGGACGCTAAATTTATTTGGGATCCCGTTTTGTCTTCCTCTGCCGGATTTGACTTTCAGTTGAATCTAAACAATCTAAGTACTGTGCTGAGTAGAGTATTTATGATTACGCCAAATGTAGACGAGATGAAGGTGCTGGAGACAATCCTCCCAAAGGGTGAAATAAGTTCACATACCAATTTGCTGCTTAAAGGAGGTCATGCTGATCGTTTAGGTGTGGATATTTTAGTTGATCTGCAGGGTGATGTTCATGAGTTTCATCCAAATGAAGTGGAGGTTGGGTCTATACATGGAAGTGGGTGCATACTGTCATCCGCAATTGTGGCGTGTCTGGCATGTGGGAATGATCTGAAAACTGCTATTGAAAAGGCAAAAAGGTACACGGAAGATAGATTAAAAAACAACCAGGGTTTACTGGCGTATCATTCATGAAAATTAGTAGTCTGCAATATATCACCAATGGGCAAACCGCTGACGAGATCTACAAAGAAGTAGAAGAAGTAATAAATGCCGGTGTTGACTGGGTACAATTACGCATCAAAAACCCTGATATGGATTTCCTGACCATTGCTAGAAGGGTGAAAGAATTGTGTAATGATAAAGCCGTACTTATTGTCAACGATAAAGTAGATATTGCTCACCGTATTGACGCAGATGGTGTTCATCTCGGTCAGGGAGATATGAATATTTCAGATGCTCGAAAAATGCTGGGAAGTAAACGAATTATTGGTGGAACAGCCAATACCATTGAACAGTGTGAGCAGGTAATCAGAGACGGAGCGGATTATATCGGCCTAGGACCGTTTCGATTTACGAAAACAAAAAAAGAGCTAAGCCCGGAGTTAGGACTTGAAGGTTACGAACTAATGGTGAAGGACGCAATGAAAATCCCCGTTATTGCAATTGGAGGTTTGACTACAGATGATGTACGGGATTTAAAAGCACACTCAAAAGTTCATGGTGTCGCAATTTCAGGATTCATTTTTCGGGCAGAAAATAAAAGAAGTGTGGTTGAGGATTTAAAAGAGATTTTATATGGAAAAGTTGAAAATAGCTGATAAAACATTTACGTCCAGGTTGTTCACAGGGACAGGTAAGTTTCGTTCCTCAGAAGAGATGGAAAAAGCATTGGTGGCATCCGGTTCAGAACTGGTAACTATGGCATTAAAGCGGGTAGATGTCAAGGATAAGGAAGATGATATTTTAACTCACCTGAGGCATGAGCAATTCAATTGGCTCCCTAATACTTCAGGTGTCAGAAATGCCAAAGAAGCTGTTTTTGCAGCTGAGCTGGCCAGGGAAGCTCTGGAAACAAACTGGATAAAATTGGAAATCCATCCGGACCCAAAATACTTGATGCCTGATCCTGTTGAAACGCTTAAAGCGGCTGAAGAACTGGTGAAATTAGGATTTGTAGTCCTGCCGTATATACATGCAGATCCCGTCCTGTGCAGACGCCTGGAAGAGGTAGGCACACAAGCGGTTATGCCTTTAGGCTCACCAATTGGAAGTAATAAAGGACTAAAAACAGATGATTTTTTGAAAATCATTATAGAACAATCTAATGTTCCGGTAGTGGTAGATGCAGGAATTGGAGCTCCATCTCACGCAGCTTATGCCATGGAACTTGGGGCTGATGCGGTTTTAGTGAATACGGCCATTGCCGTTTCAGACAATCCTGAACAAATGGCTGTTGCGTTTAAAATGGCGGTAGAAGCAGGACGTATGGCGTACGAATCTAAATTAGGAGCTACATCAAATACAGCCAAGGCAAGTAGCCCGTTAACTGAATTTTTAGCAAAGGAATGAGTTTCGTCGAGCAAATAAACAGATATAACTGGCAAGATGTCCAGGAAAGCATAGCTGCTAAATCTGCAAAGGATGTTGAAATCGCACTCCATGCTACGCATCCTACATTAGAAGATTTTAAAGCACTTATTTCATCAGCTGCCGAAAACTACCTGGAAGAGATGGCACAAAAAAGTCATCAGCTAACCTTACAGAGATTTGGTAAGACTATTCAGTTGTATGCGCCCCTTTACCTGTCTAATGAATGCCAAAATATATGCACGTATTGCGGGTTTAGTCTGGATGTAAAAATTGATCGAAAGACACTTACAGATAAGGAAATTCTGGATGAAGTTGCCGTGTTAAAAAGTTATGGATACGATCATGTACTATTGGTTACTGGTGAAGCAAACAAAACTGTTGGTTTGGAGTATTTCAAAAATGCCATTGAATTAATTAAGCCCTTCTTTTCACACATTGCCATGGAGGTCCAACCCCTGAATCAGGATGAATATGAAACACTGATAAAACTTGGTGTGAATACGGTTCTGGTTTATCAGGAAACCTACAATAAAGAAAACTATAAGATACATCATCCAAAAGGGAAAAAGTCCAATTTTGATTATCGACTGGACACGCATGACCGTTTAGGGCGTGCAGGAATTCATAAAATGGGAATAGGCGTATTGATAGGATTGGAAGACTGGCGTACAGATTCATTTTTTGCAGCAGCGCACCTGGACTATTTGGAAAAAAAATACTGGAAGTCTAACTTTTCTATTTCATTCCCGCGCCTTAGACCATGTGCAGGAGGTGTTGAGTTAAAGTCCGTCATGACAGATAAACAGTTGGTGCAATTAATCTGTGCATATAGAATTTTTAATCAGGAAGTGGAGTTGTCCATGTCAACACGTGAGTCAGAAACCTTTCGAAATAATATAATAAAACTGGGGATTACATCTATCAGTGCAGACTCAAAGACAGATCCAGGAGGATATTCCAACCCCAATGTCAACCTTGAGCAATTTGAAATACACGACAAAAGAAGTACTGCCGATTTCATCCAGGCTATAAAGGACCAGGGGTACGAGCCTGTCTTTAAAGGCTGGGATCCCGTTTTACAATAAGAGATTATTCCTTAGAAGTTTCAGAAAAATATCCTGCAAGGTCCAATAAAAAGTCGGCATCTTCTTCTACCTTATTGCCTATGACCACAAGATCAGCCCCTGCGTTAAACGCATTTTCTACTGCTTCAGTTGTTCTTAATCCACCACCTACAATAAGCGGTAAATCAATATTCTGCTTAACAGCTTTTATCATTTTTTCCGGGACTGGATTTATTGCTCCACTTCCGGCATCCATAAAAACACACTGGAAACCGAGCATTTCTCCTGCAATAGCAGTCTTTACCGCAATACCTTCCTGATCACTTGGAATAGGGGAGGTTTGACTTACATACGCAACAGACGAGTTTTTTCCGCCATCTATGAGTAAGTAGGCCGTGGAAATGGTTTCAATCTCCATCTTTTTGAGTAAATGAGCAGATTCTACCTGATGACTAATAAGATAATCCGGATTGCGCCCCGAAAGTAAGCTCAAAAACAAAATACCATCCGCAAGTTCATTGATTTGCTGTCTTGAACCTGGGAAAATAACAACCGGTATAGCTGTTTTTGATTTAATTTGAGTTAAACATGCGTGCAAGTCATTTTCACTTACGGTACTTCCGCCAACAAAAATAAATGTAGGGTTCAGTAATTTGATTCGAGCCAGTAGATCCTCAATTTCTGCTTCACCTCGGGTTTTATCGGGATCAATGAGTATGGCCACCTTTTTACGACCATTTGATAATATATCGTGGAGTCTTTTCATCAAAAACAAAAGTAAGTTTAACTCAATAAATAACAATAAGTGATAACGAAGTCATTGAAAATAAGGAAATCAAAGACGTAATCATGTTCCACACCATTTTTTATTACACGTACATCTCCCCGGTGACTCAGGGCGTGAACAAGAATATGTTCCTTAAAAAGCAATCCTGGAATATCTTCCATTTTATATATGGCTTCTTTGATACTCCAAATTAGTGTTAACACCTCCTCATTTTCAATATCAAACCGCTCTTTTTCAATACTCGCAAGGAATTTAAACTTAACCCGGTGAATTTTTGGATTAAAAAATTCGATATCTACTCCAATGATGTGATCCTTAGAATAACCTATAACTACGTTGTTTCTGGAATGAGAAATACTGATGTGCCCTTCGTTAATAATAGGTTTGCCAGTATCGCGGTATTGAATGACAAGATCCAGGTTAAATGAGCGCAAAAGCACGCGGGTGAAGTAAAATTCACGCCTTCTTTTATCTGAAATAAACGTTTCGTATCGTGAAAGTTCTTCTTTGGTGAAGAAGTTCAAATCAATCTCCTCAACCGGAATATCCGTATAGGTTAACCGTTTAATGAGGATCTTATCCGTGTCAATAATATTTTTTATTGAGTATTGCAATTTCCAATTTTAGTGCAAATTAAAAAGGAGTTTTGTATTTTTGCAGCTGATTCTAAAGAAAATAAACATAAAGATGAGCGATACACAAGAAAAATTGAACTATAAGGTGAAGGATATAAGCCTTGCAGACTGGGGGAGGAAAGAGATCAGGCTAGCAGAAGCAGAAATGCCTGGCTTAATGGCTTTGAGAGAAGAGTATGGAACATCTAAACCACTGGCAGGAGCTAGAATTGCAGGATGTTTGCACATGACAATTCAAACTGCAGTGTTAATTGAGACTTTAGTAGAGTTAGGAGCAGAAGTGAGCTGGTCCTCATGTAATATCTTTTCTACGCAAGATCAGGCTGCTGCTGCAATAGCTAAAGCTGGAATTCCTGTATTTGCATGGAAAGGAATGAATGATGAAGAATTTGACTGGTGTATCGAGCAAACGCTTTTTGCCTTTGAAGGAGGAAAACCATTAAACATGATTCTTGATGATGGTGGAGACCTTACTAATATGGTATTTGATAAATATCCTGAGTTGACGAAGGATATTAAAGGACTTTCTGAAGAGACCACTACTGGTGTTCACAGACTTTATGAAAGAATGAAGAATGGAACACTTGTAATGCCAGCAATTAACGTGAATGATTCTGTTACAAAGTCAAAATTTGACAATAAATACGGTTGTAAAGAATCATTGGTGGATGCTATTCGTAGAGCTACAGATGTAATGATGGCCGGAAAAGTTGCTGTTGTTGCAGGATACGGTGATGTAGGTAAAGGATCTGCTGCTTCATTGAGAGGAGCTGGTGCACGCGTAATCGTTACGGAGATCGACCCAATTTGTGCGTTGCAGGCGGCAATGGATGGTTTTGAAGTTCAAAAAATGGACAACGCAGTGAGCCGAGCCGATATCGTGGTAACTACAACAGGTAATAAAGATATTATTGTTGGAAGGCACTTCGAAAAAATGAAAGACAAAACAATCGTGTGTAACATTGGTCATTTTGACAATGAAATTGATGTTGCCTGGTTGGATAATAATCACGGATCAACTAAATCAGAGATTAAACCTCAGGTAGATCTATATAATGTAAACGGTAAAGACATCATTCTTCTTGCAGAAGGTAGATTGGTAAATCTTGGGTGTGCAACAGGTCACCCTTCTTTTGTGATGTCTAATTCATTTACAAACCAAACACTTGCACAAATTGAACTTTGGAAACATGCTGATAAATATGAGAACAAAGTTTATATGTTGCCAAAACACCTGGATGAGAAAGTAGCAAAACTACATCTTGAAAAAATTGGTGTTGAACTTGATGAATTGTCACAAGATCAGGCAAAATATATCGGTGTGAAAGTTGAAGGGCCATATAAGCCTGAGCATTACAGATACTAAAAACAATCGTTTTTAAATAATACAGAATCCCTTTCAGTCAAATTGTTCTGGAAGGGATTTTTAGTTGTAGATGTTAACAGTGTATGATCCGTTCCAGGTAGTATTATACCTTCTTAAGGCAAATGTCGCCGGACCTTCTATGACTACTCCTGATGTAATACTATACCGTGAGCCGCTTGTGGTGTCCACAAGTTCAAAGTAATTGTTGCTGTCAACCATTACGATAGCATTTGGATCATCACTGTTGTATGTCGAATGACGATCAAGCGCAACAAATTCATCAAAATTTCTATACACAACAATACCCCTTGAACCACCGTCAACATAGACCCAGCCCCCCGGGGCATTTAAGGGTTGGTAAGATGGCAAGTCAAGATTAATGCTTATATTAACCGGAACATTTGGCACGGGATGTGTGTCTTCTTTGCAAGATGTGAATAAGAAACACAAAAAAACAACTCCTGATTTTGCTAATCTTGAATATATTTGGCGCATGGAAAAAAGATTCTTCTCAATATTAACGAAATTAATGATAATTATTGCCTGTGCGGTAATTTCTCCTGAAACTGGGTTTACTCAGGATAAGGGGGCTAAGACCGTTAAGACAGGGAGATCAAAAAGTAGACGCCAAAAACGAATCAAACAAGGAAAACGGTCTAGAAAAAAATCTTACAAAAATCAAGATAAGGCTACGCGAAAAAGAATGAAACGTGCTGCACGGAATGCAAAAAGACGTCAACGCGGTAAGCCAATGAAAAATAATCGACTGACTTAAAGCAGGTTAAATTAGACTTGTATATTTTCGCATAAAAAGTTGTTTTTCCTTCTTTTTAAATGATCCATTCAGATGTACTTTTGTTAATGAACTATTGCCTGAAGATTTTGTTAATTTATTTGGCCGGTTCACAATTATATTATCTATATTAGCACGCTATTGTATTTTAGGATTTTTTAACAAATACACTAAACTTATGCTTACTAACTTAAGGTTATTGTTAACCGTATTCTGTTTAACAGCCGGTTTTGCTTTTTCTCAAACGGGTAATGGTACAATCAAAGGTCAAATTACAGATAAGGAGTCTGGAGACCCACTTCCATTTGTGAAAGTGGTTGTTATGCAAAATGGACAGCAAAAAGGATTTGCTCAAACTGATTTTGACGGTAAATTTTTGATTTCATCCCTCCCTCCCGGTAAATATGATGTTGAAGCAAGATTCGTCGGTTATCAACCAATCAGACAAGAAGGTGTTGTTGTCAATGCCGATAAATACACCCTATTAAATGACATGCAAATGGGTAGTTCAGCAGAAATGTTGGATGTAGTTGAGGTAATCCATTATGAGGTGCCGCTAATTGATAAAGATGGTGGAGCTTCCGGGGCAACAGTAACCAGAGATGATATCGCTAAAATGCCTACGCGTTCTGCAACAGGAATTGCGCAAACAGTTGGTGGTGTATACTCTTCTGAAGGGTCAAGCGCATTAAGTATTAGAGGTACAAGATCAGATGCCACTTATTATTTTATTGATGGTATTAAAGTGAGAGGGTCTTCAGCATTGCCTAAGTCAGCAATTCAGGAGGTGTCAGTAATTACAGGTGGGGTTCCTGCTAACTATGGTGACGTTACAGGTGGTATTATTGCGATTACAACTAGAGGGCCTTCAGCTAGATATTTTGGTTCATTTGAAGGTGTAACTTCTGGGTTTTATATTAATGGTGATGACCCGCTTGGGTATGACGGAAAAGTAATTGGCCTGGATAAATATGGATACAATCTTTTTGAAGGTATGGTTTCTGGCCCGCTTTTGATGAAAAAGGATTCCGCCGGAAATAAAACGAAACCAATTTTAGGGTTCTTTTTATCGGCTAACTATACGGATCAGCTAGATGGAAGACCACTTGCAAATGGAGGTGCCTACAGAATTAAAAGTGATGCAAGAGATTCATTGTTAGCTAATCCGCTTCGACCTACAGGATTAGGTCAAGGTACATATTATAATGCAGAGTTCCTGCGTCACGATTTTACTGATGAAGCAAATTCTTCATTTGAGCAAGTTCCATGGAGAATGAACGCAAGAAGTCGTTCGGCTTCGGCTGCAGGTAAAATAGATGTAAATGCAGGTACGAATATCAACCTAACTTTTGGTGGTAATATGGCGTGGAGCCAGGGCTCGATCTATAACTATAACGGATCACTCATGAACTTCGAAAACTTTGGTCAAACATCAAGTCTTGACTGGAGAGTTTATGGTAGATTTACTCAACGTTTTAATAATACTGATGAAGGTTCCTCATCAAAAATTAAAAGTGCGAATTACTCTATAATGATCGACTATTCGCAATCTCATGATAAATTTCAGGATGCAAGACACGAGGATAGAATTTTTAACTATGGTCATGTTGGTACTTTTGAAACATTTAGAGAAAAAACCTACGAATTCAACGCGGAAGGCGATTCATTGATCCATAATGGATTTAATGACACACTTGTGCAATTTACACCTTCAACAACCAACGAAGCATTTGCGGCAATTACGTCACAGTATTATTCAATTTATGCAGGCCAACCTGAAGATCACTATGAAAACCTCTTCCAAATTCAACAAGGTGGTGCATTAAGAAATGGTGATGTTCCACAATCAGTTTATGGTATTTGGAATAACCTTGGTACGCCTTATAATGGATACGGTTACTCACAAGCTGATCAGTTCCGTATTACCGGATCTGGTTCAATCAACTTGAATGATCACTCCATATCTTTAGGTTTTGAGTATGAGCAAAGATGGGATAGAGCCTGGAATGGTGCGCCAATTGGTATTTGGACAATCGCTCGTCAGTACATGAATAACCACATTCTAGAGTTGGATAAATCTGCATCAGGAACGACGTTTGATTATTACGGAACTTTCCCTAGGGTTACTTTTGAAAGATTGAATGCATCCCCTGGTGATTATGAAGGACAAGAAGGAAATGACGCTCAGTATTTCTTCGATTACAATGTAAGAGACAAACTTGGTTTAAATACGGATGGTACTGATTTCGTAGATATTGATGCAATCGACCCAAACTTCTTTACGGTTGATATGTTCAATGCAGATGAATTACTGAATTCAGGTAATAACCTTTTCACATGGTATGGTTATGACCATGCAGGAAATAAAGTAAGAGGAAATACTGATATCAATGACTATTTCACAAGATTTGATGAAAATGGTAATTACGAGAGACATATTGGTGCGTTCCAACCGATTTATATGGCAGGATACATCATGGATAAGTTTGCTTTTGATGATATTATCTTCAATGTTGGTGTTCGTGTAGACGTATTTGATGCAAACCAACCGGTACTAAAAGATAAGTATTTATTGTATACAGCCAAAACTGTAGGTGAAGTAGACGACTTAGGTCCACACCCTGAAAATATGGGGACTGATTACGTGGTATATGTTAATGATGTGAGTAATGTAAATTCAATTCTAGGATACAGAAATGGAGACACATGGTATGACGCAAATGGTGTTGAAGTTGCAGATGCATCACTAATTGAAGGTTCAAAAGGTATCGCGCCGTATTTAACAGATGACGAGTACGGACTAGAAGCCTCATTGAAAGGTACACCTACAGCAGAGTCTTTTGAAGATTACAAGCCGCAGATTAATGTAATGCCAAGAATTGCTTTTTCTTTCCCTATTTCAGATGAAGCGTCGTTTTTTGCTCACTATGACATCCTAACGAAACGTCCAACTTCGGGGAATAGGTTTGACCCGATTGACTATCAATTCTTGCAAGCGAGAAATGTGATTATTAATAATCCAAACTTGAAACCTGAAAGAACAATTGATTATGAAATTGGATTCCAGCAGGTATTATCTAAAACTTCATCACTTAAGATTTCGGCCTTCTATAAAGAACAGAGAGATCAGGTACAGTTAGTAAACGTTTTCCAGGCATATCCTAACACATATCGTTCTTATGGTAACAGAGATTTTGGTACGGTAAAAGGTTTAACAGTCTCTTATGATTTGAGAAGAACTGGAAATATTAGAATGACCGTTGCATATACACTCCAGTTTGCGAACGGAACAGGTTCAGATGCAACTTCTGCATTAGGCCTTGTAAATGCTGGAGAACCTAACTTGAAAGTTATCTTCCCATACTCTTACGACCAAAGACATGGATTTAATATAGTTGTTGATTATAGATACGGTAGCGGAACTGATTATAATGGGCCAAAAATTGGCGATTTTGAGGTGCTTGGAAACACTGGGTTGAACGTGGTAACGAACATAGGTTCTGGTACGCCTTACTCAGGTTTGAAAGTTCCAGTTGGAGATGCACTGCTTTCTCCGAATAGTTCACAACTGGATGGTACTTTAAATGGGTCGAGAAAGCCTTGGCAGTATCGTATTGATCTGCAGATTGACAGAAACTTTAGTCTGGAGTTTGGTAAAGACGAAGAGAAGAAGAAAGCAGCATATTTAAATGTATATATGCGTATTACAAATATTTTCAACATCATCAATACGTTGAATGTATACCGCGCTACTGGAACTCCTGATGATGATGGATATTTAGCAGCATCTCAATATCAGGCTTCAATCCAAAATCAATTGGATGAGCAATCATTTAGAGATTATTATCAATTGAAGGTGGTAAATCCTTTCAACTTTGGTATTCCAAGAACGATTAGACTAGGTGTAAAATTTGATTTTTAATTGGAAAATTTAGTTAAAGATCTAAAGTAAGATTATGAAAAATATACTTCTAACCATTTTAGTATTAGGCATAGCAAGTTCTACTTTTGCATACAAGAACTTTAATGATCATGGCCCAGACCATGTGCCGCCAAATGACGGAAGAGCTGCAAACTGTGCTCCGGCAAATGAACGTTTATTCATGGATTTTAACAATGTAAGAGCATTAGTTGAAACTGGTGGATCACTTTGGCAGGACCGTGCTAATGGTCGAGCATCTTATGAAATTCCAAAAGAATCAAATAGGCATGTGCTGTATTCAGGAGCCTTATGGATGGGAGGAGAAGATGTGAATGGTCAGTTAAAACTCGCTGCTCACAGATTCCGTCAGGGGAATGACTTCTGGGCAGGACCACTCGGTGACCTGATTGATGGTACTGGAAACTACGATCCATTTGTTGTCCAAAATGCCGAGATGGAATTATATAGAGATTACGGAGCAGCAGAGATTATTCCATCTGAATGTTTGAAGTATGATCAATTCTATACCATTCGTAAAGCAGAGGTGCGTCAGTTTATTGCGTGGTGGAATTGTGATCAGGGTATTACTGCACCGGAAGATTGTGAAGCTGTTGAAAAACCAGATGATGATATCATGAATCGTATCATAAACTGGCCTGCACACGGTGACGTCTCATTAGGACAAGATTTTTATCTGGCTCCGTTCTATGATAATTCTACTGAAGCAAATCAAGCAAATGGAATATATGACCCAATCAATGATGGTGATTATCCTTGGTATGATATAGAAGATGAAATAGATTGTAGAAATGACCGTAGGGTTACACTATTTGGTGATGAGACGCATTGGTGGGTATTTAACGATAAAGGAAATATTCACACAGAAACAGGTGGTGATCCAATTGGAATGGAGATTAGAGCTCAGGCTTTTGCTTTTGCAACAGATGACGCAATTAATGATATGACTTTCTATAACTATGAGTTGATTAATAGGGGTACACAAACCTTGTACAATACTTATTTTGGTCAGTGGGTAGACTCAGATATTGGTAATGCATTTGATGACTTTGTTGGTTGTGATGTTAATAGAGGATTAGGGTTCGGGTTTAATGGTGTCTCTACAGACAATGGTGCCAGTGGACAGGAGCCTTATGGTGCATCTCCACCTGCAGTGGGCGTCGACTTCTTTGAAGGACCATATCAAGATAATGATGGTGTGGACAATGCCGTAGGTATTGGAACAAATGAAGCATTGAACGGAATAGGCTATGGGGATGGAATCGCTGATAATGAGCGATTTGGAATGAGAAGATTTGTTTATCACAACAATAGTGGTGGACCAACTGGTGACCCGACAAATGCGACAGACTATTATCTCTTTATGAAGGGTATCTGGAAAAATGGTCAACAAATGGTTTATGGTGGTAATGGTTTTAATACTGGTACTTCACTTCCTACTGACTTTATGTTCCCAGGTGACTCAGATGATCAATTTTGGGGAACCGGAGGAGTAGATCCTGGGTTCGATTGGTCAGAGGTTACTGAAGGAAACCCTCCAGGTGATAGACGTTTCTTACAGTCAGCAGGGCCATTTACGCTTGTACCAGGTGCTGTAAATAATATTACCGTAGGTGTTGTATATGGTAGAAACACAGCTGAAACTGATCTTGAAGCTTCTGTAAGAGCTATGAAAACAGCGGATTCAAAAGCTCAGGCTCTTTTTGAAAACTGTTTTGAATTGGTTGAACCGCCAGTTGCGCCGATTTTAACTATCCAGGAAATGGAAAATGAATTAATCCTTTATCTTGATGAGCCTGTAGGATTTGATGAGCAAACCTGGTTTGAGGTAGATAAGATTAATATTATTACTCCAGATGAGCTCGTTCAACAAGGTATCTACTACGACGATACATTCAGATTTGAAGGATATCAAATTTTCCAAATGATAGATGGAGATGCTTCGGTATCTGACTTGGATGATATTGAGAAAGCTCGATTAGTTGCTCAATGTGATGTGCAGAATGGAGTTTCTAAGTTGGTGAACTACACTTATGATGAGCAATTGCAAATTACAATTCCATCAGTAATGGTAGATGGTGCTGATGAAGGTTTAAGACATTCATGGAGTATTACTGAGGATTTATTTGCGACAGGTGCACGACAATTAGTAAACCATAAGAAGTATTACTATATCGCAGTGGCCTATGCATATAATAACTATAAGACATATGACCCTAATGATCCTGATGCCCTGGATGGACAAAAAGTTCCTTACTTGAGATCCAGAATTTCTGCAACAGGTAAAGGTATCGAGTCGGTGATTGGAATCCCACATGATCCTACACCGGAAGCGGATGGAACTTTGTTTACAACATCTTATGGATGGCAACCAAAAATCACTCAAATTGAAGGGATTGGTAATGGTGGAAAATTCATTGAACTGGATTCGGCAAGCCGAGCTTCAACCGTACTAAATGCGCCATACAAGGTAGATCATCCTGTATATAAATCAGGCGCGGGACCAGTAGACATTAAAGTTATTGACCCGTTGAATCTTGCTGGAGGAGACTATACTCTAGGTTTTGAAAAAGATTCTTCTTCAGTAAATGAAGCTACGTGGTGGTTGGCAAGAGCTTATACTGATGAATCAGGTATGGCTCAAACAGATACGGTGTTTTCTGACTATGTAGTTGGTGTCAGAAATGAACAGTTAGTCCTTGATTGGGGAATTTCTGTAAACATCAATCAGCAGTTCTATATAGGATCTGGAGCTTGCTCAAATAAATTTGCCGAACCGATTGATGCCACTATTTCGTATAGTGATTCGTCAAAAGCATGGTTAATGGGAGTACCAGATGATGATCAGTTCTATCCTACCAACTGGATTCGTTCAGGAAGTACAAGTGAGAATGAAACTGATAACCCAGGTGGTTGCGATCCGAATAACTGGATTTATAATCAATGTGCATATAATGATTATGCATTAGATGACGACCAAGAATATGAGAAGTTATTGGAAGGAACGGTTGCTCCATTTAACCGAGTAGGTGCAGGTGTTTATGGAATGCCTTTTGGGTGGCCTGGTGACGACCCTTCTACTAATGGAAATCAGGGATGGTTCACATTGGCACCAACTACACTAACAAAATCGTGTTTCCCGGAAGTACATGATGTTGATATCATCATTACGTCTAATCAAGATTATTGGACAAGATGTCCGGTAATTGAGATTAATGACAACGAAACACAAACCGAGCATGGGGATGACATTCTTGCCATGAGAAGTGATCTTTCTGTAGATAAAAATGGAAATCCTGATGGTTCAGGTACTACTGGATTCGGTTGGTTCCCGGGATATGCCGTTGACGTTAATACTGGTGCTAGACTGAATATGGCTTTCGCTGAAAATTCGTGGTTACTTGGTGAAAACGGAGCAGATATGATCTGGAATCCAACATCAAATTTTGCTGACCAGGTTGGAAACCCTCTTTTCGGAGGAATGCACTATATATACGTGTTCGGAGAGGATGTAGATGGTAGTGGTTCACCTGCTTATGATGGTGGTGTTTGGTTGGCAGAAAAGTTAGATGTATCTGTTTCTCAAGGAACAAGAAATCAAAACTATTACGCAGCCTGGAGATCTTGCTTGTGGGTAATGGAGCCTATGCTTATCCCTAACGCAACTCTTTTGGAAACAGATGTTGAAATTAATTTGAGAATCAGCAAACCTTATGAGGAAAGAACTGTTCTTGGTGAGAATAATGGATTTCCTATGTATCGTTTCACAATTGATGAGCCTACACAAGTAACTCAAGCGGATCGTCTAGAGTCAGTATTGGATAACATCAATGTAGTTCCTAATCCTTACTACGGATATAGTGAATACGAAACCACGAAACTTGATAACAGAATTAAAATTGTAAACCTTCCTGAAAGATGTACTATTACCATCTTCAATATGCAAGGTGCATTGGTTAGATCATTTGAGAAAGATGATCCACTGACATCAATCGACTGGGATCTAAAAAACTACAACGGAGTTCCAATTGCTGGTGGTTTATATGTGATTCACGTTAAACTTCCGGTAACACAGACAGATGGTTCTGTCGTTGAAATGGAAAGAATAATCAAGTGGTATGGTGCCTTAAGACAACCAGATCTTGACAACCTGTAAACTTGATAATAATTTTGAAACTATTCGGATATGAAAATGAATAAGATAGTTAGGAATACATTTTTAGCGGCAGCAACGCTTTTCATCAGTGCGCCAGCAATGGCAGGAAATGGTGATCGTGTTGGTTCAGCCGGAGCTACTGAATTGCTAATCAATCCATGGGCTAGATCTGCAGCCTGGGCAGACGCAAGTGTTGCTTGCGGTACAGGTCTGGATGCAGTATATACCAACATTGCAGGATTAGCATTTACAGATAAAACACAGATTCGTTTCGATCGTACAAACTGGTTAGGTGGTTCTGGAATCGCTATAAATTCTGCAGGACTTGCACAACGGGTATCGGATAATTCTGTTATATCTGTTACTGTTATGGCTATGACTTTTGGCGATATCCAAATTACGACTGTTGATCTTCCTGAAGGAGGTATCGGTGAGTTCTCTCCAACATATTCTAATTTTAATGTTGGTTATGCCAGAGAATTTACAAACTCTATTTATGGTGGAATCAACTTTAAAGTTGTGAATGAAGCCATTGCTAATATTAGAGGAACTGCCGTTGCAGTAGATGCTGGAATTCGATATATCACAGGTGAAGAAGATCAAATTAAATTTGGTATTACACTGAAAAATATCGGACCAACTATGACCTTTAAAGGTGATGGTATGGCAATCCAGGTTATGTATCCTAATACAGGCGAGTTAGCAACGCTTGAGCAAAGATCTGCGGCCTTCGAAATGCCTTCTACCTTAAATATTGGTGGGTCTTATGACTTCAACTTTGGAGATATGCATAAACTTACAGGAGCTTTTGCTTTTTCTGCAAACTCATTCTCTAATGACCAGTACAGATTGGGTGTTAACTATGGAATGACAGGTGGTAAAATGAATTTTAACCTGATGGCAGGTTATACTTTCGAAGAGGGGCTATTCTCTGACCAGGGGTTAGTTTACGGAGGAAGAGTAACTGCATTGAGCGGATTTTCTGCCGGAGTATCTATTGATGGTATTGTAGGAAAAAACAAACATGCGTTAGGAATTCAATATGCTTATCGTCATGCAAACCCATTCAATGGTATACATACGGTTGGTTTGTCAATCGACATTAAATAAGAAATTTTTCTATTCAATATTAAAAACCCTGACTTCGGTCAGGGTTTTTTTATGTTTGAAAAGTTAGAATTGAGAATTATTGTTCCACTTATTTTCTTTTAATCGTAGTTCTCAACATGTGAAATGTAGTGATTCGCTATTCAACTGGAAAAACAGTTGAAAATTAATGTTTTTAGAAGCTTATATTATTGCTCAAACATTGAGATTGAGCTATTTGACGACAGTGCTTAATACGGGATATTTGATAGAAGTCATTTAAAAACCCACGTTATGTACAAATCAAGTCTTTTATTTCTTGCTGTTGCACTTTCAATAAATAGTGTCGCATATAAAAATTTTAATCACCACCATTCATCCAATGATCACGGAAATGATGGGCGGGCTGCAAACTGTGCTCCCGCGAATGAACGATTGTTTATGCAATACAACAATGTTCGTGCAATAATTGAAACCGGAGGCTCATTATGGCAAGACCGATTAACAGGAGCCAATGGATCTGCTTCTTATGAAGTTCCCAAAGGGTCTAATAAACACGTACTGTATTCCGGTGCCCTATGGATGGCTGGTGAAGACATTAATGGTCAATTGAAAATTGCAGCTCACATGTTTAGACAAGGAAACGATTTTTGGGCTGGTCCGCTTGGGGATCTAATAGAAGGAACAGGTAATTATAACCCTTTTGAAATCCAAAATGCGGAGAAAACACTCTATAGAGATTACGGAGCTGCAGAAATTATACCGTCTGAGTGTAATAAATATGACCAATTTTTTACCATAAGAAGATCAGAGGTAATTCAGTTTGTCAACTGGTGGAATTGCGAAAACGACCCGAATGTTGACCCAGCTAAGTGTGATGGCGTAGAAAAGCCCAATGATGATATTATGAATCGAATTATCAATTGGCCTGCACATGGAGATGTAACGCTGGGACAGGATTTTTATCTCGCGCCTTTTTATGACAATAAAGACTATGATGGTAATCAGGCGGATATTTACGACCCACTTAATGACGGAGATTACCCCTGGTATGATTTAGAAATGGAGATTCAATGTAGAAACGACCGCCGGGTAACATTATATGGTGATGAAACGCACTGGTGGGTATTTAATGATAAAGGAAACATCCACACGGAAACTGGTGGTGACCCTATTGGTATGGAAGTTCGTGCACAAGCCTTTTCCTTTGCGACTAATGACGCGATTAATGACATGACTTTTTATAATTATGAATTGATCAATCGCGGGACACAAACTTTATACAACACTTATTTCGGACAATGGGTAGATTCTGATATTGGTAAAGCAGATAATGATTATGTGGGGTGTGATGTCTCTCGTGGTTTAGGATATGGTTACAATGCTCAAACTTTTGATGCGGGTCAAAGTGGTCAAGAACCTTATGGACTGTCGCCACCAGCCATTGGGGTTGACTTCTTTGAAGGTCCCTATAAAGACAATGATCAAAAAGATAATCCACTAACCACAAATATTCCAGAAGCAATTGCCGAAGAAGGAATACCTTATGAAGGATTGGGTATTGGTTATGGAGATGGTATCATTGATAATGAACGTTTAGGTATGTCTAAGTTCGTTTACTTCAATAACGAATCCGGTGATAAGGGTGATCCTCAAACTGCAGTAGAGTACTATCAATATATGAGAGGAATGTGGAAAAATGGAGACCCATTTACCTATGGAGATGATGGTTTTGGAGGTAGTTTAATCACAAGTTATTGTTTTCCGGGAGACTCGGATCCGTACGGTTGGGGAACTGGAGGAGTGCAGGGACCTGAATGGTCTGAGGTAACAGAGCAAAATCCTGTCAATCAGGATAAACGGTTCTTGCAATCCGCCGGACCATTTACGTTGAAGCCGGGCGCAGTAAATAATATTACAGTCGGTGTAGTGTACGGAAGAAATACGGCTGAATCTGACCTTGAATCGTCTGTAAGAACCATGAAAGCAGCAGATACAAAGGCACAGGCCCTGTTCGATAATTGCTTTGAACTGGTAAATCCGCCTCCTGCACCAATTTTAACCATTCAGGAAATGGAAAATGAACTCATCCTTTACCTGGAATCAGGTCCTAACTTTGATGAGGAAGAATGGTTTGCTGAAGATGTGATCAACATTAACACGCCGGACTCACTCAAAGATCAGGGAATCTACTATGATGATACATTTAGATTTGAAGGATACCAAATCTATCAATTGGTAGATAAGGATGCTTCTGTATCTGAAATTGATGACATTGAAAAAGCAAGACTTGTGGCACAATGTGACATCAAAAATGGCGTATCTAAATTGGTTAATTATACCTATGATGAGCAATTGGGAATAACAATTCCAGCGGTTATGGTAGATGGAGCTGATGAAGGAATAGAGCACTCGTTCAGGGTTACAGAAGATTTGTTTGCTACTGGAGATCGAAAATTGATAAACCACAAAAAGTACTATTACATTGCAGTAGCCTACGCTTACAACAACTTTAAAAATTATGATCCCAATGATCCGGATGCCCTGGATGGACAGAAAATACCTTATCTGCGATCCAGACAGGCTGCAGTAGGAGGAGAGATAGAGTCGGTACTTGGTATTCCACATGATCCTACACCGGAAGCTCATGGAACTACATTTACGACAAGTTATGGATATCAACCACCAATAACTCAAATTGAAGGTATCGGTAACGGAGGTGCGTTCCTGAGGTTGGATTCGTCGAGTATCGATTATATAGTTGCAAACTGGGATATGAATCACCCAACTTACCAGTCGGGATATGGACCTATTGGTGTAAAAGTGATTGATCCTTTAAACCTTGCAGCTGGAACCTATACTTTACGTTTTGATCAGAACCCGTCTGATATTAATGAAGCTTCCTGGTCAATTGAACGACTGTATAATTCTCAGACGGAAGTTATCTCATCTGATTATGTGGTTGGTGTTAAGAATGAACAACTCATTCTGGATTGGGGGATATCGGTTACTATAAATCAACAGTATTATGAGGGAACGGGCAACTGTACCGATAAGTATACGGATCCTATCGCAGCTACACTAACCTATGCGGATTCCTCCAAATCCTGGTTATCGGGTGTTTCAGATGACGATCAGTACTATCCAACCAACTGGATTCGTTCGGGTAGTACCAACGAAAATGAAGGCGACAATCCCGGAGGTTGTAATCCGTACAACTGGATATATAATCAATGTGCATACAATGACTATAGTCTGGATGACGAACAGGAGTATGAGAAGCTATTAGATGGGACCGTTGCACCTTTCAACAGAGTTGGGGCTGGAGTCTATGGGATGCCATTCGGGTGGCCGGGTGATAGCGCAACTATGAATAATAACCAAGGTTGGTTCACACTCGCCGGTACGGCACTGAAAAAAGCATGTTTTACAAAACTTCATGACGTTGATATCATTATTACATCTGACAAGTCTAAGTGGACGAGGTGTCCTGTAATTGAAATCAATGATAATGAATCCCAAACTGAGCACGGTGATGACATTTTAGGAATGCGGTCAGATCTATCAGTAGATAAATCAGGGTTATCCGTAGGAGATCCTGGATATAATCCTGCCGAAGGGGACCTTATACAATCAACAGGTATGGGGTGGTTTCCTGGATTTGCGATTGATGTAACTACCGGTCAACGATTAAATATGTGTTTTTCTGAGAACTCGTGGCTAAGAGGTGAAAATGGAGATGATATGATTTGGAACCCTACGGCCAATTTTGCAGATCAGGTTGATAATCCTCTATTCGGTGGGATGCATTATGTATATGTCTTTGGCGAAGATTTAAACGATAGCGGATCACCGGCTTATGACCAGGGTCAATGGTTGTCCGAAATGTTTGACGTCACAGCAGCTAACAGAAAGAGCAATTTTTACGAAGCCTGGAGGTCTTGTATGTGGGTTTGGGAACCAATGTTGAAGAAAAATGCACGACTATTGGCAACAGATGCTGAACTCAACTTACGTGTAAATATGCCTTACCAGGACAGGTTGGTAAATGGAGAGAATAATGCACGACCAATGTATCAATTTACCATTTCTGAGCCAACAAAACTGGCCCAGGGAGATGCATTGGAATCTGTCCTTGACAATATTAATGTGGTACCAAATCCATATTATGGCTACAGCGCGTATGAAACCAGTAAATTGGACAACAGGATTAAGTTCACTAATTTACCCGAAGTATGTGAAATCACCATCTTCAATATGCAAGGTGCATTGGTCAGAAATTTTAAGAAGAATGACCCTCTTACTTCATTGGACTGGAACCTGCAAAATCATCAGGGTGTTCCAATTGCAGGTGGGTTATATGTCATCCATATAAAATTACCGCCAAACGAGTATAACGGACTGGAACAGAGGGAACGAATCATTAAATGGTATGGTGCAATTCGTCCACCGGATCTCGATAATCTATAAAAAAAATCAAGCTTCAAGTAAATTAGATGATTTAGCTGAGGATAAGGATAATTTTCATAAATTTGTTTATACAAGGGTCCCCGACATGAGTCGGGGACTTTTGTTCTTTATTATTAAACCTTGAATTATGTCGGATATTAGATATTATACGGAGGAAGGATTGCAAAAACTGAAGAATGAACTCAACCACATGAAGAAGGTTGAGCGACCGGCTATATCACAACAAATAGCAGAGGCAAGAGATAAAGGAGATTTATCTGAAAATGCCGAATATGATGCTGCTAAAGAAGCACAGGGATTATTAGAAGCGAAAATCGCTCAACTTGAAAATATTGTGGCCAATGCACGAATCATTGATGAGTCTCAGTTGGACGATTCAAAAGTGTTGATCTTATCTAAAGTTAAGATCAAAAATGTCAAAAACGGAATGGAGCTGGAGTATACACTCGTTGCAGAAAACGAGGCTGACTTAAAAGCAGGTAAAATTTCAATTGACTCACCAATAGGAAAAGGCCTTCTGGGTAAAGAAGTTGGAGAAATGGCTGATATTAAAGTGCCTAACGGTGTGATGCAGTTTGAAATTTTAGAAATTTCTAGATAATGGCAACAATTTTTACCAAAATAATTAACGGTGAAATTCCATCTTACAAAGTAGCTGAGAATGAAAAATTCTATGCGTTTCTAGATATATCACCCCTACAAAAAGGACATACACTTGTCGTTCCGAAAAAAGAAGAAGATTACCTGTTTGACCTGGAAGATTCTGACCTTCAGGATATGATTGTCTTTGCCAAAGGAATTGCTGCCAAAATCAAAAAGTCTTTTCCGTGTAACCGTGTAGGCATGACAGTAATCGGGTTGGAAGTTCCACATGCACATATCCACCTAATTCCTATTAATGCAGAAAAGGACATGAATTTTCACAGCCCGAAACTTGAACTGTCAAAAGAAGAGTTTGAGGAAATCGCTGAAATGCTTAGGAAAGCCTAATACTTAAGGAAATATTTGTAATTAACCCTTCTTCCTTCCGGGATTATCTGCTAAAAATGCTTTCCAACTACCACTCTTAGATTTATTGTGCTCACCAACACCACCTTGAAAATGATGACAAACAGCTGCGGCAAGTCCATCTGTTGCATCCAATAATTTCGGAACTTCTTTCATATCTAGTAATCGCACCAACATGTGTGCCACTTGCTCCTTAGAAGCATTTCCACTTCCTGTAATGGATTGCTTGATCTTTTTTGGTGTATACTCTTCAATGGGGATATTCCGGTTTAGTGCCGCCGCAATTGCAACACCCTGTGCTCTTCCCAATTTTAACATGGACTGGACATTTTTACCAAAAAAAGGTGCCTCAATGGACATCTCATCTGGTTTATATTCGGCAATGAGTTGATCAACCCGATCAAATATACGCTTGAGTTTATCCGGTTGCGTCTTGTATTTGCTCAATTTCAAAACACCATAGTTGATTAAAATAAGTTCCTTTCCCTTAACGTGGATCAGTCCATATCCCATCACGACCGTTCCCGGGTCAATTCCTAAAATTATTTTATCCTTTTTATTCAACTTATGGCAAATATATGTTTGGCGGGAAAGCCTCTATGACAGTGCCGCTACCCTGTGTTATTTCGTCCCAGGAATCACACTCAAATTGAAAATGTATCAACATTCCCGTTGACAGGGCATACATCTCACCAGCTAGATAACTGGCAAAATCAGAAATCCCAAAATTGTGGCCAACGTAGAGTAAAGAAGAACTTTCTGCATTTTTACGAATGTAGTTTTGAATATCTTCCTGCCGGGCTAAATAAAGTTCCTTGCTATATAAGATGTTATTAATACCCAAATAATGATTAGCAATCTGAGCCGTTTCTTTTGTCCGTAAAGCAGATGAAAAGATAAGCTGATCGATCTGATTTCCCTGAGTTTGAAGCTTATATCCAATCTGATTTATCTGGACAATACCTTTCTTATTTAACGGCCGCTCATAGTCCGAATCATATTTTTCAGGATTAGCTGCTTTTCCGTGCCGTAATAAGTAAAGATTTAACATTTTAAAAAAGTTGGGTATTTTTCCAACCCTAAGTTAAGTAATCTCGTTTACTATTATGAAAATGTTTACTGTGGTTTTTTGGGTTTACCATAGTAAAGTGAATAAAACTACTTATTCAGGCCGGCCCCGGTCTTAAAAGGGGTCGGTCATTTTTCGCTAAAGGAAATTATGTTTGACGAGCAAAAAATAATTGAAGCGTGTCGCAAGAATGACCGTCGTGCACAAGAAAAGTTGTACGAATGGGCATACGTGAAACTTATGCCGACCTGCATGCGCTATCATAAAAATGAAGAAGATGCCCGGAACGTATTAAACCTTGGTTTTGTTAAGATTTGTAAGAATTTGGATAAGCTGAAGGAAGGAACACCTTTTGAAGCTTGGGTGAGAAGGATCATGATGAATACAATTATTGACGAATTCAGAAAGAATAAAAATTATTTACAGTTGGTGGATCAGAAAGAAACTGACCGTGAATTAGAAATACATGGATTGAGCGTTGATAATGGCGTTTGGTCAAAATTGGAAATGGATGTATTGATGGGTTTATTAAAAAGACTTCCAGACGTTTCCAGGAAAGTATTCAAACTGTATGTGATTGATGGATACTCTCACAAAGAAATTGGAGATATGTTAGATATCTCAGACGGAACATCAAAATGGCATCTTTCAAATGCCAGAAAATTGTTGCGTGAAATGGTTATTAAAATGAGAAAGTCGGAAGACAGAGAACTTTGGGGATATAACAAGAATGGCTGAGGAGAATAAACATATGGATGACGCTTTTAAGCGTATGGGTGAGGAGTTCAAGGTGAAGTACAATCCTGAGTTCTGGGAGGATGCAAAATCCAAACTGGATGATGCTTCACTGGATGATGCCTTTAAAGCTGCTGCATTGAATGCTGCAGAAGTTCCTGCTTTGGATCCAACTTCTGTTTCTGAAAGCGTGGATGATATGTTCATGGATAGTGCTTTTGTAGAAGCTTCCAGTGAACAATCCGCAAATTATGATTCTAAATTTTTCCAGGAATTTTTGGAAAAAGAAGGAGATATTGCCATGGATGAAGCCTTCGTAGAAGCTTCTGGTGCTACAGTTGTAGACTATTTACCAGAATACTGGGAAGATGCTGACAAAGCACTTAAAAACGAAGGTCTTCACTATGAATATAGCACCGAGTACTGGAAAGAGGCAAGACGTCTGCTTGACCGTGAAGACAGAAAAGTGTTTTTTACGAGATGGTCAGCTGCTGCTGCAATTTTGATGCTCATCTCATTTAGCGGACAATTTTTAAATCCTGTTTCTGATTTTGAAGTTGAGGCAATGCAAGCTAATGTCCAGGGAACAACTGAATATGAAAATATTTACCTCTCTAATTCAGATGTTGAATCGGCAAAAAATGCCTTGTTAGCCGATAAAGAATTTGCAGATTATACAAACCTTGCAGATGCATTTGGAGCCACAAATAACGCACATAATGACGCGCATACAAATGATGTAGCCACAAATGAAAACAATGAAAACATTTCAGTAGATCATTTAACTAACAGTGTGGATAATGAAACCACAATTGTAACATCTACTGGCTCTGAGAATGTAAAAACGGATGAAAGTACATTCAATTCCAAAAAGCTTGAAGGTGATTTAGCGATTAACAACAAATTGGAAGATGAATTAACATTGATGGATATCGATAAACGTTATAAGCCAGAAATTCATCAGATCGGTTATTCAAAATTTGCTCCACAAATAAAGATTGAAAAAACACCACCAATGACAATGCATTCTGTCGGTGTCCTTGCACAATCAGGAATTGGAAATAAATGGGGGAACTTCAGCTTTATGCCTACACTGAGAAATAGTGTTGGAATTGAATATATCGTCTCTTCAGGAAAACGCTTTCAGAATTTTGAGTTCGGAGGTAGCTTTATGATCAACCACATCAGACAAAGCAGATTAAATACAGAGGACAGAAGTACGGTTTATGATGTGAATGGTAATGTTACTAAATACTGGAGAAAAGTACAGTTAAAGGATATGGTATTCGCAAATTTGAATGGATTGGTAAACTACAGAGTTGCTCCTGATCATAAAGTAAAATTTGGTTTGGGTATGGAATACCTGGTAGGTGTAAGATCTAATATGTCTTATGTAGATGACTTTACCAATGAGATCAAAACAGTAAATAATAACTGGGGAGTGAAAGAAGGATTAAAAAAGTTTGATATTCGACTGACAGTAGGATATGAATACGAAATTTCTAACCGGTTCACGTTACAGGTAAATAGTAATTTAGGACTGTTTGACCGTACAGATAATACTTTCCTTAAAGATGAACAAACAGATAGAGAAATAAACGTGATGTTGGGATTGAAGTATAACTTCATCAAGATGAAGAAGAAATGAAAAAAGGATTACTCTACATAATGACTTTCGGGCTATTGCTAACAGCCTGTAAGAAAGAACCTCTGCCAGACCTTCCGCCGGAGACGGGCCCGTACTATTCTGTAAGTGGATATATTAACGGCGAATTTGTAGAACTGAATGTTGGTCAGGAAGGAATACTCATTTCACAAGGGGTAACTGACAATAACGGTGTAGAATCTTATTATGGCCAAATCCTATCTCCGTCCGAAGATTTAATGATAAGAATTGAGTTTACAAGGCCAGAACTTGTTCAGGGTAATCAAGGGTTATCCGTTTTAAATGAAGGTTCAATTGAATACCTGGTTCATGAGCCTGGATGCTTAAAGCCTAATTTTGGCGGAAGTACAGGTCAGCTCAACTTCTTGCTCGTAAAGAATGAATATGGTGTTTTTGAACCCTTAACCGAATTCGAGTTTGATGAGTATGGAATTCATAATAAGACACTAAAATTTACGGATGTAAGTCAGAACAGCTTTCAAATTCCCATACAATATGGTTATGATCCTGAAATGTTAGATCCAGATTTTCAGGCGTACGGACTGATGGATACGATCTATTTTGCAGCAAACAATACTTCCGGTTCACATGAATGGTATGTAGATGGTCAACTTGTTGGAACATCATCCAGTTTTCACGATCATTTAGCAACGGGGATTCATAAAGTTGAACACAAAATAATCGACCAAAATTATAATGAAGCCAGGCATACCACTTTAGTGCGTGTAACGGATTTCGTATTTGATTGGAAGATGGATTTAAGTGGTTGTAGTACGCCAAATTATGAATCTAATTACGGAAAGGTGACAATTACAGTCCAAACCAATGGAAAACAATACACTTCTGATCATGTCGCAGGAAATACGTACAATGGATTTAATGTGAGTGATATAGAATACGTTGCAAACTCCAGTGGAATACCATCTAGAGTCGTATTTGACCTCTCATTTCATGTGACATTAGTTGACGATACCGGTACAGAATCATTATCTTTGAGCGATATGTCAGGTACATTTAATATTGGCCTGCAATAATCTCAATACCAATGAAAAAATTACTTTTTATCTCTTGTGTTCTGGTTAGTCTGACCGGATTCACGCAAATTACAATTACAGAATCAGATTTTGCCGTACCAGGTGATACAGCCATGGTAAGTTTCTCGGATGAAACTGCTTTGGATTTAGTCACTACGGGTGCGAATGCTTATTGGGACTTTTCTACGATAAATATTTCAGCCCAAACCATAGATACATTTTATGCTGTACAAAGTGCAGATATTCTCTATCAACTTATCTTCAACAATGCCTGGGACAATCCAGACCACGTATCTGACTGGTACAGACCCTGGATAAGTGCAGGATTGGATGCAGCCAGCCAGTTTGGTGTTGATATTGAATCACCGGTGAGATTTACGGCCGTACACCCGGATCGTGTAGAAAATACCGGAATTGGATTTGAGATAATGGGAACAGGTATACCGGGCAAATCAGATACGATTGATATGCAATATCAATTGCCTATTAATTATTCCGATTCCTGGACGTCAAATTCATATACTAATATAGATCTGAACCCTAATTTTGATGCTATTTACAGAAGATACCAGTGGAGAAACTCAATCGTTGATGGATGGGGACAGATTTTAACGCCCTGGGGAACTTTTGATGCCATTAGGGTAAAGTCTTTAGTTCAGGCTTCTGACTCTATTTATATTGGCGCATTTTCTTCATGGTTTGAATTACCAACACCGGATCAGGTAGAGTATCACTGGTTTACCAATGGTCAAAAAATGCCGATTTTCTCAGTAACAACAACTGATATAGGAGGAAACGAAACCATCACAGAAGTTAAGTTTAAAGACAAGAAAAGATATTTCGCTTCAGTAGAAGAGGAGCTAACATTTGACGGTAGAATCTATCCAAATCCGGCATCAAATGAAGTTCATATTGATTTGAATTCATCCCCATCTTTAATAGAGATTTTTGATTTAAGTGGACGAAAAGTCTACAGCAAACTTCCGACAGAAAGTATCGTCAATATCAATGTGAACTCATGGGATCCAGGAGTATATGTAGTGAGAATGACCGGAGAAATGGGCATCACATCTACTAGATTTGTCGTCGAGTAGAATCAGGTATTGACTTCTTAACCATATCTTTGTAAAGTAAAAGCAAACCGGCTTGTCGCTGTCTGTCTTTGACAGAGAGAGGAAAGTCCGGGCAGCATAGAGCATCATGCTTCCTAACAGGAAGGTGTCGCGCCAGGCGCGATAACAGAAAGTGCCACAGAAAACAAACCGCCACGCTTTGTCGTGGTAAGGGTGAAAAGGTGGGGTAAGAGCCCACCGTACTGACGGTGACGTTAGTAGCAAGGTAAACCTCATGAGCTGAAATATCATGTAAACCGGGGCTTGAGGCTTGCTCGGCTAACTCGGAGGGTAGATAGATTGATCATGTGAGTGATTGCATGACTAGATAAATGACAGGCAACTCCTCCTTCGGGAAGGGTGTACAGAACCCGGCTTATAGGTTTGCTTTTATTCTTTTCTTTACTAATTTGAGCCAGTGGGTAAGGGTTTTCGCTGGATGATTCTTTATCTTTGCACCTTCTTACCAAATGGTATATGATGGCAAAAAAGGAATCTCAGAAGGATAAGAAAATTCAGGAGCTCTTACTCAAACTCGCTTCAAAGAAGGAAAATGATCAAATTAAAGCGGTACAATCGTTAAAAGTTCATGGTAACGAAAGCGCTATTAAGCCTTTGGTTCAGGTATTAAGCAGTACTTCAGCATCACAATTGTTGAAAGATGAAATTACGGACCTTCTTAATACTATCAAATCTACCAAAGTACCAGCAGAAATTATAAAATGCCTCAATAATGACGATTTTGCTGCGGCTCACCAATTACTGTTGGCGTCCATTTGGAATTCAGGACTGGATTACAGCATGTATATGGGTGATATTGCCTCGGCGACAATTAAGGGTGATTTTATGTACGCAATGGAGTGTCTTACCATTCTTGAAAATATCGAAGGTCAACTCGAAGAGGATCAGATAATGGATGCTTTATTGGTATTCCAAAGCTACCTGGTTGAGAATAAAGATGAAGAGGATAACAAACAGCAAATCATCAAAGAAATTGTAATCATCCTTCAAAACATGAACGATACGGTCTAACCATGGCTAAGAAAAAGCTCATTCGATTTGAAGACATAAAAACCATGGATTTCGTTTTCGAACCAACCATGGAAATGGTAAAAAATGACAGTTTTCCTCTTAAAGGGAGCTGGAACGAAAAAATCTTTAAAAATAACAACCCAATAATATTGGAACTTGGGTGCGGAAAAGGAGAGTATTCAGTCCAATTAGGCAAGATGTACCCGGATAAAAATTTTATTGGTGTGGATATAAAAGGAGCAAGAATCTGGCATGGAGCTAATGAAGTACGTCAAACCGGAATGAAAAATGTTGCTTTTATTCGAACCAGGATAGATTTTATAGAGACTTTTTTTACGGCAAATGAAGTGGATGAAATTTGGTTGACATTTTCAGATCCTCAACCTAAAAAACCTAGAAAAAGACTTACTTCGAGGTTATTTATTGAACGTTATTTAAAGTTTTTGAAACCGGGCGGAATTGTACATTTAAAAACGGATAACTCATGGCTTTTTGCCTCTACTCTTGAACAAATTGACGAAAACGGATACCACCTGATTCAAAAAACCTGGGACCTGTATGGAGAGCTTGTAGAAGATTTAGACGAAGCAACCCGTGAAATACTGAATATCAGAACGCACTACGAAAAAATTTTCTCCGAAAAAGGTTTTGACATCAAATACGTCAAGTTTACCATCAATTAATTTTTCAATTCCTTACATCTTGATAATGAATGAATAGGGGTGAAATAATTTTGTATTCACCGATTTTTCTGTATTTTAGGGGCAACTGTGAAGTTTTTCAATCGTATTATTAATTAGAAAAAACTTTGTATTGAAATTAGTTAGGTTTTATAGAGAAGGGGAACTTTCCTCCATTCGCATGTCGAATGAGGAAGAAGTTATTGTAGGTGTAAAGAATCTATTTTTTGATGAGCAGTTAGCCGAAGAGCAGATCATGCTCGAAATTTATTCTCAAAATAAAGGTATTGTTAGTGATGTGGACGAGTTAAGACTAGATTTTGACCGTATTTACTCTCATAAACAATTGAGAAAAAAGGCACTTTTATCCGGAACTAAGATTGTAGACTCTTGCAATCACAACAAGGATTTCTCCATTGCTACGATTATTGGTATTAAAAATGAGCAGCGCTATCTAAATGCGTCGTTTAGAAATTTTGTTATCCTAAGCCCAAGACACAGATTTCTTGAGAATTCAAATGAGCCAATGTTGTTGGCTAAACTGAAGAATAACAACTATTACCTGTTAAATGCTCAGCAATCTGGGAATGACCTAACTATTGTCAAAAAAGTATCAAATTGGATCACAAAAAAGATTTTTTTCAAGACGTCTTTGAAGTAGTTCAACTCATCCCCGAAGGAAGGGTCACCTCCTACGGAGCAATCGCAAAATTTCTTGGAGCAACTCGATCCAGCCGTTTAGTTGGTTGGGCCATGAATGCATCCCATAAAAATGGTATTTTGATCCCTGCGCACCGTGTCGTAAACCGCAACGGAATGCTTACCGGAAAAATGCATTTTCCTACACCAACCGCCATGCAGGAGCGACTTGAGGAGGAAGGAGTTTCTGTCGTAGAAGACAAAATTCAAAACTTTCAACAACACTTTTGGGATCCATCCATTGAGTTAAAACTCGATTAATTTTATAACTTCGTCTTGAGTTCTGGTTCATCCTTAAGCGGATGATGAAAAGGGAATCAGGTGAGACATTGTCAATTCCTGAACTGTTCCCGCAGCTGTGAACTCCGAAACCGTACATATTGCCACTGTTATTTTCTGCAAATAATGGGAAGGTAGTACGGCCAGGGAGTAAGTCAGAAGACCTGCCATTTCTCAAAAAAAAACAAAGCTTTCGGGATAAAAGCAAAGTTTAGGATTTATGCTAATTAGCTTTTCTTATTCTTTCGTTTCTATTCCTTTTAATTATTAATCTTCTGTAGTGCTAAAAAATTAATGCCACTGCGGGATAAAATTTAAAAAGGATGAAAAGAGTTTTAATTCTTGCCGCATGTTGCAATTTCGCAACTGCTTTTTCTCAATGGAATACTGATTTTGAATCTCCCGATTTTGGGGTAACAGATTCAGCATGGTATGGACAGGATCAGGTAGTAGATGGTGATACTACTTACGTCAATGGCGTCATGACATTTGAGCTGAACTACAATGCCACCTGGCAATCTTTTTCAGGGTTTGCCCTTTCAAGTTGGACAGATACCATAACACCGGGTTGGTCCAATCAATGTAGCGCCATAACTGGTGCGGGTGCAAGTGGATCAGACCAGTATGCGATTTGTTATGTATCTGCATGGTCAAATAACCGCGTATTTCTTGATTTACCAACGTCACAGAGCTTTGAATCTGTAAAAGTGACGAATACGACATACGCTTATCGATCCATGGAAAATGGAGATAGCTTTGCAAAACCATTTGGTTCGGATACCAGTGCTGCAGGTGTAGTAGATGGGACCAACGGAGAAGATTGGTTTTTACTCACTATTTATGCATTGGGACAGGATTCACTTTATACAGGCGATTCGGTTAATTTTTACCTGGCAGATTACAGGTTTGCAAACAATGCTCAGGACTATATTGTCAATACCTGGGAAACCATTGACCTTTCACCTCTCTATACGTCTAACGCAATCATTGGATTGGATTTCGTACTCAACTCTTCTGATACCTCAGGTGGTTTTGGTATGAACACACCAGCGTACTTTGCAATGGATGATCTGGAAGTGGTGCAAAACCTGAATATTGAAGGAACAGAAGCTCCTGAATTACTGGCATATCCCAATCCGACAAGTGAACAACTTCACATTCAAACAGTGCCAAACACCTTACTGAGATTAATAGATATGAACGGAAGGGTAGTGCTGGAAGAAAAGGTAAATTCTTCACAATTTATCTGGAATATTCAACATCTGGAATCAGGTATTTACACACTTATATCGCAACTGGATAACCAAATTACACAGGTAAAAATTGTGAAGCAATAAGTGTCAGAATGCCCATCTGCAAGTTACATATCGTATTATTTATGATGGGCATTCTGTCCTTTCTATCAACGAATGCGCAAGATTCACTCAGGAAACTGCCAAATGTTCTTGTAACTGAAACACGCCCGCGAATTTTTGTTTCTGACTTGAACTCACCAGGGCCAAATTACAGCTTACCTGAATGGAAGATCAAAGAGCTGGGATCACGTGATGTGGGCGAGGTAATGAAGTTTACACCTGGTGCCCAGATTAAGGATTACGGAGGAATTGGAGGTATAAAAACCATTCGTTTTCGTAGTTTGGGTGGTGCGCATACCGGTGTAATAGTTGATCACAATACGCAGTTTAACACACAGGTGGGAACCATTAACCTAAGTTCATTCGAAACATTTGCGTTAAAAGCTATTCACTTCACCAGTGGTCAGCCTACTTCACTCTTAAGCATGCCTAGTGCATATATCCCTTCCAGTTCTATTGGTATTCAAACAAATCAATCAATAAGAGATACGGCATATAATCTGGGATTTTACCAGACCGTCACCAGCATAAACGCCTACGAAACAGGTCTGAATATCGGATCACCCATAGGTAAGAAGTTTGGTGTTGGAGCACTTTTATTTGCAAAATACGGTGATGGCAGGTATCCGTATGTATATGATTTGACGGGGTCTGAAGAATCGTTTACCCGGGAGAACTCCAGGCTTTTTAATTATCGGGCCAGAATTGGAGGAGGATACTTTGGGGATAGATCGAAAGTTAACTTCCAGGTATACTATAACAAAAATAATCAGCAACTACCCGGAGCCGTTATCCTGTTTAATCCTTCTAATGATCAAAGTTTGATGAATGAGGATTTTAGAGCAGACCTGAGTCATTTTGTATTTGTTCCAACTTCATCAGATAATGGAGCATGGACCATTAGAACCAGTGCTTATGCACAATCCAACAGAACAATTTATGAAGATCCTAATTTTCTTAATGCGCAAGGTTTTATTCGGTCCAATTATCTGCAACACCGATATGGTTTAGGAATCATGAGCAATAGAACATGGAAGAGTTCACGTATCTTCATTGGAACAGACGCTTATTTGTCTGATCTTATAAGTAATGAATTTGATAATGCCCCTAAGCGGATAGGATTTAACAGTGTAATAGGGACAAGTGTTAATGTAGGTAAATCATGGCATCTGGAAGGTAATGTGACACATCAACTCATTTGGGATGAAGCCCGTTCAGCAGATTCTTTGCTCGCTAAACGTTATTCCAAATGGGCACCGTATATAGGTGTATCCGTAAAGCCATTTAAAAATAAAAGATTGGGTGTCCGATCGTTTTATAAAAAAGCATTTCGCATGCCCACATTCAATGATTTGTATTACAACTTTATTGGGAATACGAATCTAAAACCAGAAGAGGCACATCAATTTAACTTTGGTTTAAATTACCAGTTTGATCTTTCCGGTAATGATAAAAAACACAAGAATATTTTTGAATTTTCCATTGATGGCTTCTATAACCAGGTGAAAAATAAAATTGTTGCTGTCCCAACCAAGGACTTGTTCAATTGGAGCATGCAAAATATTGGTAAAACAAGGGTTTTGGGTACAGATATCGGGTTTATTTATGCACAGGGAATTGCTGCCTGGAACTGGAATCTGACCGGGAGTTTAACTGTCAATCAATCTGTTGATGTAACAAACCCTGAAAGCTCATCATACGGCCATCAAATTCCGTACACGCCTTTGCTCTCCGGTAACACCAGTCTCTCAATTGCCTGGAAGGGATATACTTTAACAAATAATGTCCTGTACACTGGACAACGCTATTCGCTCAACGAAAATATCCCCATGAATTATATGGAACCTTTCGTAGATTGGAACATTGGTATATCCAAACTTTTTGAACTTCCACATCACAATCGTCTTTATGTCAGTTTGAAAACCATGAATGTACTCAATAAAAATTATGAAGTAATTCGTAGTTTCCCAATGCCGGGAAGGTATTACCAGATTACTTTAAAATACAACTACAAATGAAATATTTAACACTAATCGTCACAGTAATAGCACTGGTTTCCTGTAAAAAGGATCCTCCGGTTGAACCGACTCCCGGAAAGTATGAAGCCGGGATTATTATACTCAATGAAGGCTTGTTTCAACAAAACAATTCTTCCATGACGTTTTATTCGTTTAATGAGCATCAGGAATATCAACAAGTATTTTACAAAGAGAACAACAGGGGACTGGGAGATACTGCAAATGACATGGTGCTATATGACTCCGGAGATTCAACTTATTTGGTTGTAGCGGTGGACGTTTCCAGTCAAATTGAGATCATAGATGCAGCAAGTTTAAAATCAGTTAAACAAATACCTGTTTTCAACGGAAGTATTGCCAGAGAGCCCAGAAGGTTGCAAATAGCAGGATCAAATATTTATTCCTGTAATTATGATGGTAGTGTCAGTGTGATTAGCATGACTACAAAGAGTATCATCAACACGATTACAGTTGGTGCCAACCCGGATGGTATGGCTTTGGTTGGAACAAACCTTTACGTAACAAATTCAGGCGGACTGAATTCGCCGGTGTACGATACGACAATTTCTGTTATCGACCTGACGACAGCAACAGTTACCACACAAATTGGGACGAGAATCAATTGCGCGGCAACGCTTGCCGATAACGAAGGTGATTTATACGTTATTTCAAATGGAAACTACACATCTGTAAGTCCTGCGTTGTTGCGTATAGATACGCAAACAAATCTGGTAGTGGATTCTGTAGCTATTTCAATTGGAAGTTGGGCATTTTATGATGATTGGATTTATTATTACGATTCTGATCTGCAGGGAGTCTATCGTTACCATACGCTTACTGAAACTTTTGAAAATGATAAGATTATCGATTGTAATGGGTATCAAACCATGTACAAGCTATTTGTAAATAACAGTGGTATCTATACAGCAGACGCAAATGGCTATGTCAATTCATCTACCATTCGTTGTTATAACCTGGCAGGTGGGTATCAATATGAATTTACAGCGGGCTTAAACGCAACAAAATTTATTTTTAACTAGGATGAGATTTTCGTTTTTAGCCATATTGTTCCTTGTGTTTAAAGCGGGTTATTCGCAGTTTGCACCACCGGCTAATCAGACCGGAACAACGGCTATTCATAAAGATTCATCTGCAATAGTGAGTTGGGCAAGTTCCGTGGTTGAATTTCAAAGGGGTCCACAGGATATTTCAGCCGGGGCACCGCTTGCTGATTTTGGAGATTCTACAAATGCACTAGGGGTCGCAGAAGGAAATTCAACAGATGTAGTTTCATTAGGAGATGGAGGGGTTATTGTGCTAACATTTCAATATCCAATTGAAAATGGTCCCGGACCTGATTTTGCAATCTTTGAAAATAGTTTTAGTCATGATTATTTAGAACTTGCCCATGTGGAGGTAAGTACAGATGGAATTAATTTTGTCCGTATTCCATCAGAATCAGCCATTCAAACGGATACGCAAACAGATGGTTTTGGTAGTACAAATGCCTCTGAAATTCACAATCTGGCCGGTAAATACATCCAAGGATACGGAACGCCATTTGATTTGCAGGATATTGTTGATTCTGCAGGGGTTAATCTGGATAGTATTCATTACGTGCGCATTATTGATGTTGTGGGGAGTATAAATTCAGCATACGGTAGCACAGATGCGTATGGAACCTTGATTAATGATCCTTACCCGACGGCATTTGGGTCCGGAGGATTTGATTTGGATGCAGTAGCAGTTATTAATGAGAACAACATATTTGCTTCGGCCAATCAAGAACAGGTAAATTTCACAATCTATCCGAATCCGACCAATGGACAAATTAAGTTAAAGGTAGAGGGAAACAAGGTCATCCAATTAATAGATATTACCGGTAAAATTATTGCCGTTTGGGAAGAAAATCCCGGGGCGATTAATTTGGTAGAACTTGGACTTGAAAAAGGGATTTATCTTATTCGAATAGGAGAAACAAGCAAGCGAGTAATTCTCAGATAAACTTTAAGGTGCCCATGCGATATTTCCATCCCATTTTGTTTTCGGATGCCGCTGCGCCAATAGTCATGGCTACGTATCGCACATTTTCAGGATTAATTTTTTGTGTAGAAAAGGAGTAAGTGTATGCAACACCTTTATTGGTGTATGTGTCCTGAAAAAGTAGATTGTTGACACCACGCGCAATAAAACTCGCTTTTTCACCACTGTGATTAGCACCACAGATATATGCCGTTAGGTGCAAAGAATCTGAAGTAAGCCATGCCTGTTTTGTGACTTCTATGGTATCGTTAAGACTAAGTTGACTTTTAGCCAGTGTGAATTGATCCAATTTAATAATGAAGTTATTGGTGTTTGTAAACCCCAACTTCAGCAATAAAATAAATATGGATAAAAGTAAAAACCGCATAAGCATCAAATGTCGTGATTTTTACTGCTGTACAAAAGTCACTCCATTCTTTTTAAGAAAGTTTAGGAGTTTACGTATTCATTGATTTTATCAGGATAATTTCTTTTAACAAATTCAAGGGCTTCATTAAAGGATGAATGAAATCTGTCCGTAATTGAAATCGATTTACGTTTCTCTTCAGCTACTATTTTCAAAACCTGATCTTTTTTCATTATACCGGTCCGTTGCGCTACTGTGCCTGCGCTAATTTGCAGATCAATGTGGTCTATTTCTTCCCTAGTAATAGTTTTTAAGCGGTTCAGTAGAATGAATTTAACGGTAATGCTTTGATCTGTAAAAGTTGTGGTTTTAATTCCAAAAAACAGACTAAACCCAAGAATCCAAAATATACAGGATGCCCAGAAAGGAATAGAGAGTTTATCTATTAAAAATGGTGCAGTTCCCAATAGCAACAGAAGTAAGATGACGAAATAATAATGCCCGGAGGTTTTTGATACGACCTGTTCCATTTAAAAATTAAATTTTAGGTCACGTTCGTTCATGATATCAAAGGATACCTTGAATTGCACATTTTTGGGCTTATCTTCATCTGGTAGTGCCAGGGAATTATTGGCCCAGCTAAAAATAACGTAAGCACCAACCCTAAGACGCCTTCGAATAAATTTAAAGGTACGTTCTATTCCCGTGTAAGCTTCGATATAAAAATAGTCGTCATGTTCTGGCAGGTAAATGGTTCCACCTCCTATTAATGCTTGAATTCCAGTCTTCTTCATAAACGGGATTTTATTGATAATCGCTCCTTGAAAGTGATGTATGTAATGTAGCTCAAAATAAAAATCCTTGGTTTGGTAAGATGAGTCAAGGTTTTGGAAAGAATAAAGAGGTTGGCTTAAGAAATACTTGAAAAATGGATCCGTATCTGATTTCCTAAAAAATTTACGATCGATATACAAGACACTATCCTGGTTGACGAATTTTCCGGTTTTAGCAACGTAGAAGGATTTACCCATTGTACCAATTTGTATTTCTTGTTCAACAGAAAACGAGATATAGTCAAAATCCAAGACAGAATTAAAAATTCCCTGATAACCCTTTTCCCAGTAAAAACTGAACGTAGGCCAACGACTACCTAATACTACTTTTCGGTGTGGTTCGGTCATGTATTTTTGAAAGGGTGTATATTGAATAGAAAGGTTGGTTCTAAATGCGTTATAAGGATCAAAACTATAAGGCTCAGGATCTTCTTGTTGCAACCACTTATCTAACCACGTGATAAATTTATAATCATCTCTGAATGGCTCCCTGTGCTCCAGTCTTGCACTAGTACTAACGTATAAGCCGTTCACAACTTCGATTCGGTGCCAAATTCCAAATTTGTTGTTCATATACCAATTGGATCTACTAAGCGTTCCCAAATAAGAATTCCATGAATTGATTAGGTCAACTTCACGTGACCCCCAAACAGACCAAGTCCCAAATTTTTTGGGAAGATAGCGGTGATAAACTCTTAACCGTCCTCTGGAATCCCAATTAGCAAATCCAATGCTATAATCTCCATCCACATCAATCCATTGTTCATCTTCCCATTTTTTGAAATATTGAAAACCGGGGCCGATTCTTGGTCCTCCGGCAGTTATTGGTTCAATCAAGTCCGCAACAGAGGAGATGTACCACTGCTCCTTTTTATGACGGTTTCTGTGCTCAAACCCAAACCAAAGAGCTTTTAACCAGGTGATTTTGTTGAAAACTGCATCCACGGAATCCAGATATTTTTCTGAAGTATAAATGGCCGTTAAACTGTCCTGAACAAACTTTTTTCTCCGTTCTTCTTCCGTTAGTGGAACAGGTCTGATCGCATCCCAATACGTTGAATCCCGCTAGTAGGCCTCTTCTGTCGTAATTCCAATTTCGTTGCTAAAGTGTTTTGGAGGAAAGTCAGGGTTAAAGTTCCAATTGGAGTAGGTCACCGTGGTGATCCCTTTTACCTTTTCTTTCATGTACTTTGTGTCGTATTCAAAAATTTGCTTGTTGACCACCCAAAATGAGTCAATTTTTTCATATTCCTGAATGAGGTGGAAGTTGTCGTATTTTTTAAGATTACCCTTGTGCATTGATACATCTACTTTTGTCAGTACCCATTCATTTTTGAGTACCCATAGAAATCCCTCCATAGTTGATGTACCAACACTTCTTGCAGAAACCTCAATCTTGTAAATCGTATCATTATCTTGATGAATTACCTCCTTCAGTTTGTATTTATAGCTCAGAATACCGGCAGGGTGTAAAGGAGAAACAATAGGAGTTCTATGCAGGTCATACTTTTTTATAAGGCTTTCATAAAAGTTAAAGTCACCACTCGTTGTTGTTTGAAAATAAATCTGATCCGGTTTTCCAATTTTATCGTATCCGGTTCGGATTTCTTTCATTTTATTAGGATACTGAAAGTGTTTTTCAAGGTTGATTTCCACCATATTCAACCGATTTTCTCCATTCAGTTTGTCCTGAATCTCATCTTTTTGTTTTTGAAACATATCTGACGGTTCTTCTTCCTCATCTTCTTTCTTTTCTTTTTTCTTAACGTCGTATGTTTCTGTTCCTTTTATATAGACATCACAGCTGTATTCATCAAATTGTCTGATCATATCCTTTTTATGGGCTATGACATTCTGAATAATCTCCCATCCAATATTTCTCCGCTTAGTTTCAACCTCTACTACATTTAGCTCATTTTGGGCCTGCTTTAGGTAAATATTTTGAACAACAGGTTTAAGGTCTGAAACCGTAACCTTTACCACTTGTTCTTCAAATCCAATACATTTGTAGATGACGTCGTATGTGCCCATTTCACAACCAAAGAAGTACTTGCCTTCTTCGTCTGTAATGGCACCCAGGTTGGTGAAATTCTTGACATATACTTTGGCATAGGGGATAGGGTTATTGCTTTCGTCGTAGACAAAGCCCTGTATACTTTGCGAAAAACTATTTATCGCAAGGAACACACATACACAGATTAAAAAGATTTTCTTCACCCTATGAATTAGACAGAATTATAATGCGCAAAGTTACAGTGAGTAACGGATAATCCAATGCAAAATGTGTTAAATGGTCACAAGAATCTCTGAATGAGACATTTAATGGACTTCAAAAATGTAAGGACGATACTTGTTTATTAGGTCAGATGTTTTTGAGTACCTGCGGGAGTAATTTTTACTCATATCGACGTTAAACGTATCCTTTAAACTGCTGATTCTTTCCTGTATGTACACCGGTTTTAGTATATATGTCACAGATTGCTTTTTAGAATTATTGGCAATGATCATTCCTACAAGATCTCCCTTTTTGGTGAAGAGCGGAGCTCCGCTATTTCCTGGATTGGAAGGCATAGAGATTTCATAAGTCATAGAATCTGATCTGAAACCGGTAGCAGAACTAACCACACCATTCGTGTATACGATATCAGATTTGGGATAACCCAATGTAAATACATCATCCCCCAGAGAAGGCTGAGATCGGTAAAATTTAAACGGTACCGCTTTAAAATCACGGGCTTTTTCTTCAGCACACTTTAATATTGCAAAATCAAGTAATGAATCTCTGTAAATAACTTCAGTGTAAAAGGCAATATTCCTGTCTTTTTGCTGGATTTTGGCATACTTCTTCTTTTTTACAAGATGCTTTGATGTTATAAAATACCCCTTGTTAGATATCATAAAACAAGAACCTTTCGGAGGTTTAAAGGATAGCGCAAGCGTCTCATCCAATTTAGAATAATTAGAATCAACGTTGTATTCAATGGTAGCTGAATCTTCCACTTCTTCACCCGGAGATCCTTCGTCATCAGCACCTTCATCACTTTCTGCCTCTTCTTCATTCGTTAACTCAACATATTCATTCGTATCCTCAAACGCCGTTTTACCGTCTTCCATCTTCCATGGATTAACTATCAAAAACAACAGTGCTATACTGGCAGCAATACTAATGGGGACATAAAACCTAGGTCGTAGAAAGATTGATTTACCTCTTGATGCTGGGTATAACTTTCTGTGAATTTCTTGTAAATCTGCTTTAATTTCTCCGTATTCCTCTCCGTGATAAATGTCTTTTGCCAGGGCGGAATAATCATCAAACTCAGCTCTTAGATCCTGATTGTTGCTTAGCAATTGTTCAAAATTACGACGATCCTCATCTGTCAATTCGTTTCGCAGATAAGCATCAAAAAGCGCTATTTTTTCCTCTTCATTCAAGTTGATCATTTTTATTGGCCAGCTTTTTCAATCGCTGAAAACATTTGTATTTCTGGTTTTTGGCATTATTCGCATTGGTGTAGTTCAATTTTTCCGCAATTTCCTGCATGGAGACTTTGAAAAAATAAAACTGCACAATAATTGTCTTACACGGTTCTCCTAATTGGTCAATACAGTGTTTTATCCATTTTACCCGCTTGAGGTCGTCAACATCATCTTCAATATCCGTTTCATGAAATTCTTGATAAAGTTCGTTTGGGTCAATCTTTTTTTGAGTGATATTTTTTAACCAGAGATTTTTGCTAATACCATAAATAAAAGTACTCAGCTTAGAGGTTAATTCGAAGTTAGCGTCCTCCACCTTTTTAATTAAGATGTACATAGCATCCTGAAAGATGTCCCTCGCATCATCTCTGTTACCGCTGTTATCCAGTATGTACTTTTCCACCATGGGATATATTTCCTTATAAATAGCGGTCAGCGTTTGAGCATCTCGCTCTCTGATCTTGTCGACAAGCTCGGTAGGTATTTGCTGATCGGCTATCACTGTCTAATTCTATATATCCCGGGAATTTGAATAGGTCACCCAAAATAGAAAAAAAATATTTACTGGGTGACCTTTTGGTTCTTCAAAGAATGTATCAGTAAAAACTAAAAAATCAAAGATTATGAAAAATCAAGTAACATTAATTGCAAGTATTATTGGGCTAGTTGGCCTGATAGCCTGTGGAGGACATGGAACTTCCGGCGAAAAAAGAAGTTATAATGATACGCCCGGTTACGATATGATAACTACTGAAGAATCTGAAGCTGAAGGTGATGATATCGGATATCCAGAAGAGGAATTTATAGATGAAATAGATAATACAGATTTTAACACCGAGGAGTACGCTTATTTACCCGAAAATGACTTTTTATCTCCAGCCTCGAATCCATTGTCAACCTTTTCTATAGATGTTGATAACGCCAGCTATTCAAATACGAGAAGATTCATTAATGATGGTGTAAAACCACCTGTAGATGCAGTAAGAAGTGAGGAATTCATCAACTATTTCGACTACGATTATCCGGTTCCGACAAATGATGAGACCTTCTCAGTTTATACAGAAGTAGGCGTTTGTCCATGGAATGAGGATGCAAGACTAGTGCATATTGGTCTACAGGGCTATACGGTTCCCATTGAGGAATTACCACCAGCCAATTTGGTATTTCTATTAGATATATCTGGTTCTATGGATGCTCCGGATAAACTACCACTACTTAAAAAATCATTCAAATTAATGGTAGATCGGTTAAACGAAGAAGACCGTGTCTCCATTGTAACGTACGCAGGTGAGGATAGAGTAGTGCTTGAATCTACCAGCTGTAAGGAAAAGGATGTGATCAAGGAAGCGATAGACAATTTAAAATCTGGTGGGTCAACAAACGGTGCCGGAGGAATTGAACGCGCTTATGAAATTGCTGGAAACAATTATTTGGAAAAAGGAAATAACAGGGTAATCCTGGCTACAGATGGAGATTTTAATATCGGAAAGTCATCAGATGGAGAGGTAACAAGGTTAATTGAAGAAAAAAGAGATCAGGGCGTATTTCTAACCATTCTTGGATTTGGTATGGGAAATTATAAAGATTCAAAAATGGAAAGCCTTGCAGATCACGGCAATGGCAACTACTTCTATATTGATGATATCCGGGAAAGTAACCGTGTGCTTGTAAATAATCTAGCCGGCACCTTATTCACCATTGCTAAAGATGTGAAGATTCAGGTAGAGTTTAACCCTGCTTTAGTGAAAGAATATCGCTTGATAGGATATGAAAACAGGTTGATGAATGCAGAGGATTTTGCAAATGATAAAAAAGATGCCGGAGAACTGGGAGCGGGTCATACCGTTACCGCCATTTATGAAATTATTCCTGGTAAAGCTAAAAGCACTGATTTGAAATTTCAGCATACGCAGGCTAAAAACTCAGACGAATTATTGTGGGTGAAATTGAGGTATAAAAAACCAGAAGGATCAAAAAGTAAACTAATAGAAATGCCGGTAACGGATAAAGGCTTGAGTTGGGAAGAAAATTCAAAATTATTCAAGTTTTCAACTGCAGTAGCAGGATTTTCATTGATCCTAAGAGAATCAAAGTATATAAATGATTTTACACTGGATGATGTTGGCGCAATCGGAAGAGAGGTAGTTGAAATCCATGAGTCTGATAAACTTGAATTTTTACGCCTGGTTGAAGATGCTAAGTTGTTATCTGAGGAATCTTAAGTCAAAATAGAGTTGTTAAACGCTTGCCGCAGATAGCAGAGTATCCGGGTCCGTTGGGATCCGGATTTTTTTTATAACATAAAATTAATACGACGTTTAGCCTGGAGTTGAATAGCTAGTTCTAATTAAGGCAATGCCACATCAACAAGCGGAACGATCCAGGTTGTGAATTAAATCGAAGGATTAACGTAAACCAGGTACCTTATTTAAGACTTGATAAACTTCTTAACAGTTACTCCACCACGCTTGTCCGTGTATCGTAAGAAGTAAAGACCAGATTCTATTGAATTCAGATCAAACTCCAACAATTTGAATTGTTCGAAGTCAATTATTCTGGATTCAAGAATAGCTCCGTGTACGTCAACGATTTCAAGCTTACCACTGCTAACTCCTATCATTGGATTTACTTCAACCAATAAGCGTTCTTTGGCAGGGTTTGGCCAAAAGCCAACCACTCCGTAAGTATCCGCCTCTCTGTCAAGTACAATGGTTTCAGACAATTCTGATTTTCCGCTAATGTCCACTTGCTCCAAACGATAATATACTTTTCCTGTCTTAACGGTACGGTCTGAAAAGTTATAGTGTAAAGCAGCTGATGAGTTTCCGGCTCCTTCTACAACTCCGATAACTTCATAATTCACACCATCATAAGAACGCATAACATTAAAATGATCATTATCCAATTCAGATTTTGTTGTCCACTTTAAGATGTTTTCATCCGGTAGTGCAATACCATTGAAGTCCACTAATTCTACAGGCAAAATACCTGTTGCGGTCCAGTTAGAAACGGTAAAATCACAATCATCACCAGCGTTTCCGTCAATCATCAGCATGTATGTATTACCAATCGTAAGTCCGGTAGCTGTTACTGTTCCTGTTGTTGTGTTAGCAGGATTATAACAATTAGAAACAGCTGTAAATCCTGTACAGCAACCATTGACATCTGTGGTAAAGCTATATACTTGAGCTTGTATTCCCCATCCACTGGTACAGTTAAATACTGATGATATTGGAAATGTTTCTGTGGTAGATTGAGCAGTAAACATATACCAGGAATTGTTTTCAATGGATCCGCAAAAAACGGAATTTATGTTGCCGGGTAAATCTGCCGTATATGTTGATGAAGTTGTACTTGACCAGGTTCCGCTACCTTGTGTAAGTAGGGCTGCGTCATTACAATAATCGTTAGTTGTTTGCCCGGTACATCCAGCGCCACCACCACCAGATCCGTTACAAAGGTCATAATCGCTTTGACAAATGGCGTCCCAGGTGTTATTACAGCAGTACGAATCATTCGTAATTACTTGCTGATAACACGCGTCATTTGGTACAGGAGCTGGAGCTGTACATGCAGCTGCATTACACGCATCATAATCGCCCTGGCAAATAGCATCCCAGGCTGTGTTGCAGCAGTAAGTATCGTTAGTAATGACTTGCTGATAACAAGCATCATTCGGAACCGGAGCAACAACAGGACAACCAGCACCACAAGAGGTACAGGCTATGGTTGATGTTCCACAACTTGTTGCCGTTCCGCACGTTATACAACTTGTGTTGTAATGAATATAATATGTTCCACTTACAGTGGCGGTCCAGGTTAAGGGCGTAGAACCAAAAGCAACTACCGGACCACCGGGAGAACCACTGTGTACTGTAATACATCCTCCTAAGCTATATGTCGATTCGTATGTTGTTCCCGCAACTACATTGCTGACGGTATTGTATTCTTCCTGATAGGTACAGGTACTAATGGTAGTGGTTGAAGTTCCAGTTGGTGCAGCTGCTGAGCCCCATGACCACGGATTTGTACATTGGGCATTGCCCGTTATACCGAAAGCTGTTAACGTAAGGACAAAACCCGTAATTTGTAATAACTGTTTCATTCTGTTATTGGTTTTGTTTCGTTCGTTAATTCATCTTTAAATACGGTAGTGCTCGAATAATCTAGCGTACAGGTAATGCCGAGTTGAGCTAAAAATGCTGTGATATTTGGAACGCGAACATAAGAGATATGATCGATTCGAACTTTTTTTCTGTCCGAACTAAAGCGTACCGCATAAATTCCGCGCTCAAATAAATACAGCTCAGATCTAAGATTATTGACAGCATTAGCATCCAGTGGTGCGTCAAAAACATAACCTGTCTGCATAGCTTTGCAGTCGGCTCGTCTAACAAGTTCTCTGGAATATGAGTGATTTTCACTTTCTGTTTGCGCTAAGCTGGGTATACTTAATACTAAACAGAAAGCAGAAAGTAGAAATTTCCGCATTCGATTCTTTTAAGATTATAGTTCAATAAGAACGAAATGTATGAAAATCTGCAGATTAATGAAAAAATAAGGGTTATAACAGATTAAGCATTTAGGGATGACAGAATCGAAGGCTAAAACGGTTAAAGTAGGATGTTTCCAAGTGTTTTATCTGCAATTATTGCCGTGTATCTCTATGAAAATTAATCAGATAGACCCGCAAATGATAAAAATATAACAGCAACTTTAGTTGAATGCTAAGATTTTGAATGAAGTCCAATACGATTACCTTCGGTATCTAATATTACCGCCATGTAACCATGCTCAGATGATATCATAGTTTTCGGGATTTCAACCTTGCCCCTGGATTCTTCTACCTTATCCAAAACTGATTGTAGGTCGGGGTTACAATTCATATAAATAAGTACACCCGCTTTTTGTGAAGGAGTATAGAAATCTTTGTGATAAACCAGGGCTCCACTTACATGCTCTTCATCTTTATTCGGTACTGGAAATATGCGCATATCAAGCTGCGGTGTTTCCAGTGTTTCCATTTGCATGTCAAATATTTCTTCATAAAACTTCTGTGCACGATTAATGTTCGAAGTTGGTATCTCAAACCAGGTGATTGTGTGTTGAAAGGTCATAAGGTCAGTTTTTTATACTTATAATATAATCATTATTCTCATATTTTACAGGAATCCTTTAAAATCAAGCTAATTAATTTTAACTTTGCACTCCTTTTATTTTATCAAATAATATGAAGCTATCAGCATTCGATTTTGACTTACCAGAAGAACTTATTGCACAACACCCACATGATGTCAGAGATGAAGCACGATTAATGGTGCTTGACAGAGAGAAGAAAACAATTGAACACAAAGAATTTAAAGATGTGTTGGATTATTTTGATGAGGGAGACGTGATGATCATGAATAACACAAAAGTTTTTCCTGCTCGTCTTTATGGGAATAAAGAGAAAACCGGAGCCAGAATTGAAGTTTTTCTCCTAAGAGAGTTGAACAGAGATAGCCTTTTATGGGATGTGCTGGTAGACCCTGCCAGAAAAATCAGAATTGGAAATAAGCTATATTTTACGGATGATGATTCGCTCGTTGCTGAGGTTATAGACAATACTACTTCAAGAGGAAGAACGATTCGATTTTTGTTTGATGGTACCTATGATGAATTCAAAGATAAAATAACTGAACTTGGAGAAACTCCAATTCCACCATACATAAAAGCACTTAGAGATGTCGTTCCGGAAGATGAAGAACGATATCAAACTATTTATGCTAAAAATGAAGGAGCCGTTGCAGCACCTACTGCTGGTCTACAATTCAGCTGTCTCTTATA
>JABURP010000037.1 GCA_014762645.1 Crocinitomicaceae bacterium
ATTTAGGTTTCTCAGTCATTTGGGGGTTAATACCTGACGCAATTTTTTTTCACCAATAATTTTTAATATATCAATACTGAAAAAAGTAATGAGTATTACGCCTATATATGAAAAAATGGCTTGAGACCTGTCGAGGCCCAGTTCGTGGGGTGCTTCTGGTAAAATCGACATAAGAGTTAGCCAATAAAAAAGTACGCCTGGATTTACGGCATTGAAAGTAAAACCTTTGAGCAATACCATAAAGTAGTTACCTGCGCTTAGGCGGCTAGTTTCTTCTAATTGTTTTTTAGTAAAAGTGGGTTTTTTCTTTTTGATATAGATCGTTCCTATTACAGCAAACAACACACCTCCGACAACCCGAAGCAAATAACTACGGTCACTTTCCATCAGTGCTGTTACCTGATTAAAGAACATATAAGCTATTCCTAGGTAGAGGAGATCGCTCAACAGTACACCTAGGTCAAACATCAAAGCTGCCCTAACTCCTTTGGTTATACTGGTTTCCAGAAGTATAAAAAATGCAGGTCCTATCATTACACTTAGTAACAATCCGTATCCTATTCCAGTTAGTATAAATTCCTGCACGTGCTAATTTAACGTTTGTACAAAGTTAAAACTTAAGTTTACGTTGGTTTGTGACTTTTGTTAGTCTTATGACAAACTCACATCAAGATCAATTAGTATTGGGCAATGATCTGAATGAACGGCATCCGGAAGTATCACTGATCGTTTTAATTGATCTTTGAGATTTTCCGTAATAAAATGATAATCAATTCTCCACCCGAGATTTCTCTTTCTCGCACCTGCACGGTACGACCACCAGGTGTAATTATGTGGTTCTTTGTTAAGCTCTCTGAACGAATCAACAAAACCTGCTTCTATTAATTTACTTACCCATGCTCGTTCTTCAGGTTTAAAACCTGAGGTGTCTTTATTGGTCACGGGATTGTGAATATCAATTTCCGTATGACAAATATTAATATCTCCGGATACAAGCAACTTAGGTCTGGATTTTCTCAACTCATTAATATAACCGTAAAAGTCATCCAGGAATTGCATTTTAAATGCCTGGCGTTCATCACCTGTTGTTCCACTGGGAAAGTAACAGCTTAATACAGAAAAATCTCCGTAATCTGCACGTAAGATTCTTCCTTCCCGGTCATATTTTTCAATACCACAACCATATTCTACATGGTCAGGTTCAGTTTTAGAAAACAAGGCGACACTGCTGTAGCCTTTTTTCTCCGCTGAATGCCAGTAAGTCTTATATCCTAAATCCTCAAATTGTGAAATTTCCAATTGATCTTTCCGGGCTTTTGTCTCCTGAATACACACCACATCCGGATCAACGGATTGCAACCAGTCCAACCAGTCTTTTTTTAGTGCTGCTCGTATTCCATTAACATTATAGGATATAAATTTTGACATAAAGAAAGTTTGCTCAAAATTAATGTAAATTGAGAAACCTAAACAGAACGTAAATTGATTACGAACTTTATTGGTTTCTTTGTCTGATAATGTGATATGGCTAAGGTAAAAACAACATTTTTTTGTCAGAATTGTGGTGCTGAATCTCCCAAATGGGTGGGGAAATGCGGTTCGTGTAATGAGTGGAACACCTATGTTGAAGAGGTAATTGATAAACCCAAATCAGCTACGCCTTTTTCTTCCTCAACTACACAACGCGCTTCCAAGGCGCACAACCTCAATGACATTGAGCAGAAAATAGAACGGCGTATTGAATTGCGGGACAAAGAGTTGAATCGGGTACTTGGCGGTGGTATGGTGCCGGGGTCATTAATTTTGTTTGGGGGTGAACCCGGTATAGGTAAGTCTACTTTGTTATTGCAGATGGCAGTGCAGGAAGCAGACAAAAAAATTCTTTACATCTCCGGTGAGGAGAGCGAGCAACAGGTTAAAATGCGAGCGGATCGTATTGGCTCAGTAAATGAAAATTGTTTTGTGCTTACAGAAACATCCATGCAAAATGTCTTTATCCAGATCGAAGCCGTCAAACCGGATATTTTGATTATTGATTCTGTACAAACCATGCATTCACAGTTGATAGAATCATCTCCCGGAAGTATTTCTCAAATTAGAGAATGCACCGCCGAATTGTTGCGTTACGCTAAGGAATCTGGAACTCCAGTATTTTTAATTGGACACATAACAAAAGAAGGTTCACTTGCCGGCCCCAAGGTACTTGAGCATATGGTAGACACTGTTCTGATATTTGAAGGAGATCGCAATCACGTTTATCGCATTGTTCGATCCGTAAAAAACCGTTTCGGTTCTACCAACGAGTTGGGCATATACGAAATGCATGGGCAGGGATTACGTGAAGTTGACAACCCTTCTGAAATACTCATTACCAATAACGAAGAAAATTTATCCGGAATATCTATTGCCTCTACATTAGAAGGAATCCGCCCTATTTTGGTGGAAGTACAAGCGCTGGTGAGTACAGCTGCGTACGGAACACCACAACGATCGTCCACCGGATTTGACCTGAGAAGATTGAATATGTTATTGGCCGTACTAGAAAAAAGATGTGGCTTTAAACTGGGTGCCAAAGATGTTTTTTTAAACATAGCAGGCGGAATTAAGGTTGCTGATCCGGCGATAGATCTGGCGGTTGTTTGTGCGATTATGTCTTCGAATTCCAACATTCCGATTGAAAGCAAGATTTGTCTTTCTGCAGAAGTGAGCTTGTCCGGAGAGATAAGGCCGGTTAACCGAATGGAGCAACGCATATCTGAAGCACAAAAAATGGGGCTTGACCGTATTATTATCTCCAAATACAACAAAGGAATCAATCAAAAGGATTTTGATATTGAAATCGTGAAGGTTGGCAAAATTGAGGATGCTATTCGAGCTATATTCGGCTAGGGAATGACATTATTTGGTAAGTAGACCAAGTAAAACCCGACAAATCATTTACACAATAAAACAAGCCGTTGAGAGTTTATTAGTTTGTAAATTTGTTGACCATGAATCGAATCTTGTTGATTTTCTCACTTTGCCTGTTTGTACCAGTTTTCGGTCAAATAGGGATGCACGATTGGAGAATTCATTTTTCTGCTTTCAAAGCAATAGGTATTGCAGAAAATAAGAGTAGTGTATTTATGGCATGCAATAATGGTATTGTCGAATACGACACCGAAGATAACTCTATCAATACACTCACAGTAACAAATGGATTGTCAGACCTGGGGATTTCAACCATTGCAGGTTATAATGATATTATCGCTATTGGATATGCCAATGGTAACATTGATATAGTGGAAGGAAATTCCATTACCAATATTCCTTGGATCAAAAAAGCAGAGATTTCGGGCAATAAAAAAGTAAACGCGTTTTATTTTGATGGCGACCTAATTTACGTGGCAAGTAATATTGGACTTGTGGTGATAGACAATGTGAAAAAGGAAATCAAAGACACCTATTACCCATATGAGAACCCAGTTATTCAGGATGTTACTGTTTTTCAGGATACTTTGTTTTGTGGCACACCTCAAGGCATCTATCAGGCCCACAAAAACCAACCTTTTCTGAACAATAAGGATCAGTGGACCAAAAAACAAAATTTACCCGCAACACTCGTTAATGCTAATATAAAAGCGGTTGAAACATTTGGAACAAAGCTGGTGTTTGCTTATGGCGATCCTGCATTTCAGGGAGATTCACTCTATTATTATGAAAACGGAACTGTAAATGCTTTTGCGGGCAATCCTCTGGAAGTACTTCGCCTTCATGTAGACGAAAATCAACTTATACTTTGTACCTACGGTGATGCACAGGTAATTGACGAAAATATGCAGCAAACGGCATTAATATTTCAGATAGAAGGTGAGGCACCTCTGTTTATGGGATGCTTGAATAAAAACGATTATTACTGGATGGCGGATCAAAATCATGGCATGGTTAAGGCTATTGATTCATGGAACAATCAATCCGTATTTTCAAATACTCCATATACAGACGGAAGTTATCGAATGGATATTCAGTACGGGACCTTGCTTGTTGCCGGAGGTGGATTAACGCACAACCTTCAAAACAACTATTTCAGAAATGGAATTTACAAGTTTGAGGATGAAACATGGACCAACTTTAATGACAGAACCCAGGACAGTATTAAATATGACGAACATTGGGATTTTATATCGGTTGTTGTAAATCCTGAGAATACAGATGAATTAGCTTTTGCTTCTAGTTCATTGGGTGGATTAATGGTTGTAAAGGATGGTGAAACTATCTCTATGGTATATGACGAATCCAATTCTCCCATTGAAATGTATAATGGTAAGATTGTAATTTCCGATATGAAATATGATAATGATGGAAATTTGTGGATTGTTAATCAAGGTGTTGAGCCATTAAAAATGCTTTCTGCGGATGGTATTTGGTATTCGTTTTCTATGGGGTCAGCTGCAAAAAACACGCACCCATATCGTTTAATAATTGATAGAAATGGCAATAAGTGGGTTGGTTTTAATCAGGTGGGCCTGGTGGCTTTTAATGAGAACGAAACATATTCAGATGTCTCGGATGATCAGTTGCGCTTACTCACAACAGCTGAAGGGTACGGTAATCTTCCAACTCCCTTCCCAAAAGCTCTGGCGGAAGATATAGATGGTGAAATATGGATAGGTACGGATTTAGGGCTGGTTGTTTTGTATAATACAACCGCTTTATATGATGGTGGATTTGGAGATTATGATGCCAATCCCATTTTAATTGAAGTGGATGGCGAAGTCGAAAAATTGCTCGGAGAATCTGATATCACGTGTATTACAGTTGATGGAGGTAACAGAAAGTGGATCGGTACCAGCAGTTCAGGGGTATTTTGTTTGTCTGAAGATGGAACCGAAGAAATCTATAGGTATACAAAAGAAAATAGTCCATTGGTATCCAATAACATTTTTGATATACGAATTGACCACTTAACGGGAGAAGTTTATTTTGCCACAGAAAGTGGATTGGTTTCAGTAAGAACAGATGCAACAATTGGTGATTCGGAATTCAGCAATGTAACAGTGTTCCCAAATCCTGTAAGGCCTGAATATTCTGGTCCAATAACCATTCAGGGATTGGGTTATGAGTCGGATGTGAAAATTACGGATGTCTCAGGAAATGTGGTTTATAAAACACAGTCTAACGGCGGAACCGTAATATGGAATGGGCAAACCTTGCATGGTGAGCGCGCTAAATCCGGGGTGTACCTGGTTTGGACAGCAGTTGCTTCCGGCAAAGGCAAGAATGTTGCTAAAATTGTATTGATCAATTAAACATGGCGAGCCTTCAGACAGAAGGTATTGTCCTTCAAAAAATTGATTATTCGGAAACCAGTTTGATCGTTCGCCTTCTCACTCCTGAAGGAATACAAAGTTTTATTTTTCAAGGGGCAAAGCGTAAGAATAAGAAAGGAAATCTCATTCGCCCAATGGCGATTATCTCGGTAGAATATTTTAAACGCGGTGACAGTGAACTTGCAAAAATACGTATAGTTGAACCGGCTCTCGTGTTTAAGAACATTCCATACGATCCCTATAAATCATCTGTTTTGTTTTTTATGAATGAGGTGTTGATCAAAACAATTACAGAGAAAGAAACCGATAATGATTTATACACCTTTATCAGAAGTTTACTTGAAATTTTAGATTTAAGCACAAATATTTCCAACTTTCCCATTAAGTTTCTTTATCAGTTAACTAAATATTTAGGTTTTTATCCGCAGGAAGAGGAATCAGGTAAGTATCTTGATTTACAAGAAGGTAAGTATGTTCGTTATATACCGAATCATCCGTTTTATTTATCTGAAGAAAAATCTGCACAACTAATTGAGCTTTCAGGCACGAAATTTGATGGGGTAAGTGACCCCTTAATTCCATTAAATAGGAGAAGAGAATTAGTTTATGACCTACTTAAATACTACGAAGTTGTTATCGATAACTTCAAAGAAGTCCAAAGTGTCGCTGTGCTTGAAGCTACTTTTCACGATTAGTTTATTTACTTCTACCTCAATTTTTGCACAAAACATTACCATTCAGGATGAAACTGGAAAGCCAGTGCAAGGGGTTTTCATCTACTCTAAAAAAAATCAGGCAGGTGTTATTTCAGACAAAGATGGCATAGCTAATCTCAAAGCATTTGAACATGACGAGTATCTCTACTTTAGTCATTTACAGTTCAAGTTGAAAAAAATATTAAAAGAGGATGCCGTTGAAATCGGAGTCGTGGTTTTACTTGCGGATGAGAATATTTTTCCACCAGTGGTCTATGAACATCCTTTACGATATAACGTAGATTCAGATGATGAAGCAGGTAAAATTGAAACCATTTCTCGGGAGATTGTCAAAATTGAGAATCCACCAACTTCAGCCGATATGTTACAAAACACAGGGCATGTGCTTGTGCAAAAATCACAAGGTGGAGGCGGAAGCCCAATAATAAGAGGGTTTGAAGCAAATAAGCTATTATTGGTAATAGACGGTGTGCGTATGAATAATGCTATTTACCGAAGTGGTCATTTACAAAATTCTATCACCATTGATAACTCAGTTCTTGATCATACGGAGATTATTTTTGGTCCGTCTTCTTCTTTATATGGGAGTGATGCACTAGGAGGGGTCATTCATTTTCATACAAAGGATCCCAAAATCAATGAAGTAGATACGACCTATTTTGAAGGAAGCAGTTATGTGAGGTACAATACCAATAATAACGGTATGACCGGTCATTTTGATTTTTCAACCGGGCGAAACAAGTGGGGAGTACTTAGTTCAATTACGGCGTCCCGGTTTGGTGATATGGTAATGGGAGAAAACAGAATTTTACATGGTGATTCACTATGGGGGCTTCATCCTTATTATGTCATTCGGGTAGATGACATGGATACTATGGTTGCCAACCCAAATCCAAATATTCAGGTAGGTACCGGTTATACTCAATTTGATGTCCTTCAAAAATTAATGTATAAAGCGAACGATCATCTGACAATGTCATTAAACTTCCAATACTCTACATCTTCCAGGATCAACAGGTACGATAAACTAACCGAATATACTGGCGGTCAGTTGAAATACGCGGAATGGTATTACGGACCACAGAACAGGTTGTTAAGTCAGTTAAAATTTGAGTTCAATAGAAGACCTAACCAGGACCTGAATAAAAAGAAACTGTACACGACTGGTGCACTTTCCTTAGCGTATCAACGCATTGATGAAGATCGTATCAGTAGAAGATTTCAAAATGATTTACGTCAACATCAGGAAGAAGACCTAAATGTATTTTCATTGAACCTTGATTTCAATAAAGTATTTGCAAAATCACGCGTATTGTTTTATGGGATAGAGGCACAACATAATCTTGTTAAGTCTACTGCCTATGAACAAAATATATTTTCTGAGGGGCGCGTAGATATACAAACCCGATATCCTAATTTCAGCAACTATCTGAGTAGTGGAATATATGTGGAATACAAACAGAAATTTAAAAACAACGCGACCCTGACGTCCGGATTACGTTACTCATTAGTATATGCAAACTCACAATTTAAGGATACATCATTTATTAGTCTCCCATATAACGAAGTAAACATTTTGACGTCGGCACCTTCAGGAAATATTGGCTTAGTATTGAGACCTGATTCAATAAGCCGGGTTAGAATTCTTGGAACATCTGGTTTCAGGGCGCCAAATGTTGATGACTATGGTAAGATATTTGAAAAATCTGGTATTACGGTCGTTCCTAATGACGACATTAAACCGGAATACGCTTTTGGTGCTGAATTCTCAGTGGAGCGTTCTTTCTTTAAGCGATTGCTGGAGATTAGCGGTACAGTTTATAGCACTTATTTATTCAATGCTATGGTACAACGTGACTTTGAGCTAAACGGCCAGGATTCTATTATGTATGAGGGAGAAATGACGAAAATACAGGCCATTCAAAATACAGATAATGCTATAGTATACGGCGCAAGTGCATCTTTGAGAGTTAATTTCACACAGGATCTACGGTTTGATTACACCTACAATTATACAAAGGGTATCGACCTTGCAAATGATACACCCCTTGAGCACATCCCACCGCAGTTTGGTAAAATCTCATTGACGTATGAAAAGGATGATTTGAATACCGCTCTATACAGTTTTTATAATTTCAGAAAACGAGCAGATGATTATACACCCGGAGGCGATAACATTGATCTAACTCCAAACGAAGGCGGCATTCCTCCGTGGTGGACTTTAAATTATCGCATCAGCTATACATTTTGGGAGACTCTTACACTGCAAGCTGCTGTTGAAAATATTTTGGATGTCCATTACAGGCAATTTGCATCAGGAATTTCCGCCCTGGGGAGAAACTTTATGTTTAGCCTTAAGGCAGATTTTTAATAACCAATAAAAAACCCTGATCCTAATAAAAGGACCAGGGCTATCTTTTATAGTAGATTGAAGTTATCTTATAACGATCTTCTTACTTATACTTTCTTCTCCGGATCGGATGCTCACAAAGTAAACTCCCGCAGAGATTCCAGTTAGGTCAAAATTAATTGACTGATCTTTAACCTGGTTGAATTCACCAACAAACACTTTTTCACCAATGATGTTAATGACTTCTACTTGTAGATCTTTCGCTTCATTTAGTTTGAAGATTAATGCAAAGTTTCCATCTGTTGGATTTGGATACATCTCTACATTATTGATCCAATTTTCCTCTACTGTAGCAGATGAATCAACCGTCAATACAACAGAAAGTTCAGCTTCACATCCCGAACCGTCAGTTACACTACATACGTATTCAGTGGTTACCACAGGGGCAACAGTAATGGTTTGCGTATTTCCAATTTGTAAAGGACCTTGTCCTTCGTTGGCATACCATGTCCATGAAACCCCACCAGTAACTGTAAGGTCCGTAGACGTTGCAGGAGGTATTGTTTGATCTGGTGTGATAGTAGGGGCAAATGTATTTGCATTGCCAACGGTTACAGTATCAATCAATTCGCAGTTATTAGCATCCGTGAAAATACACGGATAATCTCCTGCCAGTAGTCCCGTATATGTTCCAGTGGCTTCTACAGTTGTACCACCATTAATAGAGTAATTATACGGACCACCGTCTCCTCCGGATAAGGTTACCGTTATAGCACCATCTTCGGCAATACAATTTTCATCCGTAATGGAATAGTTTGCAGTCATAGGTGGATTAACGGTCATTACAAACGGCCCATCAATATCGGTCATACATGAGCCGTCTACTTCAAGGTTAAACGTCCAGCTAGCTTCTGTTAAACCGGTTGTAAAATTCCCCTGATCCGAATAATAGTCATTGGTTCCATCAGTAATATCCCAGTAGTAGGATGCAGCGTTGAGTGAGCCGTAACCATTCATTGTGATGTCCATTCCTTCACAAGTCGTGTTTGCCGGCCATGCAGCAATAGCGGTTGGTGGCGGACCTGTTGAGGTAAGTACATCCAGAATGAGTGAACAATCCGGGTTGGACGTGAAGAAGCTGGTGGTTGATTGCCAGTTATATGGTAATGACAACAACGGTTCCCATCCTCTTACCCAGGTAGAACTTGGTCCTGAAGGCCGGTCGGAGAAGTTCGTAGTTGCAAATAGCACAGTATCCTCTAAAGTTGTGGTAGAATATTCCAACTCAACACCTACCCAGAATTCACCATTAACAGGAACAGGTGTTGTGAAGTCAATCGTATTCCAAAATCCGGCATTTAAATTAGAAATAGGAACTGTTTCTGTACCCAGTACAATGCCAGGTCCAGGTGTAGCACCATTGTTTGACCATACAGTAAAAATGACGTCATTAGCTGCGCCTAAATCATCTGCCTGGTAAACTGGAAGGTACAATCTTCTTACCTCTGTTGGAGTTGCAACAAAGAAGCTATCAGCTATATATTGCATCTGGAAGGCATTCGCTCCTGGTGGGATATATATATGTCCAGGATAATAGCCATCACCACCAGTTAAACCGTAAGCAGTCATATTGGCTTCTTCAGCAGGGGTATAGTTTCTAATGGTATCACAATCTATTGTTCCACCTCCGGATGCAACGACAGTGATATAACTTGTTTTTATCTCATCATCACTTCCATAGGCATTAGAGGCCGTTAGTGTGACGGTATATGTTCCAGCGTTAGGAAACTGAATAACCGGATTTTGAGAGCTTGAACTTGTTCCATTAACGTAAACTTCTCCGGCTGCAGGTGTAATACTCCATGACCAGGTAGTTGGTAAGTTGCTGGAGAGATCCGTGAAATTTATGGATCCTCCTTCAACCACAGATGTGATATCGGCTACAAAGTTAGCAACAGGAGGTGAAGGGTTTACTGGTGTACATGCATCTGATGAATTTAAACTGTTTCTAGATCCGGTTAGAACTGCTGTCATTAAGTTGGCTTGTTCTTGCGTGAATATGATGGTACAATTTGAGTAGTCCATAAAGTTTTCATATTGCGTTTCTGTCGGAGCACATGTTTGCTGTGAACCCGTACAGGATCCTGGATAATCAAAAGAAGGACCAGCAGTATTTGGAGTATCTGTTAAGCCATCATCTGCCGTACACCCGGATGCCTGATTGGAATTACCCCATGTGTGAGATAAACCAAGATAATGTCCAAGTTCGTGTGTTAGTACTCTATTTGTGGGAGGAAGTCCAAGATTGTAATCAATTACAATTCCATCTATAGAAGCCGGAGGAAGTGTGGAAACTGTTGGTTTATAGGCATACCCTGCAGTTCCGGATGGAGCTCCATCTGTAATATCACATATCCACACGTTGACATAACTATTTCTGTCCCAGCCAGGTGTCCCGGTATTTGGTGCCTGGTCATCTTTCATTTTATTCGTTTCCGTATTGGGATCGTAAAAATCTTCAGTGGTGGCGACTCTATGGATACCTAATTCTGCTAATTGTTGTCCCTGGGGATCTTTTTGTGCTAAACAAAATTCGATATCCGCATTGGCAGCCGACCAACCAAATCCGGTTCGTAGATTTCCAACATCCGAATTTGTTGCTGAAAAGTCCTCATTTACGGCTGTTAACAGGTTATATATAGCCGTTTGAGAAACGTTTTCTGCAGGGTTGTTTGGATTGTGAACGACGTGAAATATGATAGGGATAGTATAAGTTGCTCTGTCATTACTGTTACCCATGTGCTGAGCCAACATATTGCCATGTGTTTGTTCCGCTTTATATTGTTCTTCAATACCCATTTCTTCAATCCATGCGTTGGTAAGGGCATCTGCAAGACAGTGTTCACCGTCATGTTGATGGTGTAGGTTAGGAGACATGTTAAACGTTGATCCGGCAGTTCCTTTATTAACCAGTGTAGCTTCTTTTCCGGCTTGTTCTGATATTTGGCCGAAAACAGAAGAAAAGGAGAATAGGGAAATAGCCAATAAGGCTAATCGAGTAGTAGTTCTTCTCATGTTCATGAAATTTTGATTCAGCCTAATTTAAGGAAAAACGCCATAATGCACAAAATGCTGCGTGATAATGAACAATTTGGTTTACAGTGTCATAAAATCTTAACGTTTGCCGGAAAGCATAAAAAAAGGAACAATTCATGAATTGCTCCTTTTTTTAATTGTGTTATTGATGATGTTTAATCTATAATATTCAGTTTCTTTTTCATGTCTTTTGACAAGGCATCTTTATGGAGGTAAATATTAATAGTCTTGTACTTGAAGTAGGCTTCTGATGCATAAAAATAGCCGTCACAATCATTTCGGGTACCCCACGAGTTTTTGATGAGGAGGTACTTGGTCCCTTTTTGATCTTTATATAATCCTACAGCATGCATTCCATGGTCGTCTGTTGTTTGTTTGGCATCATACCCTTTTTGACGCATTTCTTGAGTGATTTCCTCCTCTTCTACGGGCTTCATAAAACATGATGCTTTTTTCTCTGAACCAGCATCTGAGAAGTTTTTATTATTTCTTCCGGAAACGTATATCGTTTCTTTGTCCTTTGGTACAATCGCCAATCCTGAACGGAAACTGAAGTAAGCTTCTGACACATCAGCTCCCCAGGCAAAAGAGTACCCTTCTTTTAATGCGTATTCTGCTGCTCCCCAAAGATCTTCAAGCTTAACATTGTAAGAACTTCCCCAAGCCCAGTTATCGGCTATGGCTAATTTGCATTCCTCATTCCAGGGGTGATTACTGAAAGAAGTTAATGATACATAATCATCCATATCAAGTCCCAGTTCATCACGATAGGAAATAGGATTGTATTTTTTTCCTTCTACCTTAAAGGTCATATCTTCTACATTTTCAGGAATTTCTCCGAGGTAGGCATTTAAAATTCCTCGAATGGCTTTTTTCCAACTTGTAGTCATTCCCGTATCATCATCCATTTCCTTTCTTGCCTTCATTACACCTTTCATGGCGCCTTTTAACACTTCAGCTAGTTCAGAGTGATTGTGAGATGACAAACCGTATTCAAGACCTGGAAACGCGTCTTTAGGGACAACACCAAACCTTCTAATTACCCATGGGATATCGTGAAAAGCTCCACCTTCATCAAAATTGGTGTTGCCATCTGTTCTGTAGTATTTTTCAGCTTTACCAAGATATGCTTGATAAACAATATACATTTCGGATAAAACCGGCATGTCTTTACCCATTCTATCTAATTCGGTTTCAAAAAATGAAAGGGCTGAAAAACTCCAACATGTTCCCGTCCATCCTTGGGATTCAACCGGAGTAGCATCCAAATGAGCAATTTGTTCAAAGCGGTACTCACTTCCTTCTTTATTCGTGATTTCAGCTTTTTGTGCGCTAACTGTAATAGAAAAGGCAGCAACAAGGACAATGGCAATGATCTTTTTCATATGTAGTAGATTTATTTCGCCCTAAAAATAGACATACAAAGAAGAATTCCCAACAAAATTATAGGTAGACAAAAAGATAGTGGTGATAAAAGACAAAAAAAGGAAGGTGGACGGGAACAGGTCTATTTTTTCAAAATCCAACCGGAATGACCTGAATTTCGCAATTCGTCCAATGCTTTTTCAGCCTGGTCACGTGTGGCATATCCTCCAGAAGTTACACGGTGCAAACCTTTAGATTTGTCAAGTACGGCAGCATTATATCCGTCTTTCTTAAGTTCTTTAACTTTGTTTTCAGCATTTGATTTCACTGAGAAGCACCCTGAAATTACATGGTAATTACCCGAAATTACAGATGACGATTCTACTTCGTCAATGATGGGCTCACCAGTGCCATTTGAAAGCAAGATGGGAACGAAAAAATCTTCCGTCAGTTCAAAATTATAAACCGCAGCATTAATATTTTCTGTCAGCTCCTCCCAATTTTTTGGAGATTCAATTTCTTCAGCTGCAAATGTGGCGTCACGCTTATTATATTGTTTCTCGTGTTGTGTATGTATTGGATTAAAATCCACGAGTTGAATACTGCTCGTTTCCAGGGCATCAGTTTCCATAGGAATCCAGTAAGAGTAAAACAATACTGGAACAACGGCGGCAGCAGCGGTATAACGTAAAATGGTAAAACCTATATGACGCTTTTCTGGAAGTGAGTCATCTGAATACTCTTTTTCTTCCTGTACTTCCTCAATCGCTTCTTCACTATTAAGAGCAATCACGGAAGGTGTTTCTTTTTCCTCAACTTCTTTATCAATTGAAGTAGTAACCGGGGCAACTTCTGTTTCAACCTTTGTTACTGTTTCTATAGGTTCCTTAGCTATTGCTTCATTCTGAGGAGCAGCTATTACAGTAGGCTTCTCTATTTTTGAAACTTCTCTAACCGGTTGTTGTTTAACGCTTGAATCAAATCGAACAAAATTGATTGAACGCAGTCCGTAAGCTTGTAGTAACAGGTTAACTTCTCTGGATTGTTCAAAATGCACGGTATCATTTTCCCGATATAAAAACCCCAGTTCACCAATTTCAATTCGTTCTCCTTGTGCCAACCCATTTTTCCATGAGTTGACTTCATCATTAATAAAACCTAATGCATCCGGATAGGAAAGGCTTTTTTTCTGAGCGATATGATTTCCCAGTAATCCGTCATTATTGATTAAATGAGGATTGAACAGAACCGATTTAGAGGGTGGATGAATTTTACTATGATGGTTGTCAATCACAGCGGATTTATAATTGGCAACAAAACCACCAAAATCAGGTACAATTACACAGTTGTGATCGTGTAATAACTGAGCGATATAATCCTGCAATTTCATCTTAAACTCAAAGTTACGAAGTTTCTGGATTATACGGAAAATAAAGCGTTTTGTTTCTAAAGGTCTATGAATTATTACTTCATGACTCCTGCCTCGCGATCTTTGTCAATTGAGCCAAAATTGCATACGCCAAATCCACAACAGGTCATTTTTAACTCAAGCAGTTTAACATTGACATAGGTGACTCTTCCCTCAGCTACAATAATCTTCACCATTTTAGTTGTTTTCAATCCTACGGAGCGCACCTCAATGGTGTATTCTCCCGGTTTAATTTCCGAGAAGGTATATTTCCCATCCATATCCGTGGCGCATCTAGCCAGAAACAACGTATCTCCTTGATACAGTGTAACTTTTGCAAAGGGTATGCATTCCCCGTTCTGATTCGTTACTGTTCCTTTTAGTTCGGTGCTTTGCTGGGCAACTGTACTAAAAGCTATCAAACAAATTAGTATCCATATATATTTCATAGTTCGTAATTTTAAGGTGTAAAAAGCCCCCAATGAGGTGTAAACATTGAGGGCGATTATTAATGCCGGTTAAATACGCTATTGTACTTTATTTATTTCCAGCTAACCAGGCATAATAAAGGTCAAAATAACTTTTGGTTTCGAGTACGATTACACCTCCAGTTGTGTCACCATACTTGGCTGGAATCCCACCGGTGTACCCTGTCATACTACCTATTCCAACTCCGGGGACTCCGTTTAAATCCTGTGTTTTTACGCCGTCAATGTAGTAGACTGCATCTCCGGGCCGAGACCCTCGGATAATTACGTCGCTTGTTCCTTCTACCATCTGAATATCTGAGTTCATTGATACAAAAAGTGCCTTTGGATCTCTTATATTCAAGGAGTGTTCAATGTCTTCTGTTGGAATTGAAATCTTAGCAACATCCTTTTTGATTAATGGCTCAGTGTATGTATAAATAAATGGCCCCAACATATTACTATCATCCAGTAGGGCGATACTTCCAAGGTCAGTAATCTCATCCGGCTTAACTTCAATGGTATTTAAAGTTGTTGTGTCTTTACCGGTGCTCGTTGAGTGTAAAATGTATATACCAGGTGTGAGAGCATTGAATGTAAATGTGCCTTCTACATCTGCCAGCATTCTGTTGATATTACCTTGTCCCTCGATCCAAACTTTTGCCATTGGAATAACCTGGCCATTGTCATCTGTGATCTTTCCTTTGATTTTTCCTAAGTTCACTTGAGCAGACACCATCCCTGCGCAAAACAAGGCTGCTAATGTTAAATAAATTTTTGTTTTCATCTTTTTTAAGTTTTGTGAGATTGGCGTCCCAATTTCATTGTTCACTTATATAGATGAATCCATGCTTAAAATTCCATAAAATAATTTCGATAAGATCTTATTTACGTTATTCGTCAAGGGTTTCAGGCACCTAATTCTTTTGATAGGAAATGATAGTTTCAGGAAATATAACCCATGCAGCAGTACGAATTCCTGCAGTTTTTAGCGCGGCATTGGTCCATGAATTACAATTTTCAAGTAAATGATAGCTTCCTTTTGCTTTAAAGAAGCGATCACGTCCAAAGTATGTGGCCTCCGGAATAATAACGGGTTTTCCATCCACCTGGGTGAATGTTTCGCTTATATAGTTACAAAGCCTGACATAATTGACAGTAGAAAGATTTACACGTGCACAATTATCTTTTTCTACCGGCGTTGATTCGAGATACTCGACATGCATAGCTGCCTGAGAACCCATAAACAACGCATGAAAAGCTGTTCTCGCAGTAATATCATCCCAGGTGGGGGTATTGATATAAAAATCTTCATCCCCCCAACCAAAAACTATGTAACGGTAGTTTTTATTTAAGGGATAATGCAACGGGTCAATAAAATCCTTCCAGTCGCATTCAGGGGTTGTAGTTTTTAGACAAATATCTGTGTGAACACCATTTGAGCGAATAAAGATGTGTCTTTCAGGATTGACCTGTTCTGTACCTGGATAAGGAATAATCATTCCCAGCATAGCGAAACTCATGTACAATACAAAAAGTGTTACCAGGGTGAGTAGTAATTGCAATAAAATTTGTCCTATTATCTTAATGGGTGCATACATTATTTGCCAGAACTGTGACTTTAACCGTACCTTTGCATTTACAAAGGGTTTGATGACACAAGAAAAGAAAAATATTCGAAATCTGTCTCTAAATGATTTGATTGCGGAATTGGAAACAATTGGCGAGAAAAAATTCAGAGCTAAGCAAGTGTATGAATGGCTTTGGAAAAATGGTGCGCGGAACTTTGATGAGATGCACAATGTTTCAAAGAAAGTGATAGCGCATCTAAAGGATAATTTTTTCTTAGATACACTTCATGTTTCCGATCAGCAGAAAAGTAATGATGGAACGATTAAATGTGCTTTTCAGTCGTTTGATGGACATATTACTGAAGGCGTTTTGATTCCTACATCATCTAGAGTTACCGCTTGTATTTCATCACAGGTAGGCTGTAGCTTGGCCTGTAAATTTTGTGCTACCGGAAGGTTAAAATTGATGCGAAACCTATCACCAGGTGAAATTTATGATCAGGTAAAACTTTTAAATGATTTGGCAGAATCTGAATACGATCAACGTTTGAGCAATATTGTATTAATGGGCATGGGAGAACCTTTACTCAATTACAAGAACATGCTTGGCGGAATTGAAATGATTACTTCTGAAAAAGGTCTGGGAATTTCCCCCAAGCGAATAACAGTGTCAACCGCCGGAATTGCCAAGATGATTAAGAAGTTAGGGGATGATGAGGTTAAATTTAATCTGGCGCTTTCACTTCATGCTGCAAATGATGTGAAGCGAACTGAGATAATGGAGATCAATGACAGTAACAACCTGACTGTTTTAGCGGAAGCGCTAAGGTATTTTTATGACAAGACAAAATCAAGGGTAACTTTTGAGTATATCATTTTCAAAGATTTTAATGATTCGCTGGAAGATGCCCGGGAGTTGGCAGAGTTTTGTAAAAATGTCCCCGTTAAAATTAACATCATAGAATACAACCCTATTGACCAGGGTGAATTTGAGCAAGCCGACCCTGAAAAGGTAGATCGTTTTGCAAACTTTCTGGAGTCATTGAACCTGGTAGTAAATGTAAGAAGAAGTAGAGGTAAAGATATTGACGCCGCTTGTGGTCAGTTAGCCAATAAAAATAAAGCTGTTGCGTTGAAAGAGAGAGTCTTAAAATAAGCGCATGTTAAAAAATAATATAAATCGTCTTGTATTTTTTTATAGTTCAGCCCTTGTTCTTCTCAGCTTTTCATGTGTGTCCAGTGGAGAAGAGGATACCTTACTGGAAAATAGTTCCGAATCAATATCCACAACCGCTTTTATTGATAATGGGTTTGATACGACTGTGCATGTTGTTCTCACAGCACTTGAAGGTGAAGAATATTATGAATATGATGTTAATGAGTATTCAGTTGAACAAACCATGTTGCCATACGGCGGTTATCATATTAAAGTAATTTCTGCAACGGATTCGGTTTTGTTGAACGAAGATTTTCAATTAGAACGTACCAAAGGGATTAAGTCCTATAACATCAATCTCTCACAACAAGATTACATTATAGAAAATATTGTGTATGCCATAAATCCTAATGAATACAACAGTAATCAGAAGTCATTTACTTATAAGGGTAAAACGTATGAAGGAGTAGATGCAGAGCTTGTTGAAGGCAAACTGGTTCATCCTAAGGTATGGGATTATAATATTCAAACAGAAATTCCAGACACTGTAGAAATTCACGGAAAATACACCATCAAGAAGAAGCTTCACCGGGCTCGGGAGTTTAAGATTTACCTTGATTACAATCAAATGCTGAATGAATATGGAGATCAGTACAGATGGAGTGAATAATTAAGCCATTGATTCGTTATCTTTATAGACAGATGCAACTTCGTTTAATTGTCATATTATTAATTTTTTCCTCATCAGCATTGGGACAGCTTGCTGAACCAGTGATAGGGGTGGAATATGATACTGACAGGAAGGAAAATTTTTCAGGATTTGTGGGTGAAAATTCACTCGGCCTTTATACCGCGGATTACATCTATCATTCCAGACGGAAGCAAGAATTAATTATTCGTCAATTTCACAAAGGGGATTTACAATTGGTGAGCACAAAAGACATTTATTCGCAAATAGAAGATGGCTACACCAATGAACCGGAGGAATTATTTTTTCAGGAGAACAAGTTCTTTTTGTTTTCAAAATTGTATTCAGAACGAGATAAAACAGAGTTGTTAGCACTGGAAGTGTTTAATGAGTTTTGTGATAAGCAACATCAGGTTATTTTGGATACCCTTGAAAATGATGAAATTCAGTACATAGAGGAATCACAGTCAAAAAAGGGATTTATACTGGCGAAACACCTCAAGTACACACAGCTAATTGAACAGGAGATCAACCTTATACGGATAAACAATAAAGGTGAAGTAGCTTGGACCAAGAATATTAAATCTCCAATGGCTTTACAAAGTCTGCGGATAGAGAAAATGTGTTTAAAGGGAGATTCACCTGTGTATATATTGTGTAATTACGCATTTGATCTTAGCAATAGCGGAGCAAATGGCAACCAACTTGTCAATAATCAATATGCACTGTGGGCCTACGATCAAGACAAGAAATTTTTGAAAGAATTTGAGATTAGACTTAAAAGTAAATGGGTAAATGGGATTGATTTGAAAATAGATAACAAGGATAATTTACTTGTGTCGGGTTATTTTAATGAAACTAAGAACCCAACGATCGCAGGTGTCTTTTCATTGCGCATATCCAGAGAACTGACCTTATTGAATACTTCCTGGCACAAGTTTGATGATAATACTATCTCTAAATTCATGCGAAAAGACGAACGACGAAGGACGGATGAACTGGAGGATTTTAAATTGAAGTCTTTGGCAATGATGGATAACGGAACTTTCTTTCTAATTGGTGAACAATATTATAAGTATGTAGAAAGGAGCTATGACCCTCGAACTAACATAACGACAACTACCGAGCACTATAATTACAACTCAATTATCGTGAGTTATTTTGATAGCGCTGGAAAACACAAGTGGACGGACCGGGTTCCTAAAATGCAAAATTCTACTAATGATTTTGGGTACTTTTCTTCGTTTGCATTGCTCAACAGTGGAAAAGACATCTACCTTTTCTTCAATGATGCCAGGAAAAACAATGAAGATCCACCAAAAAGCTATTATGGATATACCAACCTATTCAATAACCGTAAATTCCAGATTTCTTATGTGCACATTGACAAAAATGGAATTGTGAACCGAGAAGGCTTATTGGATCCCAAATACGATTACATGCTACGTGCCAAGTTAAGTGGACAATTAAACCCGGAAACGGTCTATCTGATTACAGAAACGAACAGGAATTCAAAAATTGTGAAGGTATCAGTTAAGTAGGCAGACTACTTCCTTTTCTTCCCTTTTTCCCGCGCATCTCTTTCGGCAGCACTTTTGGTTAATTTTTTGAACTGCCATCTGCGTAAAAAGCCGAGTAAGAAACAAACTACCGGAATAAAAAAGTACACTCCCTCCACCATATCTTTGGAAAAGAGTACAATAACCATTACCAGTGTAACTGCGGACATGGCAAACCAGAAATACATCTGGATTTTACTGAGTTTAACTAAGTTCATTATTTATCTTCTAATACTTTTTCTATGGTTACTTGACGCATTTCGTAGTCGCTAAAGGTCTCATCTGCTTCCATTCCAACACCAAAAACTTTCATCTTATCTTTTCTGTTGATAATTTGAAACTGCTTATCTGTCACAATTTTTTTTGTGGCTTGTCTCCAGGTCAGCTCTTCAGTCATCAAAGTTTGATCTTCTACGAAGTTGGTGAAAATTACATTATTTCTAGCGATTATTAGCTTTTCATTCGGTCTCATTTCTCCGTATTCAGCTGTGAGCTTAGCTTCAATGATATCTTTTCCTTTAAAAAAATTGACTTCAAAGCCATCTTTGAAGATAGTCAGTTCCTTTTCACCGGAAAATTTTTCCATCCGCGTTGCAATAATCTCAAATTTGACAATTCCGGAATCAGAATAGATCGTATGCATGTTATTAACGATTTCATCCGGCGTATCGTCTGTAGCAGTGACCGTTTTTACTTGTTCAAGGTCATTTTCACAGGATACAAACAGCCAACAAAAAAACATTCCCGCCACGATTAGGGCAGGAATGTAATTATTCAAATATGTTTTGTTTCTTTCGATTATCGAATAGTTGTTGATTCACCCCAACATGATAACGTAATAGCGTCTCCTTTAGTTTTACCAGCGTCAAAAATTGCGTTGGCATCTGGCGCTCTATCTAAAAACTTTGAAGTGCTTACTGATTCACCAAGGCTTGCTGCTCTTTTGTAATAATCATTCGCTAACCAGTAGTTGGCGTTACGATCAAACGTAGACTCTCCGCATGAATTGGCTAAAGCAGCAATACAATTTCCACAAATTACCAGGGCCTTACCTTTTAATTCACCTTCAACTGACTTAGCAGTCCTGAAGGCAGAGTTATATTGTCCGGCTTTGTATTGTGCTCCTGCAAGTTCTAATTTATAAGCTTCTTTGTTCTCTCCGTCTCCCTCTAATTCAACTGCTTTTTCAAATGCTTCTACGGCCTTTGATTTTTCTCCTTTGTTTTGGTAGATATTTCCCAGTCCGTAATAACCAGCGGCAGTAGGGTTTCTGTTGTTTGCTTCAATCACATACTTTTCGTAAGTCTCTGAATCGGTACATTTCTGACGTTCCATCAAAGAAATAAACTTTTTCAAGTCAGCCATACCTTCGTCTCCAGGAGCAATTTTTTCAAACTTCTTATCCAAAACAGGTGTAAGGTCAGCACAGTCCTTAGCTATCTTAATAAAGTACTTGTCTAAGAATAACTGAGCACCCTCATAGCTTTTAATCTCACGTTCTTTCTTCTTTTCATTTGTGATAGTCTCAGCATTTTTCAGTGCTTCTTTCACATAGTCTGATAACTTAATATACTCCTCAATGATTGTTTCTCTATGATCATCTTTTTCTTCCGCCGGAGCATCATTAAATTTATTTACAATAAGATGCCTGAAATACATTCGTATGTGCGTTGAAGAAGCTTTTTCCTTCATCACGTGAATGTTTTTAAACAACTCATCAATTTTCTCTGTGTTATCACTTTTATTAGATACAAGCATTACGGCATAATCAAGTTCCCAATCAGGATCTTTCTCTAATCGCATGCGTTGTTCATAAATCCATGCAAGTGTATCATTAACTTCATTTATTCTTGCTTCATCAGATTCATCAATAGTCTTCAACAATTTCAAATATGCTACACGACCATTTTTGTAGAATTTTCCATCTAAAGAATCACCACAACTGTTAACTGCTTTACTCCAGAAGTTACAAGCATCTCTTACCATATCCTGCCTTAGATACTGATAGTAAAGGCTTCTGTATTTTCCGCAATCCTCTTCATTATAGGTCGATTCCTGTGCTATGCTAGAAAACCCTGCAGTTAGCGTAAAAGCTAGTGTGAAAAAAAGTGTTTTAAAATTCATTGTTACTCTTTGTTTAGTCGTATTTACGTTTTATGAACCATAAATCGCCGTTACCCGGTGTAATTGACAATCCAAAGAAAAGGCCAACATATTTTTCTTGAATTAGACCATTTTCAGTGGTTCCCAGATTACCTAAATTCGCGCCAAAATTAATATTTGTATTTGAATTACGAATAATGGTTACCGGTATTCCAACTCCAAAACTCATGCCATAAGAGGTTAGACCCGTATAATTTCCCGGTGAAGTTTCGAATTGCAGCTCCGTCATAGTGTATGTAAAGCCCATTCGGTATTGCATTTTACTAAATAATGGAGCGTTGAATAATTCGGATTTATTGGTAACAGGTGTCCATTCCAGCCCAAAACCAAGTTGTAGTCGATCTTTTAATTGGTTGTCAAAAGTTGAACCAAAATCTTCAGTATACTGTGACCATTGTTGGTATCTGGCATCTATTCCAAGTCTCAGTTGAGAAGACCTGGATGAACTGATCGGTCCAAGACGAAATTCAATCCCACCTTTATAGCTTGTTGGAATATAGATGCTACCCTGATTGTCTCTTACGTACTCAATGGTATCCTGAATATTCTCGGATCCATTAAACATGGTTCCAAAATTTTGATAGGAATAGGCAAATAAATCCTGAAATGCTCTGAGGCGGATTCCAGGTGAGTACGAAGCTCCAATTGATACGGAGTTACCCTTTAATGATTTACCGTCTGAATTAGAAACACCCCACTTTAATTGATAATTTAACCCAAACTCATACATGACATCAGAGATGCGCAATCCATTGTTTACTCTGGCGTTATATTCTGATATATACTGAGCGAACTGATAAGTTCTGGAGCGCTCAGAGGTGCCGAACATATAATTTACATTCGCGCCAATAGAGAGTTGATGGTGCCGACTAAGCTTAAATGTGTCTAGATGTATTCCAAGTGAATCTTTTTGTTTTCTGACTTTCTTTTTTATATAGGAGAAGTTCAAGGGTTGATAAGCAACACCTAAATAAAATTTGTTGATACCTCCACTTCCTTCACTAGTATAGAGTTCAGTGCTGTCTCCATCTTCAACGGTATAATTAGAAATTTTATATCCGGTAAACGAGTAGGGTTTTAACCCCAGAGCTGCTCCCCAACGTTTTTTTATTGGAATCCCAAGTTGAAATTGGTTCAGTCCAAAATGTCTTTGTTTGGTAGTAGAAGTGGTAGTTTCAAAACGCGAGAATCGACCATTCATTCCTACTTGAAGTATTGGACGAAGCCTACCGAAGTAGACATATGATGCAGGGTTAGCAGGGTTGACTTTCGTTGAATCAGTGTTGGCCATACTGACACCGCCCATGGATAAAAAAGCGGCGTAATCATTCATCTTCAACTCACCAACTCCCAAAATACTGTAGGGGGTATGTGTCCCTTTCTGTGCGTATGAAACAGAGGAGATAAATACTACGATTAAAAGAACCCTAGCTGTTCTCAACATTGTGCTTTAAAATTTTATTCAGGCCAAACAAGGTTAAGTTCGGATCTGCAAAGATGTCAACTATAAACGGTTTATCAAAGAATTTCGCATCTCCGCCGGTCATAAAAATTGTTAACTCAGGAAATTGTTGCCTGTACAGCTCAATAAATCCATTAATCTCATGATATGCACCCTGCACAACTCCGTTGCTAATACTGGTGTTTGTATCGGTGCCGTAATTGAAGTCTAGCTTCGCTTGATTAAGTAATGGAAGTTGATCTGTAAAATGGTGCAACGCATTGAACCTCATTTTAACTCCTGGAGAAATATTTCCTCCTAAATATTCACCATTGGCAGACACTAAATCATATTTAATACAGGTTCCGAGGTCTATAGCCATTGAATTTGAACGGGGATTTCGGGCCCAAACACCCACTGCATTTGCTATGCGATCTTTTCCTAGCGTTTCCGGAGTTTTATACAAATTTTGTAAAGGGATAGGGGTGCGTTGATCTAATCTTAATTCGTTGAATTTGTATCGATCCAGATTTAATCCGCTATTAACAACACTGCTAACAATAGCATGGCGAATGGAAGTGATGTTGTCACTTATCCAGGAATGTATTTCTTCTCTTTCAGTGGGATAAAATACTTTGGAGCGGACAAGTTGATCATCCTCAAACAAAGCAATTTTGAAGGCTGTATTCCCTTCATCAATGATCAGGTTCATAGCGCGACAAATTTAGTTAAATCACCTGATTTTGTTTGACAGTATTCTTAAATAGTTGAAAGATCAAAAAAGGTACAACAAAACCTGTAAACATCAGCAGCTAAAAATCCTACCTTAAATAGGATGAAGTCTAGCTTATTGGTCAGTTTCACTAAGCGGTAAAAACTTACTTAATTACTACTTTCTGATATACCTTGTATTCTTCAGACTGGATCATCACCTGATACATACCGGCGGCATACTGGCTTGCATCAAAAAAGAAGTTCTTATCTCCCTGAGGTAATTCGCCTTCATAGATTACTTCCACTATTTGTCCTACCATATTTGTCAAAATGATTCGGGCATTTTTAATAGTGCGGTTGGTGTGTACAGGAATTACCGTAATAGCTGAAGCAGGATTCGGATATATATCATTCATCCCTAATGGATTCACTTCATCTATTCCTGATCCACCGCCAGAACCACTTACTTTAAATTTGTGGTAACCGGCCGGAGCTGGGAAAGGATGTGTTAGCTGTTTGCCGCCAACTGCTGTACCTTCAACATAATAATAAACAGTTGTTCCGGCAGGTTGCGCAGGAATCAATCCGGACCAGGTGTCACCTGATGTGTTGATCATGGGCACTGCTGTGTAAGTTCCGGCTATATCTGTTTTATACCAGATTGAAGCTGCTTGTATACCATTGATGTGCATAATTGTGGCGTCTGCCTGATATGGATTGAGAACATCTGTTGTGTTTTCGAGTTTTTTGTGAGAAATGTATACTGGGTTTTCCACACCAACAGTGTGTGTTATACAGTGAATAGCACCGCTTAGTGAGATTAAATTTTGCCCTGAATTATCGACATCTATAGGTACAATATTATAACCGGGTAAGATGGTATCTAAAATACCAAGCGCAATAGTATCATATTCTGCACGGTAGGTTGGTAACAGAATTGTATTGTTTACCATAGTTTGGTTGGCATAAGTTCGGTAATATCCGCCACTTCCTGGATAACCACCACCAACGCTTGATGGTTGAGGAATACGGTAAACCTTGAATGGTGTTCCGAACTTGGTTGTGAAATTAGAGAGGACGTATTGAAGATTGGCCTCAATTTGTGGCCCATCAGAGACACCAGCGGGATATTCACCCACTAGCAATGTCTCTTCATCCAACAATTTCATGTGCATGTCAATATGGTGTATATCATCATAAGGAAGCACGGTCATTTTGATGTATGTATTGATCCCCATCCAATCATTCATCATTTGATCAATATCGTTTTCAGTATGATTTGGATAGGATAATCCGTTGTCTCCTGTACCGTCATTTTCATCCAGAATCAGTTCTGAAGAAAATGCATTTCCTGCTCCATCTGTCATCCAGTTACCACCTGTGGCCATAAACCTGGTTGGATTTGCAGTCATAGAGTAGATATCAATCCCCATGTAAGCGGCCGTAGCCTCAGAAATAAGATCATCATCTGGCCTTGGTCTGTTGTAAATCCAGTCTACAAAAAATCGATCTTCAACATAATTGCTGTAGCAGGTATTTGCAAAATAATCTCTAATCCATATTGAGTTGTAAGCAACTTCAATATATTCAATGTTGACATCCGGAACACCATAACCGCTCAATGTTGATTTCACATTATTAGAGTCTGTACAGTGAATGATTACTATGCATTCATCCTGCGCGGCATCAACAATTTGCGCTTGAATTGAATTAAAACCACCTGTCCATGTAATAACAAGTGCTTCCGATTCTTCCCATTCAGCCATATTACGAATATTTGTATAGGGTGGAGGGGTAGTAATACCTCTGTCATTAAATGTCTGAAGATAATCTTCCATAATTGTCTTCTCATATTCAGTCATTCCCTTTGGTAACTGAACTTGCTGAGCATTAACATTAAGAGAAAGACAAACAAGGAAAACAATGGCACTTAGTTTGCGTAGAACATTCATGGAACTGATTTTTAAGGTTGCTAAATATACAAAAAGTAGGTGAGAAGCAGTAATTTACGGTAGACTATTGGTGCTGAATTCAAAAATTTTGTAACTTCATGCCCCCTTTTAGACTACCATACGCAGGAAATTAACGTCTAGTTGAGGCGTTAACCAATGCAAAACTACTCGCTCTTCTATTTCAGAGTGCTTGTATCGCTAGAAGCGAAATGAGTTTAGTAAATAGCATGAAATAGTGAAACCATGAACAAAAAGTCGGCTATTGGAATGATAATATTGGTGGCTATGGTTCTGACTAAAGCCTTCATTGAAGATCGCAAAAGTGATTTAGCAGGTTTTTTTGCGCGCAATGATGAAAATGGCGTAGGACATTCAGAACAAATGGTTGTTGATCTCAGGTCAGGCCATGAATTCGATTTGTTTACTGGTCTAACAGCTAGTCTTTTTGCAGCACATGAGAACATTCCGGACATTACTTCTTTTAGCTTTTTGAATAATCCCAGCGACCCCGTTAATTTGGTTGATAACCTGAATTTTACTGAAATTGATGAATCGGATGATGATGAGGAAGAGAATATTATTCCGTTAGATTATACTTCTAATACGGGTTATGGGTTTTGGAAAACAGAAACTGCTGAAATCCGTCAACCTGATCAGGAGTGGGAGAGAAGTGGAACAAAAACCGTAACTACAACTGGTGCAGTACCACTTGATCATGGTAATACGATTACCGAAGGTATGTCCAAGTTGTTCCCGCGCGTTCCCTAGAAATGATCAAAATTGAAATCCGGGATAGTTTCGTAATGCTCTTTGTCAAAAACGAAATATTCTTCAAACCCAGGTTCAAGTTGGGCAAGCACTTTCACAAATTCTTCATAGGATTCAATTTCCAGTGCTTTATATGAACGATTGTGATTTACAGCGCCTGCCTTGTACATTTTATTCAAATCCAGGTCATTTTTGTTGCGCATGATGTCCGATACGCGAATCTCCTTCCAATTCGACATAATTTTATAGGTTTTTGGTTTGCCTTGGTAAATACACCAGTGCCTCATGTTGCTCCTGCAATTTAAAAGCTAACATTCTCTAAACCAAAAAATTGTAAAGAGACTTTTCCACAAAAAAATGTTGCTGTTCACAATTAAGCGGGTTGCTTAAAATGATCTTACCCCTCTCGCTCTGTAGGTGTCCGACTTCATAGAAGTAAAGTCTACGCCCTTTGAAAAGTTCAGCACATGGATTTTTTCAAAACCAACGGTTTCTTTTGTTGTCCAATATCCGGAAGCTGAAAATCCGCCGAGATTGACCATGTGCAGGTTCATATACATTTTATATGCTTCCCATAATTTTGGCAGTCGCCAGTCCGTGTATTGAGCGCCTAACTTATCGTGATGTAGCGGATCATTAATTCCATCATAACAATCCTGGTAGTTCGAATTGTCCATTTGATCTGTTAGCGCGGCTACAAGTCCATGAGATCCATCTTTGTTTACAAAGAAGACAATTCCACCATGCGCTGTATCTCCTACTTCATAGGTGACAACTTTTTTCTTTTTTCGGTAAACCTGAGCTGTTTCAGGAGGGGTACTACTTGAGATTAACGTGGTTACTAAAAGGACCAACGCAGAAATGGATAGAGTTTGTTTCATAGGTACTAATTAGAGTATTTTATTGTTAATTCAGCGCGCCGATTTCGTTCCGCGGCCGGACTATTAGCATCTTTTTCCAGTAGTTTACTTTCGCCACTTGACGAAACGGTAATTTTATCCGGGTCAACTCCTTGTGCAACAAGATATTCTTTCATTGCAGTGGCACGTTTCAACCCCAATTTTTTATTGTATTCGTTAGATCCTTTTACATCAGTATGCCCCGTTATAGAGATTTCATATTCAATACTGCTGTGTGTAATGCTCACAATGTCATCTAATTGTTTGCGGTCTTCTTCATCCAAGACTGAACGGTCATGCTCGAAGTTAACCATAATACTCTTCTCATGAGTTTGAGCGGTGGTAACGGTTTCATCCGGAATTCGGATTACAATGTCAATGTGTTTTTTCCCTACGCCATCTTTAATTTTTACCGAAAAAGTGGTGTCAATATATTTGTGATTGTCATCTCTGATTCGATATTTTGCTGTAACATCAGAAGTAGAGAATAAAAATTCTCCGGTTCCTGAATTCGATTTGGAAGTAGAGATTTCTTGTCCATTGGCAACATCATCCAGCTCCAGATAATATTGTAAAGGGTTTCCGTTTTGGTCCTTAATTGTTCCTGAAATTAAAATAGTAACGCCAGGTTTTAATCTTGGATCTGCTTCTTTGGTATTGGCATAATAAATGTCACCTTCGCGAACAAAATATCCCTCATTTCCATCTGCAGTGATAATAAATCCGTAATCATCAGCACTCGTATTAAAAGGCTTTCCGATATTAATAACTTCACCACAGGTTCCGTCTTCATTCAGGGTTGTTTTGTAAACATCTAATCCACCATAACCTTTATATCCGTCAGAAGCAAAATAAACCGTTTTCCCATCACCAGCAATGAACACAGATCGTTCGTCTCCAGCCGTACTAATAGGAAGTTTTTTCATGTAGGTCCATTTACCATTTACTTTTCTACTGATATAAATATCCATCCTTCCGTCATAGTCTCTACCACAACACAGTAAAAATGTTTTACCGTCAGGAGACATAGCGGCTCCGTCTGTTGCATAGGTGTTTCCAGCTTTTATGTATTCGGTAAGAATGAATTTATTGATCCCTCCACCAAGTCCTTTGGAATTGGTAAATCTTGAACCATTAAGCTCAGCCCGGTAATAAGGGCCACCCGTAACTTTCCAGTTGTATTTCCAACTTTGAAAAACGACATATTGTCCGTCTTGGGAAACCATAGGTTCATCTTCTCCGGATGATGTATTTACGGCAAGTCCTAAGCAGGTGGGTCTTCTCCATGTGTCACCGACTTTCGTGCTGTACCAAATATCACCATCATAACGTTCTTTTCCTTTATAGGTGCCACTGTAGGTCGACCAAACCTGACCTCCCCGGTCGCTCATAAAATATAAGTACTTACCATCTGGGGAAATAGATAAGTTGGTTTCCCTGGCGTAAGAATTTAATTGGCTCAGTTTTTCAACTACAATCTTATCCTTGTGATCAAGAATAGTTTGTGCCACCACAGATGTACTGCCAAGAACAATAAATGATATAGTAATTAATATCTTTTCCACGGTGTAATTTTTCATTGCGACCAACCGCTAATACCTCCGAAATATACAAATAATTAGTACCATAATCCGTGCCAGTTAGTGAGGAAAAGTTAAATAAGAAAAATCTAAATCTATAGGCAAGATGTAATGGGCAACAGTATATTTGCTGAATGCAACGGGTAAAGCAAATGATTTATGGACTGTGGGTTGGTACTGTCTTGTTGTTTTTTATTCTCTTTTTAATCTCACCTTCATCATTCACACCTGATGCAGTTGCGGCATTTCTGAAACAATATGAATCGCAGGTTTTAGCCGTTTACATCTTTATTTGCCTTTGCAGAGGATTTTTTTTAATTCCAAGTACACCATTTGTATTTGCAGGGATTTTACTTTTTCCTGAAATGCCCTGGATGGTACTTTCTATAACACTCCTTGGAGTTATTATAGGATCAACGGCTGTATATTATTTTTCAGACTTACTTGGGTTTAGTAAGCTGTTGGAGAAGAAGTATCCTGAAAAAATTACAATCTGGCACAAACGGCTTAATTCGCCCTGGGCAACCTGGATTGTAATTGGATGGTCATTTTTTCCACTTGTACCAACAGACATTATTTGCTATGTCGCAGGTATCGTAAAAATGCCGTATAAGTATCTTATCCTTGGAGTGTTTTTAGGCGAATTTGTTTTGATATACCTGTACGTCTTTTTTGGGATGGATTTACTCGCATTTATTTTTGCATAAAAAAATCCAGCCCCGTGCTATTAACAGGACTGGACTCCCATGAAAAAATCTACTATTACTTATGCTTACTCAAATAATAGTTGTCGTTGGATCTCGCGATCCGCATCTTCTTTAAGATGTTATTAGTATGACACATTTTTTGACAAAAAGTTACAAGGGGATATCAAAAAATATGTTAAAATATCCGCAGTTGATTCTCAAGAAAATTTTTAATAAAAAAATCCGTCATTCAACTTTCGCTAAATGACGGATTAAATATGATTTCAATTCTTATTGTTTGATTAACTTTTGAGTGATTTCAGTACCGTTTGCATTTATTTGGATAAAATAAGCGCCTCTCTGGAGTCCATCCAGGTTCAGCTGCGTTTTATCATTTCCATTACCACGAAGTACTGTTTTTCCACTGATGTCAATGAGCGAGTACGTAAAGTTTCCTTCAGCTTCAATATTTACGAAGTTGTTCGCTGGATTTGGATAGATCTTTATCGCGATACTGCTTTCATCAATTCCGCTAACATTATTAACCGTAGCTGATCCAGAGCTTGTACATCCTATAGCATCAATAATTGTAACATTGTAAGTTCCGGCAGTAAGTGACCACAAGTCTTCATTATCATCATTATCACCAGTGCCGTCATTATCCCAATCAAATGTGTAAGGAGCCACCCCGTTCGTCACGGTTAGATCAATTGCTCCATCACCACCACTTACTTCATCTGTTATTACAAAGGAAGTTGTAGGGTCAGAAGCCGTTATAGCTATTGAAGACGTGTTTTCACACCCAGTACCAGTGTCGGTACCCGTGACCGTATAAGTTGTTGTACCCGCAGGTGGGTTAAACGCAACACCGTCAGTTACACCATTATCCCACGTATAGGTATTTGCTCCGCCACCTGTTAATGTGATCGGAATAGTGTTGTAGCAAATTTCTGTTGTATCCGCATTTGCAGTTACAGTAGGTAAAGCATTTGCTGTAATGTCAACAGTATAGGCACAATCATCAGGGTGATCACTTGTAGCTGTATAAGTAGTTGTACCAGCTGGTGGCACGAAAGCTACACCATTTGTTACCCCATTATCCCAGGTAATATTTCCTCCATTTGAAGAAGTAGCTGACAGTGTTACAGCTTCACCAATACAAACTGAATTAGATGAAACTGTAGCCGTTAAGCCGGTACAAAGTACAGTGATTATTATTTGTCCATTACCAGCTTGAACTCCTGCTGTGTTGGTTTGATTAATTCCGGCGTTATAGGATCCACCACCACCTGCACCAATGGTATATGTTCCACCTGAACCTCCGGAGTAACCTCCGCCTCCACCACCACCGTGGTATGAAGCGCCTCCGCCTCCAAAGCCACCGTGACCCTGTGGGTGATTTGAAATTCCTCCAGCACCTCCTTGAAGTGTGCCACCTGTAGCCCAGTTGTTAGATAAACCGCTGGAGTTCCATCCGCCACCTCCGGCACCGGTTCCACCTCCACCGCCATTATCAGTAATTCCACCTTCACCAATTGCGGGTGATGTATAACCCCCTGGTCCGGCAGTTGTTCCAGCCCGTCCGTCATCACCAACAGTTCCTGATTGATAACAACCACCACCTCCACCACCAGCTATGACAAGTGGTGTAAATCCTGCGTCACGAATCACAAAGGATCCACCTCCGCCGCCACCGCCGTCAAGGCTACCGACACCGTCTTCTCCTTTCTCGCCAACAATTACTGTTAAGGTTTCACCGGGAGTTACGGAAATTTCCCCCGAAATGTAAGCACCTAATCCGCCGGCGCTTATCACACCATCATTACCCATTCCTCCCTCTGCGCCATAACATTCTATCTGAATATTTGTGACACCTGCAGGGACCGTATAACTTTGATTACTTCCTGTATAATTGAATGTAGTTACTTGTGCCGGTGCATAAATACCGAACATTATCATCACACATACACTGCTAAAAAATTTTAGGTAGTTGTTCCTCATGATCTATTGATTTGATGGATTTTAAAGTACAAATTATTTTACAGTTATAAAATCGAAAGGTTCAATTTAAATTACATTGACTTATTTTCGTTATTAATTCATCAGTAATTGGTATTATTCGAACTGTGAAATATATTTTTCTCATTTTTTCAGCATTTTTTGTAGTAGGATGTAGCCTTTATCGTCCTCCGAAATCCCCGCAACCGGCGAAGATTAGAACCTTCAAGGAAAAAGATTCATTACTGGGCTATTTAAATGAGTATCGGAAAAATTATGATGTTACTTATTACGATTTGGATTTGAAAATAGAGCCTTCGAAAAAAATCATTTCCGGAGAAGTTCAAATTTACTTTGATGCTGTCGTACCTGTAAAAAAAATGCAAATCGACCTGGCGGAAAGATTGAAAATTGATTCGATTTTAGACAATAATGGTCAACGGTTGAGTTATTCCCGTAATTATACTGCCGTCACCGTGAACCTGAAGAATACAATAATGATTAGTGGGTCGTCAAAGATCACTGTGTATTACCATGGTAAACCACAAGTGGCCAGGAAACCACCATGGAAAGGTGGAGTGGTATGGAAAAAGAAAGAAGGGAAGTGGTTTTGTGGTGTGGCATGTGAAGATGACGGAGCCAATATTTGGTGGCCATGTAAAGATCACATTAAAGATAAAGCGGATAGTATCAAGGTTAGGTATACCATTCCCCAAGGACATACTTGTGTTGGTAATGGTCGCCTTGTAGCGCATGAAAAGACATTTGACGGATTTGAACGATTCACTTGGAAAACGTCTTATCCTATCAACAACTATAATCTGAGTTTTTACATTGGAGACTACGAGCATTTTCAGATTGATTATGAGCATAAAGATTCAAAGCTTAAAAAACTGGACTTTTACGTTCGAAAAGAAAATCTGACCCAAGCAAAAACTCACTTTCAGCAAGCAGTTAAAATCTTGAATATTTATGAAGATTTTTTTGGGCCATATCCTTGGTGGAAGGATGGCTATAAACTAGTAGAAAGTCCATACGAGGGGATGGAACATCAAACAGCAATAGCTTATGGTGATAAATTCAAAAACGGGAAATATTTGAACTATGACTACATCATCCTTCATGAAACTGCTCATGAGTGGTGGGGAAATTATGTGACAGCATGTGATATGTCAGACCTATGGATACATGAAGGGTTTGCCACTTACGCAGAAATGCTTTATGAAGAAAAAACAGAAGGGAAGAATGCATACAACATCTCTTATCTGGTTAATCGGATTACAACAATCAATAAGCGACCATTGGTTGGGCCAAGGGGCGTATTTTACACAAACTGGCGCGACAGTGACATTTATAGTAAAGGTGCTGTGGTGCTACACATGTTACGTAAAAATCTGGATTCAGATGAGCAATTTTTCAGAATAATCAAGCGCTTTGCAACGGAATACAACGAACATTGCGTGTATACGGAACATTTTATGGCACTGGTTAATGAAGAAACAGGAAAAAATTACGATTGGTTTTTTAAGCAATATGTCTTTCGACCTGAAGCACCAGAGTTGATTTATTCCTATGGAACAAATCCGGATGGAAAAACCGAATTCAGGTATAAATGGAATCCAGAAAACACAAATGATGATTTTGCTATTGGTATTTCTGTACAGATTGGTAGTCAACATTTTGTGCTACACCCAACCAGTGAAGTTCAAAAGTTAACCATTTCTGGTATGGCTGCAGAAACAGCATTAATTGATCAGGATGATTACGTCATCTTTACGAATGATAAAAAATTGTAGTGTCCTACCTTGAGAGACTAACAATCTAAAACGAAGTTGCAGGTATTCTGTTGAAGATCAAGAAGTATTTCATTTTTTTGGGTTTGTAGTTAAAACATCTCAAGTCAATAAAAGTTACATTATTGCTTGATAAAGTGATGGGAATATGTTGAGCTAAGTAATCTTAGTATAATTGTTTAGTAGCCAGCTGGTAGATCGTTCATCTCAACATGATTATTAATAACTACACCGGTATATATTAGTTGGCCTGTAATAGAATTTATATCTGCAGTTACTTTATTTACTTGTGTTATTAGGAGTTGAATTATCAATATCCTAACGCTCTAACCACCATTTAGCTTCTTTGAGCAAGTACAACCGCCTTCGGCAGAAAAACATGATCTTCTATTAGCTGATGAACTTGAAGATCTTTCTGAAAAATGCTTAACTGGTTAAACAATACTTCAAAGAGTATATTTCCAGCAAGAGTTTCATCCAGTGTCAACACTTCTTGACGTAGTTTATCCAGTTGTATAACCACATTGTTGTTGTGATTATGGATAAAGTGATTCACTGCGATATCTCTCTGTTGTTCTGTAAATTCACCTATTATCAATTGATCTACAAACTTGAATAGCACTTCTTCTTCAAATTCTATATGTTCCTTAAGCTCCTTTTTATATGAACTAAAAAACAGGGAAAGTAGTTTTACGGACCAGTATTGGTCTCTCATCTTGTGATGCAATTGCAAAATGGTATTTTCAATTTTTGGAATCCAGATGTTGAGGTAATAACAATGACTTGCTTTTAGATACGTGAATAATTCCTCCAATGAAAATGACTGAAAAGTTTCCTCTTCAAACGATTCACTATCTTTCATAACTGATACGAGTGCTGCCTTCAGTTCTGGGCTTATCTGAGTCTGGACAAATCTTCTATCCAACTGTTCATTAACAAAACAGGATAAATCTGTCCGGTATAATTTTTCCATAAAAATGTGGTTCGTTGCTATTCACAATGTTAGACAGCTTAACGGTACGGGGCAATACCTGAAAAGAGGTATTCTTCCTTATTTTTTCGGAAAAGAAACATTGGCCCACATTGTGGAATCCGAGAGAATATCTTAACTTAACACATCACACAAGGTGGGTATATAGTCTGTTCCATTCCAAAATGAGTTAAGACATTATGAGCGAGTTAATTATAGAAGAGTCTAATTCTGAAGCACCCGAGTTTACATCCTTTATGGATGAATGGGGAGATGAAATTGAACGAATTTTTCCGCATTATTCAGAAGAAGATGCCAGTTACGGTGAAGTAATGCTACTCAAAAAAGACGATAAGTATATTGGAGTATTTGTCTATTTACCTAAAGGTGAAGAGTTGCATATAAGTATTGATTATGTTGTTCCTCCTTTTCGTGATATGGGGGTAGGGGAAGATTTTTTCAGACAAAAACTCGGAGAATTCAAAAAGCATGGTTTTGCTGTTGCTGTTGCTTTAACTGCTAATGAAAAGCATACCCAGTATTTAAAGTCTTTAGGTTTTGTTAATTCTTCAAAACATCCTCACTGGTACGAACTGGAATTAAATTAAGCCTTTTTTTTCTTCTCCACTTTATTGCTGCGAAATGCAGAAGGAACCAGGTCTGGTATGAGTTTTAATACCAATGGCATTATTAATGAGCCACCCGGAAGCATGAACAAAGTGAAAGCTGGTATTGTTTTGGCAAGGTCTTTAAACTGTCGCTTTAGTTTTACCTTTTCTTCTTCGTTTAGCTCCTTACTGGTTGATTTTGCAATGAGTTGAACCAACTCTTTACTTTGGCTGAGTTCAAGAGCTAACTTATCCCGGTTTCTCGCTAAAATTTTCTTCCACTTGGCCGTAGCACCGACCATCAGCTGTTCCATTTCACTTTTACCACTTAGAAATGGTAAAGTCTCAGAATTATTCAGTACAAAACTCTGGATAGCAATAAATGATTTATCCTGCTCCTCCTCATCTACTTTAAGCTTCTCACTCAGATTATCTAAAAATATTTGCTCAATAGGAACAACCACCTTATCACTCCAAACCACCAGAGTTGCTACCTCAATAAAATAGCGTTTCAAGAGCCAGGACATTTCATAATCAAAGGCTATTTCGTTGAGTGTCTTTTGCTCGTTCCAAAATAACTGAGCTTCGCGATAATCCAGATCATCTAACCTGGCAGAGGCCATAAAAATATCGAAGAGTGCCGCTTCTTCATTCGCAATTTCACCATCCGCATGTGCAGCAACGGCCATTAATTTCATCATGTCCAGCAACACCATTCTCCGCTTATCTGCAATTATTTCAGGATGCGTTCCATGGTAGTATTCAAAGTAGAGAATCAGATCCTGGAAAACAACTGAGTTGTGAAGGTAATTGGTCCATAATTTATGGGATAAACTCAGTTTAATATCCACCCTCTGAGACAAGATTGATTCCAGTTTCCCAAATACATCAAGGCCCTTAAAGTTGAGCCAACTTCTCCTGGCTATACCAATTTCAGTTGATTCATAAAAAGATATAAATCGACCTAAATATTTTTCAATGTCTTCAATATCAAATCTACGCGTATGGGCATAATCTGAAATCATTAAACCTTCCAGTAAAAGCACCTTAAACTTGTCTTCTGTCGACCAGTGTGCTGTTTCGTCTGGATTGAGAAAGATGAAATTAGTAGGAAACCCATACATAAGCCCTGTAGGCTGTAATTGGCCATAAATAAACTCCTCCGGAGTGAGCGTCAGATCAAATTCCGATAAGAGTTTCTCTGGTTTTTTAACCAGTGAAAAATACTTTTTGATCCAACCGTTGCTGCTGGGGTTCATCATAAAATAAAGATATGAAAATACTCTACTACTTCGTCAAGATGTTAATTGGTATTAACTTTGAAGCCTGAAAAGCAAATATGTTACGATTTCTAACCATATCACTCTTGTTTTGCCTAATTCTTACTCCTGTAAACGCTGGGATTCGAATTAAAAAATTGGCTGATCTCGAATCAGAACTAAGTGAAAGCTCAGGTTTGGAGTATTATATGAACAAGTATCTCATTACCCATAATGACAGTGGGAACAAGGCTATAATTTATGTGATAAATGAACATGGCAAAATTTTAAAAGAGATAGAAATCAAAGACGCGGATAATGATGACTGGGAAGATCTTACCTGTTCAGCAGATGGAACATTGTATATCGGAGATATCGGGAATAATGAAAACAAAAGAGAGAAATGCCAAATTTACGTGGTGAAAAGTGACTTTTTTAAAACGAAGGACGGAGATGTTAAGTCAGATAAAATCACATTTGAGTATGAAGATCAGCAGGAGTTTCCTCCTGCAAAAGCAGAACTGCATTATGATGCAGAAGCAATATTCTGGATGAAAGATTCAATTTATATCTTAACAAAGTGCAGGTCTGAACCATTCTCAGGCAGATCATTTGTGTACGTGCTACCTGATAAGCCCGGAAAATATAAGGCAAGAAAAATAGGTGAGATTCCATTCTGTTCACTTAGTTGGATGTTTTGTTCCGTTACTTCTGCCGATTATGATCCAAAAAGCAATACGCTGGTTGTCTTGTTGTATGGAAAAATTATTTTTATTTCTGATTTTCCCGGAAATCGCTTCTGGGAAGGCAAGTTCGAATCACATACTATCTGGAATATTAAACAACGAGAAGCTATTACATTCATTGATGCCAACAATTTATACATGTCAGATGAATACAGTAAAAAAGTGGGCGGGGGTAATCTATATAAAGTAACAAGAAGATGAAGGCAGTAATTTTTGATATGGATGGGGTTTTAATTGACTCTGAACCTTTGTGGAAAATTGCGGAAGTAGAAGGCTTTGCAAAGGTTGGACTTGACTTAACCCATACTGACTGTGAGGAAACAGTTGGTCTTCGTATAGACGAAGTTGTAAAACTATGGCACAATAAAGTTAAATGGACGAATAGAACCTTAAAGGAGGTTGAAGAGGACATTGTCGATATTCTTATCCGGGAAATTAGAGAAAAGGGTCAGGCTCTGGATGGTGTTTATAACGCACTGGATCAAATACGTTCTTCGGGCATTAAGATTGGTTTAGCTACTTCATCTGCCAATAGAATTCTTGAGGTCGTTTTGGATAAACTTAAAATCGCGGATTATTTTGAAGCAGTGCACTCAGCAGAAGATGAAGCTTATGGAAAACCTCACCCGGCAGTTTTCCTCTCTGCAGCACAGAAGTTGAAGATTGACCCTACCGACTGTCTGGTGGTAGAGGATTCTCTGAATGGTATTATTGCTGCCAAAGCATCCAGAATGAAGGTCATTGCCGTACCTGAAAAAACGCACGTGTTTGATGAAAGGTTAAGGGTTGCAGATCACATTATAGAAAGTCTTAATGAGTTTGATCTTCACCGTTTTAAAACACTTTGGGAAAATTAATCAATTCTGAACCTATTGATCTAAATCAATTTAGTCAACTTAAACCACATGTAATTCAGTGATTAAGGCCGTAAAACTTGAGTCTACAGGGTAAAATATATATCTTTGTCCCGCTTATTTTGAACTGAAAATCAATGAAAAAATTCGTCTTTCTATCTCTGAGCTGGTTGATTCCGGTTATCGCGTTAGCTCAAAACCCTACGTCAATACATCAGGAGCAACAAGAGTATTATAATGCTCAAAATAAAACCGCCGAGTGGTACGAGCAAAATGTAAACACAGAGCAGTATTATTTTGCGGATGATCGTTCGCACTGTACACTTAACAAGGTAGTTTATGGCTGGCATCCTTACTGGGTTGGAAGTGCATACAATAATTATGATTGGGATATGCTCAGTCACTTGTCGTATTTTTCTTACGAGGTAGACGAGAATACAGGAGATCCGCTATCAACACATAATTGGGCAACGGCAGATGCTGTTGATTCAGCCCTTGCCAATGGTGTGAAGGTAACGCTATGCGTCACCCTGTTTGGAGGAACAAAACTTTCTACATTTCTTACTAACTCAACAGCAAAACAAAACCTCATTAATAACCTCATTTCAATGGTGCAATCTAGAGGTGCGCACGGGGTGAATATTGATTTTGAAGGATTACCATCTTCACAAAAAACAAATTTTGCCAACTTCATGGTAGATCTGTCTAATCAAATGCACACAGCCATTCCCGGTTCAGAAGTAAGTACGGTTCTTTATGCCGTGGACTGGAGTAATGTTTTTGATTTTAGTATTATGGAACCGGCAGTTGACCATTATATAGTGATGGGGTATGCGTATTATTATCAGGGAAGTGGGAATACAGGCCCCTGTGATCCGTTGTATCATTTTGGGTCTACCTACAACTATACCTTATCCCGTACAACAACCTATTATTTAGATAAAGGTTGTCCAAAAGATAAGTTTGTTTTAGGATTACCTTATTACGGGTATGAATGGCCAACGACCAGTCTCAGTATTCCTTCTCCCACTACAGGGTCTGGTGTGGCAAGAACATTTGCTTATGTAATGAATAATACTTCAGGGAACTACTCACCAGCTAATTACACCTGGGATGCAGATTCATACACAGATATATTTGCTTTTGACAACAGCGGATTCAAACAATGTTTCATTGATTTGGAAGATGCCTTCAAAGCCAGATTGGCATTTGTAAATCAATCCGGTATTGCAGGAATTGGTATTTGGGCCTTAGGATATGATAATGGATATAATGAATTGTGGTTGGCGATTGAAGATTATTTAAGTGATTGTCATGTGGATCCATGTTCGGGTAGCTTCCATGATTTTGGCGGTCCTACCAAAAACTATTACAATGATGAAAATTATACCTGGACCCTCTCTCCGGATGGTGCTACAGCTATAGATGTCACATTTACTTCTTTTGATGTAGAAGTTGGATATGATACCCTCTTTATTTATGATGGAAATTCAACAGCTGCACCTTTAATTGGTGCGTATACCGGGTCTAATTCGCCGGGGACTTTTACCAGTTCTACAGGTGACGTTACGTTTTATTGGAAATCAGATGGAGCAACGGTTGGTCCTGGCTGGACAGCAGATTATATTTGCTCTACTACAACAATAAACCCACAGGCAGATTTTAATCTACCTTCAAATAATACCATTTGTCAGGGAGAAACTTTACAGTTTACCAATACTTCTGTTGATGCCACAAACTATTATTGGGAGTTTGAGAATGGAACACCAGCTACCAGTACCGATACGGATCCGGTTGTAACGTATTTTGCTTCGGGAACCTATGATGTGACGCTTCATGCAATAAATGGTGTTGATACTAATACCACTACCCAGTCTATAACGGTGAATGTTGCAGCACAACCACTGGCTAACTTCACAAGCAATTCACCCGTGTATTTGCCGAATTCTGCTATCTATTTCTCTAATTCATCTGCTAACTCAAGTGCGTATTTATGGGATTTTGGTGATGGAAATACTTCTACAGATTCAAATCCATGGAACAACTACGGTTCAGCTGGAATCTACACGGTAACGTTAGTTAGTATGAATTACATTTGTCCTAATGATACAACAGTTCAAACTGTTGAAGTGATTGATAACGTTGGGTTTGGTGAGTTGGATGAAGCGGTTTATACCATTTATCCGAACCCATTCACAGATGAGGTGTCAATTTCCGGTCCGGGATTCGGTGATTTTGAAATCCGTTTATTAGATGCCTCAGGGAGGGTAATTTTAGACACAAGAGATTTCAATATTTCTGAAATGAAATTTGAAAATCTTCGATTCTTAGCGGATGGTGTTTACTTCATAGAAATAAAAGAAGGAATACACACCGAAAAACACCGGGTTATCAAGAATTAAAATAGAATTCTGTAGTGATTAAAGAAGTGCTTAAACCATTTTCAAAAAGCTGACTTCTTTTTCCGTAAGATGACGATACGTGCCTCTGGGCAAATCCTTTTTTGTCAAACTCGCGAATTTTACGCGATCGAGTTTAGTGACATTAAAACCTAACGCCTCGAACATCCGTCTTACAACGCGGTTTTTACCTGAATGTAATTCAACGCCTACTTCACGACCATTAGAATCTGAGAGTAGTTCAACTTTGTCCGCTTTTACGTATACGCCATCATCTAATTCAACACCTTCTAAAAGTGATTGCAACAGTTCATTTTTGATGGGTTTGTCTAAAGAGACATGATATAATTTTGCTACCTGATATCTCGGGTGAGTAAGGCGTTTAGCAAGGTCTCCATCATTGGTAAACAGGAGTAAACCAGTCGTGTTTCGGTCTAATCTTCCAACCGGATAAATCCGTTCTTTACAAGCCTTGGCTACTAATTCGTAAGCAGTTTTGCGGCCTTGAGGATCATCCATTGTTGTGATGAAATTTTTTGGCTTGTTTAACAAAACATAGCGTTTTGTTTCTCGATTGATGGTTGCTCCATCATATTTTACTTCATCATCAGGCTTTACTTTAAATCCCATTTGAGTGATGATTTTACCATTTACTTCAACAACTCCTGAAGAAATTAAAACATCAGCTTCACGTCTGGAACATATACCTGCATTGGCAATGAACTTATTTAACCTTACCTCTTCACTGAAAGACGGTAGTGGATCTCCTTTTTTCTTCTTAAAGTCAGGTTGATCCTTCTTGAATGGTTTTCCCTTTTTCTTGGCCAGTCTTTTTACTGGTTTCTTCCCTCCTTGATTCGATTTTTCTGCCATCTTCTTTAATTATCCGGTGCAAAGTTACGGTTATTATATTGCTAAAGCGATTGAAAACACAATGATTTTTAGCGGTTAAGTGCTCGAAGCACAGCTTCTACATCTTCCGGGGTATCAATATTTGGTGTTTCTATAGTGGTATGAGCTGTGCGAATCTTATAACCGTGGTATAACCATCTCAATTGCTCCAGCGATTCTTTTTTCTCAAGTTCAGTAGCTTCAAGTTTGATTAATTCTTTCAATGTATTCATACGCCAGGCGTAAATCCCAATGTGCTTTAGTTTAGCTTCTTTCTCTCGCGTGTAAGGGATATTGCTACGACTGAAATAAAGTGCATTACCGTTCTTATCTAACACAACTTTAATGCGGTTCGGGTTATCAATTTCTGATGAATCTTCAATAGGTTTTACTAAGGTTCCAATTTCTACGGTTGGATCTTCAAATAATTGAATAACCAGCTCCAGTTGTTCGGGTTTAACCAAAGGCTCATCTCCCTGGATATTAATAACTACATCACTATCCGGGTAATTTGAAATTACTTCACCACATCTTTCCGTGCCATTTTGGTGGTGTTCTGATGTCATAAGAACGTTCCCATTAAATTCAAGAACATGATCATAAATACGTTGATCATCCGTTGCAATTACAACTTCATTAATTAAGGTCGATTTGCAAGCTTGTTCATACACGCGTTGAATCATAGATTTTCCTAAAATATCCAGTAAAGGTTTACCGGGATATCTACTAGAAGCATAACGCGCAGGAATTATTCCGAGTACTTTCATATAACGTAACCACTAAAATAGCTATTCCGTTACTTCCAACGACTTTTTCTGATTTTTTTGCGCCATCCATTGCGCTTGATATACTTTCGTTTTTCAAAAGAATTGCGGTAGAGTGACATCCCGTAACCCAGAGAAAGTTCATGAGTCATTCCGCCAAATCTATTCACTTTGCCCAGGCCAAGGTCATACGAATACACCAATTTAAAATCCTTAAGAAAAATGATACCAGCAGAGAGAATAATGGTATTGTCAATTCGATAACCGGCCGAAGCCCAAATCAGATTATTAATTAGGAAATTCATATCTAAAGAAATAGACATTGGGGCACCTTTTGTCCACTTGATCATAGAGGTAGGGTAAAACTGGAAGTACGGATCCTGAATAAACCGATACCCACCTGTTAAGAAAAAATGCTGGTAGGTCATTTCACCAAACATTTTAGTTTCGGCTCCTACATTGCCATTGTTAAATAAATAAGGAGCTCCAGCACCTACGTGCCAATGTTTGCTTCTAACAAAAATACCGGCACCAAAGTTTACATCTGATTTTTTAATGGTACCGCTAAGTGTAGGATCAACGCCATCATAAAAGGTTAGTTTGTCATATTCTGCTGTTTGCTGATTATAACTCGCTTTTAAACCAAATGCCATTTGCGTGTTTCTTCCCAATTGAATAGCATAACTGTAGCTACCCCCTAACTCCAGGTGCTTAAACACTGTGATTTTATCATATAACACCTGCAAATTAAATGTGTGTCCCCTAAATCCGTAAAATGCATTACCTATGAAACTTGAAGGCGCACCTTCAATTGCCATCCATTGATCCCTATATAAAATGGATCCACCAAGATTTTTAGATTCTTCTATATAAGCAGGATTAAAAATCTGGTGGTTGTGCATATACTGGCTATAATTCACCCTGTTTTGGGCACTAAGCCTTAGGCTGGTAAGTACAACGACCAATAATAATATGTTCCTCTTCATCATCATCTCTTTATCACTATATATCCTGTTACTTTGCTATCAGATCCTTCAACCATCTCAAATACGTAGTAATATGATCCTTCCGGAACCATATTCCCGTACATAACAATACCCGTATTCGGTGTCCCGTCCCATTCATTATTATATCCTGACTTTTGATAAACGACATCTCCCCAACGGTTCATAATTGTTAATTTGTTATTCGGATACCGTTCAATATTTTCGATTTTAAAGAGATCATTATAGCCGTCCCCGTTAGGGCTAAAACCACTAAATAATACCGGTGCCAGAGGTTCCTCTAAAATATAGGTGCCTTCCTGGGTGCAGCCGTTATCATCTGTGACAATGACAGAATAGGTGCCCGCAGGTAATCCTGATACAAATTCAGTTGACCCACCAATATCCCAGGAGTAATTATAAGGTGAATTTCCTCCCGATACAAAAAGTTCAATCCAACCGTCACTACCTCCTTCTACAGAAATATTGTACCCGCTACTATACAAGGATAATTCAGCATCAATCGTGATGGAATCAGGCTCAATTATAGTATATGATTCTTCAAGTGTACAACCTCTGTTATCAGTAACATTTACAGCGTATGTTCCGGCTGGTAAATTTTGAGCACTAACTCCGGCACCTAATGGAGTAGACCAGGAGTAGGAGTAAGGGAATGTCCCACCATTCACCATAACGCTAATTTCTCCATCAGTTTCTCCCCAACAGCTGATATGAGTTATTGTTTCGTCTATCCATAATGAGTCCGGTTCAGTAATCGTTGCGGTTACCGTATCCACACAACCTTCAGAATCAGTTATTATGCACCAGTAAGTTCCAGTATCTAATCCTGATATATCTTCAGTAACAGCTGAATTTGACCATTGATAGGAGAATGGTGGATTACCTGCATTCACTGTTAAATCTATGGCACCATTTTTATCACCAAAACAGCTGATCTGAGATACTGTTGGATTACCTTCAGGTTTAACAAATACATTTATTGTAAAAGTACAGGTATCGGTATTACCATAAGCATCTTCAGCTACATACGTCATTAAAGTCGGTCCGTCAGGGAAGGTACTACCGGATGGAAGCCCTGTTATTCTGGTAACGGTTATTGGTCCACAGTTATCAGTTGCTGTTGGTACAGTGAATGTAACAACATTACTACATGAATATATATCCGGCGGACAAGTGATCTGTGGTCGAATCGTATCGGTCACGGTCATATTGAATGTACACGCAGATACATTCCCACTGGCATCTTCTCCAAAAAGTACAATCGTTTGCTGATTGGTAACTACCGTTCCAGGTAACGGATCCTGTGTAACGATTACGGCTTCACAATTGGCTGTGGTGTTTGCAAGCCCAGTATAATCGCCAACCACTGCATAACATGTATCATTTAAATACGCCACTTGATTTCCAGGACATCCAATAGTAGGTGCAATAGTATCTTGTGGCACTAAATTAAACTGGCATTGCCCGGTATTTCCAGAAGCATCTGTAACGGTCATGGTCATGGTCTGATTTCCTGTTATAGCTGTACCCACCGGTGGGTTTTGTGAGATATTGGTGGTGCCGCAATTGTCAAATGCGGAGGTTAGTGAATCAAACGGTACAATGATATATTCACAATTGGCATTAAAGTAAACATCAATATTACCAGGTGGGCAGGAAATACTTGGTGATATCGTATCAGATAAAAGGATATTAAAATTACAACTGCTAGAATTCCCATTGCCATCATCAACCGTTAAAATAACTGTTGTGTTGGTAGAAATAGCGCTGCCGGCAGAAGGAGATTGTGTAACGTTGAACGTACCACAATTGTCGGACCCTGTTACCAGGCCAGTGTAATTCGGTACAGCATATTTACAGGTTACATCCACGTATTCATTCTGATCTGATGGACAGGAAGTAATAACTGGAGGTGTATTGTCTGATGGAATTACATCAAAACTGCAATTCGTTGAATTACTAGCGGGATCTACTGCGGTAATTGTTATTGTTGTTGTACCATTAATAGCAGTCCCTGGTGCTGGTGATTGTGTCACAGAAACAACACTACAATTATCACTATTGGCGGCCATAAAGGTATAATCGAGTAATATAAATTGACAACTACCATTGAAATTAACGAATTGATCAGCAGGGCACGTTAAGGAAGGTGATTCAATATCGTTCACCGTTATGTCAAAAGAACATTGAGATGTATTTCCTGCTGCATCCGTTACTTCATAGGTTACTGTTGTAACACCAATCGGGAAAATTGTACCCGAAGCTTGTCCGGCTATTAGTGTTGTTACTGATCCAGGACAATTGTCAAGACCCGTTGGTGTAGCATAAGTAACATTTGCACCACAGACGCCAGGGTCATTTCCTACTGTAATATTTGACGGACAAGTTATGGTAGGATTCTCCGTGTCCTGAATTGTTACATCAAAAGAACATTGCGCCGTATTGCCCGCTGCGTCTGTAACTTCATAGGTTACGGTAGTTGTTCCTACCGGAAAAAGAGATCCAGAAGCTAAACCTGCAATTAATGTTGTTGTTGATCCCGGACAATTATCTGATCCCGTAGGAGTAGTGTAATTCACAATAGCACCACAAACACCTGGGTCGTTAGGTTGAGTTATATTAGCTGGACAAGTGATTGTAGGACTTTCAGCATCAATAACGGTTACATCAAAGGAACATTGAGCTGTATTACCAGATGCATCAGTAACTTCATAAACAACGGTTGTCGTTCCTACAGGAAAAAATGAACCGGATGATTGACCAACAATAAGGTTTGTCACAGCAGCCGGACAATTATCACTTCCAACTGGTGTAATGTAGGTAACGGTTGCTCCACAAAGTCCAGGGTCATTATTTACTATGATATCAGCAGGACAAGTAATTACGGGTACTTCTGTATCATTTACGGTCACATCAAATGAACATTGGGAAGTATTTCCGGAAGCATCTGTTACTTCGTATATCTGAGTAGTTGTTCCAACAGGGAAGAATGAGCCCGGAGGCAGACCAGAAATCAATATGGTTGTAGCTCCCGGACAGTTGTCACCACCTGTAGGAGGAACAAAGTTTACTATAGCCCCACATTGACCAGGGTCATTAGAAACAGTAATATTTGACGGACAATTAATCACAGGATTTTGGGTATCATTCACTGTGATAGTAAAAGAACATTGAGCCGTATTTCCAGATGCATCTGTTACTTCAAATGTTTGTATAGTCGTTCCTACCGGGAATAAAGCGCCACTAACAAGACCTGAGGTCATGACAGTTGTTGATCCCGGGCAATTATCTGACCCAACCGGTGCAACGTAATTTACTGTAGCTCCACATACGTTTGGTATATTGGAGACAGTAATGTCAGCCGGGCATGAGATGGTCGGGTTTTCTGTATCATTGACAGTCACATCAAAGGAGCATTGAACACTGTTGCCTGAGGCGTCCGTCACCTGATATGTTACTGTTGTAGTACCAATTGGGAATACAGTTCCTGAAGCCTGTCCGGCAATCATAGTGGTGGTTGATCCTGGACAATTGTCGGCACCGACAGGTGTTACATACGTAACCGTTGCACCACAAACGCCTGGATCATTCGTTACAGTGATATCAGCAGGGCAAACAATCGTTGGATTTTCGGTGTCATTTACGGTAACATTGAATGAGCATTGGGTTGAATTTCCAGAAGCATCTGTTACCTCATAGGTTACTACTGTTGTGCCAATTGGAAATACAGTTCCTGAAGCTTGTCCAGCAATCATAGTGGTGGTTGATCCAGGACAGTTGTCGGATCCCACTGGAGTGACATAATTCACCGTTGCTCCACACAATCCCGGATCATTTGAAACGGTAATATTCGCCGGACACAAAATAGTCGGGTTTTCGGTATCGTTTACAGTGACATCAAATGAACATTGTGCAGTATTTCCAGAGGCATCCACGATTTCGTAGGTTACTGTAGTAGTACCTATCGGAAAGAATGTACCACTTGCTTGCCCGGCAATTAGGGTTGTAGTAGAACCAGGACAGTTGTCTGAGGTCACCGGGGCTGAATAATTTACAATAGCTCCACATGCACCTGCATCATTAGAAACGGTTATGTTTGACGAGCAAGAAATAGTGGGGTTTTCAGTATCATTTACCGTAATATCAAAAGAACACTGAACAGCGTTTCCAGAAGCATCCGTCACTTCATAAATTACGGTAGTTGTTCCTACTGGAAACACAGTGCCAGAAGCCTGTCCTGCAAGCATAGTAGTTGTCGCTCCCGGGCAGTTGTCCGATCCTACAGGTGTGACGTAATTAACAACTGCGCCGCAAAGTCCTGGATCATTACTCACTGTAATGTTAGCCGGACAAGAAATAGTGGGGTTTTCGGTATCAATTACCGTAACGTCAAATGAGCATTGCGAAGTGTTGCCAGATGCATCTGTCACTTGATAAGTAACTGTTGTAGTACCAATCGGAAATACGGTTCCTGAAGCTTGTCCTGCAATCATAGCAGTGGTAGAGCCGGGACAATTATCCGATCCTACAGGAGTGACGTAATTTACTGTTGCTCCACACACTCCGGGGTCATTGTTTTGTGTGATATTCACGGGACAAGAAATAGTGGGGTTTTCAGTATCGTTTACCGTAACATCAAAAGAACATTGTGCCGTATTTCCAGATGCATCTGTCACTTGATAAGTAACTGTTGTTGTACCAATTGGAAATACGGTTCCCGAAGCTTGTCCGGCAGTCATTGTTGTGGTTGATCCCGGACAGTTGTCAGACCCAACAGGAGTAACGTAGTTAACTGTTGCTCCACATAATCCCGGATCATTAGAAACGGTAATATTTGCAGGGCAAGAAATAGTTGGGCTCTCCGTGTCGTTTACGGTAACATCAAAAGAACATTGTGCCGTATTTCCGGATGCATCAGTTACCTGGTAGGTTACCGTTGTTGTTCCTATCGGGAAAAGTGTTCCGGTAGCTTGTCCTGCAATCATGGTAGTGGTAGACCCTGGGCAATTATCCGATCCTACAGGAGTGACATAATTAACAATGGCACCACATACACCTGCATCATTTGAAACGGTAATGTTAGCCGGGCAGGAAATTGTAGGATTTTCGGTATCGTTCACCGTGACATTGAATGAGCACTGTGCCGTGTTCCCAGAAGCATCCGTTACCTGGTAGGTTACCGTTGTGGTTCCGATTGGAAATACAGTTCCTGAAGCCTGGCCTGCAAGCATAGTTGTTGTAGCTCCCGGACAGTTATCTGATCCTACAGGAGTTACATAATTCACTGTGGCACCACAGAGGCCAGGATCATTGTTAATAGTAATATCAGCCGGGCAAGAAATAGTAGGATTTTCGGTATCGTTTACGGTAACATCAAAAGAACATTGAGCTGTATTCCCAGAGGCATCAGTTACCTGGTAAGTTACCGTGGTTGTTCCAATAGAGAACAGGGTACCTGATGCTTGACCCGCAATCATAGTCGTTGTAGCTCCGGGACAGTTATCTGATCCTACAGGCGTGACATAATTTACAATGGCTCCACACACTCCAGGATCATTATTTTGTGTGATATTCGCCGGGCAGGAAATTGTAGGATTTTCGGTATCGTTTACGGTAACATCAAAAGAACATTGTGCCGTATTTCCAGACGCATCTGTTACCTGGTACGTAACAGTGGTTGTGCCTATTGGGAATACTGTGCCTGAGGCCTGACCTGCAATCAAGGTAGTAGTCGACCCCGGACAGTTGTCAGCTCCAACCGGTGTAACGTAATTAACCACTGCACCGCATAATGCAGGGTCATTCGAAACAGTAATATTTGCAGGGCAAGAAATAGTAGGATTCTCTGTGTCATTTACCGTAACATCAAATGAACACTGAGCAGTATTCCCAGAGGCATCCGTTACCTCATATGTGACTGTTGTTGTTCCAATAGGGAACAAGGTACCAGAAGCTTGTCCGGCAATTAAAGAAGTTACTGACCCCGGACAATTGTCTGTACCAACAGGGGTGACATAATTAACCGTTGCACCACAAATACCGGCATCATTTGAAACAGTGATATTCGCCGGGCAAGAAATAGTAGGATTTTCTGTATCGTTTACCGTAACACTAAATGAACATTGTGCCGTATTACCAGAAGCATCTGTTACTTCATACGTGACAATAGTAGTTCCTATTGGAAATACAGTTCCTGAAGCCTGACCTGCAATCATTGTAGTGACTGAACCTGGGCAATTATCTGACCCTATTGGCGTAACATAATTAATTGTTGCTCCACAAATTCCCGGATCATTGTTAACAGTAATATTTGTCGGGCAAGAAATCGTAGGATTCTCAGTATCATTTACGGTAACATCAAATGAACATTGTGCGGTATTCCCAGACGCGTCGGTAACTTCATAGGTTACTGTTGTAGTACCAATCGGGAAAATTGTTCCGGAAGCCTGGCCAGCAGTCATGGTAGTAGTAGCGCCGGGACAGTTATCCGTGCCAACAGGTGTTACGTAATTAATCGTAGCGCCACAAACACCCGGATCATTTGATTGAGTAATATTCGCCGGACACGAAATGCTTGGCAACTGAGTATCATTCACCGTAACATTAAATGAGCAGGAAGCTGTGTTTCCAGAAGCGTCAGTGACTTCATAAGTTACCACTGTTGTGCCAATTGGAAATAACGCACCACTTACTAATCCTCCAGTCATCACTGTAACTGACCCCGGGCAATTGTCTGCGCCAACAGGAGCCACATAATTTACAACTGCACCGCATACCCCAGGATCATTGCTCACAACAATATCTGCAGGGCAGGTAATTGTTGGATTTTCGGCGTCGTTTACCGTGACATCAAAGGAGCATTGTGCAGAATTACCAGATGCATCTATTACTTCATAGGTTACTGTTGTAGTACCAATGGGGAAAATTGTTCCGGAAGCCTGGCCAGCAATAAGGTTTGTTACTGCTCCTGGACAGTTATCCGTGCCAACAGGTGTAACGTAATTGACTGTTGCTCCACAAATACCAGGATCATTATTAACGACAATGTTTGCAGGACATGAAATCGTTGGGTTTTCAGTGTCATTTACTGTGACATTGAATGAACAGTTAGCTGTATTACCTGAGGCGTCGGTTACTTGGTATGTTACAACCGTTGTTCCCACTGGAAATGCAGAACCTGGAGCAAGCCCCGCGGTTAATGCAGTTACTGCTCCGGGGCAATTATCCGTACCAACAGGTGCAACATAGTTCACTATGGCATCACATGATCCCGGATCATTATTTTGAGTGATGTTAGCCGGACATGTAATACTGGGATTTTGAACATCATTGACAGTAACATTGAACGAGCAACTGGCCGTATTACCTGATCCATCTGTTACTTCATACGTCACTACAGTGGTGCCAACCGGAAATGCTGAACCGGAGGCTAGTCCTGCCGTCATGGTCGTGGTAGCTCCTGGACAATTATCTGTTCCTACCGGTGTAGCATAGGTGATCGTTTTTGTACATAATCCCGGATCATTATTTACAATGATGTCTGCCGGGCACGTAATAGTTGGATTTTCATTATCGATTATTGTGATGTTAAAAATGCAAGATGCCGAGTTGCCTTGCGCATCCTGAACAGTGTATTCAACTGTAGTTACTCCAACATTAAAAGTTTGTCCGCTGGCATCATTAATTCCCACACCCGGACTGCTGCCTATTGTTGCTCCGGACATGGTCCAGGTTTGGGCAGTAACACCACAGTTATCACCTGTAGAAACAGGAGAGATTCCATTAACCACAGCATTGCACATGCCTGGATCAACATTTTGACTAAATCCTGCAGGACATGTTATGGTTGGGTTGATATTATCGGTGATCGTGACGGAAAATACGCATGTATTTGAGTTACTGGCTGCGTCAGTTGCTGTATACGTGATAGTAGTCACTCCTTCATTAAATGTTGTGTTCCCAATAGTGTTTATTCCTACGAGTGGGGAGCTTCCAACTGTAGCGCCAGCCATTGTCCAGGTTAGGGTGGTGACCCCACAGTTATCTGCGTACACCGGATCAGCCGGATCAAGAGTTGCGGTACAGAGTCCTGGATCTACATTTTGACTAATATTCGCCGGGCAAGTTGTAAAAGTCGGTGATTCGTTATCTGTCACAGTTACTGTGAAACTACAATTGGCAGAATTACCGGCAGCATCCTGCACTGTATACGTCACTGTAGTGACACCAACATTAAAGGTTTGTCCGCTGGCGTCATTGATTCCCGCTCCGGGGCTATTGGCTATAGTTGCACCTGTAAGTGCCCATGTTTGAACGGTGACACCACAATTGTCACCAGTAGAAACCGGTGCTATTCCATTAACTACAGCGGAACAGTTTCCAGCAGCTGAGTTCACGGATTGATTTCCCGGACAAGTAATTGTTGGGTTTTCATTATCGGATATTGTTACAGTAAAACTGCACGTGTTATTGCTGTTTCCCTGGGCATCTCTGGCGGTATAAGTAATGGTCGTCGTACCCACATTAAAGGCGGTATTACCTACATAGTTAATTCCACTTCCTGGAGATGAGCCTACAGTTGCCCCGGTCATGTTCCAGGTAACTTCTGTAACGGCACAGTTGTCTGCGAAAACAGGATCATTTGGATCTAGTGTAGCTGTACAAACACCTGGGTCACTGGATTGTGACACATTTCCAGGGCAGGAGGTAACAGTAGGTGCCTGGGTGTCCAATGCTCCGGTTGTTCTGTATTGGAGTACTAACGACCAGGTTGTGGTTGGTCCGGCAGCACAGTTGATAGCAACTCCAGAGGCATTGTAGGTGCCCAAAGTAGTCCAGGCTGCTTGTGGAACGTTAATGGATGCCGCAGGAATAGTTACGGTTTGATTACCTGTATAGCCGTCACTTGCCATAGGGGCACCATCTGCTTCATAAGCATACCAAAGAAAATCGTACTGTGTAGGGAGGTCACATGTGAAATTTTGAGAGTAAAATACGTCATTGACAACTGTTGTTCCGGGGCAATTGGTTTCCGGTAATGCTGTTGTTCCTGAACCAAAGTTACCGAATGGGACATCTGTAATTTCGTAATACCACGTTGGATCACTATCGTCTGCACCAGCTGGGTCCATGTCTGAAATATCTGATGTTACAGACAATATCCTAAACTCAACAGTTACTTGTGACCAGAGCGAAAAAGAGGTCAACAAGTTCACGCAAAGAATTGCGGCCTTGAGTAAGAGGTTCAAACGTATCTTCATTTCAAGAGATTGATAGTCTCAAATGTAGACTAGCAATATACAAAAATTAGACGATTTTATGTAGCGAATGGATGCCTAGAAAGCTTAAAATCACTCATTAAAATAACAACTAAAAAAATAGTTGTCTAACTGTCCAACTTCAGAACGGCAAGAAATGCTTCCTGGGGCACTTCAACATTCCCTACCTGGCGCATACGTTTTTTACCTTTTTTCTGCTTCTCTAAGAGTTTCCTTTTTCGGGTAATATCACCACCGTAACACTTGGCAGTCACATCTTTACGGAGAGCTTTAATTGTTTCTCTAGCAACAATTTTTGCACCGATTGCAGCCTGAATTGGAATTTCAAATTGCTGTCTTGGAATAAGCTCTTTCAGCTTTAAACAAATTCTTTTTCCAAGATCAAAGGCATTGCTTCGGTGAACCAGAGCCGAAAGTGCATCAACCTGGTCGCTATTTAAAAGGATGTCCAATTTGATCAAGTCAGATTTACGATATCCGATTGGATAATAATCAAATGAAGCATAACCTTTAGAGACAGTTTTTAGTTTATCATAAAAGTCAAAAACTATTTCTCCCATTGGCATTTCAAAGGTAATTTCTACCCTGTTCTGTGTGAGATAAACCTGATTTTTAAGTTCACCCCGTTTCTCAATACAGAGGTTCATGATAGATCCAACAAAATCTGACTTGGTAATTACCTGAGCCTTGATATAGGGTTCTTCTACAAAATCCAAAATCGACTGATCGGGCAACTCGGATGGGTTATTTACAATAACCGGATCACCGCCTTTTTTCAAATATGCTTTATAAGACACGTTGGGAACAGTCGTAATAACAGTCATGTCAAACTCTCGTTCCAATCTTTCCTGAATGATTTCCATGTGAAGCATTCCGAGGAACCCGCATCTAAATCCAAATCCCAGTGCCGCCGAACTTTCTGGTTCAAATGTCAGAGAAGCATCATTGAGCTGGAGTTTTTCCATAGAAGCTCTTAGTTCTTCATATTCGTCAGTATCAACCGGATATATTCCTGCAAATACCATGGGTTTAACATCTTCAAATCCCTGAACAACATTTTGACAAGGATTGGCAATTGTTGTAATCGTATCACCAACTTTTACTTCATTGGCTTTTTTGATTCCTGAAATAATATAACCCACATCTCCGGTAGAAACCGCATTCCGGGGTTCCATGGTCATTCGCAAAATGCCAATTTCATCTGCTTCATATTCCTTCCCTGTTGCGACAAATTTTACTTCGTCTCCCTTCTTAATTTCTCCGTCAAACACCCTGAAATAAGCTATTATCCCACGAAAAGAATTAAACACTGAATCAAAGATCATTGCTCTTAAAGGTGCGTCTGGATTTCCTTTTGGTGCAGGAATTCGTTCAACTATAGCCTGGAGTATTTTGTCTACACCTAAACCGGTTTTTCCACTTGCGGGAATCACAGATTCAGGGTCACACCCAATCAGTTCAACAATTTGATCCGTTACCGCTTCAGGTTCTGCTCCCGGAAGGTCCATCTTATTCAAAACCGGAATGATTTCCAGGTCATTTTCAAGTGCAAGGTATAAGTTAGAAATGGTTTGCGCTTCAATTCCCTGAGCGGCGTCTACGATCAAAAGTGCGCCTTCACACGCAGCAATTGAACGAGAAACTTCATAGGAGAAATCAACGTGACCGGGAGTGTCAATTAAATTTAAAATGTACTTTTTACCGTCCTGGAAATAATCCATTTGAACGGCATGTGATTTAATAGTAATCCCTCTCTCACGTTCCAGGTCCATATCATCCAGGGCCTGGTCTTTCATATCTCGTTCAGAAATCGTGTTGGTTGTTTGCAACAGCCGATCTGCGAGGGTGCTCTTGCCATGATCAATATGGGCAATGATGCAGAAATTTCTGATGTTCTCCATGCCGCAAAGATAGTACTTTTTAATGCGAGAATATCATGCTTTTTATGTGATTAAATTTTTTGGCACGGTATTTTCATTCTTGTCCTTGAATTAGACTAATTGATTCATGGATTTTGGGTAAGCCCCGGTTTGGACGCCGGGGCTATTTTTTTGTCTTATCGTCCACTTCAAAGTACTGCCCAATTTCATGTGTAAACGACTCCCGGTTTTCCCAAAGGTCTTTGGTTAAGAGAATTTTAACATCCTTAAATCGTTGGTTTAGCACATTATATACCGTATATAAATCCTTCGATTCGCGTTCTTTCGTGCAGGGGTCAAGTAGCATAACTTTACCTGATTCATGTTGCACAAAACAATAAATAGCAGAGCCATTTATATGGCTGTAATGCATTACACCTTTACGTGCCTGGCGATAAGGGTCATTTGCAATGGTTCTTGACAAAAATTCACTTGCATTTTCCGCGAAAGAAAGATAATCTTTGAGGCAGTTCACTCCTGGATTATCTGACATCTTGAAATCATCAGCTGTTACGGATGCAAAAAGGGTAATACTTTTCCTGGCCCTGGTAAATAACACATTAAGTCTATTGGATCCGCTTTCCCGGTTAACTGGACCAAAATTGTGTACGAAATTACCTTCAGGATTGGGTCCATAACCAACAGAAATTACAATGTGATCACGTTCAATTCCCTGTACATTCTCTAAATTTCGTATGAGAAGTTCATCAGCATCCAGCTTGTGTTTACTTAGCGACTTTCTGATCTGATTTTCCTGCTCTTTTGAGAAGGCTATAATGGCAAGATCAGAAGGTTTATATTTTTTATCCTTTAGAAAATCTGCAATAGCTATGGCCTCAGTTATATTCACGCCACTTTCAAAAATACCATCTACTTTATTGAATGTAATTGGCGTATGATTTTCAATCGGTGGCACAGTCAACAGTTCATTGTCATAAAAATGCAGGTTTGAAAATTCAATCAGTTCCGGATGTTCACTTCGGTAATGCCATTTCAGCATTTTTCCCGGATAAGATACATCTGCCTTGTCAAGTAAAGTAGGGCCTGGATTATGTGATGAAAAGAAAACACCCGGAGGCATTTGCTTGTCGTCTCCAACAACTACAACCTGCTTTGAACGCTGGATGGCTGGAATGGCATCTTCCAATGGAATTTGACTCGATTCATCAAAAATCACTACATCAAACAACTTTTTGTCGCATTCAATGCGTTCTGAAACAGAAAGCGGATTCATAATCCAAACAGGATGTAGTTCTGATAGATACTCCCAGGTTTCTGAAATGAACTGTTTCACCGGCATGTGTCGTTGCTTTTTCGAAATTTCGTGAATCAGTGTTTTCTTAATTTGACGCAACCTCTTTTTTCTTACTTTTTCATGCTCTGATAGTCTTGAAGCTGGTGTGGTCAACAACTCTTCTTTTTCTTTGATTTTATCCTTTTGAGTAGCGATTAATTGACGAGTCTTAATTTTATAATTTTGGTTTAGACGCAGTTTTATTTGATCGAGTTCATCTTGTAAATTTTCCCCGGATAGTTTATCAAACCCACTTTCAAATCGAGTAACTTCAATCAACTTATGATAGTAAATCATAGCAGTTAATTGATCGACGGGACAATGATTAGTTGTAATAAAATCACGAACTGAATGCGGCAGCATAAAATACTTTTGAAGATCTGAGTACAGCAATTTAAATTGATGAAGATCTTTTTTGATCTGCTCAATCAATTTTTGAATTTCTTCCCATTTTTCTGGAAGATTTGAATGGAAAGTAAAGCGACTTATGTGGTTGAATTCCTGAATCTTTGAATGCAGATTGTTTAATACTGATATCAATTCAATCGAATCTTCGTGTTCCAGGATTTCCACGTATGAATTGCCTGAAATTTCACTGAGTTTAGTACGCAATTGTAGAATATGAGGAATATCTGTTTCAGGGCTTTGGATATTGAAATTGTGTTTCAATTTAATTTCAACCTCCTCCAATTCAGTTTTTAAATTCCATTCTGTCCGTAATTCTTCAAGGAGTTGTTGTTTTGCAATATTCGATAGGTTGGGATCAAAATCTTTAAACGTCTCCGTTAATTTGTTATTTCTTCTCTTTAAAATCCCCAGAATTCCTTTAGGGGCATGATGGTGTTTTAGAAGATCGATAAGTTCTGTGATCTCGTGTTTTGTAGGTTTGTTTGTCCAGACTTTACTGGCTTGTTCTGCTCGTTCAACTTTTGACTGTAGCAGTTGATATTTTTTTGCCCAGTTCCCAAAAGAACGATATGATTTTGACTCCTGATCCAGGAGATTCAACTGCGTTTTGTTGACCATATTCAGAATGCTGGCTGCCAGACAAAATTCGGTGAATTTCTTTCGTGATTTATCAATTTTAAAGGTGTTTTGTACCCGCAAGATTTCAGTTAAAATTTCTGAAAGCAACTGCAATCGTTTAGCCAATTTAGGAATGGGGTCTGATTCAGCAAATACTGATTTATCCAGATGAGTGAAGGTTGCCTGACCTAGTGTTTTCTGGTTGAAATTAGCGATAAGTTTCTTCTCTAATTCCTGAAGAAAATTTAAATTTTGGCTCCACTCTTTCACATTCGGCAATACTCCTGTGTATTGTAATTCTTCCGGCTTGTAATGTGAGTCATGAAGTGATTTGATGGTGTTATAGTACGAATCTCCAAGGAGGGGATTATCTGCAGTATATTTATTCAGATAAAAATCCAGCAGGGTGTTGTCGATAAACTTCTCCTCCTGCGTGGAGAATGGTTCAGGTTTAATGAGTTTGTCATAACTTGATTTCAGGTCCAAGTAAAAAGTCTTTTTTTCGTCCTTTTCAGTGTTGAGAAATGCAGTGAGTCCTCCCAGTTTAAGTTCTTCAAGTCTGTCGTAAACCACCTGCAAGGCCGATCGTTTTTGTGAAACAAACAGTACTTTCTTTCCCTGCGCAATAAAGTTTCCAATCATCCCTACGATAGTATGAGACTTTCCTGTTCCTGGTGGCCCCTGAATGACAATATTATCTGAATTTGCAAGGGTAATTGCCTCTTTTTGGGAATAGTCTAAATCGAGTATGGGGTAGATGGAATCGTCATTATCACGACTTTCTTCTTTTGAAGGGTGAAGCAACTTTTGAACCTGATGAGAGGGGTCAAGGATAATTGTATCATAATCTTTCCCTAACAAACTCTTTTTGTAATTGAAGTTACCGAGACATTTTTTTTGGACAAGTTGCCAGGAAGCCGATTCATCAAATTCAGTTGTAAGTTCGATAGAATTATTTTTACTGTCCATCCCAGCTTTTACCAGTTCAATGAATGTGATAATGTCATCTGTAAAATGTGGGAGTTCAATATCAAAGAAACGTGAAAAACTGTGCGCCAGAATTGGGTTTACGGCATAAGGGTCATCTTCTTCGGTAAGGACATTATATTCTTCACTGATCTTACGGTTAAGTTTAATCTGGCAAGGTTTATAGAGTAATGGCGATATGAAAAAGTTATCCCGTTGAGGTTCTTTCCATTTAATGAATAAGTAAACACACAATGTAGTATCCAGGTCATATTCTGATTTGTAAAAACGTGCTTCTTTATACAGTTTTTTAAAAGTGGCACCGGATTGCTGATCCAGGTCTCTTAACTTGTTGGATTTAATATGAATAAAGGGGTTTCTGGCAGAAAGATCATATAATCTGCTTTGAAGTCCTTGTAGTTCTTCGGAAATATGGTCACTCAGTTCGCTAATGACTCAGGTTTTAGTGAGGTCAAAAATATCGATAATATCCTCACGGACCAGATGTTTCGTTAACAGACCTGCCTTTTTCGCCCCCTCAATGTGTTGTACAGAATCATCTATAAACAAAGTGGTGTTTTTATCCAGGTTGTGATTTTTTATAACAAGTTCAAAAGCTTCAACATTTGGCTTTCTTTGGCCAACCAAATGCGAAAAATATGCTTTTTCAAACAGGTCCTGAAGTAATGTGCGGTTTCCAAATTGTCTCTCCATCAACTCTGAAAAAAACTGAAAATGAAGATCATTGGTGTTAGAAAATAAAAAAATACGGTACGTTTTTTTAAGTTGTTCCAGTAATTCGATACGATTTGCCGGAAGATCCAGAAGCATAGCGTTCCAGGCTTCAATAACTACGGTAGGGCTAATGTTACCAGGTAAAAATGAACGCAAATATTCAATGAATTCTGTTGAAGTAATTTTTCCGGTTTCATACTTGTCAAATACCAGATCCTGATGGGCTTGCGTGTAAAGTTTGTCAAAATTTTCACCCCCTAATTTTTTGAATGCGTTTATTGTGAGATCATAATCTATATTCAGTATTACCCCACCAAGATCAAAGATTATTGCATCTAAATTTTTAATATTTAGTTGATTTGTCATGTTAATTAAAACGAATTAGGTTAGATTTAATATCTAAGGACTTGAAATTTAGATTTTTTTTTCGTCAAATACCTCTTATATTTGGCTAACCTTTTCTATACTATGATAAAAGCAGCTATTCTTGATGATGATCCACTTTCGAGGAAAATTCTCGAAAATCTAATAAACAAAAATGATAAAGTGGAGCTTATAGCTCAGTTCGGAGATCCGATTGAAGCCTCAAGTGAAATCCCTAAACTTAATTGTGACCTTTTGTTTTTGGACATGGAAATGCCAGGGATGAATGGTATTGAGTTTATTGCAGCCGTTCCTGAAATTCCGCAGATCATTGTGGTTAGCTCAAAAAAGGAGTATGCAGCAGACACGTATAATTATGATGTATCTGATTATCTGGTAAAACCAGTTGACCCAAACAGGTTTGAACAAGCCATTAATAAGGTTACTGATATTTCATCTGCTGTGCAGGCTAAGGATGATGGGGAAACGCATCTCTTTATTAAAAAGAATAAGGGCTATACCCGAATTAATTTTGATGACATCCTGTATCTGGAAGCACTTGCTGATTATGTACAAATAAATACGGCGAATGAAAGGTATACGGTTTTATCTACAATGAAATCTATTACCAGCAGGCTGCCGTCGACTAAGTTTCTTCGTGTTCACCGGTCATTTATTGTTTCTTTGGATAAGATAGATCGACTGGATGATAACATGATCATGATCGCAGATAAATCTATTCCAGTGAGTCGGTCATATCGCGAAAACTTGTTGCAGCACCTGAATTTACTGTAATTCATAGATTTACACATTTTACGTTTTATATTTTCTGGCGGATATTGATTTGTTCGTCCCGAACTCCTTTAACTTTGTTGTCAATTTAATCCGAAGCAAAATTCGGGATAACTACAAGATTATGAGGCGAACGTTATTAGTGTTTTTAGCAACATTCTGTTTATCGGTTAATTATGCTCAGGTAATGGATAAGGAAAAATACCTCCGTACCAATGATCTGGATTCGTTAGATGGATGGAAGATTGGCGGCTTGGTCTCGGTTAATGGATCGCAAGTAAGTTTAACAAACTGGAACGCCGGAGGTCAGAATTCCATTTCAATGAATGGGCTGACCAGTTTATATGCTAATCTTACAAAAGGAAACAGTCATTGGGAAAATTCATTAGATCTAGGTTATGGAATACAACGTCAGGGGAGTAAGGATAATGTCCGTTGGATTAAAACAGATGACAAAATTGATCTGGACTCCAAGTTCGGTAGAAAGGCATCTAAAATGTGGTATTATTCAGCATTAATGAATTTCAATACACAGTTTACAGATGGGTATAACTATCCGAATGACTCAGTACGTATTTCCAGATTTATGGCACCTGGTTATTTACTATTAGCAGCAGGTATGGATTTCAGACCGCACAAAATATTTTCTGCTTTTATCGCACCTTTTACAATGAAAACAACTTTTGTATTAGACCAGGACTTGGCCAATGCAGGGGCATTCGGGGTAGATGGGATAGATACCACCGGATCAACGGTAATTCCTGGAAAAATGGTTCGTTTTGAAGCGGGTGGATATATCAAGTTAATTTATACGCATGAGATCATGGAGAATATAAAGATTACTTCTAAGCTAGGTTTGTTTTCCAATTATTTGCACAACCCACAAAATATTGATGTGAACTGGGAAACGTTGGTTCAGTTTAAAGTAAACAAGTTTATTTCTGCCACCCTATCAACACATTTAATTTATGATGATGATATCGACATTGCCGTATATGATGATTCAGGTGTACTTACAGGAAGAGGTCCCCGGTTACAATTCAAAGAAGTGCTTTCAGTTGGATTTGCCTATAAGTTTCCGGCAAAAAAGGAAACTGAAAAGGTAGAAAAAGTTAAGAAAGAAGATAATAAGTAACCTGGAGTAATATTAGAATTATGGTCAATCCAATAACAGGAATCATTGGCTTAAAAAACGATAAAGTAATCGCAACAAATTATTATCTTTGCCCCACTTTTGGAACATTTTACTGTTCCGGGCCTATAGCTCAGCTGGTTAGAGCACTTGACTCATAATCAAGGGGTCCCAGGTTCGAGCCCTGGTGGGCCCACAAGAAGTGGAAATATCACTTCAAAGGGAAGTAAATATGCGGGGAGATCGCTCTCCGCTTTTTTGTCTAAAAAAGCTTTTTGATGATTACATTTAGTAATCAGTTAGGCAAATTGGCCCCGTAGTTCAACTGAATAGAATATCAGATTTCGGCTCTGAGGGTTGCAGGTTTGAATCCTGCCGGGGTCACAAAAAGCTCTTCTTGCGAAGGGCTTTTTTTATTATTCAAACCCAAATCCTTCTAAAATATTGAGTTTTCAGAGAAATGTAATTTTTTCTGAATTCATTTAAAATCAATTGAAAAGCAAAAAATTGCAAGTAATACTGCAAGTAGTCAAATTGTGAAATGATACTTGCAATTTAAACGTAAATAATTTACGAAGCAGCTTTTTATCCTTGTATGGTTGTAGTGTTGAGCGTGTTGATACTGTAACTTAAAACATAGAAATATGAACACAACACAAAAGCTAAAACTTAATTTTTATCCTTACTTGCAGCAAGTAAATTTAGGCAGAGCTCCTTTGTATTGTAAAATAACAATTGATGGCGCCAGAGCTCAATTTTCAACGCCACACAAAATAGATCCAGATTTGTGGGATAAAAAAAGAATGCAACTTGTTGGCAATGGTTCATCTCAGATGGTCGTGAATGCATATATCAATCAAGTAAAAAGTGAACTGAATAATCTTTTTTTAAGAGTTGTTGCTTCTAATGAATTGATATCAGCAAAAGAACTTAAGGCAAAATATCTTGGAATTGAAATTGAGCAGCCTAAAAAGAAAACCGTTTGTGACGCTTTTGATTATCACATTGCAAAACTCCAGGAGAAGTATAACTCCAATTTGATCCACAAAAATACAATGCTCAGGTACAAGGCAACAAAATCTAAAATGATCGATTTCATGAAGCTTCATTTTAGAATTGAGGATATTCCACTGGATGAATTGAAATATTCCTTTATCACTGAATTTGAACATTACTTAATTACTAAAGACAAACTTTCGAACAATACGGCACACAAAAATTTAGTCCATCTGAAAAAAGTATTGAAGGTTGCAGTCTTATTGGAGTGGATTAATGCAAGTCCTTTTACCCAATTTAAGTGTTCTTATCGAAATCCGGAAAGAGAATTTTTAACACAAGACGAAATTAACCGCATCAAAGACAAAGATTTTAAAATTGAAAGATTAATCAAAGTTCGTGATGTTTTCTTGTTTCAATGCTATACCGGTTTCTCCTATGCTGATATATTCAAGTTCGATCAAAATGCACTTTCTGTTGGCATAGACGGTGACTACTGGATAACCACCAATAGAAACAAAACTGGAAATCGTGAAAGTGTTCCTTTACTTCCTATTGCAATGGAAATTATTGAGAAGTATCAAGATCATCCTCACTGTGTTGAAAATAACCGTTTACTTCCAGTGAATACAAATGAACGTTACAATTCCTATCTAAAAGAGATCGCAGATTTGTGCGGGATTCGAAAGAAAATCACAACACATGTCGCTCGTCACACTTTTGCAACCACTGTTACTCTTTCTAACGGTGTTCCAATTGAAACAGTATCCAAAATGCTCGGCCACACTAAATTGGCAACTACTCAGATTTATGCAAAAGTTTTAGATCGAAAAGTTAGTGAAGACATGCGTGTTTTAAAGCAAAAACTCAATCAACAAGAAGCCGTTCAAAAAGAAAAAAAGCAGGTCGGAAATTGATTACGTGGTGGGGTTAGATCTTTGAATTTGCTATCAATACAATTGATTGACTAACCCCTTTAATTACAAAGCTTATGCAAGACTACATAGCAGCGACCAAATCTCTTTGTGATGAGTTGGAGCAGTTGCACCTTGATGAACCAGATATCAATAACAGAACAACAAAAGCTGCTAAGCTGATCCGGAAAGTTTTAACAGCCTTCAGAAAGCAAATCAACAATGGTGGGTTTCAATCTGAGGATGATGAGATCCATTTTTTCAAGTATGTAAAACCAAGAGTGAACTCATATCTCATCTTCTTTTCTGTATTGGCAGAAATCGAAACAGAAAAACTACTGGCCAGTGAAAAGGAATTGACTTGTTGTATTGAGAAGAAGGAAAGAATGTTCCGGTATATCATGCGTGAAAATAGAGAGTTTGTTACGTACTACAGAGCTGGATTAACTCATTTGGACAGAATCTACTTTCTGCGTGGCACAAACCTCATCACCTTATCAAAACATAGTACCAGACAGCTAGATGATCCCGAATTCAATACTTCGCATGATGGAGTAGCTGCAAACATACTTGCATTTGATCTTTTCCAAAGGCATCTTTCACCTAAACCAGAATTACCAATTTTCAACCAAGTTAAACCCAAGTTGAAATGGACCGCTAATAAATTAGACCTGGTTGAATTGATCTATGCACTTCAGGCTTCCGGCGCTCTAAATTATGGTGAAGCTGAATTGAAAGACATTTGTAGCTCCTTTGAACAGATCTTTCAAATCAAAGTGGGAGACGTATATAGATCCTTTCATGACATTTCAAATCGTAAGAAGCAGCAGGTGAAGTTTGTCGGTAAACTTGAGAAAAAATTGATTGAGAAGATTGAAGAATTAGATCAATTTAATTAGCATTCTTCACCACAATATTCTTAATTACCTGTGCAGACAGATGCAATTTTTTCTTTGAACTATTTTGTATTTCAATAGAACCATCATAACTGATTCGCTCGACTACTTTAAGCTTTGACCCTAATTGAATGCCACTTTTATCTAAATAATTCAGAAACTCTTTTGTGTGATCCTTAACACCAACAACAATTACCTCGGCATTTGTTTTGATTTGGTCAAGTGTATCATCATATCTAATTTCAATTTTCCCTTCATTGTTAGGAATTGGATCTCCATGAGGATCAAACTTTGGATTACCTAAAAACTTATCCAATCTGTTAACCAGTTCTTTTGATCGGATGTGTTCAAGTTGTTCTGCCATTTCATGAACTTCATCCCACTTGAATTCTAGTTTTTCTACTAAAAAAGTTTCCCAAAGTCTATGCTTCCGTATCACAAGAAGCGCCAATGATTCACCCTTCGAAGTCAATTCCACTCCTTTATACTTTTCATATTTGATGAGCTTCTTATCGGAGAGTTTTTTGAGCATGTCAGAAACGGTGGGTGACTTGATTTTAAGCAATTCGCCAATTGACTTAGTGGAGATTCCCTTAGGTTGAATTTTGGCTAGTTTATAAATCGCCTTTAGATAGTTCTCTTCTGTGCTACTGATGATCATGTCACAAAATTAAACAACATTTTGAATAAATAGATTAGACAAGTCTAAATAATATATTAGATTTGTCAAGTAAATAATGTTTGACAAATGAAAAATATTGGCTTTTTATCAGTTATAATATTGGGCATGATCTTCGTGTCATGCAGTAAGTTGGGACCAATTGAACCATTAGAGGAAGATGTCTTAGACGGACCTATTGATGGTTTAAATAGCACAGAACTTTCCGAGTTTCTGAAGGGTGATGAAGCATTTGCAGATGTTTTTACTGTTAATGAAGGATTAGGACCTGTATTCGTTGCAAACCAATGTGCAGCATGCCATATTGGTGATGGAAAAGGAACCGAATTCGTCATGTTTACTAGGTTTGGACAATCTGACACTTCTGGTAATCAATTCTTAAATCAGGGTGGGCCTCAATTGCAACATAAGGCAATTCCGGGTTATAGTCCGGAGGTATTACCTTCTGGTGCTACGACTACAGACCTTGTTGCCCCTGCCGTTACTGGATTAGGTTATTTGGATGCGGTGTCTGACGCCGATTTATTAGCACTTGAAGATCCGAATGATGTGGATGGAGATGGAATCAGTGGAAGAGTACATTGGAATATGATCCCTGGATATGTTACTTTAAGGCCGGGATCAGTTACTTTGAACGGCAGATATATTAGCCGATTTGGAAAGAAAGCAGCAGCTTATGATTTATTGGCACAGACTGCTGGTGCATACAATCAAGATATGGGTATCACATCTGTATTTGAACCGATTGATCCGTTCAGCGGACTACCAGTTGAACCTGAGGTTGATGAATCAGTTGTGCATCAGGTAGTATTTTATCTCAAAACTTTAAAAGCTCCAATTCAAAGAAATCAAGATGATCCTGATGTGATTGCAGGCAAAAACTTGTTCACACAAGTAAGTTGTGTTAAATGTCATGTGGATGTTATGCAAACTTCATATTCGCCTATTAGCGTTTTGTCCTTTCAAGAGTTCTATCCTTATACAGATCTGTTATTACATGACATGGGTCCTGGATTAGATGATAATTATACAGAAGGAAATGCTTTGACATCAGAGTGGAGAACTCCAGCATTATGGGGTCTAGGATTATCCAAAGTTTCACAAGGAGGTCAGTACTTGTTGATGCATGATGGTCGTGCGAAAAGCATTGAGGAAGCAATTTTGCTTCATGGCGGTGAGGCTGATCAGTCGCGTCAACAGTACGAACAGCTGAGTGATACTGAGAAAGCACAATTGATCAAATTCCTTGAATCTCTATAATCATGGAGCGCCGTAAGTTTCTCCAACAAAGCTGTAAAGCCTTATTAGTTGTTCCTTTAGGTGCCGGACTTGCATCATGTGAGGGCTTGTACTATGTAGCAGAACATAGTTATAAAGATGGGGTGGTTTCTATTCCACTTTCTGAATTCGAAATTGTAAAGGAGGGAAAAAGCAAAAAGCGAAAGTTTGTTCTCTACAAATCTGAAAAATTCCAATTTCCAATATGTGTGTACAGAACAGGAAAAAATGAATACGTGTCTTCATTAATGGAATGCACTCATCAGGGATGCGAATTAAACGTAGCTGGTGGTGCCTATAGTTGTCCTTGTCACGGAAGTGAATTTTCTACTCAAGGTAAAGTTTTGGAAGGACCTGCAGAGTATGATCTAAAAACATTTGAAACTAAAACAGATGAAAAAAATATCTACATCAATGTATAGAAGAGTAATTCTTGTGTCACTGTTCATTTTAATGTGCAACTTGGTTTTGGCACAAAAGGATACAGGATTTTTTAAAGTGCCTTATGACACAAGCACGTCTAAATTAAATATGGATGCAGTCTACAATAGGCCGTTTTTAACGCACAAAAAAGTACCTGTAGCCGTTGGTGGATACCTTGAAGCTAATTCAATTTACACTATAAATGATGGGATAACTGACGGACTTTCATTTCAGGCAAGAAGACTAACCTTGTTTTTATCTTCCTCAATAAAAAACCGTTTGAAATTTTTAACCGAGTTAGAATTTGAAGATGGCACAAAAGAAATTGCAATAGAATTTGCCGCTTTGGATCTGACCATTCATCCTTTATTGAATTTTAGAGGAGGTATAATCATGAATCCTATTGGAGCCTTCAACCAAAATCATGACGGACCCAAGTGGGAGTTCGTAGAACGCCCTGATGTTTCAACAGGAATTGTACCAGCTACATGGTCAAATGCGGGGTTTGGAATTTACGGAAAGACAAATAAAAACAACTGGGTCTTTGGATATGAGCTCTATGTTTCAAATGGCTTTGACGATAGAATCATAGATAATGAAGAAAACAAGACCTATTTGCCTGCATCAAAAGATACCGAAGAAAGATTTGAAGAAAACAATAGCGGCTTACCTATGATCAGTGGAAAAGTGGCAATTAAGAATAGAAAGTTTGGTGAGATAGGATTGTCTTACATGGGTGGTGTTTATAATAAATTTGAGGCGGATGGATTGATGTTGGACAAAAAGAGACGAGTTGATGTGGCGGCTTTTGATTTGAATTTCACTATTCCTAAGATCAATACCAACATTATCGGTGAGGCAGTGTACGCGTATATTGATGTGCCAGGGTCATACACACAACAGTTTGGAGAATCTCAATGGGGGATGTTTGTTGATTTTGTTCAACCAGTATATAGGCCGAAATGGTTTAAGTGGGAAAATTCTACGCTTAATTTGGCCATGAGATTTGACTACGTTGATTGGAACATGGGGATGTTCAATGGTACTACAACACTTATTGGAGATAATTTGATGGCAATCACTCCCGCCGTAAGTTTCAGACCATCTCCCCAAACTGTATTCAGATTGAATTATAGATATTCGTGGCAAAAAGATATTGTGAACAATCCTGCTGCGCTTTCTTCAAGTTGGATCTTTGGGTTCAGTACTTACTTTTAACCGATTATCCAGAGATAACTAATGTTTCTGTATATAATTTTTGACCGACCTGAATGACAACAAAATAATTACCGCCCTTTAAATCGTTGAGATAAATTGATGACTTTAGGTGGTCGTAAAAGACTAGTTCTCCAATAGAATTGTAGACATATATATTTGCATTTTCGGAGACATTTTCTATTCCAGAAATACTAAATTGTCCATTAGTTGGGTTAGGAAAAAGGGAAATTTCGTGCTTTTCAAATTTTTCCTGAGAGGCAAAAGGGTCAGTGATAATCACCATGGTCTCGCAAATAGTATCTCCTGGATTATTCCAGTTGAAAAAGCAAACATCAACAACAGTGGTTCCTATTTGTCCATTAGGAAAGTAGGTGAACATAGCGAAAAGCGTGTCATTCCCTTCAACGCCCAATAAATCAGGTTGTCCTGGAAGAGGCGTGTTACAGCCGTTAAAACCCACCACCTGAGATGTGCCATTTAATTGTTGAGAAGCGGTATCAATTATAGCAGTTATTACAAAATTCTGAGAGTTGTTTGAGAACGTAATAAATGTCCCCCAGCAAGGAACGTTGCTGTTCACATAAACTGTGTCAGGGCATTCAACAATTGTAAATTCTTGAGCTTGTAGATTAAAACTTATTAATGAGACTACTATCAATAGATACTTCACAAATCCAAGATACAAAAATGAATATTAACCATGAACTCAGAGATTCGACCAACTGGATCTTCGGGTTCAATATTTATTTCTAGAGCCATTTGTTAACTGGATTGAACCTTTATCTCAAATCCCATTTTACCACATTGCGCAATAAATTCTGGAATATTTACTACTTCATTCATAAAGTATGATCCTGGTGAATCAGCACTATTCTTTAAAACTAGGATTGCTGTTGCTGCAGCTGGTATGGCGGTGGCAACGTAAATATCTTTATGATATCCTTGAATAGTCGTTTTTTCGGTGCCATCATTACCTTCAACAATCAGCAGACCACCTAAAGGTTCCTTTGTAAATCTCTTGATTGCCCAATTGAATAGTTTAACTCCAGTTTTAACGGGCAAAATGTAATTCAGCAAACTCTTCCACAAGAGCGAGACGATATTAGAAACACCATTGATCCCTGCATGCCTGTATTCCAGATCAGTAATTTGAGCTTCAAGATGAATGTTTTCCAATTCCGGAATCCATACTGGTACAGTGCGTAATTTGCCAAAGTTCATTGGAAAGGAAATTTTCTTGATGGAATTCTTGGCCTCTTTCCAAACACCATCTTCTAAGATCAAGCCTTTTTCATTATGTGAAAGTAGATCTTGAATACTTGCATCTGGCATATCGCGTTCACGATAAACAACATTGACTTTAACCTTCCTGATCTCCGAATTGATCGTCTTTAAGAATCTGATCAATACTGAAGGCATGCCCGGTTCACATCCAGCGTCAACTACAAAGATTTTATCACTTTCATCTATCAGTTGCTGATTGATTTGAAAGGCCCTATGTTTTTCTTTTCCGGGACTAATGTCCAAATACGTTTTACAGTTGCTGTTCAATATGGCATGAATAAGATTCTCTGTTAGCTGACCATCTAGAGGTAAACAAACCACTACCAAATCCACATCCTTTAGCGCATTCACAAGCTCACCTTTATCCTTGACATCAACCTTCTTGGAAGAAATTCGACCAATATTTAGCTCATCATTAATGGCAAACGCACATTCATTTGCTGCTTCAATATTCCTTCCCGCAATCTTTACATTGTAGCAAGAGTATTTGCCTAACAAATGGGCTATATTCTTACCAGCTCTCCCATAACCTCCAAGAATTAATATGTTTTTAACCACCTTCAATGTGTCAACATTATTCTTTGATTATTTTAAACTCCTTTGTTCCAAATTCTGTGTCAACGGTAATAACATAAAGACCAGAGGAAAAGGTGGAAAAGTCTACGTCAACGTACATCATGTTCGGAGCTGATTGAAAAACACTTTTACCAGATACATCATAAATGTTGATAGCCTGAATTTCAATGGATGAATTCAAATAAACAACGTCAGTCGCTGGATTGGGATAGACTTCTAAAAATGAACTTCTTCTAGAGAAATTTATCGTATTAAAGTTGGATACTATCCATAAATCCTTATCAAACTGAATTTCGTTAACCGGAAAAGGAACTTCTACTTGAAAAGTTTGATTTTGCAGTGTATTGTTGAACATATAGGTTGTGTCAATGTTATCTCCAACGGCAGTGATTGCAACTGGCAGCTCGTAAAAATCTACAGAAGGATGACTTGTTGTCTGATTAATTGTAATATCCAATAAACCACCATTTTGATAGGCATCAATTTGATAAGATGGATAACCTTCACCGTAGAACCAATCATCATAAAACTCTGTCAGATTCGTATCACCTGCTACTTCAAGATGCGATTTCAAATCATCCGTTCTAGCATATGAAAATGCCAATTGAGGATCAATCAAATAATTATTCACTCCTGAGTAAAATGCAGAATCTCCCAGCACCCATCTCAACATATGAACAACCATTGCACCTTTCTGATAACTTAGTCTATAATCAAAGATTCTACCTACCAAAGTAGTATCATCAACAAATACAGAACCCCAAGGAACTGAGGTGATGGACTGAATATTGTTTTCTTTAAACTGCCGCCATTCTGGAGGATAAAAAGTCTCCAATGTTAATCCTGTCAAATAAGTTGCAAATCCTTCATTCAACCAAATATCCTCCCAACTTCCACATGTAATTTTGTCTCCAAACCATTGGTGAGCTAGTTCATGAGCAATCAATCCGGGTGGAGCAGCTCCCATAAAACTAATTGTCTGATGTTCCATTCCTCCTCCCCATGGAAACTGAGCATGGCCATATTTTTCATCAGCAAAAGGATAATCACCAAACAGATCAGAGAAAAAAACCATATAAACATATGTGGATGAAAAAGAGTCAAACCACATGGTCGTATCTTCCGGATAGATATAGTTATGAACGAATACTGTGTCTCCAGAGTTTAAAGGCACCTCTTCAATGTAAAGATCATAATTCGTTACTGCAATGGCAATCAAGTATGAAGGAATTGGATACCTATGCTTCCAATGGAATGTGGTATTTGGACCACTTACAGCGGTATCTATTAATAATCCATTTGAAACTGCAGTATATGAAGTTGGACAGGTTATGATAACGTCAATTGAATCTATTTTATCCGTTAATTGTTGTTTACACGGCCACCAATCCCTTGATCCATATGGCTCTGACAAAGTCCATAGAATTGGGAATCCGTTGTGTGACGCCGTATCAAACGAACCAAATCCCGAATTAAATGGTACACCTTCGTAATTGACAACAAGACTATCCAATGTACCAATGGGTAATGTTGAGGGAAAATCAATATTAATTGTATTGTCACCTGGGGCATTGAAAGTAGTCGGCAAGCCATTATAAGTTGCTGAATTGACGGTCAAACTATCTGTTAGATCAAAGGTGATTTCGTTGAAGCCCGTAACTAAAGGGACAAAATAGGTTGTTATAGTCCCTGATATGTATAATGAATCAGGATCTACAGTCAATTCTAGCCTGTGATACTTAATGTCATACTTATTGGTTAAGCTTCTACTTTCTATATAAAATTCAACTGGTCTGAATAATGTATGAGCATTTCCGTGCCTGGAACAATTTGACTTACAAAATTCTTTATCGTTATATGTTTGACCGTATGACAATTCATTTGACATTAGGCTTATTATTAATAGTAAGATGCTAAACTTAATTTTCATGAATTAAAATTTCATTCGTTGAATTCTAATGGCATTCAGTATCGCTAATAAGGCAACCCCTACATCTGCAAACACAGCTTCCCACATTGTTGCAATTCCTCCAGCACCCAATGCAAGCACGAGCAGCTTTACTCCAAAAGCAAGTACTATATTTTGTATAACGATCTTTTTGGTAGCACGGCTAATTTCTATAGCAGTATTGATCTTTGATGGATGATCAGTTTGAATCACAACATCTGCAGTTTCAATAGCAGCATCACTTCCCATTGCTCCCATTGCTACACCAACATCACTCATAGCCAAAACTGGTGCATCATTGATTCCATCCCCAATAAATGCTACCACTTTATTCGGATCTTTCTTAATCTCCTGTACTTTGCTGACTTTGTCTTGAGGTAATAACCCTCCAAACGCTTGTTTTATATTCAGAACATTTGCCACTTTAGATACGATACTTTGTTTATCTCCTGAAAGCATGACAGGCGTAATATTTTGTTTGTTCAGTTCTTCAATAGCTGACTTAGCGTCTTCCTTGATTTGATCAGATACCGTGATGTATCCTTCGTACTTACCATTTAAGCCGACAACAACAATACTCTCAACAATGGCATTGATCTCTTCAGGATAAATAATTTCATTTTTTTGAAGCAATCTCGCATTACCGACTAATATCTGTTGATCATTATACATGGCTTGTAATCCGTGTCCAGGTATTTCGTTCACGTCATTTACTGAGATAGATGCATTTTGATCTGAAGCATCAACAATGGCTTTGGCAATTGGATGTGTTGAATTCTTTTCGACAGATGCAACAAGATTGAGAAAATCCTGTTCATTCATTGATTCGGATTTTATTTTTTCAACTTGGAAGATACCCTTGGTTAAAGTCCCGGTTTTATCCATTACAACAGTGTTCACCTTCGTAAAAGCATCCAAATAGTTTGATCCTTTAAACAATATTCCATTCTTGGATGCTGCTCCGATCCCACCGAAATAGCCAAGCGGTATAGAGATTACTAATGCGCATGGACATGAGATCACCAAGAATATCAACGCTCTGTATAACCAATCATTGAATATGTATTGCTCAACAAATAGGTAAGGTAGAAAGGTTAGGGCAGCAGCTAATCCAACAACAATAGGGGTATATACTCTTGCAAACTTTCTAATGAATAACTCGGTTGGGGCTTTTTGAGATGCTGCATTCTCAACCATTTCAAGTATTCTAGATAAAGAACTGTCTGCATATTCTTTAGTCACATGAACTTCTAAAACTGGCCCTTCATTGATCATCCCTGCAAGCACTTCAGCATCCTTATGTAATTCTACAGGAACACTTTCGCCTGTCAATGCAGCCGTATTTAATATTCCATGATCTGAAAGTAAAACACCATCAAGTGGCACCTTCTCACCTGACCGCACTTGCAGTTTTTCACCGATATGTACATTCTCCGGCGCCACTTCAACAACCTTATCATCTTTGATTACATTGGCAGAATCAGGTCGTAGATCTAAAAGAGCCTTGATATTACCTTTCGCTTTTCTTACTGCAGCAGATTGGAAGAGTTCACCAATAGAATAGAAGAGCATCACGGCAACTGCTTCGGGGTATTCTCCTATATAAAATGCACCAATAGTTGCAATAACCATGAGTGTGAATTCTGAAAATAGGTCCTTTTTTACGGTAGCTTTCCAGGCGTCTTTAATAACGGGCAAAGCAACTGGTGCATAGGCAAGAATGTAAAGTCCTAATCGTACATAGTTGTCATACCAATCAGGTTTGATGAGCTTGTCAAAAACAATTGCGAGCATCAACAAAACAAATGTGATGATTGAAGGTATATAAGGCTTTAATGCACTTGCTGATTTGCTTGTCTTATCTTTAGGTTGATCGGCAATCAAATTGATCTTTTCCTCAAGATGGCAGCACTCAATTTCACCTTCATTGTTATATGTATGAAAATGTCTTTTCTCTTGTTTGTTGTTTTCTAAATCCATCTCCGTACTTTTTTCTTGTATTCAATATAATCTTGTCCGTGAATCTTCTCTAGATACTCTTCCTCTAATCTTGTTTGAATTTGAAGAATAAAATAGCAAAGCACAAAAAGAGTTAGTGTTATTGCATTTGGAGCGATTAAAAAGGTCCCCAAATAGATGAGTAATACTCCAAGAAAAACTGGATTTCTTGACAGTTTGAAAATTCCCTCACTAACTAATGTAGTCCTCTCCTCATAATCAATTCCTATTCGCCATGAATTTGACATCTGATACTGAGCAACAATTGTCCAGATCAATGAAAATACTAAAAGCCCAACTCCTGTCCATTTTAATTCATCAAAATCCAAGTAGGTTAGGGGGCCTAAAAATTCTAAATAAATGTCTTTAAAAAATGAGAAAAGCACGATAACAGTTACACTAACTGCTGTCATGATTTTGAACACAAACCCTATATAATCATGAGCATTTCCAGATCTACTGAATACAAACGGGTTTTGTCCTGTCTTTTTCCACTGCACATAACTTCTAATTACGAATACCTGAAAAAAGTAAACGATCATGAATGCAGGAAGAAATATTTGAAACAATGTCATAATCTAAATCTAAAACAAGGTCAGAGGATAATCCCCTGACCTTTTGTGTAATTAATGATCATGCCCTTCATGGTCATCACCATCATGGTCATGTCCTTCATGGTTTTCTTCTGTGTTTGTGTCTTCTTCACCTCCACCACATGATGGTAAAGTTGTTAGACCAAAAGTTAAAAGCGCCATAAGGGCAATTGTTTGAAATTTAAGTTTCATACCGTTGTTATTTATTGATTTTAGATTTTACTTGGTTTATTAGGTGGTCAACCGTTTTTATTTCCTTGACCTCACTTTCCAGAAAAGAGATATTGAATGCTTTTTCGACCTGATTGATCAAGTCTACAATACTCAATGAATCAATACCAATATCATCATACAAGCATTGGTCGTTTGTTATTTCGTCCTTGAATTCTGATTGTTCTCTTATCAAGCGTTCTAATTCTTTTCGCATAGTTATTTTCATTAATGGCTGTGCTCAGCCTCTCCTTTTTTCATTTCAGCCATCAGGTTATAGGCATTATTCCATGCAATGATAGTCCCTTCTTCTAATGGTTCAAAAAGTTTGATTTCAACCCATCCTTCATCCTTAACTCCTATGGCTATTTCAATTGGTTCAAATGCCCATTCCTCAGCTTCTTTCTCAGCTTTGAAAATGTAGTATTGCTCCCCTTCTCTCACAATAGCCTCTTCAGGTAGTGCGTAACTGAAGTAATCTTCTACTATGATTCTTCCTCTCACATACATGCCAGGAATTAAATGCCCTTCTTTGTTGTCGATCTCAGCATGAATATGTACTGCCTTAGGGTCATTTTCAAAATTTTGCCCAACAGAGTAAATAGTAGCGGTCAACAATTTATCCGGTAAAGATTCTACTGAAAATTGCACCTGCTGCCCTTCTCTTACTTTATGTACATCAGATTCAAAAACCATAAGATCAACGTGCACATGATCATTGTTGATGATCTCAAACATACTCGTTTCAGGATTGACGTATTGGCCAACCTTCACCTCTACTAGTCTGACGTATCCACTGATTGGACTACGTACTGCCACTATTTGAGAAATTTTATTCTCTTTAAGATTGTCCACGTTTACTCCTATTAGCTGAAGTTGAGCTTCCAATCCGTTTACCACTCCAATCTTTGAATTGTAGTCTGTTTTCAGTTTTTGAAAATCTTTACCACTGGTGATTTTATCTTCATATAATTTCTCTTGCCGTTTATATTCTTGTTCAAGAAATTGCAGATCATTCCAATTGGTGATATAATCTGTTTGAAGTTGAATCAGATCAGGATGGGTAAGGTAAGCAAGCACTTGTCCTTTCTTTACTTTCTCACCTTCAATCACTTTGATACTTTTTACATTGGCTCCAATTACTGCAGTAACTTCTGCCTGATTTTGAGGTGGAACTTCTAATTCTCCATTAGCCTCAACATAAGTGCCCAAGTTTCGCTTTGGCAAAGTATCAACTTTAAAATCTAAGGCCTTAAATTGATCTTCTGAAAAATGGATCTCTTCGCCATGATCTTCTCCCTCATGTTCGTGTCCATGTTCATCTTCATGTCCATCCGTTTCGCTACCTCCACAAGCCGCCAGTAGCAGGATCAGAAGAGCTGAATATATAATGTTCTTTTTCATGTCGTATATTTTTATTGTCCTAACAAATAAGCCATGTTGATAGCTGATTCATTGTAATTTTTTATTGCAATTATGTAATCCTTTTTAACCTGAATTCCCATTTCTAGAATTTGAATGTAGCTGATGAAATCAATGTTGCCGCTTTCATAACTCTTTTGGGCATTATCTATCATCAAATCTGATTGGGGTAGTCCTGTTTCCTCAAAATAAGATAGGTTTTGCATTTCTCTGATTAAGTGTTGCAACTGCATCTCAAATTGATTATTGATTGAAATGAAATAGGAATCTGCGTTAATCTGAGCGTTCTCCATTTCAATTTTTGCCGTCTTGACATTTGATCTGTAAGAACCAAAGAATAGTGGGATAGTAACTCCAAATTCAACTCCCGTAAAACGATCACCAATGGTTCCAACAGAACCTGATGGAGTTGTTGTGCCAATCATGGATTGATTGAAATATCCAATTGAAAGATCTGGTAAGAACCGAGCTTTATTGGTTTTAATCTCAGCCCTTGCTATTTCGACTTGTTGATTTGTATAGGCCAAAAAAGGATTGTTAGCAAGTAGCGTACTATCCTGCAAATAATTCATCTCCATTTTAACCAATCGCTCCGGCAAAAAATACATTCCCGTTGAATCATTCAGAAGAATACTGATCTCTCTTTGCTGGATGAGCATATCAGCTTCTAACATCTTAATCATGTTTTGGAGCTCTAAGGATTTTGATTCAGCAGTTACTTTTTCCAAGAGATTAGTTGCTTCCACTTCGTACCTTAGTTGAGCTGCTCTAACAAATCGTTGCATCAAAGAATCCTCATACAACAGCAAATTCCTATACTCATTTAGATAAGCCAACTGGTTCCAACTCTTTCTAATCAACCATCTCATCTTGTTTCTTACTACTTCTAGTTCAAGCTCGGAACCAATGATTTGTTCTTTGGCCAAGTTCCACTGTGAAGTGTAAACAGTTGGAAATTCAAAATCCTGAGAAATGCTAAAACCAAAATCAGATTCAGCACTGTTATATTGCCCATACTGCCCATTGAAATTTGTCTTTCCAGGATTAAAAGCAGCCTTCTTATTCTGCTCACTTAGCAAAATTTGATTCTCTGCAAGTTTCACCTCATTATTATTTTGGAAACCAATTTCAATGGCTCGGTCAACATCAGTAATAACAGAATCAGACTGACTGTGGCTCTGAAAAGGCACAGCTAATAATGCTCCAACAATAAGTATAGTTGCCAAAGCAGGCTTCAGTTTTGTTGTCTTTTTATTGCTCATGTTTTCTGTCCATTTATAGAGAATTGGTAAAACGAATAGGGTCAGGAAAGTAGCGGTAATCATTCCACCGATAACTACTGTTGCCAATGGTTGTTGAACCTCAGCTCCGGCAGATGTAGATATAGCCATGGGTAAGAACCCGAGAATATCAGTTAAAGCAGTTAAGAGAATTGGTCTGATTCTTCGTTTTGCACCCAATTTGATTCTTTCATTCAGATCGTTTACTCCTTCATCCTTAAGCTCATTCCATCCACTGATAAGTACTAATCCATTGAGCACTGCCACTCCAAACAAGACAATAAAACCTACACCAGCTGAAATACTGAATGGCATTCCACGCATCCACAAAAAGAACACACCCCCAATAGCAGCTAAAGGAATTGCCATGTAGATCATTAATGATTGTTTGAATGATTTTAGAGCAAACAGAATTAATATGAAGATCAGTCCTAAAGCAATTGGTACTACAATTTGTAGCCTTGCACTTGCTCGTTCCAAATTCTCAAATGCTCCTCCGTATCGGATATAATACCCTGGTGGTAGAGTTAACTCCTTATCGAGCTTTTGCTTGATCTCCTCAACCAAAGATTTCACATCTCTTCCTCTTACATTGATTCCAACATAAGATCTTCTGTTTGTGTTTTCTCTGCTGATTTGCATTGGTCCAGGAGCATAACTGATGTCAGCTATTTCCTTCATTGGAATTTGAGATCCATTTGATGTCGTCACATAAAGGTTCTTGATGTCATCAATACTTTGTCTATGCTCTTCATCCAGCCTGACCACTAGATCAAATCGTTTTTCACCTTCAAAGATCACCCCTGCGGTTCCACCTGCAAATGCCGTTTGAATTAAGCTATTTAATTCATTGATCTGTAATCCATATTGAGCAACTTTGGCCCTGTTGTAATGAACCGTGATCTGGGGCAATCCACTTGTTGCCTCTGCCTTCATATCACCAATCCCATCAATTCCTGCTATAAGTTGCTCAATCTCGGCTACCTTTTCAGATAGTATATTAAGATCATCACCATAAAGTTTGATGGCTACATCTTCTCGAACCCCGGTAATCAACTCATTGAATCGCATTTCAATGGGCTGTGTAAATTCATAATTCACACCGGGCACTTCTTCTAGTCGTTCTTTCATCATGTCGATCAATTCCGGCTTTGATCTTCCTGTTTCCCATTCATCTTCTGGATGCAGGATCACAAACACATCAGCAATATCCATAGGCATAGGGTCAGTTGGTACATCAGCCACACCAATTCTGCTGTATATGTGTTTCACTTCAGGGAATTCATCCATAACTATCTGTTCAATTTTAGTTGTAGTCTCAATAGTTTCGGACAATGAAGATCCCGGTTTGAGGATTGCATGAAAAGCAAGATCACCTTCATCTAACTCAGGGATAAATTCTCCCCCCATTTTGCTAAAAATTAAGACCGCAAAAACTAATAATCCAACAGCTCCAAGTACAACCCATCTACCCACTTTCAAAACACCGCTCAATGCTCTTTCGTAAATTCGTTCAAGAAACTCAACAAATTTATCGCCCCAAGATTTTTTCTTGCTGCCAGGTCTTAAAAACCAAGCGGACATCATAGGAACATACGTAAGACAAAGAATCATCACACCTATCATGGCAAACATGAATGTTAGTGCCATAGGTTGAAACATCTTTCCTTCTACTCCTTGCAAAGCAAGAATAGGTATAAAAACAATCAAGATGATCAGCTGACCAAAAAAGGCCGAGTTCATCATTTTACTTGCTGATTTTTCAGCGATCTCATCTCGTTCTTCCGCTTTTACTTTTTCACCTTTTAGAAGTTTACCATGAAGTATAAAAACAGTTCCTTCGACTATGATCACAGCACCATCCACAATAATTCCGAAATCAATAGCTCCTAGACTCATTAAGTTCGCCCACACTCCAAATAGATGCATCAGGATAAAAGCAAACAAAAGTGATAACGGAATAGTTGAAGCTACGATTAATCCACCTCTCCAATTTCCAAGTAAAAACACCAGGACAAAGATTACAATGAGGGCCCCTTCAATGAGGTTTTGACTGACCGTTCCGGTCGTTTTCGCAATAAGATCACTTCTATCTAAAAAAGGTTCAATATGTACACCCTCAGGCAGTGACTTTTGGATTTCGTCAATACGTTCTTTTACTGCGGTAATGACATCATTGGAATTAGCCCCTTTGAGCATCAGAATCATTCCTCCAACTGCTTCACCCTCTCCGTCTTTCGTAAATGCTCCATATTTAATGGCTTTACCAAATTGTACTGTTGCCACATCTTTTATGGTAATTGGAATGTCATTGACATTTTTTATAACGATATGCTCAATGTCCTCTATGGTTCTTGCCAGACCTTCTCCTCTAATGAAATTGGCATAGTGATCTTTTTCAATATATGCTCCACCTGTATTTTGATTATTGGTTTCTAAGGCACTAAAAACTTCAAGCATTGTAACATCCATTCGCCTAAGCTTGTCAGGATCAACAGCAACCTCATATTGTTTGACATCCCCACCAAAAGCATTGACTTCAACAACACCCGGAACCATAGACATCTGCCTTTTTACAATCCAATCTTGAATGCTTCTTAGGTCAGTTGGCGAGTATTCATCTTTGTACTCTTCATCTACCTCCAATGTGTATTGATATATCTCCCCTAATCCTGTTGATATAGGACCCATTTCCGGTTCTCCAAATGAAGATGGGATATCATTCTTAACTTCATTGAGCTTTTCAGATACCAGTTGTCGGGGCAAGTAAGTGCCCATATCATCTTCAAACACAATAGTTACAACAGATAACCCAAATCTCGAAACGGATCTGATTTCCAATACACCTGGTAAGTTCGACATTGCAATTTCAACCGGATAGGTCACAAATTGCTCTATATCCTCAGTTCCTAGATTAGGTGCTTGAGTGATTACCTGCACCTGATTGTTTGTAATATCTGGCACAGCATCCAATGGCACCTTGGTCATACTCCAAATACCACCTGCTATTAATGTGACTGTCATTAGTCCGATCAATAGCTTATTTTTTATAGAAAAATTAATTATTCGATTGATCATAAAAATTCATTCTTGTTTAACATGATCCTGTAGGGAAAACAGGAAATAACTATAACATCCAATGAAGATCAGCACTGGATGTAGAAATAGAATTCAATAAGAATTCTTAACAAGAATAAATAGGAGGACCCCTTTGGGGTAATGTTAATAGACAAGCTTGACTTTCAAATCGTCTGGGTGGTCCATTTACACGATTTGAAGTAGTAGCTAGTTTCTGACCAATTAGTTCGTACTCAATAAAAATTGCAAAAGCTGAAGTTTGATTTTTGTCCGAATCTTGATCTACAGAATTGTTGAATTGAACATTTTCCTGACTTGGAATGTGCTCTGCATGACATCCTGAACCGTGATGTTCTATATCACTAAACAGACAAACCAGATAATCCATCCACCCTTCGTCAAAATGGTCACCATGAGAAACATGGTCATGCTCGTCAATCGCCAAATCATCATGATCATGCTGGTGATGTTCATGATCATGCTCGTGCTTCTCTTCAACACCATCACAATTGATCTCACAATGTGGGGTCAAAGAGTGCCCAAAACCTAATAGATAGGTAAAGATTAAAGTGATTGATATGATTGATTTTAGTGCATTCACCAATCCAAATATAAGGGATTTTGAATTTAAGATGAAATTTCTAATCCTTTTAACCTTTCATTAACACCGTCAGCATGAGAATATTAAAGATTTATTTCACCCAAGATGTACCCAAGTTGGGAAAAAGCCAATTCAAACTGCCTCAATTTTGTCCAGAACAATTAAAATAAATAGATATGGCAACAAGCATTATTACTCCGGATGATCTGGAACAATTCAAATGGGAATTACTGGCAGACATCAAGGAGTTACTGGACAAAAAACAGGACAAAGTTCCACCAGTTAAAGAAAACGAATGGATTAAGTCTCATCAAGTACAAAGGATGTTAGGGATTTCTCCTGGAACTCTTCAAAACTTGAGAATTAACGGAACTATTCCTTATTCAAAAGTGGGTGGAGTACTCTTTTACAAAAAGGCAGACATTCAACACATCCTCCATCAAAACATGCGCAATCGTGAAAACTCGCTAGACCAACAATAACAATTTATTCCCCCTTTGGAGGGGGAATAAGGGGGAGGATAATTACTAATCAATAAATCAAAATCATTATGTCAAAACACTGTAGAATTAAAACTTCAGAAAATCAGAACAACGTAACCAACATCAGATCAGAATGGATGAATGGATTAGAGGTAAGTCATGCACTTGGAATGAGCTACAAAACACTTTTACGCTTGCGCAAAAGTGGTGCGCTTCCATACAGTAAAGTGAATGGAAAGATCTATTTCAAAAGAGAAGATGTAGATAAACTCCTGGACAATAACTACCGCCTTTTTTTCTGTGAATGCTGCAATAAAAGATCAGCTTGAAACAATCAGTTAACTATATCAAACACCTTGAATCATGGTCAGATATGATCTGCTGTGATAATCGGCTCACGCCTCATCACATCAGTTTGTACTACGCCCTGTTTCACCAATGGAATCTAGCCAAGTTCAGAAATCCGATTTCCATTTGCAGGTCTGAGCTGATGCTCGCCTGCAAAATAGGGTCGGCTAACACTTATACGAAGTGTTTAAAGCAGCTGGCTCATTGGGGATACATTGAGTACAAACCTTCATACAATCCCATGAGGGGATCATTGGTTAACCTGTACAATTTTGATAATAGTACTGATAAAGGTAGTGATAAGGGTACTGTTAAAGGTGCTGTAATAGCAGTGCGACCTTCATTAAACAGTATAAACTATAAGAAACATTCTAAACCTATTAAACAAGAGAGAGTGAAAAGCAAGTTTTCACCTCCCTCAATTGATCAGGTAAAAGAATTCTTTTTGGAAATGAAAAGTACAGTAGTTGAAGCTGAAAAATTTCACAATCACTTTGAGTCCAATGGCTGGTTAGTTGGCGGAAAAGCAAAAATGAAAAATTGGCAAGCTGCCGCGCGGAATTGGATTCGCCGCTCCGAAAGTTTCAACAAAACAAATGTCACCCCGAGCGGAGTCGAGGGGAGATTACACACAAATGATGACAAGGACTACGCAACACCATTATAGTAAAATCATTCCCCCTTCGGAGGGGGATTAAAGGGGGAGGTTATTATGAAAAAACAGATACAACCACCATACGATATTATCAACGGCTACCGTGTTTATGATTTCAAAAGATCATTGAGTTATCTGCAGCATATGGGTCAAAAACAGTTCGGTTCAAAATTCAAATTGCATCCGGCTGATCGTCAAATCATTTACAAACTGATTATCTACTTTATCCGAGATGAAGAGAATTGCAGAAAATACGGTTTAGATCTTCAAAAGGGAATACTGCTAAATGGACCGGTTGGTTCTGGCAAAACTACTTTATTGAACTTGATGCGCTACTTCACTTATCCGGATCATCATTATGTGATCAAAACAACCCGAGATGTTGCCGCAGAATTCAATCAGGATGGATACCAGGTCATTCAGAAATATGGAAAAACTCACAAGAAGATCTATTGCTTTGATGATTTGGGAGTAGAGAACAACATGAAATATTATGGTACAGAATGCAACACCATCTCAGAAATTCTCCTTCAACGTTATGATCTTATGATAATAGAAGGAACAGTAACACATTGCACCACTAACCTAAATGCAGAAGAATTGGAAAAGCTCTACGGTAATAGGGTTAGGTCAAGGATGAGAGAGATGTTCAATCTTATATCGTTTGACCGGGAAGTTGGGGATAAGAGGAGGTGACAGTTATACCAGAATAGCCTTAGTTTAAGCTTAAGTTTCAATCTATAATGTCCAAATTTTGCTATTTTCGCCTCAAAACAGTAACTTAAACGCTGTAAAAAGGTATAAGCAATTGTATTTCAACCTAATAGATATTGCAATTTTGTAACCTTTATTACGTTTGAGGTTAGAAGTATAATGAAACTATAAGTTATGTATTTCTCGAAATCAGAATCTTCAATAAATCTCTCTCTTTACAAAAGTATTCTTGATAAATACTTGGAGGAGAGAAAGGATGATAATGTAAGGAAGCTTTTTGAGCTGATTATACTGACCACTCATAAAGTAGTCACTAAAGAACTTAACGAATCAAAAGTAGATAATAAAATTTATCACCTTGTATCAGCTCTTAGTAATCCTGAATATCAACACAATCATTCATATTTTGCTGGAATTAATCCTAGACAAATTGGTATTGAACAATTTAGAAGCTTAAGCGGTATTTTGTATTCATTAATATCATATGAGCATACAACCGCCAATGCATGAATTTTCAAAAATTGGAATTACATATTTCAAGGGTAGAAAGATCTATCACCATTTCGCGTAATTCTTTTCCGAACCATCCGAACAAACAAAAGGTCTATGATAATTTGATATCACTGTTTGAGGGTATTAAAAAGAGTAATTATAAGGCCTTTAATGAAGACAATTTGTCAAACACAAAATTTATTCTTGATCTTATATTTGATGGTATTCAGTATCTCCATTATGCTGACGAAAGTGAATTACCACAGAGACTGATTTTTTGTCTTGATCACGTTTTAGATGATTGGATTCCAGATGGATCAAAAAATTATCACGTAGTTATCTCCTATAATGATAGTATGGATGATTTTTTGTTTAGGTATTTGACCGAAGAAGTTGTGCAAAAAGTTGACCTATGGGTTTCCGGTATGTTTGGTGTGAGCTATAAACCTTCGTTAGTGCAAATTTCAAAACCTAAAATATTGTTTGATGATTTTCTGGGTTGTACACCAGTATATCATGAGCTGGGTCATTTTATTGATAATAACTATCAAATAATTGAGGATTGGGCTAAAAGATTTGGTTTTACCGATAAGCAATGCTCTTATTACATGGAACATTTTGCGGATGTCTTTGCTGCTCAATATATAGGTAGGAGTTGTATAGAACCGTTAAATTATAATGCTCCAGGAACTAAGAACATGGGCACAGATATGCACCCGGCAAATGAGAAAAGAATTCAAGTGGTAGAAGCTTTTTTGTCTGGAACTGGTACTCCTGAGGCAATGCAAATAGTTGAGGATTTAAAGAATGCCGTATTAAGTAGAGGGTGTGGTGAATTAAAAATAAGAAATATTGCTCTTGATGTTGATCCATTTGTTACTTCACTTCCAATCGAACTTGACGACCCAGGGAAAATACATTCTTTGTATTCATGTGGATGGCAACATTGGTTAGATTTATCAAGTGATATCCGCAGAAGACATTCGGAGTATATTGATTGTTGTAATGAAATTAATCAAATTATTAGTGAAACAATCAATCTTACAATGAATCCAACAGTTAATTCTCCAAATCAAAACTAATCTATATTGTCAGTTCATGGTCTTCCCATTCTCCCCACCATTGCAGTTGGCCCTTAGTTATTGTGTAGTGACTTTTGCATTTTACTTTTCGGTGAACTGAGGGAGCTATCGTTATTGCCCCATTTTTATAGCAAGAATATCTCCAACTGGGCTTAGCATCTTTTAATGTATTAAGCATAATTTGATCTTTACATCCGCAAGGACATTCCATGATCAGCACCCACTCAAAACCTTTTTGACCAACTATGTAGATTACATTCTTTTCAATTAGTTCGGGCTCGTCATCAACCCTTTTAAAAGTGTACTCCGGAATTACTTGGACACTCTTTTCAATATCTACCTCTCGATTAGATTTATGAGCAGAGCGCTTTTTGTTATTAAATAGGTTAGAAACCCACGTCCAGATGTAATTCCAAATCTTTTTCATACTAATTAAACTCCGGCATGTTCAGTAATGGTAATAAATCTCCTCTACCTTTAAATTTCATTAGATAAGGATCAGGATCACCGTCGCTTTCATATTGTATATAAGCATCTGAGAAACTGATTCTATAAATTGCAAATTCAGAATTACTCTCATAACGATAGGGATGGAGTCTAGCTAAGAACTCATTAACAGCCATACTAGCAATTTGCATATTAATACTTATTACTGCAGGGCTATCAACTGTAACATCTACAATATAACCAGACTTTTTTTGTTCCTCATAATACTCTTTATCCGTTCTATACATTGCAGCAGCCCTAAGATCTTCATCAGTATAAACCCCTCTTGTTCTCAAGGATGAACCACCTGGTAGTAAATAATGAATAGTACCCATGATTTGATCAATACCTCCCTTCCCGTCAGAAGTTAATTTTACACCAAGATCAAAATAAGGTACAAGATAAAATGTTGCAATTTGGTTTAGTAAGTGTCTACCATCCACACTATCAACACACCCAAACAAAATATCACATCCCGCAAGTTTGTTTATGACATCAATGCTTTCATAAATGTTTTCTCTATACGCCTGAACTTGTGTGCCTAAGCCAATACTATTAATTGCGTTATGTAATACGTCTACTTTGTAAAGTTCCTTTTCAGCATCCGAAGCTTTAGTATTTACAATTCGATTTAAGTTTTTATTTTCAACTTTATCCGGGTCAACTAAAATTAATTCACCAACACCTAATCTTACGAGTTGTTCAATCAATGGACTTCCTGTTCCGGAACAACCAACCACTCCTATTCGAAGTTGTCCCAATTTTTTAGTGGTACCTTCCCCAAATGCTTGTGCAGTCCTCAAAGCATATTCCGGTATTTCTTCATTATTGGTATTTGCCCATGAAATAATATTATGCCCTACTATCGTTATTCGGTCAAGAGGTTTAGTATTTAAACTTTCTAAGAATATTCTTCCAAATATTTCACCATCAGGTAGCATTACTGCACTAGCATGAACATTATCATTGTCCATCCATCCAAACACAGATTCAAATAATTCAGCATCAGAAATATCATCTACTTCAGAAAATTGCCGAAATCCAGTTGGATGACTGTGTATTTTTAGGATTGCAAGATCTTTTCTAGCTGCTTTTTCAAGTGAAGGGATGAATGATTTTGTCGACCATTTTACTAGATGAGGTTCTCTTATTTGACAATCCTCATAAGGTATTAGAATTATTTCATGTACCAATAACCTTGTTTGCTCATCAGATGCCTGTCTTCCGCAAATTGCCATTGCAACAGCTTCATTTCCATCTCCGGGAAATAGATGCTGTCTCAGTGTTGTGTAATCTGATTCTGTTATTGTTAGTGTATATTTCATTTATAGTTCTCTTTCTAACCAGTATTTTACCATTTGTAGATGAGTTGAAATATCATCAAGTCCTGGACGCCATGGATTCTCACCCGTTCTATGCCTAGACCATCTTTGCCAATTTTTACCATCCATATTCAATCTTGCCAAGGCTTTGATTGGTGTATTGTTTCCATTAGCCTTTTGTAGATCTGGATTGAAATAAACCATGTCTATTTGTGTGACGGGATAACCCCCTTCTATTTTTAATGCAATATCAACTATGTCATGATTATAGCCACTAGGTATGATATATTCATATATTATCAGCCATAAGCCAGTTCTGTCTTTAACTGTTTCCCATTTTAGTTCATTTGCGTCTAGAAAATCTACATCCTGTTCTGGCAAGGCAAAATCTCTCCTCATCTCTAATACTTTAATTCTTTATCCCTCTGTTTGGTCAAGTGGGATGGTCATAAATCTTTCTATTCCAGGCTCAGAAAAACATACTGTTTCATCATATTCAATTTTCTTCACAGCTCCTTTGTGAATCTTAAAATTCAATTGAAATCGTTCAACTGGTTTTTTTTCAGCTAATTCTAAAATCTGTCTTCCCGTCATACATTCTTCTTCAACCTTATATAGAGCCTTATCAATTTTTATTAGATATTTTGCTCCTTTGGGAGGTTGCTTACCTAATTTTGAATATTCCTCGATATCTATATATTCATTGGAATTGTCGTGTTTGTCTTTTTCGTTGTTCATAGTATTATTGTTTACCTTTATTCTATTAACGACAAAGCGTGACAGAATGAATTTGTCACGCTTGTTCGTATAATATATATATCAAAGAATTTACATTATTACAACACAAGTTAAATATTTGTTCATCAAGAATTCTACTGACCTTGAGCTTTTGGAAAAGATTGGAGGGGATTCTGGAAATAATGATGCAATAGCTAAGGAATCATTTGCCGAATTCTTTGAACGTTACAAAGGATTTTTAATTAAAGTTTGTAGAAAATGCTGTTATTCATTTGATAGTTCAGATCAACTTGCAGATGATGTATTTCAAAACACCTTTATTAAGGTTTATCATAAAGCACAGACATTTAAATTGAAGGACCCGGAATCAACTCAAAATGCTGAAAATGAAATAAAAGCTTGGTTGTCTAGAATTGCATATCATGAGTTGATCAATTTTCTAAGAGAAAATCCTGATGAAAAGAATTTGTCAAATCCGTTTAGACAAAAGAGTTCTGATTTTGCTGAAATTGCTGAGGTTGATAATTTATCGGAATTAAAAGAAGATTATAAATCAACATCAATAGAGAAGAACATTTTAGATCAAGCACTAGGATTGTTAACTGAAAGGGAAAAGTATATTTTGTTGACATACATGCAATACTTTGATCCTAATCAGCCATTAGGACATTTACCAGATGATGTGTTAAATGGCTTATGTGTAAAGTTTGAAATATCGCCTGAAAATGCACGACAGATCAAAAGAAGATCATTAAAAAAATTAGAAACTGAAATTGAAAAAATTAGGAATAATGGGAAATAGCAAAAAAAATAAGGACACGTCCTTTGAAAGGGATCTTTTTATGGCTTTATCTGAGTATGGATATTTGTTCCCTACCACGGAGGAAGATGTAGAAAATTTTGAGTCATTATATGGCAATACTCAAATAGAAGCGCCAGATTTTATTGAATTTGATAAGGGTCAATCTGATTTAGACATCTCTTCAAATTCCTTTACAATGAAAAATGCTGCATTTAATTCTTCGCAAAAGCAAAAATTCAATTTTCCTGACCCTAAAGATTTGGATAAAACTGAGGAAGAATAGCAGGTTATAAGGCGTTCGTCAATTACTGCATTTTGTTTCACAAACCATAATCACAAGGGTATATAAACTCTCTGCGTTCGCCCTTGTGCCAATGCTTTGCTTCACACATTCCGTTCAATCCTCACCCGGTGCTTTACTGCCACCCCAAACCCCAAAGGAGTGTTCGCATAACTCACAACAAATTCATTGGGGTGTCACCGCACCTTAATATTTGTGCTCGCCTGCGGGTCGCTGCGGGCTGATCGGGCTGTCACAGTTTTTGCATCCAATTTGTCAGTAAGCTGCACAATGATTTGCTTAGCACACTTCTCAAACCACGCACAAGCATTGCTCCTTAAATCACCTTCATTTCATTACGCCTCATTCAGTCGCAAAACTTGTCTTTTCCTGCGCGTTTCAAAAACTCCGCCAGCCCTGCCGTAAACAGTTGGTGCCATAGCACTCATTCTTCATGCTTCTCATGTCACCACCCTAGCTCCACTCGCAGTCGGCTCGCGCACACTGGCCAACCCTCGCTCAAGGCTGTATAACCTTTTCTTGAAAATCCATTATCATTTCCTACATTTAAAATGAATAAAATAACCGTAATATGGCATGTTACATTTGCGATAAAGAAAAGTTTTCTGTAGAGCACGCACCTGCGAAATGTTTCTTTCCAAAAGACAAAAGAGTCAATTTAATTACTGTAGATTCTTGCAAAGAGCATAACGAAGACACCTCTAAAGATGATGAATACGTCAGAAATATTATTGCTATGACAATTGGGAACAATGATGTGGCAATCAACCATTTTCTTACACAATGTTTAAAGTCTTTCAAGCATAGTCCGGGATTATTGAAAACAACAACTAAGGAACAACAGCAGGTTTTTTATAGCGATAATAACTCAGCAAAAGGGGAGATTAAACCAACAGTTGCTTTTGGAATCGATAGACTAAGAATTGATCAAGTGATGAGAAAAATGGCATATGCTCTTTATTATCATAAATTCAATGAAAGGTGGAATCGCGAACTTAATACAGGTACTGAACACTTAAGAGAGAAAAGTATGAAAGCGGATCCTATGGGACTTTTAATTCAAGAAAGTAAAAAGGAAATTGGAGAAATTCCATTCGAAGGCACAAATCCAGAAGTGTTTCAATATGCTTTTCTGCGGAGTGAATCTGAGGATTTGAATGAACAAATTTTAATTATGAAATTTTATGAGGGATTCGAAATGTGGATGTTTCCTATTCCAAATACAAATGGTCCAGTGATTTAAAGTATTTTGTCATCTGAATGTAGATTGTTTAACGTAGTATGTCCTTTCAAGAAACTGAGTACATTCCGCACTCTGTAAATGAAATGCATTTATGAAGTTTTATGCTGTCGTGCGTCCTCTTCCAGGAGGATCATCAAAAAAGTAAAAGGATAACGCACCAGCCACCCACAGCCCATAATCCTTTCACTTTTTAGATGTTGAATTTCAATGCGCAAAAAAAGGGGATACCGAAAATCGATATCCCCTAGTCATTTTTTGGATAGACAATTACATACCTGTAGCGTCTAAGTCATCATCAGCTAAAATTGCTTCAGTTTCCCATTCCAAATCCACATCCAAACACTCTTTGTCATCTTCTGCTT
>JABURP010000110.1 GCA_014762645.1 Crocinitomicaceae bacterium
CTTCATCTTTAAAGATCAATTCCTCACTAACTGAAAAATCTTGTGTAGATTCGTCCTCTGAATGTCAAAATCTTCAATGCCAATTAAAGTTTTAGCCATCAGTGACTACCGCGAATTCCACTCTGTTCGCCCGGAAGCCGAGATTTTTATTGGCTTAAAAAAACTCGGTTTAGACGTACATATCATGACCTACGGAGATTGTGAATACGCCCAACGCTTCAAAGATGTGGGCATAAAAGTGATTGATTTTCATCCACAAGCTAAATTTGACAAAGAAGAGCAGCAGTTTATTCGCGAAACACTTGAAAAAGAGCAATACGACATTATTCATCTCTTTAATTCAAGAGCAATCATTCATGGCATTAGAGCAGCCAAAGGTCTAGACACCAAGGTCGTACTCTACAGAGGGTACAGTGGAAATATTCATTGGTATGATCCAACAGCTTACTTGAAATTTCTTCACCCCCGAGTAGATGCGATTATGTGTAACTCATTGGGTGTGGAAGAAATTATCAGACGTCAAAAACTGTATAACAAACAAAAAGCTGTTACCATCAATAAAGGCCACCGACCGGAGTGGTATTCGGGAGTTGAACCTTCTAATATCAGAGAGGAATTTAACATACCTGAAGATGCGTTTTTGCTGATTAATGTTGCCAATAACAGGCGAATGAAAGGAATTCCTTATTTGCTTAAGGCAATGAACGAACTTCCTGAAGGTTTAAACATCCATCTGATACTATTAGGTAAACGTATGGATACACCTGAAAACATGGAAATCATCAATGACGGACCATATAAAGACAATATCCACCTTCCAGGATTCAGACCTGACGCACTGAGCGTAGTGGCTTCTTCTGATGTTTTCGTTTTACCTTCTATTATGGGGGAATCAATTACCAAATCAGTCATTGAAGCCATGTCTTTGGAAAAAGCTCCAATTATTACAGATATAGCTGGAAATGTTGAATTGGTGGAAGATGGAGAAAGCGGACTTGTTGTTCCGAAAAAAGACCACACTGCGCTTGCTGAAGCGATTCTTAAACTATATGAAGACCGGACGCTAACTAAAAAACTGGCTGAAAATGCCAAGCTGAGAATCCAAACAGAATTAAGTACGGATAAGACTATTACGAAGGTTAAGGAACTCTACGAAGAGCTTCTGGAGAAAAAAGAAACCGTTCGTTAAAAAAATGTGGCACTAAAAGAAGATTCGTAATTCAAACTTTACGTATTTTCGCAAAAAATTTTTTCATGAGCATTTCAGAACTTTTCGAACACGGAGAAAGAAAACAAGATAAGGGGCATTATCGAAACCTGTTATTGATCGCTAATTCTGATGGAGAACTATCTTCATTAGAAGAACACTTATTACAGGACATTGGGCGCGACTTAGGTTTGACCAATGAGCAATTGGCAGATATCCGCAATAACCCGGATAAATACCCAGTAACACCCCCGGCAAGCAGAACAGAAAGGTTTGAACAAATGGTCAACTTAATTCAAATGGTACAGGCAGACGGTAAAGTAGAGCCAGCAGAAATGAAAGTTCTAGAACGCGTGGCGATTGCTATAGGATACAATGACATTGAAGAAGTGGATGTCGAAAGCGTTGTGGCGCTTATTGTCAGAGGAGAAGATACCGAAGTGATCATTGAAGAATTACTCTGATCAAATCAGCATAACAGTATAAACTTGAATTAACAGGCGTTCTCGAATTGAACGCCTGTTTTTTTTACCTAAAACATGTTGTAACACCTATTTTACGGTGAAATATACCTTCCAAATTCTTCAATCAACTAAAAAATAGTTTGAATTGCCTATTAATTAAGTAATTTTGCACGTACAAATAGATATGCGGACGCTACTCACCATCTTATTAACAGCCTTAACCATCAGTGCTTTTGCTCAACCACCAGGAGGCAAGGGTAATCGTAATAATGGCGTAAAAGGTGAGATATTTGGAAACATTATTGACTCGCTAAGTGGAGAACCTGTTGGCTATGCCACAGTGGTAGCACTAAAACAACCTTCCGGAGATATGGCTGGTGGAGCTGTCTCTGCAGATGATGGCTCGTTTTCGGTTTCTGAGCTTCCACTTGGGAAATATACCCTCAAAGTTTCTTTTGTAGGTTATGCGCCAAAGTTCATAGAAGAAATTGAATTAACGAAAAGCAATACCACCTATCAGTTAAAGGATTTAAAGTTTTCACCTACTACCCTGCAAACGGTTGAAGTAATAGGCGGCACACCTGAAATCACCTATGAAATTGACAAAAAAGTAGTAAATGTTGAAGACATGCAGAACACTGCAGGGCAAACAGCACTTGAAGTATTGGAAAATGTTCCTTCTATAATAGTTAGTGCAGACGGAACAGTCACGCTTCGCGGATCTTCAAGTTTTACATTGCTGATTGACGGAGTTCCAACTATTCTTGAACCAAGGGATGCGTTGGCACAAATTCCCGCAAGTAGCATTCAGGATATTGAAATCATAACAAATCCTTCTGCCAAGTTCAATGCAGAAGGGTCTTCAGGGGTAATAAATATCATCACCAAGAAAAATAAGTTGGAAGGTATGAGCTGCCTGGTAAACGGAACAGCAGGGCTCTTCAATAATTATAATGCGGATGCAGCTTTCAGTGTAAAAAAGGAAAAGTTTGCATTTGACCTAAACGCAAACTACAGCTTACGAAGCCGTCCGGAAGATAAAATTGAAAACAGACACACTGAATATGATAGCCTGGTAAATGATCTGAATGCACAAGGATTAAGTGGACACAGCCGTGGTGGCTGGGGTGGTGGAATGGGATTCCAGTGGACCCCAAACAGTGGACATAAACTGGTGATTAAAACTGATTACAGTAACCGAAACATGAATTTCTTTGAAGAACTGAACTATGAAAATTATGATGACGGTGTATTAGTAGAGAAGTTTTTTACAGATGACAGAACACAGGTGAAGATGTGGTCAAATTCAAGTAGTCTTTTTTATCAGCATAACATCAAACGAAATAAGAATCACTACATCTCTTTTCAAGCCATTTCTAATTTACGCTTTGTTGATCAGGCGGATTCTACACTGTCTTATGACGGAGATCAAAACCTCATAAGAGGAAATGCCTATACGGAACTTGGACCTTCAAATATGTACCGGTTTAACTTGGATTACAGATTGCCGGTAAAAGAAAATTATAAGTTTGAAACAGGTGTACAAATACAGTTTGGACGAAGCTTTGATGATGGGGATAACTATCAATACAACGACTCAACCGATTCTTATGAGCATTTACCCTTGTTTAGTTCAGATGTCAATTATGTAAGAGATGTACATGCAGGTTACGCCATATTTGGTGGAAAGGTGAAGAATTTTGGCTTCCAGGCGGGCGTTCGTATGGAATACACTTATAGAAAAGTAAGCTCAGATAACTTCCCTAATTTTACGACCATTAATCGTCCGGATTGGTTCCCTTCAGCACACCTTTCGTATAGTTTTGATGACAAATCACAGCTCTTGCTGAGCTATTCACGAAGGATAGAGCGCCCCAGAAGTTGGTATTTTGAGCCCTTTATTACCTGGGAAAGTCCTTACGGCGTAAGAAGCGGGAATCCGGATTTGAATCCAACCTATATTTCAGTGGTTGACTTTAGCTATATGAAACCTATTAAAAGAAAAGGTTTTTGGAGTCTTGAAAGTTATTTTAGACGTAGCACCGGAACAACAGAATGGGTGCAAACAGTTTACGAAGAAGGCATTTTAATCAGAAGACCTTATAATGTTGGCATTAGTCAACGTTTGGGAATTGAAGGTGCTTTTAACTACAATTTTGTGGAATGGTATCAATTGAATGCCGGAGTGAACCTTTACTATTTTGACCTAAGAGGCAGCGTTGACGACAATGATTTTAGTGCGAATTCCTTTAACTACAACTTCAATTTGCGAAATACATTTAACCTTAAAGGTTGGGTAATACAGCTCAACGGAAGGTACCGAAGTGGATCAGTTGAACCACAGGGTAGAGAGTTATGGCAAATCACGGGTGATGTTTCTTTAAAAAAGAGCTTTTACAACAACAAACTCACCTTCAACCTCAATGCTCGAAATGCTTTCTTGACGGCGCGGGAAATCGATTATATATATACCGAAAACGTTACCATTTATCAGTCAGAAATTCCAAAAGGTCCAATGCTATCACTCACTGTTTCGTTAAAGTTGAACAACTACGAAAAATTCTACCGGGACGAACAATTGGATGATTTCTAATAGAATTAAGGAGATCTCTTTGTGACCTGAATCATACTGTGCTTATCGGAACTCGTTTCAGTATTCTTTTGTGCTTCAGTTCATTACAATCTATCAGATACATTTACATCAAGAATTAGTACGGATTGACCCGATAAAAATCTGGTGCTTATATGATCTATGTCATGTTTTTTTCTGGCTTTTAATCGGACCTTAGTATCCAATTATAAATGGAATATTATGTCAATAGTTGAAGAGAAAAAAACTGTCGGTAAAATGGTTGCCGAAGATTACAGAAAAGCAGAAGTGTTTAAAAAATACGGGATAGATTTTTGCTGTGGAGGAAATATATCGCTTTCTCAGGCATGCGAAGAAAAGAGAGTGAATATTGATGCAGTACAGGCAGAGCTTGATGAAATAGATAGCAGACAGGAGCCACCAGAGCACGACTTTGAATCGTGGGAATTAGATATGCTTGTTGATCATATAGTTGCCATACATCATGCGTATGTGAGAAGTGCCAATCCCACGATAAGGGAATTTGTTAATCGTGTGAAAATGGTTCATGGCATGAACAAGCCAAATGTATCTGAGATTTCTGACCGGTTTGATGCACTCACTGAAGAACTGGAATTACACATGCACAAAGAAGAGGCGATTTTATTTCCGTACATCAAACAGTTGGTGGCAGCAAAGAAAACAGGTGATAGAGTGGCTGCTCCATTTGGTTCAGTGCAAAACCCCATTAATATGATGCTTCATGAGCACGATAGTGCCGGTAATGAAATCGAGATTATTCAGAAGTTAACGGAAGATTATACACCACCTAAAGGAGCTTGCGCCACACATAGAGTGTCTTATGCTCAGTTAAAGGAATACGCAGATGACCTGATGCGTCACATTCACCTTGAAAACAACATACTGTTCCCAAGAGCAATTGCGCTTGAAAAAGAGCTAATGGGTTCGTAATTTTATAATGCCCTTGTAATGCAGGGGCATTATTTTTACCTTGAGCTATGTTATTTTCCAAGAGCTGTGAGTATGCCCTGCGGGCCACCATGTACCTGGCCCAAATGGAGTCCAACGAAAAAGTTGGTATTAAGGTAATTGCCCGTGATTTGAATATACCGGCAGATTACCTGAATAAGGTTCTTCAAACCCTGGTCCAGCAGCAGCTGGTATCTTCAGCTAAAGGGAGAAATGGTGGATTTTATTTGACCAAAAATGAACTGAATAAACCCTTAATAAATATTGTTCATGCTATTGATGGTAAAGAGGTCTTTTACAGATGTGGATTGGGCATTAAAAATTGCTCCAGTAAAAAACCCTGTCCGCTACATAACGATATTAAAGCATATCGCGACAATATTAAAATAGCTTTGTCTAATAATTCAATTGCTTCTTCCAGGAGTCAGATTGATTCCGGAGAGGTATTTTTGTCGAAATAAGTTGGTTGGTTTTGGAATTGGGGAAACAAGACATCTCCCATACCCAATACCACGCGATACAATCGCGTGGTATGGAAGGGTTGTAATTAAGAAATTATGGGGCAGTGATGATACTTTCCTCTAATGTCACTGCTCCTGATCTTGCAAAAGCTCGACCGTTAAGCGTAGCACCTGTTTTAAATGTAATGGATTGCATGGCAATGATATTTCCCTTCATATTTGAAGTTGTTCCTATGGTAGCAGAAGTTCCTACTTGCCAATAAACATTAGCCGCTTTTGCTCCACCACTAAGAATCACTTTTCTTCCAGAGGTAGTAGTGAAAGATGAGGCGATTTGAATTATAAAAACGCCATTTTCGTCTCCTAGTGCATCTAAGGTTAAATCACCGGATGATATGGACAGCGTCGAAGTGGATTTATATAATCCTGGTGTTAGTGTGAGTCCTCCAATGTTTCCTGATAAGGTAACAATTTCAGTTGATGTCCGTCCTGCCAGGTCGTCATAAACAGAGGTTAAATCCAGCTTGGCACTGCTGGCCACTGGATCCGATATGTGCATTGTCCCATTTAAAATCGCCGGAGGAAATCCACCCACCGAACTACCTGGGCTTAGCCCAATATCACCTGTAATTTTTGTGTTACCCGTACTTGTAACAGCTGACCCGGCTATAATTGCAAAATCAATAGTCACGCCAAGGTCGGCATTATTAGGACTTGATGTTTGTTGTGGAATGTCGTCCGGGTTATCTGGATTATTATTTTCGTCCTTTTTGCATCCACTTATTAGTATCCCCGTTAAAAGCAGTAATGAAATAAATGCTCCAAACGTCTTTGTTAAGTTTTTCATATATAATCTATTCGTTATGTTGCTTCAATTTTAGCAACACCACAAAGGTCGACACGGAACACTAATGGATTACTATAGATTTATAGATGAATGTTGTATAAATCACAGCTTTAAGACATTTTCCGGAGTTACAAGAAAAACTAATATAAGTAGCGAACTGTTTAAAATATTGTTGAAAATTGGGTATAAAACTAAAATAGATTGTAATTTTGCCCAGGAATTGGCCACGTGGCGCAACTGAATAGCGCATCTGATTACGGCTCAGAAGGTTGCAGGTTTGAATCCTGCCGTGGTCACCAAAGCGGACAACTCATCAATTTTGATGGGTTGTCCTTTTTTGTTGTCTTTCAAAACCTTTGCTAATTCAAAGATTGGAGCAAAAATGGAATTTATTCTTATGGTTCGAACTTCCCTATTTTGTTTGTCAACACTAATTCCTTCGGGAAATATCTTTTTTTGAAGTCTCAATTTTCCCTCAGCATCCTTAGAATTCCATAATAATGCAGGATTCAGACAAATTTCAAATGCTTTTTTTAAGCATTTTTGAAGGTTCGAACTCCCTTGCAGGTATTTTTCACTTTCAGCCTGTAATTCCTTTAGTTCATCAATATATTTTGGATGAAACTTATTGAAGATAGAAGCATCAATTTCACCTATTGCAAAACGCTCTTCCATCTTGTTGATCTTTGCCTGAAGTTCTTGAATCTGCTTTTGAACAAGTGTTTTGTTTTCTTCATGTTCAGAAAAGTACGCTTCAAAGTAAATTGTAATTGCCTCCTCAATTAAAGGCATATTAACTTCATCTATCTGAAACAAAGAAACAAGTTGAATAAAATCCTCATGTATCTTTTTAGCACTCACATTATGCTTGCATCCGGTCGTTCTGCATTTGTAGTAATAAAGCCCCTTAGCTTTCACCAGATAACCTGTCATTGGTGTATCGCAGTCCGCACATTTCATAAACTTTTTCAACGGCAAGTTTTCATCTAATTCATTATGTGTAGTCGGGTGGTTCTTTTTTCTGTTGTCTTGGACAATCTGATTAACCTTTAGGAAAATGGAGCGGCTGACCATTGGTTCATGTCTGCCCTCAACCACCATATTAGGGATTAGTGAATGTGTAATTAACCCGCAGTAATACGGATTAGCAAATATTTCCTGTAAACGCCTCCTATCGAGTTCTAAACCTAGCGTTTTTAGTTTTCTGGATATATCGACATTAGCCATTCCTTTCTTAGCTTTCCACATGAACGCTTTTCGGATTAGTTTGCCTTCCTCATTGACTACAATCTTTTGATTAACGGCCTTGCCTTTATTCAGATTTGTAAATCCTCTAGGTGGATGGTGTGGCGTATAACCTTTTAGAAGAAGTTCGCGCATTCCAGTAATGGTTTTATCCCTTCTCATTTCATTGTCCATTTGCCCGAACAGGAACAATATCTTTTGCTGAAATGATCCCGCGGATGTTGTAGGGTCAAGTTCTTGTGTGACCGATAATGTAACAACGCCGTACTTACGAAGAAGATCGTCAGCAATTACGCCACCATGTATGCCGGTACGTGAAAACCGTTCATAAGAGTAAACAACAATATGCGAAACGTTTTTACTCTGTTTAATGAATTTAAGCATCCGTTTGAACTCCTTACGGTCGTCAGTCTTGGCCGATTCATGTGTTCCACCGAAATAAGCTACTACGTTTAAGCCCTTGCGTTCTGCAAAGGCTTTACAATACTTTTCCTGTGATTCCAGACTTGTGTTGTCCTCCTGTGAACTGTGTGAAACACGCGTATAAATCACCGCGTTATTGCCTGAAACGCGGATTGAATTGTCTTTATAGGCAAATGATTGAAATTGATTTAAGTCGCTCATGTTGTATCGTTTTGTATAAATATATAGGATTCCAATAATAATATTGCCATATCCTCTATATTTTCTATCAATTGCAAATACTGTTCCTTTTTGAAGTTCCTATATTTAGGAATTTGCCGAATACGTTCAAACGTCAGCGTTTCTCGCAGTTTCTTTGAAGCGGCTTGTAGCTTTGTTTTATCCGGCTTAGTCATTGAGGATAGATTTTTTAAACTCCAGCTTTGCCATCAACTCCCCGTGATTCATTCTAAGCGCAATCAACTTTTCATTGGCAACTAATCCATGCCCCAGGTCCATTTCCTCGTGCGGCTGAATCACTACACAATTGAACGCTTTAAATGGTCTGATTCCATTATCGAACAGGACTATTTCATTGTCCCACGCTTTGGCCTGTTTCACCAAATCATTGATCTTCAAAAAATGCTTTACGTCATTGTTGAAAATCTCTGTAAAAGCAATCTCATAAAGAGATCGAGCAGCGATCTGTGCAATGTTTTTATCCGAAAAGTCCTCCGGGAGATTTGAACCTGAATGACAATTGACAATGATAATTTCATATTCACTTTCAGGATCGTTTGCAATGTGTTCCACCACATCACCTAATGGAGAAACATTGTTGACTCCACCATCAATGTTGTTCACCGAGATATTCAACTTTGCGTCCCGTACATATTCCAAATGTTTCAATGGATCAAACACAATGGGAATACACGACGACGAAAGCACTGCATTTACCAGTTGCTCATCTGCTTCAAATTCCGAGTGCAGGGTGCTGTGATACTTTCCTGTATCCAGCGACACAAAACCACAGATAAAGTCTGTTTCACGGATGCGCTCCTTTTTCAGGTACTCCGTCAGTTTTTTCTTTAATGGCGTGTTATCAGCCAGCGACCTGAATTTTTTGAACCCGGCTTTCAGTTGCTCACCAAGATCTCCTAAAATTTCTGCTATAATCTTTTTTCGTTTTCTTTTGGAAAAGATGAGTGCCAGTTTTTTGAGTAGTGGCAGTTCAATTTTGAATTCCGGGATCAACCGTTTCCGAATTTGATCGACGTTGAATTTCATTTTCAATTGATCCCCCTTGTGATCCGTGTCGATAAAATCAGAGGTATAAATTTCACCTGCGCCATTCTTTCCAATCTTGTCGATCCACAATTCATTTAGCAGACCAAGCCGGTTCATAGCAATCATGGCCCCATTGATTGACCCTACACTTACACCTGCTACGAGGTCAAATTTCATTTTTCCGGGTAATCCGGTTATCGAATTCCAGTTGTCACTGATATAATTTAGCGCACCAACCTGGAACGCACCTAAAAAGCCACCACCGCTTAAAACCAGTGCGTACTTCTTCTGCTTGTTGTTCTCCTTCTTCCTCATGTCCTTCTCACTTTTTTAAATCTTCTGTTCTACTTCTACTGGTTGTATTTTGCAAATGCCGTTGCAAAACCCAATGGTGTTCTACTTCTCAATTTTGCTCTGTCCTCTCCGGGAGAAAATTTCAACACCCAGTCCTTAACCTCCGGTTTGATGTTTTTCTTGGGAGGTATCTCAAAGTCTCCCCACAGGCAGGTGCGTTTGGTATAAGCATCCGCATTGGATCGTCTGTACCCTCCAAATTCATGCGGCTGAAAGGTAAAGTGCGGTTTCCCTAAGAACTTTTTTAATCTTCCTACCGGATTTTCGAGCATCCAGAAGGTCGGTCTGTAAAGTGCCACTACCCGCATACAGGCATCCACCAATGCCATAGCTTCTTTTAATGCTGCCTTACCCTTTTTCTTCCACCATCTTGCGCCACTTCCTGCAAGGTGTGTACATGGTGGAAAAGCCAGAAACCCGTAAATACCTTTCTTCAGGTATTCCTGTAATTGTATGTCATGTCCTTTATTCAAAGCTATATCCCTTACGATCACATTAAATCCTGCCTTTTTATAGAGGTTCGCAAAAACTCCGCTTTCCTCACAATAGATCAGAATGGTTTTACTCTTATTGCTACTTTTTTTTTACGCCATCCAGTGAACCACTAAAAATGTTCATCTCACCGCCCTGGTTGTATCTGCCGTACTGTACAGCACGTCCTTTTTCCGGCACCTCAACTACAATATCCACGTCATGCTGAAATTCCTGGCTCCCTCTGAAATTACCGTCCTTTCTTGTCTGGAAAACGGAAACAAACCCCTTACCGGGATATTTGGCTCTAAGACTGTCAATGTCTGCCGGGGTCATTCCCAGTTTACTGACACTATCCAGAAAAATGAAGTCAAAGGCTTCCAGATCACTCGGTAGTGATCCCACTACAAATAAATCCGGATGTGCCACATTTTCCAGTTTTTCCTGCAAAGTATCGTCAATACCTTCCTCACGTGCCACATAAAGCACAGTTCCGAAATTATTGGCCAGATAACTGGCAAAAGCAATAGCCAGTATGGACTTTCCGAATTTTGGAAGTCCGAAAATCATCATGGAGAAATTTCTTGCCGGATTACCAATAAAATCAAGCCATTTACCACTAAAACCCAGTTTATCAAATTTGAGTTTAAGGACATCAACACTGCTCATAATGACATTATCCGGGATTCGTCCAAAACCGTTAAATTTTTCATGACATCCGCAGTCTCCAACTATATCAGAAAGGCCGTTGAGTGTTTTCGGTTCAATGGTTAGAATGCCAGATGTTTTGTTCTTATTGACAAAGGTTGTCAACCGCTCTAAAATTCCTTCGATTTCCTTTCCGTACTTATCTCGTTTACCGATTTTACCCGACTGTATGGCACGCACAATTCGGTTATAAAGGTTTTTAGCCTTCACATTGGGAATGATTTTACCCTGGAGGTTGATATAACTCTTTATGAGTTTGACAGAAGGTAGTTCAATTTGCCTGCCGAGTATTTTGAGATAATCTGCCTTAATCCTATCAGGAATAGTCGTCACTACTTGTTCATCATCCGATTTAAAGCGACCGTGCGTTTTGATCAGCGCATCCTGAATACTTAGGATTTCTTTAGCGTATTTGGATGTTTTTCGGATACGTTTTTCACGAATAGCCTTTTGCAGCGCATTGATAAAAAGTCTGAAATGGTTGCGGGTTTTAGCCTTGCCATCCATATTAACAAACCGTTTGATAAATTTGTGTTCAAGACTGTAAGCCTCTACCTTTTCTGCGTTGGGATCAATATAGGGCTTCGATTTTACCTTTTGTTGTGTACTTTTTTTGGAAACAGAACTTGTTTTTTTTGATTTTCTTTTGGTACGGGATGGGTCAATCCCCGGATTGATCACTAAGAAATCATTTGCGCCAGTAACTTCTGAATAGTCACCTTTATTTTCACGCTTAAAATGCCTGATCGCTTCGGCTTCCAGTTTTTTCTTATCTGATAGAACAGATACTTCCTTAGTGCGAAATATGATATTACCCACTTGTTGTTTCCCGTCCTTGTCCTTATATGTGATTCCCGCCGAAAACAAAAAACCTTCCTCTACACGATCCAATAACAATTTAACTGTTCGCTGCACAGAAACGCCTTTTTGGTGTTGTTCCAATACGAACTGTTCATAAGGATCAAAAATCTGTCTGGCTTTTGTCTTGCTATGCCCAGCCGCAATGATCTTTTCTATTACCTTGTTTCCGTACTGCACCATTGACAGTTTTTGATCGCTTTTAGGACTCTTTTTTTTAGCCCGTGTAGGTTTAGGCGCTTTCGGCTGATTCCTGATGAATTCATCCAATAATTTGAAATACGTATCCACCGTGTTTTTGATCTTGTCGCTGGATTCATAGGCCAACCAGGATTCCTGACCGCTTTTCCATATCTTCTCTACAAAATCCCATCCCATTTGCAGTTTTTCGCCCAGATCGCTGCGTTTGATCCCTTTGTCCTTAATTGTCTTGTGATAGTTGCTAATTGTAATCATCTCTCTCCTCCTTTGTCATCCGTAGCTATTGCGTAGGATGATTTAATCCATCCTCAATTATGCGGCTAACTCTAATTCCAGAGCCAACGCTTCCGCTTCCAATTCCAGTAATTCGATCTCAAAAATATCAACCCCGCTTTCTTCCGGTGGCGGCAACTGTATATCCACTTTTCGTTTAGCCTTTGTTGCAACCAAACCGACTGAATCAATCTGGTTCTGGTAAAGACTTACCGTAATCCCCAGTTCATTTTGCAATATCTCTGTAAACTTTGGCAGGTTATTCTGCGGTAACATGGCGACCATACGATCCCCAATCTTTTCAAAAATGTTACGCTCTACTAACTTTAACAGTCCTTCGTTCAGATAAATGTCACCACCCTTTTTTCTGGATGCAGGTACAGCAATTCTGAATTGCATATCGTTCTGCTTAAAGATTGCTATGTCGCTGCTCGCATAGATCGCCGCACCTCTTGTCAATGATTGAATGATCTTTATGGCTTTTGCAATTGGAACTGTCACCTTTCCTTCTGTTTCTTTGACCTGATCCCAGTTTTCCGGCAACAATATTCCTTTTTTCACCTGACCATCCAGCGTTGTGTAACTCACCAGTTTACCATTAAAATCAGCAAATGCCTGTAATAGATTCCCGGTAACGATATAGCGGATACCCCTGTCTTTGGTATTTTCGGTTATCGTTGTCTCCCATTCATTTAAAGTATTTTCCAGTCCGTGATCGGAAACACTGACACTCGCACCCTTAATGGCATTGACATCTTTGACATAACTTGCAGGGATAGCCACAAACTTTTTACTGGATGCAATAGCAAACTTTAATTTCACTGCGCTTGGAGCAAAGGGATTTTTCTTTTTACGGTCAATCTGAAAACCGACAAATATTGCCAGTTGATTTTCACCTACACCTGAATATGATTCAACCGGGTATTCCAATTTTCTGCCAACCGTAAAGAACTTAAAGAGGCCACGTAGATAAGTCTTGCGGTTATTGAACTTGGTACTTTCATCATTCAATCTGTTTTCCCTGGCTCTTTCCAGTTCCTTGCGACGTTCAAAAATCAGTACCTCTGCGCCCATTTGATCGCCACCGTCAATCAACTTTTGCACCTTTTTCTCATTGGGAATATCTTTGATGAGTTGGTCATATCGCTCATTGATCTCGTTTGATTTTTCATTCAATAAGCGTTGTTCCGAATCCTCATATTCCTGTACCAATTGTTCAGTAATCTCGTCTTGTGATTTACCGTCAAGACTTTCTTTTATGAGGTTCTCTACCTCACTTCTCTTAAACGGCTTCTTCAAAATATTCACTTCGACCTTTTCCAAAATACTATCCTCACCAAAGCTGCTAACACCGCCTTTACCTACTTTAATAACCGACTGTGAAATGGTTTTGGCCTGTAAATCCAATTGCTCTACTTCAAGATCATATTCTCCCGTCTGCTTCAGGTAATCCACAAGCGTATCATAGCGATCCTTGATCTCCTGATAAAATTCTTCCTGCATTTTTGTGGACAGTACTGCTACACGACCTGATACTTTATGCGCCGCTCCTTCCTTCTGCTCGGCGTTACTTTCTTTGGACAAGTTCAAAGGATCACCCAGCAAGGCATTCACTTCCTCGTTTTCTTTCAGGTATTCAATGACCACTTCGTCCCCATATTTATTTAAGAAGTCAGGAACATCCAGAACATCACTGCTTTGTTTCTGATTGGACGAGGTATTGGCATCCAAACTTTTTAATTTCTTCTGGAGCATCATCATCAATCGCAATTCAGCCGGAATGACTGAACTCATATAATCATAGATCGGTTTCATAATCTGTCCGGTCCGGTTAATGCGACCCCGTTTCTGAACTTCGGTACTAATATCCAGTTCCTGTC
>JABURP010000035.1 GCA_014762645.1 Crocinitomicaceae bacterium
TTTTTTTTTTACATCTTCGTCCACCCCCCTGCCTTCCCCCTTCCTCTTCTTCGTCTGCGGCATATGTGTATATGGTACTTCCTCCTTCGGAAGCACTTTTTTTAGCTTGCGCAATAGCGCGATTCATGAATTCATCAGCTTCCATTTTTGTGGCCGTTTTTGTTTTTGAGTGCTAATTTTGGTTCAGGCACATAATGTCCCAGGCCACCTGCAAGTTTATCATTAAAGGTGGTTGGAATGGTTCCTGCTTCCGTTCTTTCATGCCAGGTCATATGTTCGGTTCCGTCATCTTTTTTAACCATTGTAATGCAACCTTCAACAGGGCACACGAGCGAACAAAGATTACATCCCACACAATTTTTTTCAATTATAGAAGGAACTCTGTTTTCTCCGTTTTCAGGTAAGGCTATGGCCTGGTGAGCACCATCATCACAGGCAATGTAGCACAATTCACAACCGATACATTTTTCTTCGTTGATATCGGCAACTACTTTGTGTTTCAGGTTTAAATGCTTCCATTCCGTTACATTTGGCAGGGCTTTTCCCGCGAAATCATAGATGGTATTGTAGCCTTTATCATTCATGAATTTTTGTAAACCTGCTTCCATTTCGCGGACAATTCCAAATCCGTAATGCATAACCGCAGTACAAACCTGAACCGAAGTTGCTCCGAGAAGGATAAATTCTACCACATCTCTCCAGGTTTCAATTCCTCCAATACCAGAAATCGGAACTTTGCCAATCTCCGGGTGTTTAGCAAGATCTTTTAGCATGTGCATGGCAATCGGTTTCACTGCCGGACCACAATACCCTCCATTGGTGCCTTTACCATCAACAATAGGGTATGGGGCATAGGAATCCAGGTCGATCCCTACAATACTTTTAATTGTATTGATCAATGAAATAGCATCTGTACCACCTTGAACGGCAGCTAATCCAGGATCTGTAATGTGAGAGATATTAGGAGATAGCTTTGTAATCACCGGAATGTTTGCTGCTTCCATTACCCATCCGACAATAGTTTTCAATACTTCAGGTTCTTGCCCAACAGCAGATCCCATTCCTCTTTCACACATTCCGTGTGGACAACCAAAATTCAATTCTATACCATCTGCACCTGCATTTTCAACATCTTTAATAATCTGCTCCCACTCGGCTTTAGATTCTACCATAAGGGAGGCGATCACTGCATGATCCGGAAAATATTTTTTTACCTCTTCAATCTCTTTCAGGTTATCTGCCAAAGGTCTGTCCGTGATCAGCTCAATGTTGTTGAAACCGGCCATTCGCGTATCGCGGTAATTTATAGCTCCGTATCGGCTGGAGACGTTTACCACTGGAACGCCCAGTGTTTTCCATACAGCTCCGCCCCATCCGGCATCAAATGCTTTCATGACCTGATAGCCTGAATTTGTTGGGGGTGCAGATGCCAGCCAAAATGGATTCGGGGCTTTGATTCCTGCAAAATCTATTGATAAATCTGCCATGTTTTGAGTTTTGAAATTTTGTATTCAGATTTGAACGTCTCCATTGAGACCAAACACATCTATTTGTTATTTAACCAATTGTCTATTCCTTGCGCCGCAATTTTTCCGTGGTATGCAGCATTTACCACTTCAGCTCCACCGTTAACAGCATCCCCTCCGGCAAAGAATTTAGGGTGAGTGCATTGATATGCTTCATTGACCACCAATCTGTTCTTATCATCCAGTTTAAGTCCTTCAATTTGCTGAAACAGTTGGGTTTGTTTGGCCTGGCCGGTTGCCATAATCACCTGATCACAGGCAATGGTAAATTCGCTTCCCTGTACTTCCGTGAGTTTGCCATTTTCTTCTTTGGTGCGGATAAAACGAACACCGCTTACCGAACCGTTACCAATAATCTCTAACGGTGTAGCATTGAATAGTCCTTTGACACCTGCATGTAAGGCCAGGTCGTATTCAAAGTCGTACGCTCCCATCTTTTCTTTGCTGTTTCTATAAGCAAGTGTGACTTCAGAAGCCCCTAACCTGGCTGAACCCGAAGCTGCATCCATAGCGGTATTACCACCACCAATCACAACGACTTTGTCTCCCACGGATTTATCGGAGTGATTCATGCGTAATTCTTCAATGAATTCCACTGCTCCTACCACTCCTTCTTTCTCTTCACCTGGTAATCCTCTTTTGGCAGTAGCACCTAACCCTACTCCAAGAAAAATAGCGTCATACTTGTTGATCATCTTATTGATCTCGTCAGCGTTTACAGGATGATTATAATGAATGGTGTAATTTAACTGTTCCTGCAAGTAATCCATTTCTGCCAGTACTTCTTCATTGGTGATCTTATAAGGAGCAACTCCGTGAACAGTTAGTCCTGAAGGCTTGCTTTTTGCCTCATAGACATCTACTTCGTAGCCCATTGTTTTCAGTTCACAGGCGCAAGCTAAGCCCGCGGGACCTGCTCCTACAACGGCCACTTTTCTACCGTTAGATTCTCCCTCCTTGAACAATTTGGTTTTTTCCCTGATCACTTTATCTGTGGCGTAATTTTGAAGCCTTCCGATATCTATAGGCGGAACGTTTTGGTGGTTATAGACACAGGCTCCTTCACACAACATCCCCGTTGGGCAAACTTTACCGCAGGCATTTCCGAACCAATTGGCATCATAAATGGTAGCAGCAGCACCTTCTACGTTATCGGTATGAATCTGTTTAATGAAAAGAGGAATATCAATATGTGTCGGGCACGCATTCATACATGGCGCGTCGTAACAAAACAGACATCTCGAGCTTTCGTAATAAGCTTCCGTATCATTCATCAGAGGCTTTTTCTGTGCAAAGTTCTGATTGAATTCGGACTCGTTTTTCGGTTTTTTATATTCTGCCATAATTTAAAGCTCGGTTAATTTGTCATAGGTTTCGGGGCGTCTGTCTCTGAAAAACTGCCAGGTAGATCTAACTTCGTCAATCATATCCAAATCAAACTCTGCAACGAGTAATTCATCTTCAGTTTCAGAAGCTTCTGCAAAAATTTGACCTCTTGGATCAACAAAATAGCTGGTTCCGTAAAACCTTCCCAGGTTCCATGGTTTTTCTTCTCCCACACGGTTGATACAACCCATAAAATAGCCATTAGCGGCTGCGTGGGCAGGTTGTTCAAGTTTCCAGAGGTATTGAGAAAGGCCCGCTACCGTTGCCGAAGGATTGTAGACAATTTCTGCACCGTTTAATCCAAGAATTCTGGCGCCATCCGGGAAGTGTCTGTCATAGCAGATATAAACCCCAACCTTTGCGTATTTGGTTTGAAAAACCGGGTATCCCATATTGCCGGGTTTAAAGAAGAACTTTTCCCAAAATCCGGTTGTGTGAGGGATATGGTTTTTGCGGTATTTCCCTAAGTATGTTCCATCCGCATCTATTACCGCAGCTGTGTTATAAAACACTCCGGGTTGCTCTTTTTCATAAATCGGCGCAATGATCACCATATCATATTTTTTAGCGATCTCCTGTAGCCGCTCTACTGTTGGTCCCGGAACCGGTTCTGCAGATTCATACCAGGCCTTATCCTGTCCTGGACAGAAATAAGGTGTGTTGAAAATTTCCTGAAGACAAAGTATCTGCACACCTTGTTTACCTGCATCTTCGATATAAGGAAGGTGTTTTTGATACATGGCTTCACAGATTTCCTGAATGGTGCCTTCACCTTCTGTCATTGGCAGACTCATTTGAATCAGTCCTGATTTTACAATTCTTGGCATAATTGAGTTTTTTAAATGGTTAATGATGTCTTTCCTCTGGGGATGAACTGTCCGTCTCCCGCTTTGAGATGACACGTGTTATTTTCTATTGCAACTTTACCGCGTAGTAAGACGGTGTCTGTTTTACCCGTTACTTCCCATCCTTCATAGCATGAGTAGTCTACATTCATATGATGAGTGTCCACGGATATTTTGTGTTTTGCATTCGGATCAAACACCACGATATCGGCGTCAGTTCCTACGGCAATAGTTCCCTTTCTTGGGTACATACCGAATATTTTGGCAGCATTGGTAGAAGTCACTTCTACATATTTTTCCAGGCTGATTTTTCCTTTATTAACTCCCTCTGAGAATACCAGCTCCATGCGGTGCTCTATGGCAGGGTGCCCGTTGGGAATTTTGGAAAAATCATTTTCTCCCATTTTCTTTTGTTCCCACTTAAATGGACAGTGATCTGTTCCTACTACCTGTACCAATCCCTGGTTAATTCCTGACCACAAAGCTATCTGGTCCTTTTTTTCACGCAAAGGTGGGCTCATTACCCATTTCGCACTTTCGAATCCCTTGTCATAAAGAGAAGCATCCAGCATAAGGTATTGTGAACAGGTTTCTACGAATACTTTTTGATTTCTAAGCGTCGCTCTTCTAACAGCATTCAACGCTCCTTCACAGGTCATGTGTACAATATACCCCGGACAGCCAGTGTAATGCAGCATGTCCGCAAACCTACCTGATGCTTCAGCCTCTGTTACTTCAGGTTGTGACAGGTAATGGTAGAGCGGACTTAGGTTTCCTTCTGCTTTATTTTTGGCGACCAATGAATCGATCATATCTCCATTAGTAGCGTGCACGGTTACTAATCCGCCATGCTTCCTTACCACCTTCATAAGTTGCACCATCTGTCCGTCGTCGATCATGAGTGCGCCCTTATAAGCCATGAATGTTTTAAAAGATGTAATTCCTTCTTTTTCGATCATTTCCACCACTTCTTTGGCAACATCATCATTGAAATCGGTAACGGCCATGTGGTACGAATAATCCCCGATTGCTTTGCCCTGGGATCGTCCCTGCCAGGCTTTCAATGCATTTCTCAGTGTATCTCCCTGCGTTTGTAATATAAAGTCAATCACCATGGTTGTACCACCGTGAAGTGCTGCCCGGGTACCAGTTTCGTAATCATCAGATGAAGAGGTTCCCATAAAAGGCATATCCAGGTGTACGTGTGGATCAATTCCACCGGGGAAAACAAGTTTATCGGTGGCGTCTATTACTTTATCCGCCTCATGAGAAAGATTAGCACCAATGGCTACAATTTTCTCTCCTTCGCAATAGACATCCGCATAAAAACTCTCTGCGGCGGTTACAACTTTACCGTTTTTAATAAGTATTGACATTGTATTAAATATTTTTTTCCTGCACTTCAGACAGGGTTGGTTTGTTTACCTGCTCACCAGGCTGGTAATTTTTCATTAGTAAATAGTAGACTACAAAAGATACTATAAATCCTGAAAACCAGGAGATGTCATATAAAAAACTCAGTGCTGGAACAAAGTTTCCGATTCCCGCAAAAATGGCACCGATTACAAAGGCTATAATGGCTTTATTGTTGACACCATTTCCGCCAAATGCGTACTCTCCATCTTTCTGATAAAGTGCCGGTAGATTTAGGTTTGTCTTTCGGATGATAAAGTAATCACAAATCAAAATAGCGACTACAGGGCCCAGCAAACTGGAAATAAAAAGAAGTAGTGGAATGATATGATTAATGATCCACCAGGGGCATATCAGGATACCAAAAACGGCTGTGATCAATCCACCACTTCTGAATGAAATTCGTTTTGGGAAGGCATTTGAAAAGGCATTGGCAGGAGCAATGACGTTGGCTGCAATATTCGTACTTAAGGTAGCAACCAGGAGGAATATTTGTGAGACAATGATAATGGTGACACCATCAAATTTTGACAACAGTGCAGCCGGATCCCATGGGGCATCAGCTCTGAGTAGAATATCATCAAACAAAACCAATGAAGCAGCCGTAACGAAGATTCCGACAAAAGAATAAAGAATCATGGTGCCTGGTAAGCCAATAAACTGCCCCATAATCTGATCTTTTTGCGTCTTGGAATATCGGGTGATATCCGCAATAGATATGGCCATAGTTGACCAAAATCCAACCATAGCTGTAAGCATAATGGCGTATGACCACCAAATACTTCTGGCAGGTGTTTTTGGACTTTGCATGATGATTAATTCCTTTGAAAGCACGCGACCACTAGAGCTTTCAGCAGCCATCTGTACTTTTACCTGGAGTCCTTCGGAGTTGTTGTTTGCACCTAATTGTTTGAGGTCGTAAGTATCGGTGACGGGGATCCATCCGGAAGTATTAGCCGATTCACCATCAATCAATGTGATTTGCATTTGTTCGGCCTTTATAGTTCCGTCTACTTTTTCTATTGGATGGATACCTAATGTTAAGTGCTCACTATCCATCACCACAGAAGGTGCTTTTAACTGATCCACCTGATCCAGTACTTTTTCAAAACCACCGGCAGCCGTAGATCCCCAGATAATAAGGGCAACTCCCATCAAGACTAAAATAGGTGCCGCAAATAATTCCAGGAGTTTAATGCTTTCGGTTCCTTTCCAAATGAAGTAGACATTAATTAGCCAGAATATGAAGAAGCAAACAAATTTGGCCACATCCAGATCCATAGTTAGTGGTGTTCCACTGACAACACAATAAATAGAGTAAATTGAAAATCCACCAATCCAGGTTTGAATACCAAACCAGACGGCAGCAATGAGTCCTCTAACAATGGCCGGAAAGTGAATACCGTTATAACCGAATGAAGATCTTCCTAAAACTGGGAATGGGATTCCATATTTTACACCGGCATGTCCGCTTAAGATCATGGGAATAGTAATGATGACATTGGCCAGACCGATAATGATAATAGCTTCTACCCAACCAAGCCCCCCAATGATCATACTGGAAGCCAACATATAGGTTGGAATACAAACTGCCATCCCCACCCAAATAGCAGCCAGGCTCCATACACTCCAGGTTCGTTTGGATTCGGGTACGGGGGCAAGATCCTCACTGTAAAGCGGAGAGGATGAAATGTCTTCTTTTAATTCAACTATATCCTTATTCACTTTTTTAATTACAATATTCGTCCGCTATAGCACAAACCTGTGAGATAATCTCCATGCCCTCGTCTATTTCTTCATTTGTAATGGTAAGAGGTGGTGCAATAAATATCCAGTTCCAACGCACAAAGGTGAACATACCAAGTTCTCTGACTTTAGCGACCATCCGGTTAGTGGCTTCCATTTCGGAAGGTTTGGCATTCCATGGAGTTGTTGGTTCTTTAGTTTGACGGTTCTTTACCAATTCAATACACCCTAACAGTCCGGTATTCCTAAAATCACCAATGGAAGGATGTTTGGCCTTGAGTTCCTCTACTTTTTGCTCCACGTATTTACCCATTTCTGCTGCCCGGTCCACGAGATTTTCATCTTTCATGATTTTGATGGTTTCAACAGCTGCTGCGCATGATACAGGATGAGCACTATACGTAAGTCCGCAACCTAAAGCAACATCATCAAATTTGGCGGCAATCTTATCTGTCACAATAGTTGCTCCTAAAGGAATATAGCCAGAAGTCAACCCTTTAGCAACAGTCATAATATCCGGCGTTACTTCGTGGTGTTCTATGGCAAACATTTTTCCTGTACGACCGAAACCACTCATCACCTCGTCATCAATCAAGAGAATACCATATTTATCACAAAGCGCCCTTACTTTTTTCAAGTAGAAAGGCGGGTATTTAATACATCCTGAAGATCCGGATTCACCTTCCATGATAATAGCTGCTACAGCCTCAGGGTTTTCAAATCTGATCACCCGTTCCAAATGCTCAAGTGCCATTTTCCCACACTCTTCGGGAGAATTGGTACCCCACGGACACCTGTAGGCGTAAGGATTTTCAACATGGACCATATTAGGAACCGGTTGTGCATCCATTGCAAATCTTCTTGGGTCACCCCCAGCCGACATAGCGGCAAATGTGGCGCCGTGGTACGAACGATAGTGGGAGATGATCTTATGACGTCCCGTATACATTCGTGCAATTTTTATGGCATTTTCAACTGCTTCTGCTCCACCTAGCGTAAAGAATGATTTTGTCAGATTTCCCGGTGTTATCTCCGCTAGTAATCTTCCGAGTTCACCTCGTACATCAGTAGCCATACCGGGATATACAAAACTTAGTTTCCTCATTTGGCGCACTACGGCATCTGTAATTCTTTGATCACCGTGACCAATGTTTACATTCATCAATTGAGATGAAAAATCCAGGTATTTTTTGCCATCTGTATCATAAAGGTAGACCCCTTCAGCTCTGTCTGCATGAATAGGGTTTAATCCTGATTGTTTTGACCAGGAGAATAAGGTATAATCCAGCGTATTTTGAACGCTCTCATTAATTGCTGCCATAGATCATTAATTAGGTCATTAAGGACAGGACGGTTATTCTTAACTCATCCAGTTGGTTTTGTCTTCCGGATTCCACTTGGTTGTGGTCTTTTTATTCTGTGTCCAGAACTCAATAGAACTTTTTCCCGTTATGTCACAGGTTCCAAACTTGGACTCGTTCCAACCACCAAATGCAAACGGTTCTCTTGGAACCGGAACGCCAATATTGACTCCGATCATTCCGGCACTTGCTGCTTCGATCACTTTTCTAGCCAGGCCACCACTTTGTGTGAACACCGCTGCGGCATTTCCGTAATTTGAGCTGTTTTCGATTTTGATGGCTTCATCAATATCCTTTGCTCTGATGATGGAGATCACGGGCCCAAATATTTCTTCTGTTGCCACACTCATTTCAGGCGTAACGTTATCAATGATGGTTGGTCCTACGTAGTATCCCCCTTCTTTTCCAGGGACAGTTGTGTTCCTACCATCCACCAGGATAGTGGCTCCGTCTTTTTCTGCCTGAGTGATATAACCTTCAATTCTTTCTTTAGCTTCTTTACTAATCACTGACCCGAGATTTTCTCCAGGAACGATCTTTTTAGCTTCTTCTACCATGCGCGCCACAATGTGATCAACTTTATCTACACCAACCATTACTGCCGCAGCCATACAGCGCTGCCCTGCACAACCGGACATAGAGGCTACCACATCTGAAGAAGTCATTTCAAGGTGTGCATCTGGAAGTACCAATAAATGATTCTTAGCTCCACCCAATGCAACGCATCTTTTAAGATTACTACTGGCACGTGCGTAAACGATCTTGGCTACTTTTGTCGAACCAACAAAAGACACTGCATTGATTTCAGGGTGATCACAAATAGCCTCCACAATTTCCTTACCTCCGTTGACGACATTTAAAACACCATCCGGTAAACCAGCTTCTTTCAATAATTCAGCAATACGCATGGCACTGAGTGGAACCAGTTCAGACGGTTTTAATATCATACAGTTTCCAAGTGCAATAGCATTTGGAATGGTCCAATGCGGAACCATATTAGGGAAGTTGAATGGTGTTATTGAAGCTACAATTCCCACTGGTTTTTTCTCAATCCTGCACTCTACTCCCCGGCTCACTTCCTGGACCTCATTGGTCACAATCTGCGGCATTGAACACGCAAACTCACATAGTTCGATACTTTTTTCAACTTCTGCCCTGGACTCACCAAGGGTTTTTCCGTTTTCTAAATGAACCAGTTCAGTGAGTTCATCCGCATGCTTTTCCAATAGCGTTCTGTACTTATACAGTACTTGTACACGTTCTTTCAGGGTTAATCCTGACCACGCAGGATACGCACTTTTGGCTGCAGCTACTGCCGCATCAAGATCTTCCGCTGTAGAAAGCGGAACAGTTGAGATAATTTCACCTGTTAATGGTGACTCTACATTCATAGAAGAGTGTCCATTTCTTTTGAATTGGCCTCCTATATAATTCTTTACTTCTGGTTGGGATATACGTTCCATAATTCCGTTCTATTTCAATCGGTGTTATTACAAACGCCGACAAGTTGTACAACATAAATTAGTTTGGTTTCGAGTTTCTAAGTAGTGTATTTAGACAACAAAGCCATCCACTAGAGGGATGACCGAATCGGAAACCGAAAATCAAATATATAATAAAGATAATAGATAAAATGAATGTACAATGCTCTTTATAAAAGTTTTAGTACAACATTGTGTAAGACGTTTGGATAGGAAAACGTAATTGATTATTTGGTTCTGTTTGATCAAATTTTCTGGACACAATGAAGAATCCTTTTTCAAAGGTTATGAGTTTGACCTATGTAGTACTTATCAAACTTCTCTGAGTATAAGATGTATACATAAAAAACCATACACGAATAAAAGCAAAAACCCCGAGACATTGATACATCTCAGGGTTTTCTATTCCTCCAGTTCAGACAAGCTGTGCTTCGTCTGAACTGGAGGAAAGATTTCATTCCATTCAAAGTTATTAGCAGGGTAATATAAAGGGATCACCGTGGAAGTAAATGATGATGTACTTGGCACGTCCGGACCAGTTATTCTAGACAGACGATCATTAATGGCCAGGTATAAATCTCCTGTTTCATCTCGTTCAATATGAGAATATTGGTATTCTGTTGCAGCCGTTCCAGTAGGAACTCCTGGTATTGGAACAAATGTATTAGTTAAAATATCCCAGCAACCGATTGTTGAGGTTAATTCACTAACCGTTCCAATTAAACTACAGGTAAAATAGAGGTACCTAGGATCTAATTCTCCTGCAATTGGCCCGTCGACTAATTCAAGGCCAAGTATTTTATTCGAGAAATTGGATGAACTGGAAACAATTGGTTTAACCTTTTCGGATCCCGGAACAATTTCGAGTGTTACAGGATCTAGATCAAATACTACCAACTGTTGCTGATTGGATGTTGCTACCCTAAAATTTCCATTGGTCATTTTAACCATTTCCAATTCTGATCGACGTTTTGGATAATCTCTATTTCCCCCACTTAGTGAATTAGATCCGTCAAATATTTGGTCAGAACCGACAAAAGTGAGCCCTGATGCATCTAACCGAAATTTCAAAAGTTGACTATAAGAGTCAACTTCAGGATCTGGATTTAAGGCATTTGTTATGGTAATGATTACTCTACTCCCATCTAATTCTTCTGGGGAGGCCGCGAAACTTGTATGCGGCAATTTATTGCTTGGACTGTGACCTAAACCTGCAAATGTTACTAAGGATTGCCACGGCTGAATTAAACGGCCTTTTGCACAATCGTTATAACCGGCTCCATCATTTTGAACGGATATATCAAGAATCGCATAATAGGCCTCAGTTCTTGTATGATCATTAGCATAACTAATCGGATTAATTGGGACTTGACCAACTTCAGTTTCACGTGTACTAAATAAATAATATTGGTTGCAATTACCAGGATTTGGAACAACACAAATATCTGAGTACCCTGAGGAAATTTTATTGTCAATCCCGAAATCTACAAAATCGCCCCAGATTGTACGTCCATCACGGTCAAAAATATTATCTCCTATAATAAAAAAGAGCAGCTCGTCATTCAAATCAACATAGCCGTTTGATGCTCCCCAGTAAGAGAATTCTTCACTAGTAGGTGTGTATCCACCGTCGGTTCCGATGACGTCTGAATAAGGAACTAATGTAACTGGGTCAACTGTCGGAAACGGCCTATAAGTATCAAGGTTGTGATTATAATATCCGCTTCCGGCTGATTTATGCGGAAGTGTCCAAACAGGATTTTGGGTACCCTGGGCATAAATAATGTTCAAGCAGGAAAGAAAGGATAGTGTTGTGATCAATTTTTTCATAGTTACAAGTTTTAGGTTTTTAATGAGGAAAGGGGACAGGTAATCAATCACTTAACATTAACTTTTTTGCAATTATTTGCGTTAATTTGTTATTAAATGAATAATGTAGCCGACACCATATTAGTTTTTTGTGTATCAATTGTTCTTCTCTTCGGAAGTGTGGTGTTTGCGCAACCTGTATTAGATTCTAGATTTGATTTATCGCCTGTTAATGGCTTTGAGGTAGGCTCACAATTGATAATTGAAGATGATACAATTTATACTCTTGGAGGTGGAAATCTACTATCCGGTAATTGGAGCTTCATTTTATTTAAGAGTACATTGGGAGGTGATCCGGTTGATACAACATATTTTGATTACCCAGGGCTTCAATTCAATACACCCGGTTTGACCAGCAAGGGTGATACCATAATTGTCTTCGGTTCTGTAATTGAGGACACTGTTGGGTGGGATCCTTGCATCATTCTGTTTGATAAGAGTTTAGACAGTATCGAATATATTAAATATGATACAACCAAGCACATTACTATTTTGTCAGGCACCTGGACAAATGATGGGGGATTTATAATGTTTGGCTCGATACAGGATAGTGCTGGTGGAACAAGTTGGCCCGATTTGTATTTAATAAGATTAGATTCCGATTTTAATAAATTGTGGGACAAAAAGCTTGTACAGTCGTATTATGCATCACCGCGCTCAATATCAAATTGGGGTGATGGTTTTCTAGTTTCTGGACACAGGTATAATGCGGCTGTATGGGAAGATACTCATGAGCTTTTTGCAATGCAGTTGGACAGTAATGGTGATTTATTGTCAAGTAAGACCATTACAGAATCCCATGGAATTCAGATTGGACGCTCAATCCTGGATGGAGAGAAGATATATCTTGCCGGAGTAGCGTCAGATACAGCCAACACGGTGCATAATGTTCATTTTAGAAAGCCAAGGCTAATTACTCTTGATACAAGCTTTAATGTACTGAATGAAACAACCTTTGGAGACTATGGCACCCAAGTTTATTCTTGGTTACCGTATGGTTTGCTAGTAGATGATCAAAGAGTATATATGTATGGTTTTGAATACCCACAGGGCTTTATTACGGCATTTACTTTAGAGGGCGATTATTTGTGGAAGATAAACTACTCTGATACTATAGTGGCCTCAGATCAAAGTATCAGTCACTTAATTGCCAGAAATAGCAATGAATTCTTTGGGATTGGATATAAAGGCGATTTATTAGCCGGACCTGATGATCGAGATCATTGGCTTTTTCGTGTTGACTCCCTGGGCTGTATGGTAGCCGATTGTAATAATTATGCAAATGTCTATGGATTGGATAATTTAGATATTAAAATATACCCGAATCCAACAAATGATAGAGTCGTAATTGAGTCTGGTAAGGCGGAAATATTATCTGGTGAAATTAGATTATTTGATTTGTCTGGGCATTTAATTAAGCATATTCAGATAGAAGGTGCTGAGAAAATCGAAATAATTCTAGATAAGATTCAAGCAGGCACCTATATATTGCATTTTGAAGGGCCAAAACAGTTGTTTCAGGCAAAATTGATAGTCAAATAGTTCGGTTTTTCAATTTCCATTCGATTAGTTGCCAATGATGAGATTATCAGTATAAAAGCCCAGGGACAGCTTGTGCCGTCTCCTAATGCCATAGCCTCACTTCTTGAATTTTTTTCACAATACCATTTAAGATTCCAGGGAATATAGGGTTTAGTATAGGTTACCATCCCCTCATTATGTCTTGTCAACCTTTTGTGCAAATCGTTTGTCTGCCCAATATAAACACTTATCGAACTTCTGCGAGTACAGTATATCGACGTAAAAAATCATAGATAAATAAAAGCAAAAACCCCGAGACATTGATACATCTCAGGGTTTTCTATTCCTCCAGTTCAGACGAAGCACAGCTTGTCTGAATTCCGACTGAAACGTCGGAACCATGTTCTTAACTATACTTTTCGATAAATGCCGTTAATCGTTTTCGGTTTAGGTTTTTCAATTTTTTCTCTAAAGTCATTGCATCACTTCGGGTTGCCTTTTCACATGACCAGGCCAAAACCCATGGAATGTAAGGTTTAGTATAAGTCACAATCCCCTTATTGTGACGATTAATTCTTGCTTGTAAATGATTCGTTTGACCTATGTAGTACTTATCAAACTTCTCTGAGTATAAGATGTATACATAAAAAACCATACACGAATAAAAGCAAAAACCCCGAGACATTGATACATCTCAGGGTTTTCTATTCCTCCAGTTCAGAC
>JABURP010000038.1:0-29345 GCA_014762645.1 Crocinitomicaceae bacterium
TTTTTTTTTATGATAACGGCGACAACCATGATTAAAACTAGTTCGCTCGTTGGCAGCGTCAGATTGGTATAAGAGACAGTATATATTGTCTTTAAATATTTGAAAATAAGATAAGTCTGTATGGTCTCTCAGTGATTCAGTGACAGAATACAAAAAACCAGCACAACCGCAGGAAATATCACCAAATTTAGCTTCCGATAGTTTTTTTTTCTTCTCTAGAAGCCTATCAAAAATATTCTTGACAATGAATGTTCTAATATATTTTGGAGTATAAACAGCCCCATTAACTTCTTTATCGGACGGAGAAATAACAAATTCAAACAATTCAATTAAGTCTTCTACCGATAATTTGGGAGTAAAAGAACTTACTTTACTGATAAAGTCTAAAAGAGAATCATACTCATTTTCATCTACGCTTTTTATTATGAATTCCTTTAGGAACTTGTTTTTTTTTACCTGTAATTCGTTCGTATATAAAAACGTGGAAACTAAGAGTCGATCAATCTTTTTTGGTTCGGTCGAATAATTAGAAAGGTATTTGAATATATTCTGCACCACTTGTTACTTGCTGATTTTAACTAATTGAGGACAAATTTTCTCCACTTCCCAATTGTAATTTAATGGGTTATAGGCATCCCACCTTTTTGCAAAGGCATGTATAAATGGCCTCCAAATCGAATCTTGAGAAGCTTTAATACACTGCCAATAGGGTTTTTTAGAGCACAGTTCCTTTCTTTGTTCACCCAAAAAATTACCAAGCACAAAATCAACTCCCAAAATACCATCTAGAGGCAAATGCAGCAATCTTGGAGTTTCCAGAACCACATGTGTTCCATAATTGTCATTTGGAAGTTTTAATTTTTTTCCACCATATTGCATGTGATAAGTTGGATGCAAGTCATTTGGATCATTGTCCCCTTTATTTTCTAGATGTCTATCTAAATGCCAACAAGCAATCATTTCTTGCCCTTTAAAGTCCCCTTTAATTATTAAATTGAATTCTAAATGAGCAAACGGATCTTCGACATAATCATTACGAGTATAATTGCCAATGATTTTAGTTGAAATAGCTAATGTTTTTATAATTGTGCCTTGAGGAAATATTCCTTTACTCTTTTTAGGTTTAGGCACATTGATTATTACATTACTTAATTCATATCCCCAAGAATTAGCTTTGTCAATGTTAACACCTTTTACTTCAGGTAGCAATCCATTTAAACATTGATTAGCTGCATCCTCAAATGGTTTATTTGCCTGAATAAGCCCATTACTCTTTAGCTGATTACCAAACTTTCTAATTCTATCGGAAATCTCTCGTTTATATTTATTCTGTGCTTTTTTACTCACCTTTAGATTCCTTAATAAGTTCTTTGACTCTCTCTTTTTCCAACTGATGTGGAAAAATACCAGCAGCTTTACTTTTAATGTCTAAAGCCGCTTTTATTGATATATACTTTTGATCTTGCCATGCTAATGGTTCTTTAGTTTCGATAAGAACTCCATCTATTGGATCTAATGGTTTGTTATAGAGTTCACAAGTATACCAATAACTTGTTCCGTATGACTTAAGTATGGGCTTTGCAATTGTGAGGTCAGATAGCTTTACAATTTTTATCAACTCCTCTACTCTTTCCTTTGCATCCATGAACGCAAGACTCGTTTCGGTTTTTGTACCCCACCAATCTTCAATTAAATGCCACCACCACCTGTTCCATCCATCATTAAAAGGTCCTTTATACTTTGCAAACTTTAGCTTGTTAAGTAATTTATCAAAATCTGCAGACTTAGTATCAACACCTAAACGAGCTGCTAAGACTTCTGAATCGACAAGTGGACCTGTTGTCAGAATTAGTTCATTCATAATGAACCTGGCATATTCATGCACAGGTAAACGCCCTTCTATTTCTCCAAAATAATCTATAAGTCTTAAATCCAAGTTCTGCAACCCTTTTTCATCTAAACCTAAAAATTGTTTTAATTGAGCACCAGCTCCTCGAATTTTTGATCTTAATTCTGATATTGAATTATAACCTTTGGCGAACGAAACTAACTCTATTGAAACTCGTTCAGAATTTTCAACCAGTTCTTCATTCTTTAGATATTTAGCATCAAATAAGTCATGGCCTGTACTATCCTTGTTGTAAGACCTCTTTAGTTTTGAATCAGTTGAACACACAATAATTGGAATATCATCCATAGTACCCTCCGTTGCTCTTGTTCTTACTTCCTGTGCTAAAGTCAGCGCGCGATATTCAGCCTTTGACTTTTCGTCAAGTCGTAAGTCAAAGATTAGCCCATCATATTTTTCCTTTTTAAGCTGTTTAATTTGATCTCCAAAAGATTTTGGATAATCAACTTTTATTTCTAAACAATTATTTTCTGCTTCTAATAATTCAGCAATTTCAGTAGTGTGGGGACCACTTTCATCATCTAAGTATAAAAACTTCATCTTCATAATTTCTCCATATCTTTATCTGAAGCTTTAGGTAGTTCAATTCTAATACATGTACTAAATCCTTTTGGTGCATCCATTACCTCAATTTCACCGTTATATGCCTCAATAATATCCCTTACTATTTTTAGTCCTAAGCCTGTCCCTAAAACTTCATCTTCTTCAGTGGCAAAATGACTTGCTGCTGTAGAAGTTGTATAAAATGCTTGAAATATTCTTTCCCTGTTTTCTTCTGGAATACCGTCACCATTGTCAATGAATTCTAAGAATATTCTACCATCCTCTTCACCTATTCTCATTAAAATCTTTCCTTCATTACCAGCTCTCTTTATAGCTTTTAGAGAGTTACTGTAAAGGTTGTACAAAATAGTTGCCCATTCGGATGAATGCATAGGCACGCTATATAAATCACCTGCCCCAATTTCTATTGGTAAAATTTCAGTTTCATTCAGCCCACTATCAAGGGAAACTACATTAAAAAACCTTTCAATTACTATAGGAACTTCCTGAGGAACAAGTTCCCTAGAAATATTTTCTGAAACTGTTTTATCAAAATAAGAAGTGTAAGTTCTTAATATCTTTACATTATTCAATAGTTGCTGAATTTTGTTCTGATAATCTTTATCATCTGGATACCTTTTAGAAAGTAATTTTGTAGAAGCGTGAATAGTAGCCAAATAATGTCGAATCTCATGCGTATAAATACCTATAGAAAGGCCTAAGCTTGCTAAAACTCTTAATATTGCTGTTTCTTTAAATTGATCTTCATCTTCTTTTTCTTGTTGTATGATCACTTCATCAATCGCTTCGACAACATTTTGAATCTTTTCAGTTCGACTAATTAATTCTGAAGTAATATCCTCTTTAGATTTTCCCCTATAATTATCAATTTCTTCGTGTTTCGCTTCTTTTTTTAACTCTTCCTTTAAGTTCTTTAGCTTCTCTACCGGTCGTTCATATTTCTTTTCCCAATCTTTCTGCCCTGTCGTAATCTTAACCGCTCTTGCATTGGCTATTTTAATTACTCCAGTTGTAAGCCCGCGGTATAAGAAATCTCTTAACTCCATAAAACTTTCTGTTTCTAATAGCCCCTCTCGACTTGAAGTCTCCTCAAACTTTACTCCTTCAGGATCTTCTACTTCAGCAAAACCAAAAAAGTTAGTATTACCGTGTCTTGGTAGTAAGATTCTTTTCTTTTCTGATTCATCAAGTTCTAACCAGTCATCCCCAAAATCACCATATGGCAATACCCTAAATCCGTTTCTGTATAATCTAATACCCCCTGAGTGCTGGGCTAAATCAATAATTTTTCTAAGTTGTTGAGAAGGGATATAATCGGTAATATATAAAAAGTAATACGCTTTAAAATTGACATTCCTTAAGTGTTGATAAGCTAATTTAGATTCATCCTTTTTAGCTCCTAACTCAACAAGTTCACTAATCCCTAGACGTTTGCTTTCGATAGAGACATAGCTCTTTCCATCTTTATCTACATAACCTTCGAATATTGCAATAGCATAATCATAAATCATGCTTTGCTCATCTGCAATTGGGATTTTCTTATCCTCTTCTATCTTGAATAAGCTTGCTTTAAATCCTGGGTCTAATGTTTTTTTATTCCTATCATCCTCTTTCTTAATTCGTTCTTTAGACAATGGAAATGGCTGTATTAATGCAGAAACATAACGATAAACCCTTTCTATACTTGCAATAGTCCATTTATCTCTTAATCCTTCAATTATCAGGTCAGTTCCTTTTTCTTTTTGTTTTGGTAATTCTTCAATTTGGTTATTAATGATTGATAAATCCTTATCACCAACATAATCATCCCAATTTACAGTCACTTTTACTGCATTAGGTAAATTTTCTTTTTGTGATATAATTGTAAGCTTATTTCCAAGTCTCTGAACAGCAAACCTACCTATTCCCTTTCGACCTGCTCGATTTCTCTTATAAAGTTTAGATGTTGGATTATGGACTTTATCAGTTGAGGATATTCGCATAAAGCCATTAACTAACTCTTCTCGAGACATGCCGTCACCATCATCAGATAATGTTAACATACCTCCTTCCTCGTCAGAATTTTCAAAAATTAGATCAACTGTTTTTGAGTCAGCATCATAGGCATTTTTGACAAGCTCTGAAACAGCGGTCTCTTTTTTTCCAACCAACTCTCTTCCCAGTCTATCCACGACTCCTGCATCTACCGAAAATCTGACATGATCTTTATCAAAAGAAGCAAGTAAAGATGTTAATTCTAATATTTTAGAATAATTCTCCGGTTCTTCATTAAGAAGCTTTGTTAGTTGATTACGTATTTGCTGTTCGTTCATTTTTAATTCACTAGTCAATTTTCATTTACTAATACCACATCTTTGCATACTTCTTTCAGTACTTCACAAGGATCAACATCAATTGCTAATGCAATCAAATACAACTCATCTACTCTCAACTTTGTACTAGAATTGTTGGACAGTTCACTCAACCGAGTTTTACTAATCCCTGTTTTCCTGGATACATCTGATCGATTAACGGATTTCCTTGATAGATATAAGCCTAATTCAGTCATTTTTATCTGATTTTAAGAACATAAATTTACTTAATCAGATACTTTTTACCGAAATTCTAAACTTTCATTTTGAATTTTATCCGAATATCAGTATATTTGTTCTGATTATCAGGAATATTTAACTTAATAGCGGAAATATGAGTCGTTATAGATATACCAAAACAGATTTAGAGGAAATAGTAGCGTGTCAATTAGAGAATCTAAATGCAATGCATGATTTATTGCGTATTATGAAGTTTCAGAATGAATTGTTGGAAAATGCCAACAAGAAACTAAAGGAAGAGATAACGGACTTTAAAAAGAAGCATGTTCAATATCCTACAAGGAATAGAAAATCTTAATGATAACCCACACCCATTTGCTCCGCTTCGCTCCACAAAAGAGTGTTCACGCCTTAACTCCTAAAGATGTTTAGTAAAAAAGAGAAAGAATAAAACTCCCCTATTTGGCCGAACACACTACCCCACCCGATTAACACACAGAGTAAAACCTTTTTGCCAAGCTATTTAACCCTTCGGCAAGCTCAGGGCGGCGCATAAGCTTGGTCATATTATATGCCAAAATGATATGAATTCAATCAAGCCGGAAGCTATTAATACGTGCATCAAATCATTATTTGATAATAAATGGAATTGTAGTCAAACCGTCCTCTTCTAATACCTTTAAGATGTAGAGGCCGCTGGAAATTTGATCTAATAAATCAATGTGCAGGATAACATCATTGCTGATTACCGAATAAATTACTCTCCCATCAGAATTAAAAATTTTGACTATACGCTCTGAGTTATCTTCAAATTTCAAGTTGAAGGAACCGGAATTTGGATTTGGATACAGTGATATAGTTGTTTTTTCATGCGCATCTAAGCCAACATCAGTGCCAAAATATGTTATGGCTGTATTTGTTATGATGGGTTCATTAAAGTCAAAAAATATGTAAACCTTATTCTGAATTCCACTTGACTGAGGCGTTCCTGTGTTTGGTTTAATTCTGAACTGAAAAAAGCCTTTTGAACCTTGAGGATCAGATATACTGTCAGGCAACCAAATATTATTGAAGTATACATTTAATTTGGTGTCTGAAGCCACAGCTTGATGATTATGACTTGCTCCTAAAAATTCTATTGACGATAAATCCAGGTCAGATGACAATGTATCTTCAAGCCGTATATTTATTGCAGGAGCATTTCCAGTGTTTTGAAAATGAATGGTGTAATACAACCAATCCATATATCCTAATTCAACATGAGTTGGAAATACCTCTTTCATGTTGGGGTCATAAGAATTTGAGACTGAATAACAATATGTAAAGGTATTGTTGGAAATTTGATAATCTAAAGAATCCGGAATCAAGGTTGCTGTAACACAAACAGAGTCATCAATTGTCGCTGTTGTATCCATTTTTATTTTTGCCCATAATTCCCACCAGGTGAATGTTAAATCACTAAAGTCGGTAATGTTGTAGGTAATCGTATCTCCAACTACGGTGGCAGGAACCGCCGTCGTAGGTATACTAATGGTGTCAATGGGTCCATCAACAACAACTTTTATTACTCCTCCTCCATGATGATTACAGTTGAGACCGTAGTATTCCGATAATTCACCAGCCAACACAAATAAGTTGTGCTCAAGTGAAGGGAAAACAAATCCTTCTTTTACGATTGTTTTAATACCAGGGTCACTGTTTGGAGGACATTCAATTAAAAAATCCACATTAGTATGAACGGTATCTGTTGTTGAAAGAGACACTGAACTGGAAACTCCTGGATTAGAACAACTAACGATATAAGGCTTGCTCAACGTGTCAATTACCACTTCGAAATTACCCAGATTATTTGTTAATAATTGATAGTTCCCATTGGAGAAAGTCGTAGTTGTTAGCACCGTCGTTGATCCGTCCATTAAAGAAATTGGAATGTTTACAACACCTGTATCCGCATTGTCAAACATGCACATGGGTGCATAATCTTGTCTTACTTCACCTAGTACACCGTACATGGCAGGACATCCTAAGGTATTGTTTGGAAAACAAATAGGCATGTTTAGCAACCAGGGATGGGCATCCATGGCAGAAATATAGTTTGGTATACATACAATAGGATTGTTGTCAATATTAAAGCTGCTTGCACTGGTATCAATGGTGCCAGGAAAAAAAGGAAAGCATTGTATATTACATGAATCTGCCAGGAAATAAGAAAGGTTTATGGGGAAATTTGGGATTTGAGTGATAGGATTGTGCGAGATATTCAGGAAATAGCATTCATAGGGCATAGTTTGCATATTGCTTATCTGATTATTTTCAAATGAAAGCGAGCTGCAAATATGATTTGAAAAATCTGGCAATGTACTTATTTGGTTGTTGTTTACAAAAATACTGTAGATGTTAGAAATAGGTGGAAACTGCGGCAAATTGCAATTATTAGCACTATATATCTCTAATGTTGGCGGGATATATGTTTCTACAGGAAGTTGAGGCGTGAAATTTCTATGAAATAATGTTAATCCCAAAGGTAATTCAGGGATTGCCGTTAAATTAGGATTATTGCTTATATATAATTCCGTTAATGTTTGAGGAAGCGTATCAAGATAAAGTAAATTGTTGTTGCTCAATTGTAAGACTACAATGGGCGAACTATTTTCGGGAAATGTTTCCAATTGCGTATTTTGAATGCTAACCCCAATCAGATCTGTGAAATACTGTAAGCCGTCTAAGTTGGTCAGATTTGCATAAGCAGGGTTTCCCCATTGATTGGCATTTATTCCTAAATAAGAGTAAGTAGATAAAATTGAGCAAGTGGTATCTAATTGATTTCCTGACATACAAAACGGAAACTCGTCATTCAACCATTGCGCAAAAACTGGATCAGGAATAGTGTAGTATTGGCCTTTGCTTTCTTTACTTGTCAAAAAGACAAACAGCAAAAAGAAAAAAAATGAAAATCTCATTGGGTTGGGTTTAATCTTAAGACGAACTTAAATTAATGGAGTTGCTAGAAGAATTCCTTACCCTGCCCTTCACAGGTTTAAACACAACCTATTTTTTAACCACTTTAATCTGCTCAACCTTAGTTGAGTTCGTGTAAAGAATCAAAAAATAGACGCCAGCTGTTTCCGGAAGTCGTACAGATGTGGTTTTCCCCACCACATGGCCCTGAATCAATTCCTGGCCCTGAACGTTGGTGAGAACAAGCCTGTCAACAGATGACGGATCGCTTATTTCCAACACAACGTTCTCAGAAGTTGGGTTGGGATAAACCTTTATCTCAACATTAGTTTGGTCCTCTAATCCCAGGCAGTCCTGGACATAAATTTGATCGGTGCCGCTACAAATACCTAAACTAACTTGTACGGTGTAAATACCGGTAGTGTCAGCAAATAGGGTCTGCGCCGTTGAGTTATCATTCCACAAGTAACTGTCGTAACCTGAGCCAGCATCAAGCCATATCCCGTCACAAGTAATGGTATCAGGACCTAAATCTACTTGTAGAGTACCTTCTGATATAAGAATTTCATCCGTTGCGGAACAAATACCCGAATAAACAGTCACGGCATACAATCCGGAAGAATCCGCAAACAAGGTTTGCGAAGTAGCGCTATTATTCCACAAATAACTGTCGTAACCTGAGCCAGCATCAAGCCATATCCCGTCACAAGTAATGGTATCAGGACCTAAATCTACTTGTAGAGTACCTTCTGATATAAGAATTTCATCCGTTGCGGAACAAATACCCGAATAAACAGTCACGGCATACAATCCTGAAGAATCCGCAAACAAGGTTTGCGAAGTAGCGCTATTATTCCACAAGTAACTGTCATACCCCACACCCGCATCAAGCCATATCCCGTCACAAATAGTGGTGTCAGCACCTAAATTCACTGCTGGGATGTTTCCTTCTGTTATAACAATGTCATCAGTAGTAGAACAGACACCCGAATACACGGTTACCGTATATGTCCCGATAGAATTGATTGTTAAAGTTTGTGTGGTTGAACCATCATTCCATTGATATGAATCATAATTTGCACCCGCATCCAAAACTAAGTAATCACAGGTAGCGGTGTCTGGCCCCAGATCAACATTAGGTATAGGAGGAAGAAAGTTAACATTTATAGTGTCCGTAGTAGTGCAACACCCTTTAGTACCAGAGACAACATAGGTTCCCGAAGAATCTACTACCAGTGGCGTCCATTCATAAGATCCATATGAGACAGGTGCGATTGTGATAGGAAGTGTATCACAAATGGTTGTGTCATTACCCAGGAAGTTTCCCTGGCCTAATTCGTATGCACCCATACTCGGATTTGTATTCCCTGCATATGGTCTGGAATTGTAATCAAGGTCAAAAATAGGAGCTCCTACGCCTGAGCCTGAACCAAAACAAGGTGATGTGGGACTCAAAAAGTAACAACCAGCAGTGCTAAATTGTGGGTTTGCGTTGATGTTTCCCTGCCCTATGTACCCATTACGCACATTAGAATAGGTAATTGTAACACTTGATCCTCCGTCCATGTCAATTTCGTTGGCAGCATTGGGATTGCGAATAATACAATTTTGAAAAACCGGTACGGATGAAAATTGAGCGTAAACTCCGGACCCTGCGACGGGGTCAATACTGTTGTTGTTTACAATGGTGCAATTAATAAATGTTGGTGTGGAACTGATGGCCGCATAAATGCCTGCTCCAAAACAATTATTTGATTGACCTATTAATAAATTATCTGCAATTAATCCATTTTTAAGAACTGCAGTAGAATAGTCACCGAAGGCAATACCTGCTCCTGCAATGCGATTGATGCAACAACCTGTGTTACCCTCAATTTGATTGTTACATATAATGAAGTTCTCTAGCGTGGGACTCGCGCTATTTTGAAGGCTGATTCCTCCTCCTTGTGCATAATGAACGGCAGTTGCAAAAGAATTCTTAATCACAAAATTCTTCAGGGTGGGATTAGAACTTCTGATGAATATATTTGTTCCTATAATATCGTCACCACACATGCCATTTACATTTTCTATTTTAAGACCGTCCATAACCATATTGTGGCAGCTATCTGAAATATAAATTGCACCACCATGCCAGTAGGTGGTTGACTCAAGGTTAAAATCATGGAGCCACACGTCTTCAAACACCGGACTGCAATCAGATTGCACATGAACACCTTCCCCATACACTCTGGATGCTCCGATTACTTCAATGTCACTCACTTCCACATGTCTGAAAGTTGGATTTGAATTACCATAAACGTAAATTGCTCCGTAACTCCAGGACGAACTATCTGCTTTCACCTGTTTTATCGTAAGGTTTTCTACCGTAGGATGACTATTGTCGTTTACGTAGATACCATAGCCGTAATTCCACAGTGGAGTGAAGAGTGTGAGGTTTTCCATATAAACATCAGAAATTTGGGGACTGCAATTACCCATAATATATATTCCTCCGCCATACAACCATGCCTCCACTTTAATGGAAAAATTCCGAATTGAAATGCCTGAAATTATTGGGTTGCTATAATCCCGTATATAAATGGCACTGCCAATGGATTCATAGGTGTTTTCGACTGTAACATTGAAAAATTGACAATTCTTGATAATTGGCGAACAATAGAACGTCATGGCAACAAGTCCATTCAATTCGGTAGAAGAAGTTCCGTCTCCTATAAAAGTATAATTCGCAAAATGTAAATCTTCCAGAACAGGACTTGATTGAACCATCAACATTGCCCCACCAAATACATCACAGGGATCATAAACAGTATTGGACAAGGTAAAACCGGAAATTACTGTTTCATTGGTTATTATACCGGAACTATTCATGAGAATATTTCTCGAATTTACCGGAGCCATGAGAATTGTATTGGTCGAGTCTCCCTCACTGAGAAGCTTAATGCCATCTATATTTGGCCAAATCAGGTACTCTGTATAGGTTCCCGGTTCAACAATAACTGTATCACCGTAACTTGATGAATCTAGCCCCTGTTGAATAGTGGGAAGATCTACTGGGATGTATATTGTGTTGCTCTTTCCAGTAAAATGAAAGAACACAGACATCAAAAACACTAACCAAAAATGCTTCATGCTTTAAAAGTTTTGGGCACTCTTCAAATCTACGATATTTTTTGTTGGAAGGGCTCAATAAACTCCTAGCTGATATTTTACTTTACCTCTATACTCCTCACCTACTGCTTACCCCATAAATGATGTTCAGGGACAAGGCATTCAAAGAATTGAAGTTTATGATTTGAGTGGAAGATTTATCTCCGGGCATCAGATTACCGGCACCTATTTAACGGTGGAATTACCCGATACACCTGGCCTGTATTTCTTGAAAGTGATCTTAGAGTCCAGTGAGATAGCAGTGGTGAAGGATGTGAAGTGGTAGTCGGTTGATTTCTTTAATGGTAGGTTATTGCTCGCTTATTTTTGATTTCGAAGATTTCCATTTATTTTTTAACCAATTTTGTGGAATACCTCATTGATCAACAATTTTAAATAGAGTTATGGTATTATTACTTTTGTTTTTGATATTAAGCATTGCGTTCTCTTTTTTATGCTCCATACTTGAAGCCGTGCTTTTGAGCATCACTCCTTCTTTTATTCGTCAACAACGAGATAAAAAACCAGGTTTATACAATGATCTAAATGAGTTTAAGGAGGATATTGATAAACCCTTGTCTGCGATTCTAACCTTGAACACCATTGCGCACACTGTTGGGGCTATAGGCGTTGGTGCCCAGGCCGCCACTGTTTTCGGTAATACAGTAATTAATGTTTTTGGAATATCTATTGCGGCAGAGTCCATTGTCGCGACAATAATGACCTTGGCTATTCTTGTACTGAGTGAAATCATTCCTAAAACCCTCGGCGCTAATAATTGGAAAAGCTTAACCCCGATTACAGTGAAGTTGTTAAAGACGCTAATGTTCATTTTATCTCCACTGGTATGGCTCAGTCAGCTTATTACTAAAAAAATGAAGAATGATAAAAACAGGAGTGTCTTGAGTCGTGCAGATCTAATGGCATTGACATTGGCCTCTAAAGAAGACGGTGCACTGAATCCTTCTGAGACGAATGTCATTCAAAATGTATTGAACTTACCGGCAACAGCAATTTTTGATATTATGACCCCCAGATCGGTGTTATTTGCCGTTAATGAAGATGATAAGTTGAGTGATGTTTTCGAAAATGAACGCTTCCGGCAATTTTCGCGAATTCCAGTATTTGCGAGCAATAAAGAAGAAGTTGTGGGCATGGTGTTGAAGACAGACATTCTCCGAAAATTGGTGGCTAACCAGGGAGATTCAACGATTAAAGAACTGGTAAGGCCACTTTCAAAGGTAAAAGAAGATATGCTTTTAGCCGACTTTTTTAAAACGAATAGTGATCGTAAAAATCATATGTTTATTGTGGAAGATTCGTATGGCAGTGTAACAGGTGTACTTACCCTGGAAGATGTACTGGAAACTATTCTAGGCTACGAGATTGTAGATGAAACAGATAAGGTGGTAGACATGCAAAGTCTGGTAGAAAAGAAAAAGAAGGATGAGGATAATACTTAAAGTTTTCTCCTTCCCTTTTCTAAGCTATTTAACGCTTCGGCAAGCTAACACTTCGCTTAGGGCGGTGTATAAGCTAGATTAAAATAATAAGCCAAATGATGATTTGTGTGTACTCATCCGCGTTCTCTACCTCGATAACTATCCGTAACAAAAGATCATAATCAACACAAAAATTGAAGTTTATCATTCAATGCCTCTGATATTTTATCAAATTTGTGGGAATGAAGTGTTTTTCGTTAATTATCACCACTTTATTGATGGCTTCGGTTACTTTTTCCCGAACTAATGAATACATTGTTTTATCTAAAGACAATGACTATTTAGGTAGCCTGGAGGTGGTGAGTGAGCTCAAAGAGAAAACGGAAGAAGTTATGGTGGAGAGTCAGATTAAAGTGAAAAAGTTAATTACGATTGTCAAATTTCTGCAAATTGAAAAGGAAAGTCATTTTTTTGAAGGCAGAAACCGGAATCGGTGATTGGACAGTACCAACAATCTCTGTGGTAAAAAACTATCAATTTAGCTGGATTTACCTGATAATGTACTTATCAAATATCATCCGCTCAATCCGGCTAATCGCTAGTTCAATAGTTTTTTCAATCATTAGTCATGAGATAAAATATCCAATAAATTTTCAAAATGAGCATTTTCAGATGATAATAATAAGCCAATATTCTATCCTTTGACAAGGCTGTATTCTATTTTCATTATGATTGTTTAGCAGAACTTCTTAACTTGCATTACACTAACCCGTATTATGAAATTATATCTTTTACTTCTATTCCTAACATTTTCCTCATCAAATATTTACTCCCAATTTGGCCAAGAAAATCTTATTACTGGGGATACACTAAATCATTTTCAGGCCGGTGATGTAAAGGCAGCTGACATTGATCAGGATGGTCTCTTTGATATAGTTTTGGGTACTTGGACCAACACAGAAGGGAGTAAAGTGGCATGGCATCAAAATCAAGGGAATGATAAGTTCAGTGAGCTTAAATTTATTGCATATATTCCTGAACGATTACATGATATCGACACTTCTGACATTGATAATGATGGTGATATTGATGTCGTCTTTAGCACTCTTACGGGTGAAATGTATTGGTCAGAAAACACCGGTACAGAAATCTGGAATACTAATTTAATTGCTGATTTTTCTAGCCCTATGAAATTTGTTAACACAGCAGATCTAGACAATGATGGGGATGAAGACATAGCATTTACCTCTGGCAACAGTGGTTTAGGTTGGTTTGAAAATACGGGTTCAGGAACATTTGTTGTCCCTGCCAATAGTATTGTTATGCTACCTGGAAATCCGTGGAAATTTAAACTAGGAGATTTAAATACTGATGGAAAAATTGATGTTCTTGTGACTATGGTCGATCCCGGAAGTGGTAATGCATTAGATCAATTTTCATGGTATGAAAATTTAGGTGGTGGAAGTTTTGGCCCCGAAAATATACTTTACGAACCTATTAGCGGTATATCCGCAGCATCACACGATCTTGAAATTGAGGATATGGACCTGGATGGAGATCTTGACGTTGTTTTTTTAGAAAATAACAAACTATCTTGGGTAGAGAATATTGGCGGAGGGGTATTTAACCCTGCTCAAATTTTAGCTTCTGCCACATCTGTAGTTTATAGAGAAATTGAATTACATGATTTTGACAACGATAATGACATTGATATTCTAGTACTAGAAGGTGCGGAAATGATTTTATATGAAAATCAAGGTGGGATGTTATTTGGTACCGGCCAGGTAATATCGTCAGGAATTGCTGATTGTGAAAACGTGTGTATAACAGATTTCAATCAGGATGGATTGAATGATATATGCAGTGTTTCTCAATATACAGGAGAATTTGTTTTTTGGCACAAAAACCTAGGTGTAAATAATTTTCAAACGCATTTGTTGATTTCAAAGACTACAGAACTACCTAAAATGATGGCTATTGCTGATATAGATAATGATGGGTTTAATGATATTGTTATTGGTGCATTAGGAAAAACGAGCTTGTCTTGGTATAAAAATGACGGCACAAATAATTTCCCTTATCAGTCTGTAGTATCCTACTCGGTGCAAGGTGTAAATCATATTGATGTATTCGATTATGATGGGGATGGAGACAACGATATTTTTGCTTGTCTCCAGACTGGTCCAATGAGTTACAGTGAAAATCTAGGAAATGGAAATTTTGCCCCTGAAGTTATACTCAATACTTATAGTGGGGTGAAATATTTTGAATTTACAGACCTAACCGGAGATGGAATAATGGATGTGATACTTAATACCAACAGCAATCATATCAAATGGAACCAGGGGTTTGGTGGTACTGTTTTTTCAAATCACCAAACTGTTGGAAATGCTAGTGGCAATGTGTATGTAGGTTTTACATGCTTCGACGCGGATCAGGATGGCGACCAAGATGTTGTACTAGTTAAAAATGAATCAGTAGACCATCTTCATTATTATGAGAATTTGGGTGGTGGCAATTTTGCACCTTATGTTGATTTAGGAAATGGAAGTGGTACAATTAAGAAGGTAATTCATTGCGATATCAATAACGACGGAAATGAGGACTTAGTTATCTGTGGAGAATCATTGAATTTCTTTACCAATACGGGTGGAAGCTTTGCAGCTACTGGTTGGATTAATATGGAAGATCATAACTACGTGCAATTTTATGATGTCAACCAAGACGGTCTTGGTGATCTTATTACTGTATCAAATACTACAAATGAAATTGCTTGGTACCAGAATTTGGGCAACTTCTCTTTCAGTCCTAAACAGCTTATATCCAATCAGGTAGAGGGTCCGTTTTCACTGATTACGGGTGATATTGATCTAGATGGTGATGAAGATATACTTTCAGCTTCAACTGATGATAACACGGTAGCCTGGTATGAAAATTACATCTACGGAAAAACTTCAATTTCTGGAAGGGTTTACTTTGATATAGATTCTAATAAAGTGTATAACGATACTATCGATATTGACGCTTCTTATTTACCAGTCTATTCTGTCCCAGCGAGTGATTACACTTATACTTACATTGATGGTAAATACCTAATGCATTTTACTGATACGGTTGGAAGCTATTTAATATTCCTGGATTCAATTCCGGGCTGGAGTATTATCACAGACTCCCTCACTTATTCAGTTGTTATTGATACAACTTTTACTGGTATGGATAGTGTTGATTTTGGAATTTATCCTGATTCTTTGTTTGATGCAGTTGAAACACAATTAGTAGGAGGGTTTCCGCGTTGTAACACAACAAGTAATTACTGGATGAATTTCACCAATATAGGAAGCAATTTGTCTTCTGGTTATATTGAACTTCAACTAGATAGTTTAATTTTATTTAATTCAGCTGAAGTTGCACCAGATTCAATTGTTGGGCAAAATGTCTACTGGCATTTTGATAGTTTGCAATATTTCTCTTCTGATAATATACTCGCTTATCTGAACCTTCCTGGGTTTGGATATATTGGTGATACTATTACTTCATACCTCTATATTTATACTCAGGATAGTCTTGGAAATGTAACCTCAGTAAGCATGGATAGTTTACAGCAGGAAATTGTTTGTGCCTATGACCCAAATGATAAAATAGTCACACCAAAAGGGTTTGACTCACTGGGTTTCATTCCTATGTCTTCACAAACTCTTGAATACACAGTTCGCTTTCAAAATACTGGTAATGACACTGCGCTCACCGTAAAAATAGAGGACCAATTAAGCCCTTTTTTAGACTGGCAAAGTGTAGATTATGCTTCTAGTAGTCATCCAGTAATAATAAGCATTGAGCAGTCAGGTAAAATTCAATTCTTGTTTGAAAGTATAATGTTGCCTGATAGCAACGTTAACGAACCTGCTAGTCATGGTTATGTACAATTTAACATAGAACTACAACCTGGACTTTCCCCATGGACCACTATTGAAAACTCAGCTGAAATTTATTTTGATTATAACCCTCCTGTTATCACGAACACAATTATAAATACACTTTATGACTGCACTAATTTATTTGAAGGTCTAACTGTGACAACAAATGTTTGTGACAGTATCAATCTATTAGCAACCACTGTAAAACCATTTAATTATGATTGGAGCATCCTTGATGTTAACATAACAAATGAAAATGAACTAGGAGTGCAACTTGACACAACGGGTAGTTTTAATTTGGTAGTCAAATTGTCCAATGGAATGTGTCCAATGGAAGACAGCATAGTAAGTGTGGACATGATTCCAAGCCAAACAATTCTAGCACCTGATACGGTTTATATATGTGCCAATGATAGTGTATTGATTTACAACAATTATTATTCTTCACAGGGCTTACATTTCGATACAATCAACGCCCTCCCTGGCTGCGATACAATTTTAAGTAAGTATTTAAATGTTTATCCGATCTATGACAATCTGAGCACTGACACGCTAAGCATTTGCTTTGAAGACAGTATGATGATCTCAAATTCATATCAGAATTCAACAGGTTTATATTTTGATACTTTGCAATCAATTTATGGATGCGACTCAGTACTTCCAATCTATTTAGATGTACATAACCAAGTTCCATCTCAACAGTTTCCAGACCTATATATATGTCCCGGTGATAGTATTCTCGTATTTGGACAGTATCGGAAACAAACTGGAGTTTACTCTGACACCCTACAAAATATTTATGGTTGTGATTCTATTTTGAATCAGCAAATTAACTTCTATTCTGCCTATGAATATAGCTTAGGATTAATAACGGCTTGTAATGGCGATAGTGCCTTAATTTTTGGGCAATACCAGAGTTACCCAGGTATATATTACGATACACTGCAAACAATAGCTGGTTGTGATAGTATAGTTTCATTGGATTTTTCTATTATTCAAATTGACACTACGCTTAGTATTAATGGTTTGACAATATCTGCAAGCAGTTCTGCAGGTACATATCAATGGTTAGATTGTAACAATAATTACTCACCTATTATCAATGAGGTTAGTCAAACATTTAACCCAATATTGAACGGATCATACGCCGTCCAAATTTCTGAAAATGGTTGTACGGACACTTCCGCCTGCATTATAATTGAAGGTATTGGATTGGATGAAAACAAAATCTTCGAGGATTTAAGTATTTCTCCTAATCCAACAGATGAATCTGTCATAATTGATTATGGTCATTTTACCAAAGTAAATATTAAGGTCTACGATCCACATGGAGAGTTGGTGTCAGAAATTAATGAAAATACACCTGTAAATTTATCAATTCTAGACTTGAAAGGACCTGCCGGCATTTATTTGATAAAAATAAATATTGGAACAACCTGGAGAACTTATCAAGTTGTTAAGAATTAGAGGGAAATAATTACAGAGTTTTAATTTACCTATTATTTCTGCAGGAGTTTAGCAACATTCAATATTTCTTCCTGAAGCACAACCTTATAAGATCAGAATCAACACAAAAATTGAAGTTTATCATTCAATGCCTCTGATATTTTTTCAAATTTGTGGGGATGAAGTGTTTTTCGTTAATTATCACCACTTTATTGATGGCTTCGGTTACTTTTTCCCGAACTAATGAATACATTGTTTTATCTAAAGACAATGACTATTTAGGTAGCCTGGAGGTGGTGAGTGAGCTCAAAGAGAAAACGGAAGAAGTTAAGGTGGAGAGTCAGATTAAAGTGAAAAAGTTAATTACGATTGTCTTCTCCTACTCCCTTTACAGCAAGTTTGTACACGAGAAACTGGTCTCCAATAAAATTACGACGTTTCTCAACCATAAGCAACAAGATGAAATGTCTACAGAAAAGGCAGGCAACACGTACACTTTTACCAAAAACAAAGTACGTAAAGAAGTTAGGAGTTTTTCCTTTTGTGAATCCATGATGTATTACAATGAGCCCAAAGGTATTCCTGAGATCTACTCTGAATTTGACGGGGTTTTCAAGTCGGTTAAATTCATAGAAAAAGAGACCTGCTATGAACTGACCAATCCAACAAATAAAAACGTCAGTAAGTATTTCTATGCGGAAGGTATCCTTCAAAAAGCGATAGTCAAACACCCGTTGGTCACCTTGTACTTATATCGGAAGGTTGGTGAATGAAAAAGCCCAATAGGATTTGATCTATATCTCCTCTATCCCTATTCCATCACTACCAAAAGAAAACCCTTCAACTGATCTCCCTGATTAACTTTCAAATAGCTTCGTTTACATTATTTTTTACGCCTTCACTTAATTTTTCTATATTGTCTATCCGACCCCTAACCTCCCCTAAATGAACAAAATACTTGTTGCTTTTTGCTTTTTTGTTCCCGTTTGTCTTTTTGGTCAGTTAACACCTGATCAACTTCGAACTATTGATTCCCTGGATCAGGTGCTCAGTGAAACAGAAACGGACACTGTACTTGTCAAAGCCTGGAAACTCTGGGCTTCTACTATAGATAATTCAGATCCTCAAAAGTCATTATCCCTTCACCAAAAAATAGATAGTGTTTGTTTAGCGAAGCTTTCTGAAGAAAGTATCCCATCCGATCAAAAGTTTTTTAAGGAATATCATTACAACGCTTGCAACGATATGGGAAGGATATACCTGCAAAACGGTGATTACGAAAAAGCAGAAGAACTATTTGTAAAAAGTATTCAGGGACACCAGGCCATGGGATATCAAAAAGGTGTGGCCATATCCTTGTCTAACCTGGGAAATGTCTATAAAAATCAAAACGAATACGAACAAGCCATTGAGGCGTATGAACAAAGTCATGCCATTAGTACAGCTATTGGTTTTCATTCCGGCGCAGTAAACACACTTCTCAATTTAGGTACTGTTTATTCTCAAATGGGGCAATATGAAATGGCTATTGAACATTACAAGTCCTGTCAGTTGGAATATGAAAAAATGGATGATCAACGTGGGATCGCCAATTGTCTGAATAATATCGGTATCATCTACAAGGCACAGGATGATTATGATAATGCCATAAAATATTATGAAGAAAGCCTTGAAATTAGGTTAGGCCTTGATATTCCCTTTGACGTTGGCGTCAGTTATCTTAACCTTGGAACAATTTACGACCTTCAGGCTCAACACGAAAAGGGCATAGCGTATTTCAACAAGGCTATGACACAATTTGACTCTATTGGGTTTCAAAAAGGAATTGCCATTTGCTATGCTAATATTGGTAATGCACATATCAATCAGGAGACTCATGAACAAGCGCTGGAATTTTTACTTAAAAGCCTGGAGATCTACGAGCAAATAGGTGACAAAACTGGTCTGAGCTACTGTAATACTACGCTGGCCAGGTTGTACATTCGGTTTGATCAAAACCAAAAAGCAGTGGATCATGCGCAGGTTGGTTTGGATATGGCACTGGAATTTGGTGGAATTTGGGAAGCGAAAAAGGCCTACCGGTACCTGTGGAAAGCGCATAAGAATTTAGGACACTACAAAAAAGCACTTGAAATGCATGAATTATATACAGAATATGAAGACAGCCTTCAAAATGAAAGTATTAAAGAATCCATCATTGAAAGTGAATTGAAGTACGAATATGACAAACAGCATTTTGCAGATAGTCTTGAATTTCTGCGTCAACAGGAGGTGTCTGAGCTGGAATATACCATTTCGTTGGAACAAGAAGCCAAGCAACGATATGTCTTGTATGGAGGACTGGGCTTTTTCTTTGTGTTAGGTGGATTTGTTTACAGAGGATATCGACGAAAGAAAAAGGACAATGAAATTATTAAAAAGCAAAAGCAGTTAGTCGAAGAAAAGAATGACGAAATACTGGATTCCATTACTTATGCCAAACGAATTCAAGTGGCAATTTTACCTCCAAATAACCTGATAAAACAGTCTTTACCGGATTCATTTGTGCTATATATCCCTAAAGATATAGTTGCAGGCGACTTTTACTGGTTTGAAAAGCAAGATGACAGGGTATTTTTTGCCGCTGCCGATTGTACAGGGCATGGTGTTCCAGGAGCTATGGTATCTGTAGTTTGTAATAATGGTTTGAACCGATCCGTAAGGGAGTACGGTCTGACTGACCCGGGTAAGATTCTGGATAAAACACGTGAGCTTGTCATAGGCGAGTTTGAAAAATCAGAAGAAGAGGTAAAGGATGGAATGGATATCGCGTTATGTAGTCTTCGACTCCGCTCAGACTACAATGAGCAAATAGAAAAAAGTAAGGTAGAATCCAACCGTGGACTGAGCGGAGTCGAAGTCCACTATGCCGGAGCTCATAACCCATTATGGATCATTCGAAAAGGCACCCAGGAAATAGAAGAAATTAAAGCGGATAAACAGCCCATAGGAAAATTTGACACTCCGATCCCCTACACTACACACACGGTTCAATTAAACAAAGGAGATAGTATCTATATGTTCTCAGATGGATATGTGGATCAGTTCGGTGGTGAAAAAGGCAAAAAGTTCAAGTCTAAAAACTTAAAAAACCTCCTGCTTTCTATTCAAAATGAAAGCATGGAGGTACAAAAAGAGCTTATTCATAAAGCCTTTGAAGATTGGAGAGGGAGTTTGGACCAGATAGATGACGTGTGTGTGATTGGTGTTCGCATATAGCGAACACCTAAGAACACCACCAGGCTCTAGCATGGTCTGTGTAATCGGGGTGAGAATTTGATCGTAGATCAAAGATCGCACCCCATATCTAACTGATCCCGCAAAGGTGGGCCCAGTTAAATCGAAATAACTTCAATGTCCAAATCTTTCTCAGAGATGATCTTTTGAAAACGGTGTTCACTTTTTTTATCTACAACCAGGTAAAACTGGCCGGATGCAGATCTGGCTTTATTCGAAAATAAAATCCACTTAGCAATAAGTTCACTTAGGTTCCCTTTGCTAAATGCCTTTTCAAATTCGTAATAATCCGTCTGTTTACCGTGATCAATTTCTACAGAAGGGGCATGTGCAACACCCGAGTAACGAAACGTTAATTCCTTTGTCGGATTTGCACTTTTACCTCTTATTCGAATAGCTGTTTTCTTCTTTTTTTCAAGGTTTTCTATAAACTGATCAACTTCAAGGTTAGTCATTAATAACCTTCACATTAATCGCGTTCTCTCCTTTTTTACCCTGACCAATTTCGTACTCTACTTTGTCATTTTCCTGGATATCATCCAACAATCCGGTTTGGTGTACAAAAATGTCCTCTGAAGAATCAGATGGAGTAATAAAACCAAACCCTTTTTGATAATTGAAAAATTTAACTGTTCCTTGTTTCATTGTATTATGTATTTAATTTATGCTTTTTTTTAATCGACGAATGTGAAAGCAATACCGGTTCTACCCGCTCTTCCCGTTCGTCCAATACGGTGTATATAGGTATCAAAATCTCTAGGCATTTGATAATTGATAACGTGCGATACGTTTTCAATATCCACACCTCTGGCCGCAACATCTGTTGCTACTAGTATTCTGATATTTCCTCGTTTAAATCTGGATAATGCTTTTAGTCTGTAGTTCTGAGATTTGTTCCCATGAATCTGATCTGCAGTAATTCCTGATTTATTTAGTCGTTTGCTCAATCTGTCTGCCAATCGCTTGGTTTCTGTGAATAGGATAACCTTTTCAAACCCTGCATTATTCAATAGGTTTACGAGTAAATCGAATTTATTCCCCCCATTTGGCACCTTAATAATGTCTTGTTCAACATTTTTGGTTGTACTGTTTCCCTTACTTACATGAACTTCAACAGGGTTCTGTACCATTTCACGTATAATAGATTTCTGTCCGGGGTTTAATGTGGCCGAAAAGAGCATGGTTTGCTTTCTGTTCTTCAACATCCTTACTATTGACCTGATGTCCTTAATAAAGCCCATGTCCAACATACGGTCAAACTCGTCCAAAACAAGAGTTTCTGTTGTATTCAACCGCAGGTTTCCACGATTGAGCAGATCCAATAATCTACCAGGCGTTCCTACAATTACATCATTCTTGCGTTGAAGTCTGTCAATATCTGCATTAACACTTGTTCCTCCAATGTGACAGGAAATTCTTAGTCCTAATCCTTTAGTTAGTTTCTTAAACTCATCCTCTACCTGCAGAGCAAGTTCGCGCGTTGGAACAATAATCAATGCAGGTACTTTACGTTCCGGATTTACCAGAAAGTGCTGAATAATGGGTAAAAGAAATGCGCAAGTTTTACCGGTTCCGGTATTTGCTATGCCAATGAGGTCTCTTTTATTATAAAGATCATCAAATGTGCGTTCCTGGATTTCCGTAGGGTATTCAAACCCCATTTTTCTAAGATTGGATTGGATTCCGTTGTGGAGATCCATTTGTTCAAATTTCCGCGAAGCTTTATATGCTTTCGTCTCCAGTACTTCTGATCGTTGTATTAATCGTTGTGGATCTAAATTTGATTTTGGTTTGGCTTTCGCCTGTTTATGTTTGGCCTTATGGTTAAACTTACCAGAAGGTCTGTTCTTTTTATAATTAGTATTCATTATGATTTTAAAAATTGAAGCACCTTTATTTTTATGGTGCTATATGATATCACTTATCTACCAAGTGACTTAAGCAATCTGGCATGGCCTTTAATAGCCTGGTACAGATTAGTTTGCACATTGTACTGAATATTGAATTCCTGTGCAGTTTTTCTGACGATTTCAGATATGTTCCTGTAGTGAATATGTGATACCTTAGGGAACAAATGATGTTCTATTTGGTAATTCAACCCACCTATAAACCATGACATTATTTTGCTTTTAGGAGCAAAATTGGCTGTCGTTTGTAATTGATGTAAACACCAGTCATTTTCGATTTTACCACTGCTGTTTGGCGTTGGAAAATACGTTTCCGGTACAACATGCGCCAATTGGAATATTATTGTGGTAAATAATCCAACGACAAAGTGCATGGATATAAATGCCAATACGACTATCCACGGTGAAACGGGTAAGAAAATAATTGGCAGCACCAATGCAAAGGCGTAATAAACTAACTTCCAAATGACCATCTTCAGAATCTCTAAGAAAGTCTTATCCTTTATAAGACCCATTTTCTTATATCTGAAGAAATTAATGAAGTCTTTCGTCGTGATCCATGACAATGTTGTAAGACCATAGACGAACCAGGCATAAATGTGCTGAAAACGGTGAATTTTATATCGCTTTGATGTTGGACTCAATCGCAAGATAAATGGTGGATTGATATCATCATCAACGGTGTGAATATTCGTGTAAGTATGGTGTAATACATTGTGTTGTACGCACCAAAGCTTGGCATTGGCCCCAACCAGGTTAAGTGACAATGCCAGGTGTTTATTCCAAAATTTCTGTTTGGAAAATGCCCCGTGATTTGCATCATGCATGACGTTCATCCCAATGGAGATCATTCCTACACCACTTAAGAGGTAAAGAAAAAATACTAATGCGGGGGAACTTATAATGCCGGTGCACAATAAAGTAAGGGGTGTGAAATAAAGTAAAAAAGCTACGATCATTTTGATCGTTAGTTTGTAATTACCTTCTTTTTTGATTTCGTTAGAGGCAAAGTATGCTCTGACTCTCTTTTTTAATAAATACGAAAACTCTTTGTTTTTACTATTATTAAATTTTAACTGTTTGATAGAATCATTTATTCGTTACATGGACAATCAATTTTTGATCATCCGTTCCAGCCAAAAACAAGTATCTAACTACGTTGTTTTCCAGACTGTGTTCATGTTAATTCAAATAAATGACTGGGAAATTACCGGTTTCAAACATTAAAAAATAATCGATCCGGAAAGACCACAAGCTCAAAATGTGAATTAGCTTGACTAAAACAAAGATACGACTAAAAAAGCAGATTAACACAATTAATTATATATCGCCAGGTAATCATCAGATTATCAAGTGCAAAGGTTTGCAAGCAGATACATGAAGAACAATATATTAAATGAACCTGTGAGCCAATCAAAGGACTAATGTTCAACTGAAAGGCTGATTTGGATTACAATTTTACGTTCTTTTTGTATGAAATTTAACTTAGTAAGTTGATTTGGAAGTCGTATCTTAAGGGCCTCAAACCTCCACCATGAAAAAATACAACCTGCTTAAATCAGCCTGGTTACTCATTGTCCTATTGATCAGTTTTGGCGTAAATGCCCAGATCACTAAGTCGATTAATTACAGTCCAAAAGAAGTTTTCCCTGGATTTATTAGCACGCAAGGTTCGCCGCAGATTGTTGCGAATGAATATCGTTTATACGAAATTGATGTTGATGCCATTCAAACACAGTTAGTGGGGATTCGGCAAAGAGAAGATGGCGCCAAAGGTTTTACGGCACTTATTTCTTTTCCACATCCGGATGGATCAATGCATGAATACAAAGCACAGGCAAATCGTACGCTTTCCGCAGGTTTAGCAGAGAAATTCCCAGAGATTAAAACGTATGATGCCGTTGATGATATGGGAAGAAAAGTAAAGTGGGACATCACTCCAAAAGGCCTTCACGTTATGATTCTTCAACCTGATGAGAGCACCATTTTTATTGATCCGGTTATAGACGGAAATAATCAATATTATATCGTTTACTATAAAAAGGATTTCACTACAGACAAGGTCATGACGTGTGAGTTTGATAGTGACATCAATAATTTAAAAAAAGGGAAAGAACTTGTAACCGGAACGAACAAAGCTTTTGGAACCTGTGAGTTACGAACATATCGTCTGGCACTGGCAGCAACAGGCGAGTATACTGCATTTCACGGTGGAACCGTGGGTGATGCTCAAGCTGCGCAGGCCACCACAATGAATCGTGTAAATGGTGTGTACGAAAGAGACATGGCCATTACCATGGTAATTATTGCGAACAATGATCAGATCATTTATACCAATCCTGGCTCTGATCCTTACGCCAACGGAAATCCTGGTACAATGATTAACCAAAATCAGGCGAATTGTGATGCCGTAATAGGAAATGGAAATTACGATATCGGCCACGTATTTGGAACGAACAGTGGTGGATTGGCAGGATTAGGTGTCGTGTGTAACAACAGTAATAAAGCACGTGGTGTCACAGGTTCATCTGCACCAATTGGAGATCCTTTTGATATTGATTACGTGGCACATGAGATGGGCCATCAATTTGGTGCCAACCACACCCAAAACAACCCATGTAACAGTGTTCCCGCTACTCGTATGGAACCAGGGAGTGCCAGTACTATTATGGGATATGCGGGTATCTGTCCGCCAAACGTTCAAAGCAATTCGGATGATCATTTTCACGGTATAAGTCTGGAAGAAATCGGAATTGAAATTATGAGTGGTGGTCATACCTGTGAACAGATCACAGCAATAGCCAATAATGCACCAAGCATTACGGGTACCAATGGCAATGTGATCATTCCAGCGAATACTCCTTTTGCTTTAACCGCCATAGTAGATGACCCGGATGGTGATGCCATTCTTTACTGCTGGGAACAAATGGACAATGAAGCGTCAACACAACCACCGGTCCCTACAAGTACAGGAGGCCCTAATTTTAGGTCAAACTCCCCTACCCTTGATTCTACCCGTTATTTCCCGAATTTAGCTGATCTGGCAGCAGGTATCTCTCCCACCTGGGAAGTGATTCCATCCGTATCCCGTACCATGAATTTCAGAGTAACAGTGCGCGATCAGGGACTTAATGTTCCAGGCTGTAATGATCATGCAGATGTCACAGTGACAACTGACGCGGGATCCGGACCATTTGTAGTGACTTATCCTTCAGCAACCGGAATTGTATGGGCCGGTTTATCTACAGAAACCGTTACCTGGGATGTTGCGAATACAGATGCTCCTCCTGTAAACTGTGCCAGTGTTGATATACTACTGTCCACAGATGGTGGATTAACATATCCATTTACCCTTGCTTCCGGAGTGCCAAATGATGGAGCTGAAACCATTACTGTACCTAACGTAGCTACAACAACAGCACGTGTCATGGTTATAAATTCTAATGGAACCTTCTTCGATATATCGGATAACGATTTTGAAATTACCGTTGCTACGAATGATTATACCATGAGCATCTTAAATTCAAATGCCAGTATTTGCCAGGGAGATGATACAACTTATACCATTGATATTGGTTCAGTGGGGGGATATAATGACCCGGTGACGTTATCTGTCAGTGGTGTGCCGGCAGGAGCAACCTCCAACTTTTCAACCAATCCCGTTACGCCAGCAGGTTCCTCCATTCTAACCATTTCAAATACTGGAGCTGTTACACCAGGCGTTTATAACTTAACAATCACAGCAAACAGTACATCAGGAACAAAAACACAGAACGTTACCTTGACAATTGCTGACTCAAATCCGGCAGCTGTTTCGCTAACTTCACCGGCTAACTTTTCAACAGGTGTTCCCAATCCGGTCACTTTTAACTGGACAACCTCTCCTAGTCCGGGTGTAACTTATGAAATAGACATTGCTACAGATGCTGGATACACTGCCATTGTTGAACAAGCAACGGCTTTGGCCAGTCCAACCTACACTTCCTCTACCCTTGCGAATACAACCACTTATTTTTGGCGTGTTCGAGCTGTAACGCCGTGCGGTCAATCTGCCTGGTCAACGACTTTCGAGTTTACTACGAATTCATGTAATACTTACGTTAGTACAGATGTTGGGCAAACGACGAATGTTGCCAGTTTTACCTCGGTAATAAATGTTACAGATGTGGGTACACTTTCAGATGTGAACCTGACATTGCTGGATATTTCCCATCCGTGGGTTGGTGATTTGGGTGCTACGTTAACATCTCCTACTGGAACAACCGTTCAACTTTTTGACGGACCCGGAATTCCGGCTTCTCAATACGGCTGTAATGGGGATGATATCAATGTGTCCTTTGATGACGCGGCTACCGCCACGGCAACCGACTTCGAAAACACCTGTGATGCAGCAGTACCAACAATAAGTGGTCCATTTCAATCCATGGACCCAATGGCAAATTTCAATGGCGAATCAATCACGGGAACCTGGACCCTAACCATATTTGACAGTTATACCGCTGGAGATGATGGCACCTTGAATGCATGGAGCCTTGAACTTTGTACCACTCCTCCACCTTGTAACGATCCGGATGTACCAGTTGTATCCGGCACAACGACTATTTGTGAAGGACAATCTACTACACTCTCTATTGCAAATGGAAACCTAAATGATGCAACAGATTGGCAATGGTATGAAGGTTCTTGCGGAGGAACTCCAGTCAGTTCTGGAACAAGTATCACGGTGTCCCCTACAGCTAACACCTCTTATTTTGTCAGAGGAGAAGGTGGATGTGTGAGCCCGGGAGCATGTCAACAAGTTGACGTGACCGTAAACCCAATTTACAATCAAAATCAGACAGCATCTATCTGTAATGGAGATACTTATACCTATCCGGATGGATCTACAGGAACAGTCACTGAAACGCATACCAGTACGCTCACTTCAGTAGATGGTTGTGATTCGATTATCGTGACTGATCTTACTGTTAATCCAGTATACAACATGAACGAAACAGCGAGCATTTGTCAGGGACAAACCTATACATATCCAGATGGATCTACTGGAACAGTTACAGAAACGCATACCAGTACGCTTACTTCGGTTGATGGTTGTGATTCGATTATTGTGACTGACCTTACTGTTAGTCCAACATACAACTTGAACGAAACAGCGAGCATTTGTCAGGGACAAACCTATACATATCCGGATGGATCAACAGGTACAGTTACTGAAACGCATACAAGTATTCTAACTTCCGTAGACGGTTGTGATTCGATTATTGTGACTGACCTTACTGTTAATCCGACTTACAACTTGAACGAAACAGCGAGTATTTGTCAGGGACAAACCTATACCTATCCGGATGGATCAACCGGTACAGTAACCGAAACTCACACAAGTGCACTCACTTCAGTAGATGGTTGTGACTCAATTATTGTGACAAGTTTAACGGTGAATCCTACCTACAACCTAAACGAAACGGCTAGTATTTGCCAGGGACAAACCTATACATATCCAGATGGATCAACTGGAACAGTTACAGAAACGCATACCAGTACGCTTACTTCGGTTGATGGTTGTGATTCGATTATTGTGACTGATCTTACTGTTAATCCAGTATACAACATGAACGAAACAGCGAGCATTTGTCAGGGACAAACCTATACATATCCAGATGGATCTACTGGAACAGTCACTGAAACACATACCAGTACCCTTACTTCCGTAGAAGGTTGTGATTCGATTATTGTGACTGATCTTACTGTATATCCAACTTATAACTTAAATGAAGCGGTTTCTATCTGTACTGGTAATACATACACGTATCCGGACGGCTCAACGGGATCCACAACAGAGACACACACCAGCCTGCTAACATCAGTAAATGGGTGTGACTCGATAATTGTAACAGATTTAACAGTAGTTACTTCTTACAATATCAATGAAGCGGTATCTATTTGCAATGGTGATACATACACTTTCCCAGATGGCAGCACAGGAAATACAACTCAAACATATACGAGTACCCTGGTTAGTTCCGGAGGTTGTGACTCGATTATCGTTACTGATCTTACCGTGAACCCTACCTACAACCTAAATGAATCAGCAAGTATATGTCAGGGACAAACGTATACATATCCGGATGGATCAACCGGTACAGTTACCGAAACACACACCAGTACACTTACTTCAGTGGATGGATGTGATTCAATTATTGTGACTGATCTTACTGTTAATCCAGTATACAACATGAACGAAACAGCGA
>JABURP010000038.1:29457-87628 GCA_014762645.1 Crocinitomicaceae bacterium
AAACACATACCAGTACCCTTACTTCGGTTGATGGTTGTGATTCGATTATTGTGACAACCCTAACGGTCAATCCTACTTACAACCTGAACGAGACGGCCAGTATCTGTCAAGGACAAACCTATACATATCCGGATGGATCAACAGGAACAGTAACCGAAACTCACACCAGTTTACTTGCTTCAGTAGATGGTTGTGACTCAATTATTGTGACAAATCTTACGGTGAACCCTACTTACAACCTGAACGAGACGGCCAGTATCTGTCAAGGACAAACCTATACATATCCGGATGGATCAACCGGTACAGTTACCGAAACGCATACAAGTGTGTTGACGTCTGTAGATGGATGTGATTCGATTATCGTGACAAATCTTACAGTGAACCCTACTTACAACATGAACGAGACAGCTAGTATCTGTCAAGGACAAACGTATACATATCCGGATGGTGCAACCGGTACAATTACTGAAACGCATACAAGTGTGTTGACCTCAGTAGATGGTTGCGATTCGATTATTGTGACAAATCTTACGGTGAACCCTACTTACAACATGAATGAAACAGTCAGTATTTGTCAGGGAGAGACGTACACTTATCCAGATGGATCAACTGGAACAGTATCTGAAGTTCACACCAGTTTATTAACATCCGTTGATGGCTGTGACAGTACTATTATTACTACACTAGATGTCATTATTGTGGATAATACAGTTACGGTAAATGGATCCACATTGGAAGCGAATGCTACCGGTGCAACCTATCAATGGGTAGTCTGTGATAATGAACTTGCTGCAATTGACGGAGCAACGAATCAAACTTTTACTCCTTCGTCAGGTGCCGGTAATTATGCGGTTATTGTTACTGAAGGGTCTTGTGTAGATACATCTGATTGTATTTTGTTGGATCCTACAGGGCTGGAAAATGTAGATCCTTACAACATCTCTATTTATCCGAACCCTACAACTGAAGACCTTCATATTTCATGGAATGGAACAATAAGCTTTGTTAGGATAACTGATGCAAGAGGAAGATTGCTGTACGAATTGAATGTACAAAACACAAAATCTATCGACATTAACGTAGGTCTATACGAAGATGGCGTGTATTTTATTCATCTTTATACAGATGATGGAATTGTTGTGAAGGATGTGATAAAACAATAATAAAGAAGGGATTTGGTTGTAAATACTTTATTGAGCAGATTTTACTTAACAGCCACAAAGTTCAAGTACAACTACTTTCTTCTTCTTTAATTCTTTAAGAATAGCATATACTTCACGCGTTTGTGGAAGTCCCTCTCCTGGTGACTGCTCATATAGTTCAGCTAGTTTGTTCAGCTGACTTTGTACGTCTGTATTTTTGGTGAAATGGTACACTTCTAATCGACATCCTATTTCATTCCCTATCGGATAAGACTTGTGGTAAATTTCTTTACTGATCCAGGAGGTATCTGCTAACACAAGTGGCGTCAGCACCTCTATTCCATAGGCTATGCGGCACCAACTATCGAATAATATCACATCTTTCATTTGCTTAGGGTTAAAAGTTTTGGCTGATCCATGCAAGATCTCGTAACTGTGCATGCTGAATGAAGCATTCTTTGCCAGTATTTCCTGATCTTTAATTTCACCGTAAATTGTAATTTCATCCAGGCTGTAATAATACTTCTCAAAGACGGCCTGAAACTTGTCTGAATCATAGTAGGATGAATCAAGGTTCTGTCCCCAATACTCAGTGGGTAAATAACCATGGAATCTATCTCCATTATATTCAAAGATTATTTCCATAATACATTCACCACCCATACTAAATACAGTATTTGTAAGAAAAATTACCGATAGTAGAACTAGTTTCATCATCTTATCAATAAAGGTAAATCAATAAGAATGTAAAAGTGTAATGATGAAAGTGTTAACAACAACACATTTATTATTCGCGACAGTAGGTTTAGCTTTTGAGTGAATTCTCTAATTTTCATTACCGTTTGTCAAATCAGCATTGACAGGCCTGTGTTTTGTCCGTATCTTACTGGTTGAATTTCAATTGATTTGAACATGTATAGATTTGCTCTCATTTTACTTTTTATACCGGTTCCTCTTTTGGCCCAAGATATTGTCAGGGCTGAACAAATAGCCATTGGCAAAGGCTGCCGTGTTACTCAAATGAAAACCGACAAGGATGATAATTTCTACGTAACGGGTTATTTAATTGGCAAAGCCGATTTTAATCCATCCGGTAAATCCATGGAGGTTAGTACTAAAAACACACGTGATATATTTATTGCCAAATACAATGCTGACAATGAGTTACAGTGGGTAAATCAGGTGCGTCAACGTGAAAAATTTGCCAATACCTGGGCATTTTTAGATGTAGATCCTGCGGGAAATGTTATTGTGGGAGGGTCATTTGAAAAGGGGTTACTTATCGGTGAAGAAGAAGATCAACAAATTGCCACTTTTGGACGGGAAGACATTTACATATTAAAGATGAGTCCTGCCGGACAAACCTTGTGGTGGAAGCATGTTGGCGGATTACACATGGATATTGTCAGTGCCGTAAAAACCAATTCGAAGGGAGACATATTCGTAACTGGGCAGTTTTCAGGTCCGGTAGATTTTGATCCCGGGAAAGGCAAGTCAATACTTCAGGCTGAATCGCAAAACGTATTCGTGGCTAAATACACAGCTGACGGGCAATTCGGGTGGGTTCGACACATTTCTGAAAGCAATAACCAACCTGGTACGGCACCACAAATTATTATTGATCAGCAAGATCAAATTTATATCGCTGGACAGTTCAACAACAATCCCAATTTTGATGCCGACAAAGGAAAATATGAGTTTAGATCGGCAGGAATAAATCCGCACCTATACCTGGCTAAATATAATGAAGAGAGTGATTTACAGTGGGCCCGAAGATTGAATATCGAAGGACGGCCGAAAGGCTCTTCGGTCAGCGCAATCAATATATCAGAAAATGGTAACATCTACCTAACTGGAAGGGTTCTGCAACTCACTATTGATGAAAAAATGGACCCGGATCATCAGCCTATGAACGCTTATGCCTGCTGTTTTAATCAAAAAGGCGAACAACTTTGGGGAACGATAATGAGTTCTGAAGCTCAAAGTTTTTCCAATGCAATATGTGTAAACGGAAACAATGATATCATCCTGGCAGGAGGCTTTGAAGGCTTTTTCAACCTGGAGAATGGCCAGCAAATGGTGAGCAATGGTGTGGATGCCGTTTTGATTAAGTTAGACAAAAATGGAAAAGTCACGACAGCCGTACAAGTGAGTGGTGATGGTGAACAAGGATTTGAGTGTCTTGCACAAAGAAATGATGGAAAACTACTTGCTGTAGGCACATTCAACCTTCATTCTGATATCTACACCCTTAAAAAGCTACGAACCTATAAGGATGAGATCGATAGTAATTTTCCTTTGGCCGTTATCGTAGATTAAGCAGTGCGATTGATTAGATTGTCTTCAACCAACCCGTAAGACTTTTACGTTGAATTTTGGACGTCAGCACTTCGTGCTCCAGTTCGCTTGAGAAGAAGACAACTCTTCCGGGAACAGGTTCAATGCAATGTTTCGAATCTGTATAAATCACCAACTCCCCACCATCACCGGGGTTCCAGGAATCATTAAGATAGATTACCAGGGAAAATTTTCGTTGATCACTACTGGTAAACTGGTCTTTGTGCCTCTTGTAAAATGAACCGGGTTCATAAACGGCATAATGAAATTCATAAGAATCTATTCCTGCGAAACACGTACGATTTAGGTAGGCCACAAATTCATCCAGTCGTTTAAAAAAGCTTTGTTCCACAAGCACGGCGCTCTCTTTACTCAACCATAAAATTTGATCACTCCTAATATCTGAAACTCTGGTGAGATTAAATTGGTCACCAATACCAGCTGGTTGAAACCTGTCCGCTTCGTAGCGTTTCATTAAGGCTTCACGCAAAGACACAACCTCAAGCGCTGAAAACAAGTTATCTACACTACCAAAACCATAATTCAAAAGGTTCTGGATCATTTCTTCGAAAACTGCCGTTTGTTCTTCTACTACCTGCATGTGTTAATTTCTGCAGATAAAAGTACACCGTGAATTCTGTAGGAATTCTGAAGCAAATCAACCGTATGGTCTGCTCCTTATAAGAGTTAATAAGAGAATTGCTTTGGAACATTAACAACTTAAACAGATACGGCTGCATTACGTTGATTACGTGATTATTATTCTCATTCAATTAAATAATTGAATCAACTAAAAAAGCACCTGAGTTATCTATAATAACTTCAAGTGCTTCATACATTGTAATATGTTTGCCAGGAAGGACCTAAGCGATTTTCTTCACCTTTACCGCGGCCATACCTTTTTGTCCGGGTTCAAGTTCAAACTCAACTTTATCTCCTTCTGTAATTGGTTCACGACAATTATTCATGTGCACAAAGAATGACTCTTGTGAACTTTTGTCCTTAATAAAACCGTAAGCTTTATCGTGATTAAAGAAAGTAACTTTTCCTTGATGGATCGGATCTTCTTCTACCCTGTCTTCTTTTTTAGGAATACCTAACTCAATGTTTTCAGCTTTTACTTCTGTTTTCTTCTTTTCGTCAGGAGGAGTATCAACGATTACTCCATTTTCATCTACATAAGCGATCATGTCGTCGAGGTCACCACCTTTATCTTGTGACTTTCGTGCTTCTTTTCTCGCTAATTTTTCCTTTTTCTTTTGGGCCTTCTTTTTTTCTTTTTCTTTTTTACTAAAACTGTCTGCCATAAATTTATATTCGTAATTATCTATTGAAGATTTCCAGTGATTTAAATAGAATATATCCTCCGAAACACTTCAATAAGCAGGACAGAATTAGAATTCTAACTCAAATATGATTTTACTTAATAGGTGCTACAAAGCTACGGGTAATCTCTGAGAAATGCCATTGTTATTGAAAATTAATCCGTTTACCTGGCTTGTTTCATCACTAAATCTCTTTTTGGAAAGGTGAGATCACTCAAGATTAACTCGTCTTTGTCACCGACAGAAACAACAAAGTAGCGCACCTTAAATAGAGTTCCGACATACGTATTATTTCTCAGGTCATATTCATAAACCAAAGAGTTGTTCGCTTTTTTAAAGCAATACCTTTTACCATTTTCATCTTCAAAGCAATACTGCTCCTTAATGTATCCGGAATAATACATATTTACCTCTTTCATAAGGTTAATTTTGGTGGTGTTAAGTACTAATCTTCTAAATCATCTGTGTCCTCATCAAATGAGTCATCCGCGATATTATCATGATCGATAGATGAATCATCATAAGACTCCACATCAGCTACATCTTCTCCAACATCCTCTGCATCAACTATCTCAGCCTGAATTGAATTTCTTCTTTCCGACATCAATAGTGAATCAATATTAACCAGGTAATAGTAATCATCTGTATCAAGTGCTACAGCATTATACGTATTACCATCACGCGGATCTTTAAATTGCGTAATAAAAGAATCAAATCCATTTTGATAAGTAGCCATCAAGAGCTTTTTTAGCTCGTTGTTTAGGTTTTGGTACTTTATGATCTTTTTAAGTTTCATGGTACTAATAATTTGCTTCACTGGAACAAATTTATAGCATGAATCTGTAGAGAATCTGAAGAAATTCTATATTTATTTTATTGCTAATATTTGTCAACATCATCTTTCCTCATGTTATAATTTTCACTATTTTCAGGCTATGAAGACAGGCATGATTAAACTCTTCCATACCGGTTTACTGGTATTCTCACTGGTGTGTAGTACAATTGCCTTTAATCAGTCTTCATACGATCTGTTTAAAGAAGGTAAATCATTGCGTGCCGAAGGAAAAAAGAACAAGGCCATCCGGAAATTTGAAGATGCCTTAATAAAAGCTGAGAACGAGAGAAACAGAGAAATGCAGATGAGTTGCCACATTGAGTTGGCCGAGCTCAAAGACAATGTCATTAATTACAAAGAAGCATTGGATCATTACAAGGCATTTACAGATCTGTACAAAAAACAAATGTCTGACAAGAATAAAGAATTGACAGATTCTGTTGTAAACCTTGAAACTGAAGTAGAAGAAAATCTGGAGCAGATACAACAAAAAGAGCAGGCCATTGATTCATTGACCACTGAGCAACTGCAATCCCAATTATCTATAAAAGACCTTGAGCTTGACAATCAGGCCAAAAAAATTGAAATTCAAGATTCCCGAAACCGAAGAAACATCCTGATCTGGGCCATAGTATTTATAATTGTTGTTCTTGGATTTTTTGGACTTGAATACACGCGCAAAAGGAAAACAAACAAAGCGCTGCGAACAAAAAACTACCAGATAGCGAAGGAGAAGGAGAAATCAGAAGAACTCCTGTTAAATATCTTACCCCAGGTCGTTGCAGATGAGTTAAAGAAACGTGGCAAGACGACACCACATAAATTTGATGTTGCTACTGTTATGTTTACAGATTTTAAAGGCTTCACGAAGTTTTCAGAAAGACATACACCAGAAGAGTTAGTCAACAAGATCGATCAGTATTTTAGTACGTTTGACAAGATCATGACAAAACATGGTGTTGAAAAAATCAAAACAATCGGAGACGCATATTTATGTGTGAGCGGTATTCCAGAAAGCCATCCTGATCACGTGAAGAACATGATCAATGCAGCTTTTGAAATCCGTGACTATGTAGAATCTACCTTTTCTGAAGAGAAAGAATCGGCCCTACAAATGCGTATTGGCATTCATACAGGCCCACTTGTCGCAGGAGTTGTTGGCTCACGCAAATTTGCCTATGACATTTGGGGAGACACAGTAAATGTAGCGGCCCGAATGGAACAGTCAGGTGAAGCTGGTCAAATCAATGTTTCAGAGACTACCTATAATGCCGTCAAAGATGACTTTGTGTTTGAGTATCGCGGTGAGGTAGATGCCAAAAACAAAGGAAAGATGAAGATGTACTTTGTCAAAGAAAAGGTCGCAAAAAAAGCCGAACCCGTTTAAAGGCTCGACTTTTCCCCATGAAAAAATAAAATTATTTGATCAACTATGTTGTTTGAGGATGAAGTCCCTGCCCCAACCACTTTCTTCTTTTGATAAAGAAGATAAACAGCATCAATCCTAATACACTACTGAGAATCCCAATTTTCAATCCTCTGTTGGGATCGTTGTTATCTCCCGGAAAGACAGGTGGCACAATCTCGTGCTTCTTCCCACCATCTACCTTATAAATGAGCGTAGGATCTTCCAATTTATCATAATACTCCGTTACATAATCTTTGTATTGCGCAGTATTCCACGAAGTAAGCTCATGAAGATTTTCCAGTTCATCCGCTCGTTGTTTTACTTTTCGCGCGCAGTATTTTTGGCCTTCATCACAACTCAAATCCCCTGTTGCCGGATTCGTCAAGATATACCGGGCCTGAAAATGTTCTTTGTTTGGCGTAACGTGAAATTGAAGATCCTGAGGATGTGTCTCTCTGGAATAACGCACATGCAATCTAGTGAAAAACACGTCAGAACTTGCCTGTCCGTTTTGAACAGCCCAATCTACGCCCGCTTCTAATAGATCGGTGTAAATTGGTGGTGGACCGACACAAGGATCACACTTAACTCCAGGAAATTGAGGAGAGATGTTCCAGGCATACTCAAGAAAAATGGCTTCTTTGTCTTCGCTGGCATGGGCTTTCTCAAAGAGATCCACATAAAACTTACCGAATTTATCACGAATAAAAAGTGGAACATTTTCATTCGTCGGAATCTTTGCAGTTCTGTAATTTGTGCACTCTACTCTACCCTTTTTGGTTAGCGCATAAACGATCATATCCTGCTCGCCACTGGCATTGGCCATTCCCAAACGAATTGGCAGCATAAATTTGTCGGATTCATACGTTATTTGTAATGGTCTCAAGGTGCGTGAACCCTCACCTTCCGGAACGTCAATATACTTCTTCACATTGCTAATCCCTTGAATTTTATCCAGTTTCTCTACATTGACTTTCACCACGAAGAACTTCATATCGTTCTTAATATAGGGTTCAAGTACTTCCTCAGCATCATCAGGAATTTTATACCCATTATCAATTAACCAATGTTTTAAACCACCGGATTCCTTTGCTGACAATATAAGTATATCGTATTCTTCCACACTGTATTTGGCTTCAATAGTGACTTTATATTTTTTCTCAGTGCTTCCACTACTAATGCTATTTATTGAAGTTGGTGCCATAGAATAGTCTGCAGACAACATTAATTCGTCAACATCATAGCGCATACATGGATTTGAATCATAATACTCTACCAATCTTGGCCCTGAATAAGCATCCAGTTTATTAAAAAGCTCCGGTTTGGCAATTTTAATATCGTTTCTTTTAAGAACGGTGGGCACCGGAACTACCATGGCAAAATCCTTTACATCACCTGTAAAGTCATTAGACATGGTAACTGTAGTTTTGTCTCCATCCCTCACTAAAATTATCTGTGAAGTTTTATTGAAGAGTTTAGCATCTGCCTTTGCCACGTAAAATCCGCAAAAGGAGGATCCGTTAAAGGCAATGGCCGCAATTAACAATGTCAGTAATAGCATTTGTTTTTTCATAATTCATTTATTTAGATTTCATTCATTTTAATTATTGATCCGTGATGGACTTTTACTTTTTTGATTGGTTTTATCCACTCGAATTTGGTTTGTGGGAACACTTTGTCCAGGAGCACTGTAAGTGGGGTCATAAAGAACAGTATCCAAATTGGCGCAGTATAAATTTGTACCCAATTGGTGAGAAAAAAAGTGGCTCCAGCCAATATCAGTGACCAGATCACTCTCGACTTTCTGGCATTGGGAATGGTCATTGGGTCGGTAATCATAAAAAAGGCAAACAGCAATAAGGTTCCACTGGAAAACTTGTGAAACAAGACATCCATTTCCCAGCCCTGGTAAACAACCGTTCTGAAATATTCCATTAAAAACAGGCTTCCCAAGAATACAATGGAAGTTTCGAGTCGACCTATTTTAAAGAGAATAATTCCGCCTAGCACCGACAAGGCAAAAAGAAAAAGTGCACTACTACCCCACTGTCCGGGTGATATCCAGGCATCCTGAAACACGAGGATGGAAATGATAATACCGAAATTAGCCGGGTTGAAAAGGTGTTTATTCTTGATTCGAATGACAAATTTACTGGAGATGGCCAAAACAGCCGCCAATATCAAGGTTAACAATGAGGTTGACTTCAATAACAAACATAAGCCCAAGGCCGTGATCAAGGCACTTTTCCAACTATTGTACTTTCCGCCAGTAATTTTCGTCCATATCATTTGCGTTCCAACGGTAGAACCAATTACTGATACAATTTGTAGCGTTGAAACCTCCCAACTCAGTTCGTTAATTCCATAATATAGAAAGATGCTCAAATACAGAATCTGCATGTGACGCGCATCTTCATAAAGGAATTTGATTGATGATAACCATTCTTTCATTAGCTTGTACTTAAGTGATTCAAAAACATCAACTTTTCCATAATTAACAGAAGAAAAACCTGTGTTTCACTGAAGCATACAAACCAATATTTAAATGGTTCAAAAAAATATTATGCCCAACGTATTGTATGTAGTCAGGAAATTAAATTTTGTGATTCTATACATTAAGAAACCACAGATGGAAGACCTACCACAATAAAAAAAGCTCCAACCGGAAGATTGAAGCTTTTTTTATAAAATCAAGTATCTTATTGCACCTGAATCGTTTCGCAACCTCCTCCGGTTGCGCTCCAAGTGTCGGATATGAGTAGATTGTCATTTTGATCTCTTAGCTCCCAAATATAATCTTTGGTAGTTTGTGTTCCCATATTCTTTGAAGCGTTAATCGTTCCTGCATCAGCACAATCTGGCTTAGTTACCCAATAGTCAGTAACAGGATAACTATCTACGAATACATCCCCCACATAAAGGTTTAAGGAAGTTACACCTGCATTTTCCCAGGCCAAAGATTTACTCTGTTGATACCAAAGTGTCAGTGTACCTTTATAAGTGCAATCACCATTGTCCTTTGTTGCTCCGGAATCGTAATTGGATGCATTCACATCCATACAGCCTTTGTTGCATGAATAGATCATGAAAACCGCCGGGATTAAAAGCCATACTATCTTTTTCATTTTATTAAGTTTAGTTGAGGCAATATACGACAGATTTCGTCTGCACCAATTATTAGCCTGCCATTTTTTGTAAGGCTTCCACAAGCATATCTAACTCATCTGTAGAAGTATATAAATTTGGCGTAACACGTACTCCATGAACATTAGGCCTTTTAACCCGCACTACATGAATTTTATACGTATCCATTAGTTCTAACTCCATATCCCTGGCAGTCATTCCCTCAATGAGAACATTGGCTATTGCACCGTAGCGGCCTTCATCCCAAGGTGTGTTTAGAATAATCTTTGGATGATCCTTCACCTTGTTGGTCCAGTATTCTTTTAGAAACTTCAACCGTGATGCTTTACGCTCTCCTCCTAAAGCGTTGTGAAAATCTATCGCATTCGAGATACCCAAATCAACGTGTACTGGCTTAGTTCCGGTATGATTCAGTCGCATTATATCATCTTCAGGTAGTTCTCTCTCGCCAAACAAAGGCCAAAGATTCTTGATCTTGTCTTTCTTTACATACAAAAATCCCGCTCCTAAAGGAGTGCTGAGCCATTTATGTAGGCTTGTACCAAAGTAATCACAATTGAGATCAGACACTTTAAAATCAACGTGAGCAAAGGAATGTGCACCATCCACCAATACCTCTACTCCATGTCTATGCGCCATGTCACAAATCTTCTTAACCGGAAGTACATGTCCTGTAATATTGACCATGTGGCAAATCATTAGTAATTTGGTCTTCTTCGTGATCTGCGCTTCATAAAGGGAAACGATTTCATCATCATTTTTAGGGTGATTTGGTAGGGATACAAGTTTATTGACGATCCCATACCGGTTTTCCATCAACTTAAACTGATTGAGCATGGCACCATAATCTTGTTCAGCCATGATCGCCTCATCTCCTTTCTTCCAGTGAATTCCACTGATCACCAAATCAAGAGCTTCAGTAGAGTTTCTGGTGACTACAATTTCATCTGTAGAACAACCCGCCAGATCAGCTAATTTTTGACGAATTTCTTCATGTTTATCATGCATCAACTTTCTCATGTAAAATGATGCGTGAAGGTTGACGTATTTGACGTGTTCGAGGTAATGGTTCATGGTTTCTTCTGGCATCAGGCAATAGTAACCGTTTTCGAGATTGATGTAGTCGGATTTTAATTTATACCCTTGACGAATTTTAGCCCAAAAGTCTTCATCTTCGGCAAGTTCATCCAAAGGAATGTGTGCCACCTCCTCTGTCATTTTAGCCAGGAGATCAATAGAAGCCAATGATCCCGCCGTAATTAGTGATAATTGTTTTAAGAAGGTGCGTTTATCCATAATGAACTAGTTTTGAGCTGATTTAAAGGTAATTAAATGAGTGGAAAGTCTATATCTTTGATGATGAAAATAATCAACTAGCTTAAATGATAACTGCTCTTGTATTGCTTCCTTTCCTACTTTATTTAAGTTGGATATCCAGAAAGAGTCCCAATTTAAAGGTTATTCTGGCCGTTAATACTGGTATTTTTCTTCTCCCTATCATACTAAATGATGAGGGAGCAATGGCGGCTATCATATTGACTTTCTTCTGGTTTTGCTGGTTGATAATGAAGGACGTACAAGGTGGCAAGTTAAAGTTTTGGAAAGGAATTGGCATTTCTGCAGCATTTTTTTTGGTAATGGTTATGATTGGAGAAAGTACAGGGAAAATGTTTTCAATTTATTATCTCATTGGTTATCTGCCAATACTCATATTCCCCTTTTATTGCCTTTTATACCGGTCTGAAAACAAGGAAGATTGATTGTTCTATTTATTTACCGCTTATGTATTATATGCATGAAAGATGAACAGAAGTTTTAACCTCTTGTTATCTTTATAAAAGTTTAAACATCTAAATCAACTTAGAACCTTTAAAAATTTGAGAGAATGAAGAAATTAATACTATCACTTAGTTTATCAATGCTAATAACATTCCCTGCTCTGTCTCAGGTGAAATCCCCACAACCAAGCCCAGCTGCAGAAGTACATCAGACAATTGGCCTATCGAACTTTAAAATATCTTATTCGCGTCCTGGCGTTAAAGGCCGAACGGTGTTTGGTGATCTCGTTCCTTATGGAAAAGTATGGAGAACCGGAGCAAACAAAGCTGTACAATTTACTGTTGACACAGATATTAAAGTTGAAGGTAAAGAGCTTAAAGGAGGACATTATGCGCTATTCACAGTTCCCAATAAAGACAGTTGGGATGTTATTTGGTACGAAGAGACAGAAATTTGGGGAACACCTTCTGAATGGGTAGATTCACTTGAAGCACTGCGCGTAAATGTCAAAACTCAATCCTTAAGCAACCTGGTTGAGTCATTTACGATTGCCTGGGAGGATGTGAGTAATGGCAAATCCGGAATTCTAAGCCTGTCCTGGGAGAAAACCAAAGTAAGTCTTAAAGTGGAGGTACCTACAGACGAGATAGCTCAAGCCAGCATTGAGACAACTATGGCCGGACCAACACATTCTGATTATTACAGAGCCGCTTCTTACTATTTAGAAGCTGGTAAAGACCTTAAACAAGCGCACGAGTGGATTTCTAAAGCTTGTGAAATTCGCGGTGAAGAAGCTTACTGGTACTTCAGAAAGAAAGCCCTTATTGAAGCGGAATTAGGAATGTATAAAGAAGCAATTGCATCAGCAGAAATATCACTAAAAAATGCAAAAGCTAAAGGCAATGACGATTACGTCAAAATGAACGAAGCGTCAATTGCCGAATGGAAAAAGAAATAAGCTAAACGACAATTCTTTTAATCAAGCCTGTGTTCCTGTACTTCATGGAATACAGGCTTTTTTAATCAATCACCAATTCACCGGATTTATTGGAGTTATCAAATTGCTGAATAATAAGAGCGGCGAACACTACAATTGAACTACCAATGATATTATAGAGCAAATAACTCAATTCCAGTGTGCCGTAAACCGTCATGAAATGAAGGATCAACACACACCCCTGACCTATTAATGCTGCAATCAGCGTAGCTCTGGCCTGAACACGTTTAAGGAAAAACGCCAGAAGGAACACCCCTAAAATGGTCCCATAAAAAAGTGATCCCAGTATGTTCACCAATTGAATCAGATTTTCAACGAGTCCTGCTGATAGCGCAATAATAATAGCCAGAATACCCCATCCAACCGTCAATAATTTACTGATGCGTAGGTCTTTTTTATCATCATCTGATTTTGACCAGAACTTCTTATAATAATCAATGGTAGTGGTTGATGCCAGTGCATTCAACTCTCCTGCTGTTGAAGACATGGCGGCAGAAAAGATGACCGCTAACAGAAGGCCGATTAACCCATGCGGTAAGAAATTTAAGACGAAGGTCAGAAAAATATAATCCGAATCCTTGTCTTCATAGCCATCATCTAATTCTAAAACTCTGGATTTATAAGCTTTTCTCAATTCCAGTTGCCTTTTTTGTAGTTTTCGGACACCTGAATATCCAGCATTTGATCGATCATCAGAGATTGATAAAAGCTCTTTTCTTTTCATATCATACACTGAATTATACTCAGACTCAATGCTCTGTAATTCAACATCTTCACTCAGGTTAATTTCAGTAGCAGTTGAATTAAAAATAATAGGCGGTTTATTAAACTGAAATGCCACAAAAAGCATGGCTCCAACAAAGAGGATGAAGAACTGCATTGGAATCTTCAGCAAGCCATTAAACATAAGTCCAATTCTGGACGCTTTGAGGCTTTTTCCGCCTAGATAACGTTGAACCTGCGACTGATCCGTACCGAAATACGACAAGAAGAGAAAAACGCCCCCGGTTAGACCGGAAAACAAGGTATAACGATTACCGGGATCTATAGACAGGTCTATCACTTCCATTTTACCCATGTTACCGGCAATATCAATTCCTTCTGAAAAGCCTACGGAATCAGGAAAACTTTGTACGATATAATAAAAAGCAAAGAACATTCCCGCCATGATAACCGCCATTTGCCATTTCTGGGTAAGCGATACAGCCTTACTTCCTCCTGAAACAGTATAAACGATTACGAGTCCGCCAATTACTATACAGGTTAGTTGAAGGTTCCACCCAAGTATGGTTGAAAGTATAATAGCCGGTGCATAAATTGTTATCCCAGCCGCCAAGCCCCTTGAAACAAGGAATAAAAAAGCAGTTAAAGCGCGCACTCTGACATCAAAGCGTTGTTCCAGGTACTGATAGGCCGTGTAAACCTTTAGGCGATAATAAATGGGTAAGATAAAAACGGATATAATGATCATGGCTATGGGCAGGCCAAAGTAAAATTGCACAAAGCCCATTCCGCTTTCATAGGCCTGACCTGGCGTTGAAAGAAAAGTGATTGCAGAAGCCTGAGTGGCCATAATCGAAAGCCCGATAGTCCCCCAACTGTCCGTATTATTTCCTTTAAGATAACCTTGAAGATTACTGCTTTTACGCGTACGCCAGGCGCCATAAATCACAATTACCAATAAAGTGGCAAGCAATACTCCCCAGTCTAATAAACTCATCCGGCGTAGTAATTAGTGATTAGTAGATAAAGCACTATTTGCACTCCCAGGAAAAGGATCAATCCAATATACCAGGCCTTCCAGTTCGTATTGTCTTTCTCCTCATTCATGGTTATAACTCAGAATATTGGCAAATAAACGGTAGGCACCTTCTACCCCTTTTGGAAGTTCTCTAAAGAATGAAATACCGGTATACACAAATTGTCCTTTGCCGTGTTTCATTACAATTAATGCCCCGTCAACCGGTTCTTCTCCCTGATCATGCCAGGACAAAATTGGCGTATACGCATCCGACCATTCGCCTGCAAAGTATAGCCCTCTTTCCTGGACCCAGCCGTCAAAATCTCTATTGGTAATTTTGTTAGGCAGGTTCAATATTGGATGATCTTTTTCAAGAAAAACAACTTCTGCGTCTTCTTCCGTTACGCGGTTTCGTGACAATTTAAAAGGTGCAGGTCCAAACTCTTCGTCTCTTATTGAACGGGAAGCTGTGTTGTACTGCATTATTAGATTCCCTCCGCTTTCAACATAGTCAAACAGCTTTTCATGGTGATTAAACAATTCGGAATGAACATTATAGATACGAATACCAAGTACAACGGAATTAAATTCAGAAAGATCTACATCTGGCAAATCAGCAACAGTGAACTCCTTCACTTCAAAACCTAGTTGCCGAATAGCTTCCGGAACTGCATCATCCACTCCTTTTATATAAGCAATTTTACCGGGATTTATCTTTACATCCAGCTTAACACATGGCATTTCGGATGGTAAAAGCAAAGTTTGCGTTGTAATGTGAGGATAATCAATTTCCTGTAAGGATCGGATTTTCTCTTTAGAACTGGACGTAAGGGTAATCACACCTTTAACCGCATTTTCAGTGGCTTTTACAACAAACTCCACCCACTTTTCACTGTGCTTATCTACTAACGCTACTGGAATTTCGCGTGGTGTAATTTGCCAACCTTTGGGTGCCTTCACATACAAATAATCATTCAGGCTATCCGCAAAACTATGAATGCGCAGTCGAACCGTTTTTTGCTCACCTTCCTTTACTATTAAAATATCATTCTCAAAATTTGCTGTAAACGTTGGCGTACAGATCATATCACGCCTTTTTTCTCCGAAGGAAGGATCGCGCCACTTGTACTCAACAGGCCTTTGAATATCAATCGTTCGACCATTCACTGTAATGTGAAAGTTAGCTTGTAATGTCGGTTCACTTTCAGGTTGACCAATTTTAGCCTCATCCTTTACAACAAATCTATCTTCATAAGGATGAAGTAACCAGTACGGGTTGGTATACTCGGCTTCAAAGGCCTCTTCAAAATCCATTTCAATTTGCTGTCCTGCCTTCATTACCAGTTTTTCAGCTATCATATTCTTGCCATTAACGCCAAACGCATCTACTGTCAATTGTAGCGGTGACCGGTTAATTATATTAAGCGTCAACGGCACTTTTTCTTCCTGAACAAATGAATAATCATCTCCTACTACTTCAATATACAGACCTAAACAGTTTACAATGATCTCGTTGCACAGATTTAGTTTTTCTTCTTTAAAGGGGGAGTCAGGTAACTTTTCAAGGCGTTTATTGATATACAACAGATCCTTTAGATTGGATGCCGGCTGAACAAAATCAAAACTTGCCAGTAATTTTTCCAGGCGATTCTCAAATGTTTCGTCAATTATATCTGTCCAGGTTTGATGGGACTTTTCAAAGAAAGAGGTAGTAATTTGTTCTCCTGCCAAGTGTTCAAAATATTCAAGTCTCGAACCCCGTTCCAGAATTGCCCCAAATCCCTGGCATTTATGTTGGCTACGGGCAATCGTCCCTATTTCGTTATAAGACATCCCCAATTGTGGACTATAACCACCGATATCTTTTACAAAGTACTTATCCGGGTATTTTTTAGCACTATCTGCAATTGATTTCATCCACCAATAAGAGGTATTCCAGTATAAAGAGGTGGCTTTCCATGCCCCGTATTTCTCAACTTGTTGAGGAAGATAATCAGGATCTGCCGCTTTTTCAAATGCTTCAATAGCAAGAATTGCAGAGGCGGTATGGTGCCCGTGTCCTCCCCGGCTATCCGGAGGAAAGCGAGTAATAATAATATCAGGGCGAAATTTACGGATGACCAACACCACATCCGACAGAATCTGTTCTTTGCCCCATTTTCTGAATGATTCTTCTGCGTATTTTGAATAACCAAAATCTACGGCACGCGTGAAAAATTGTCTGGCACCGTCGTACGATCTGGCCGACAGTAATTCCTGGGTGCGCAAAACACCAAGTTTTTCACTCAGTTCATTACCAATGAGGTTTTGACCGCCATCCCCTCTTGTCAATGACAAATACGCCGTTTCAGCTTTTTCACCCAGTGATAGATAGGCCAGTAACCGTGTGTTTTCATCATCAGGGTGTGCTGCGATATACAAAACCCGATTGAGCGAATGTAATTTTTGTAAATCAACGTAAATCTCTGAAGCCCTTTTATTAGCGAGCAGAGACAGGTTGGCGATAAGTAATGTTAAAGTGATTAAGTACTTCATAGTTCAAGGATCAACAAAACTAAGGATTTATTGTGTTAATCCTGTTACCGTTCATCCAGGCTATAAAGTTGAGGAAAGAATAAGAACTTAACGAATTAAAGTGGACAGAAACAACATGATCTCACTCATACATTCATTGCAGTCCAAAAACCCAAAATGATCCATATTATCCAGGCGCTTAAGGTGATTATTCAAGCCTATAGATGCTGCCCTTTGATGTATGAGTCCAGAGCCTTGTGTAAGCACCTTTGTAGTACCAGCAAACCCTTCATTATAAGGTACAATATCATCTGCAGTACCGTGAATTGAAAACAAAGGAGGTTCATTCTTATCTACCATATCTGCTTGGAGTAAGGAGCCGGCAATGTTTATCACACCATGAATTTTTGATGGATACCCGGGATTACCGCTTTTACCTTCTAATCCTCCCTGTTTCTGAATATATTCTAACATGGGAGTTCCTCCCATTTTGATTATATCTTCTTTGGTATTGGCGTAAGCATAATGCAAACTTGTGATAGCTCCTGCTGAATAGCCCCCAATAAATATATTATCGGTATTAATTCTGTATTTGTTTTGGGTAGCAGCATCTTTATAGAAATACCTTACTGACGCTTTCATATCGGCAATAGCATCTATTACGGCACGCTTTGCCACATAAAATGAATCGTCCACGACATCAATCAATCGGTAATCGATCGTGACAGCAACGAAACCTGCTCTGGCCAGCGCCATGCACTCTTCATGAAAATCACTTTTATCTCCAATAAAAAAGTATCCTCCATGTCCCAGAACTACCAGAGGCCTTTCTTTCATAGTATCACCTACGGGTTGATATACATCCATATACAGTTCTTCCAGCACACCTCCCTGGGTGTAAGCAGAACCATAAAGCACATTAGTTTCGACTTCAACATCATTAAAAATCTCTGATTTGAAGCGGTCGTTATTAGCAAATACAACCGCAGAGAGTAGACAACAGAAAATTACAACATAGGTTTTCATAGGCTCAGGTTTAAGGGTTATTCACCAGTCCTTCTTTAATAAACGCTATTATTTTAAAATTATGCGAAACAAAAAAGTCTGACCGGTGGGGTCAGACTTATAATGCAATTCTAATTAAGAAGTTACTTCACAGCAAAATGGATTTGAGTTTCCAATGCAGATTCTTCCGTATCTGTTGGGCTGTTCAGGTGTATTTCGATTAGATCAACTCGTTTGATGTGTTCAAACTATTATTATTAATTCTTCCCGTAATATTCAGTCATGGGTTCAAAATAATGCTGTTTCCATCCTTCTGAGTATTTTTCTCCATCACCGTCCGGAAGATTGGATTGCGTGATGACAACTTTAGTCATATTTTCCTCTAATTCTTCCAACCATACTTCAAGTTTAGAATGCTCAGCATCTTCTGGAAACTCTGCTGTACGCCAGGTTTGAAAGATTCGCTTGTTTTTCTCCAATTGTAAATTGGATCCTGATATATACCCGTCCCAGGCAGTGAAACGTGTCTGTGGTTCTTTGGATATCTGTGCATATCCGCCAGTCATTTTGGTGTGTCCGTCTGATGACAACCAATCTTCATAAATTCTTGCAGCACTTGCGGGGATAATTGCTTCTACTTTTAGCATGTCCATGATCATATTTTTTGCAGCATTGAATTTACGAATTCTCTCAGAACAATCACAAAAATGAACAGGTTATATCATGGTAAATAATTGACCTAAAACGACTTCAATCGTTTAAAATATAAAAAAGAGCACAAAGAAAAAATGTGCTCTTTTTATTGAGATAAATATCGCGATTCAGTATTTATTTCTTTCTTCTGGATTATCACTTAAGTATTGAACAAATTCAAACTCATTCCCGTCATCATCCACGAAGTAATCACGGATCCTGAACTCCTCTACCTGCTTAGGAAAATCCCTTCTAAACCCGTTAGCAAGTAAACGATTGGCTATCTCTTCTACATCATTAACAACAAAACCAAGGTGATTAATGCCTGAATTGTTATAGTTCTTTTGGATTTCTTGCTGTTCAATAGCTTCGTTAATGGCCAGATATGTTTCCTCGTTGCCTAGATGTATCCACTTTCTTCCGTTGCTCTCACCCCCACCTCTAATTTCAAATTCCGGAAATGCTGTTTTGAAAAATTCGATTGAACGCTCAAGATTATTTACAGTAATGTTGGCGTGTTCTAAATATAATGTATTCATGATTTAAATATTTTTGATTCAGAACAAATATCTGAACAGAAAACATATAAATCAAATCGATAATATTTAACTAAGTATAGATTTATACTATACTAGTAAACTATTTTGAAATCATCTAACTCGACAACTTCACCATTTTTGGATATTGTCACCTCTTGTTGTAACAAGGTACTTCCTCCGTTAACGGTATCCTTTGTATACACATACACCTTATAGTCTCCCTTCAACAAGCGTTCAAACTTATACCCGCCGGCCTCCCCGGTTTCCTCACTATCATCATAAACTGAATTATCACCATACACTATATAGACATCAACATCATGCAAAGGCATCTCTGACGACAGCACCACATCTTTACCTTGTTGAACAATGTCTATATTAAAAGGAGATGTCATGTCTTCGGCATCCGGACAGACCCCTCCTTCGCTGCTTGTGATTTGTAAAATATCATTTTGTAATGCTAACATAAAGTCAGAAGTAACGCTCTGAATAGAATCCTTTGTATGGGTAGCTATATCCAGGTTTGAGTCAGAATAATTAAACATTACCTCAATACCAGTTCTGCCTTGTAAACCCGGGTCACCATTTGATATCCAGTTAGGGTTGTGATACCAGATATAGTAGTACTTATTCAAATCTGGATGGTTCAACAACCAATAGTCTCCATGTTCTACGAGGCTGCCGTTAGTAAATGTAACGGCTGTTATTTCCGCTCGTGCAAAATCGTGATCAATACCTACCACATTTCCTGTGATCATTGCTGTTCCTCCTGTACCTGCTGATTTATTACAACTGGCTATTATTGCACTGAGTATGATGACCATTGTCAAAACACTACTGCTTGATAATTTTTTCGTTTGTGACTTTTTCATTGTTTAAATATAAATTCAGTGTATAAATTCCGGCTGTCAAGGCAGATAAATCCAAAGTGAATTGATTTCCTTGTGTAAATATACCCGTTTGTACAATTCTACCAGAAATATCATTCAATTCCCACTTGATATTGCTCACAGGTTCAGAAAATTGGAGTTGAAGGTAATTTTGTGTCGGATTTGGAAAAATCCTTGTGTTGATTGTGTTTTGGTTCACAGCGAGGTTAGGACAAGACCCGAACATATTGGCATCCATCCAGTTGATGCGATCAACAACCCATGTTTTTAGATAGTCAATCTCTTCCTGATACGTATTCCCAACAAAATTATTGGGCCAAACATACATACCCAGTATTTGCCATCTTGAAAAATTTCGATCTGCAGCATCCTCTAAATAAAACGCCAATTCATCTATATAGGTCAAAATGCTATCCGTATGCAATTCATCCTGGCGCAACTCCTGCCATCTGCAATTAAGTGCGTAGGTGAAATCGGGGTCCTCAACAAATCTGTTCCAGTGAAACGGGTTATTCAAAGGACCTCCATTACCGCAAACATCATTGAAATATATCTCCCATCCTGTAGTTTGACCACCCTGACAGTAATTGGCGTTTCCCCACGCCAGATTAAAATCCCATAAGGGTCCTGCTTTAAGTTTGCCACCGTCACTAATATGTTCTTTGTGGTAGAACGTACTAATGCGATATCCATCCACATTTTTACTAATTTCATTAATGATCATAAAATCAATAAAGGAAGGCACGTCAATGTAAGCCTCATAACCAAGAACAGGATCCGAAAAATTTGGTCCATCAAGGGCATATTCAAAATCAGTAATATAATTCTGTATATAGTTGAGTTGTAAAGGGTGTATGGTATCGATATCCGGATCATGCAGTTGATATCTGAGCTGACCGGTTGCCGGCGGTGCCTGCCCAATTGGAGAATTCCATGCTACAATCCCCCCACCGGTGGTCTTATCAATTTTCACAATGTATCCACCCGAGAGTTCATTCCCAATCGTATCTGCATATTCCAGTTTATCAACATTCACCCTTCCAGGATTTTGTTTGATACGTTCGGTTAAAACATAAACTCCCATGTACTCGTCATTCAGTATCAGTTCACACAATTTAGTTCGTGGAGAATAGTTGCCCAGATCATTGCCTAACTTATAGGTCAAAACATTTCTGATCAACGATTTATCAGAATATGGCGCAATGAGCGCCCAGTCATTATCTGCTGGCCAGTTGAATATAGAAACATTATAGTTGGAGCTATCAGGTCCCCGGGTTTCAATTGCGTAAGGTTTCTTTGGAAAACCCTGGGAAGATGAGCCTCTGCGTTCAATTCCTATATCGCCGTAAAACTCATTGAACGGATCGTTCACATTATTCATCACCCCGTCTCCGTTATAGATTATACCCATTTCAGCATTAATTTTTGGTTCATCTGGAATTGTAGCACCATTATCCGTATTAATAACAACGATAGGTAAGTTTGATTCGGTAAAAATTATCGGCGGTTCAAACCAACCTGGTGTTGCGGAGTAATTGGTAACCGCAGACTTTATTCCAACATGTAAAAAAGCGCGTGATGACAAATCACTGGAGCCAGCCGCTTCATTATGGGTTTGAACCGCAAGCACATTTGAACCTAAATTAAGAACAGAGTCTAAAAATGCTTCACTCATTGCAAATTGATAAGGATACAAACCCTGATATGCTTCTGCTTCATGTAACCCAGATGCCAATTGGTTATAATCGGGTTGTACATTTCCGACCATCATTTGCCGCGTAATCTCAACTCCATTGAGATAGGCAACAAAACCGTCATCAAAATCCATGGTTAAGGCTGCTGCTGCAATGTCTGATGTATCTATAATATTGAAAGTGATTCTATGAAAAACTGAAACTGTTCCATTGGGGAGTATGGTATTGTCATCCCCGTCTCCGTAACCAAAACCTCCAGGACCAGTATTCCATGAAGCTGTGGAAAAACCAAGTGTATTCCATGCGGGATCTACCGTTGACGTTGGCACGATATATTTCCAGGTATCTGTTTCATAAACAACTGTTTCCCAATGATCAATACCTGATTGAGCACGGACATTCTGGAAACTTGATATTCCAGTGATTATACATAAAACAACGAGTAGTCTTAACATTCCCTATCCCCTGAGAGTAGACTAAGTTAATATTAAGACATGACATATCAAATAAAAAAGCCACCTTGCTTAAGGTGGCTTTTTATTTTATAATTTTCAGAACTACAGCAGGCGAAATACTTTGGTAGTTTTCTTTCCACCACTACAGTCTATAAATCCTTTTTCACACAATTCATAAAACTTGAACTGTACAATATGTATTTCGTTCTCATATTCAAAGGTTACAACGCATAAGTCATCCGGACCTTCGATATATCCATTTTTATAAAAACGTTGAAAACGAACATTTTTCACGCCATTTGGCAGATTGATTCCTTTGATATTATCAAGGTTAAAATCACCATGCCGGCCATGAGCTTCACATTCAGGAAGAGGAATTACAACATTATCCGCTGCCATGGTTTTAACAGGCATTGCCATCATCCCCAACCCTAGTAAAATGCTATAAACTAAGAACTTTCTCCTTTTCATTTTAATCAAAATTCTCTGTTAAGATACCCATTTTTCCGCTTTGATAGTCTAAAATGGCCTGTCTAATTTCATCTTCAGTGTTCATTACGAACGGACCATAAGTACTGACCTGCTCGCCAATTGGAACTCCTGAAAGCAGAATAAACCTGGTATCTTCGTTGGCTTGTACTGCAATAGACGTACCATCATTATTAAATAGGATCAGGTCCTTATTACCAAACTTTTTATCATTAATCTGCAACTGACCATCCAACAAGTAGATAACAGTATTATAATTTTCAGGGATTTCATAGGTCTTTCGGCCATTACCCTGAATGTTAACGCGAAGAATTAATACATCACTATAAGGCACGATTGGGCCTTTCTTTCCTTCCAATTCACCTGCAACAAGATATGTTTCAACTTTACCATCATCAGATGTAATCAAAGGTGTATCTTCTTTTTGCAGAGGTTGATAGGATGCTTCTTCCATTTTGTGTACTGCCGGAGCATTGATCCAAAACTGAATAATTTCAAATTCACCACCATTTTCGGCTAATTCTTTTTTTGGTCGTTCTGAGTGCACTATTCCCGAACCTGAATTCATCCATTGGGTGCCGCCTTCATCCACCACTTCTGAAGTTCCTAAAGAGTCGCGGTGATGAACCCCACCTTTAAAAATGAAGGTTACCGGTGAAAAGCCTCTATGTGGATGTGGCCCTACTCCTACTTCGCTTTGATGTTTACCTCCTTTAAGGTCATCTTTCCAATGATGAATTAGTAGAAAAGGGTCAATTTGATCAACACCTTTATACGGCAAAGCCTGATCTAAAATCGTTCCACCCATGTTGATTTTGAAAGCTTTTGAATGATCTTTTATGGTTCTGTTCTTATCCATAGTTTCAAAGATACAAAATATACATGTTTAAACATGCATATTTTATACATTAACTATGCCCTTGTTATTCTGTGTTTTACAAAATACTTTTTGGATAAGTTGACTTATCGTATAGATTAATTTTATTGATAAAAAAGATATAATACCCCATTGTAAATACAGCAAATGAAGAGAAAATGTGCCACATAAAATGAGTTCCTTGCGGGAGAATATTTGGAAAAGGATTAGGGGTAGGATAATCAGATGCCCTACATAATAAAGCCAGGGCAAGGAATAAAAAGGTCAGCACCACAAATCTCACTCTATAAAACTTGGTCTTAAATAGAATGATGAGTATTGGTGTAAGGAAGCATGCTCCCGTAAAGAAGTACCCCAGGTTCGGTGCTATATCGGTATTTTCAGCCGTCCTCATGATAATACCAATTAGCATAAACGCGGCAACATAAAACGCAAAGACTATGATAATTCCGAAATACCACCTCCTCACTACTCTTGTCCACAAATAGGTTGACAGCAAAATACTCATGGCCATAGCCGGCATAAAATCAAGGTAAAGGAAAATTGTTTCTGCTCTAAACGCATGAAAGAGTGTCGAACCTAATCCATTAAGAAATAACAAAGGAAGTAAAGCGACAATGATCAGATTTTGCCGGTATTTTCCACGTAATTTCCAGATCCAAAAAATTACCGGAATAAAGAAAGCCAATGAGGAAAATGCGTTCCAGGGTTCCCGTATCATACAATCTGCATGAAATTCATGGTACATAGGTCCGGGATCCATGATCAAAGAGTCTCTTACTGCTATTTCAAGGCTGTCCAGCACGTGTCAAAGATAGTTAGTCTATCATGTTGAGCCTTCTGAATTGATTGAAAAAAAACGATATTTACAGAGAACTTATTCACAATATGGATTACGAATTTAAAGGCAGTGTCGGATTTATAGAAGACGACACATTAATGTGGAATTACCGGATTATGGTGCCTGATGCAATAGCAGATCAGTTTAGAGACACCGACAAACGAATAATATGTACAATAAATGATTCAGAAGTTTTGCACTGTGCATTAATGCCTCATGGTGATGGGCGCTTTTATATAATGACAAATAATGCTTTCAGAAAGAAATATGGTATTCACAAAGGAGATGAAGTGCTTGTCAAATTAAAAAAAGACACTTCTAAATACGGAATGTATGTACCGGATTTCTTTGAGGAGTTATGTTATCAGGACCCTGAAGGATCTGAATATTTTCACCAATTGACAAAAGGGAAACAACGCAGTTTATTACATATAATTACAAAAGTAAAGAGTGAGCATAAACAACTTGAAAAAGCACTGGTTATATTCGACTTTCTAAAAAATATGCATGGAGAATTAGATTACAAAGCCCTAAATGAAGCGTTTAAGAACAACCGCTTCAAGAATTAATCCTTATCATTTCGGTGTTTGTACTTTCTATAAATCCAACGAAACACATAGTTTATAACTAATCCCAGTAAGGCTACACCAACTGCAAACACATAGAGTTTCATACCCACACATATACCAAGGCATGCAGAAAGTAAAATAGTAGCTGCTGTTGTAAGATATTTGACCGCTTCTTTTGATTCGCTTTTGATCACCGTACCTGCACCAATAAAACTCACCCCAATTACAATAGATTGGATTATACGAACAGGATCTGCTTTAATGACATCTCTCGTAAAGTGAAGATCAAAGTCTACAAGTAATTGTCTGGAAAGCATTACGATTATTGCAGCTGAAGCTGCTATAACCATATTTGTTCTTAACCCGGCAGGCTTTCCCTTTGATTCCCGCTCAAAACCAATAACACCACCCAATACAGCCGCAATAAGAACATCCAGGAGACTCCATAATTGATCAATATAACTCATGGCAAGTGTTTCTTAAAAGTTACGAAGAAATTTTAAATCAGGATGAGCCTTAATAGATTCGGATTTCAGCACGTCTGTTTAACGCATCATTGTTCTCGTCTACCAGCTGTGTTTCTCCATAAGCGTTGACAATAAACCTATCTTTTGGAAGCCCTTTGCTTACCAGGTATTCCACTACCCAGTCACCTCTTTTCTCAGAAAGAATGAGGTTATACTCATCAGAGCTACGGGCATCTGCGTATGCATTTACCTCTACTTTCAACGCCGGATTAGATTTTAAGAGGTCGTAGAGTTTTTTCAGTTTACCGAGATCTCTACTTTTTACATTACTCTTATTTGAATCAAAATAGACAACAACCAAATCATAATTTGTTCTAATAGATATATTTATACCCAATGAATCCTCCTGAACCTGAGTTAAATTATTTTCTGTATCAAACCCAAGTGGCTTGAAAATAAAGTAATCATTTTGACCTCTTCTGAGCTGGGCAATTTTCTTACCATTACGATCAAAAATGTAAAGTGTAAAGTCATCCAGATCAAAGTTTTCCTGATTCTCCTTCATTTTGAATAGTAGATTATCTCCTACCGGTAAACTTCTAAACCTAAACTTACCTTCCTCATCCGTGACTGTTTCTTCTATCAGAATACCTTCCTCTGTATACGCCTGTACAGTAAGACCTTGTTCAAATTTGGTGTCTATATTTTTATATTCAAAATAACCCGAAATTGTTTTTGTTTCAAGCTCAAATATTTCATCCGTCTCCTGCATGACGGCCAATGAATTAGAGAAAGAAGGCTTTAGCTTGCGATAAGTGAATGTTCCTGATTCATCACTTTTTAATTGCGCAACTACGTTTCCTTTTTTATCAAAAATCAACAAAATCAAACCTTCGTTGTCTTCCGGTACGGTAAGAATATAGTTTTGGTCCATATCCAACTTTCGAAAATCGAAGTTCCCGTTATCATCCGTAAACGTTTGAAACTTCATTTCACCGTCTTCGTCTACCAGCAATACTTTAAGTTGATTCGGATATTCCCCAGGGTAATTTTCATAAACAAACTGACCGGTAAGGTGTCCCTGATTCAACTTCAAATCAACCATATCTTCAGGAATCAATGCCAGCGTTCCACCTCTGTCATAACCTAACTTTTTATAGGAGAATGAACCGTTTTCATCAGAAACTAATTTTGTAACAGGATTACCGTCTTTATCATAAATCGTTAGATAAAGATCCATTTCTGTTTTAGCTTCAATCCTGTAATCTCCTTCATAATCAATATTGCTGAATTTGAAATTACCGCTATCATCCGTAGTTGTTTCCAGAATGATGTTGTCATCATCTCCTAAGATCATAATATCCAGACCCGACGCAGAACTATTGATGGTTCGATAGGTGAATTTTCCTGCCAATTCATTGCGAACGGTCACCTTCTTTTCCATGTCAAAGTAGTAGATGTCGTCATTACCAGATGAGTTATTGGAGTAAAAACCCTGGGTCATTCCGGAATTTACATACAGACCAAAATCATCTTCCGGGCTATTTAACCCATACACAGGCTTGGGTCCTTCCTGTGGTTGTGAAAATTGTTGCCAGTACACATCCAGTCCTCCTTCTCCTCCAGCCTTATCAGAAGCATAAAAAATAAAATCTCCCACCACACACGGAAAAATTTCATTCGAAGTTGTATTCACGAAGTCAAGACTTTTTGGGGATGACCACATACCGCCCTTTAATTCAGAATAATAAATGTCCTTACCGCCATCTTTACTCATGTCAGAAGCGAAGTACAATCGTTGGTTTTTAGAGTCATACGAAGGATGCCCAAAGGAGTGATTAATATCATTAAACGGCAAACGCACAGGAGTTTGCCATGTTCTACCATCTTTTACACTCATGTAGAGTTGCGGACGGTATTTCTCTTTCTTTTTGCGCTTTTTCTTTTCAACTGTTTGAACCTGGGTAAAAAACATGGTATCGCCAGTAACCGACAAACACATTGGACCTGTATGATTGTCTGTCATGAGTCTATTTGAAACCAGCTCAATGTCTTTGATCTTCACGTCCGGACCTAAAGTTCCTTTTATCTTTCCTTCAAAAATATTGAGATGCCCTGCTCTTTTCCAGTTATTTTCACCCAGGTTGTGCATGTCGTATTCACGACCAGAAGTAAAGTAAAAAGACTGTCCTGAAACGAAAGGGCTAAAATCACTTAAACGGGTATTAAGGTTGTCCACTTTAGCAGGCGTACATTCAATCACAACTTCAACGATCTCATACGTTTGTGAGAAGCATTGAAATGACACGAGGATTAATAGTGATTGAAGAATTCTGATCATTAGTTACAGATAGCGTGGTGAAATAGTCTGTTGGTTTTTTAAGTTAAAATCAAATCCGAGAAAGACTTCATGTGATCCTTTATTATAATTCCCTAATTTATCATAATTCCAATCATAAGCATACCCTACACGCATGAAGTCTGTAATATTTATCTCTGTCAGGAACACAATATTTGAAGTATTTCTCAAGGAGAGTCCAAACCACACCCGTTTATAGATCAGTGCAGATATGTTTAAATCAACATTTAATGGTGCTCCAAAAACAGCCTTTACGAGAAACGAAGGTTTCAGTATGAAATTTCTTTTAATCTCCCATACGTATCCTGCGTTCAGCATAAAATGCCTTTTCAATGCCATGTTGGTGACAACGGAATCTGCGTAATCATCAAAATTGAACGTGTGTTTAGTCAAGTGGTTTGCCGACAGACCTGCATAGAACTTGGTCGCGTAATAATACATTCCAAAATCAAAGCTTGGAACCATAGCAGATTCGGTTCCGCCGATATCCAGTTGATCATTATCTTCTTTAAAATTCAGCTGACTTCTATCTAGAATAGTATTGTAAATACCAGCACGTAAACCGAATGCCAGCTTACTTTCTTTAAATTTAATAATGTACGCACCTGTTGCACCGGCCATAATATTTCTGGAGGGACCAATTTGATCATGTGCGAAGTTCACGCCCCACGCAATTCCGGATTCACCAGCTGGAGCATGCATTGCAAACGACTGTGTTTGTGGCGCACCGGGCATACCTACCCATTGACTTCTGTGCAATAAAACCATGCTGTAAGATGTTCTGGAACCTGCATACGCCGGATTAATGGCAAATGGGTTAAACATGTACTGGCTGTAAATCGCATCTTGTTGTGCAAAAGACTGACAACTTAATACAATAAATATGAATAATACGATCTTTTTCATCATCCTAATTCATGGGTCTTAATCAGCTATTTAACTGCTTAATCGCCGATCAAAGATAAATAAATATGTTCCTTTTACTACAACCTTAACGAAATCATCTTTACAATCAATTGTTGAATTCGTTCTGATCAATTATTTACTTCATCACCTGTACCCAACCTGCCTGGTTTCTGGTTCCCCCTACTTCGACCACATAGAAATAGGTGCCCGCCGGAACTGGTTTATTACCATTATTGGTTCCATCCCAGAATACGGTTGAATTATCATAATTTATCAATGTTTTAAGTTTATCTCCCCAGCGATTATAAATATATACCTGATTCTCTGGGAAACCTTCAATACCATCAATAATCCAAATATCATTAGTTCCGTCATTATTTGGAGAAAAGGCATTATAAGTTTCCACGTAACATGAATCTTGAGGAAGAAGAACAACATCCAAAGTATCAGTCACAGCACAACCATTAACATCTGTTATTATCACGATAAACTCCTCAGAAGCATTAATATATGCAGAAGGGTTAGATAATGTTTGGTCATCTACAAGTTGTTCTGAATATTCCCAGTAGTAAGAATTACCACCAAAAGCCTCCAGGATTATGGTTGATCCCATACAAACGAACATGTCCGGTCCTGCGTACATTCCACTTAAATCCGGTGATAAATAATTCACGGAGTCTGCCTGGCTTTTACAGCCATTAGTATCTGTAGAAGTCAAATAAATATAGTTATCACCGGTAGCAATACTTAGTGGTGTAAACGTGGTTCCAGTAGCCACCGGGTTTGTCAGGGCAGGATCAGTATACCATTCGTACGTTAGGTTCACATCCGCATTTGTAGAGAGTGGTTCAAGCGTGTCATCAAGGCAATATATTGTCTGTGTTGCATTGATAACCGGTGCGTTAGGCTGTGCGAGCATTTGTACATAATTCGTATCGATTCCCGCGCAAGTTCCCTGAGTAGTATAAACTACACCATACTGACCCGGCATACCAACTATGGCACCGGAAGCGGTATCAATTACGCCATTACCCAAAGTTAGCGACCATGTTCCGCCCGGTGTAACGGTAGTTATTGTTGGTGTCGTTCCGAAACAAAAATCCGGATATGTAAAGCTCGGATCATCAAAATTAGCGGCAGTTACCGTTATGGTATCCTTTTCTTCACATACACCAACGGTATAAATTACATCATACGAATTACCAACGGTTGTATTTGACAGAACTCCTGTCAGTGAATCAATTGTGGCAGTACCGGCACCCGGTCCGAGATCCCACCAACCACCAGTGGTTGCTACAGAATCATATACAGCTGTATTACCAGGGCAAAAATCACTGAAGTAAAACGTTTCATCCACCACATCATTTACTTCTGTAATTTCAACATTAACTATAGATGAATAGCATCCTAGCGTGGTATCTGTAAGAACTAGTCCGAGTGTATCAGCGAATAAGCCTCCCAGACTTATAGAACCTCCATAATTTGTTCCTGAATCGTAGGAATATTCATAAGCCCCTGTTCCGCCTGCTCCATTTGTTGGAATCGTATCGAAAACTACTGCTCCAACACCCATTCCACAGGTATCAGGGAATACTTCATAATCAAACGGCAAAGGAGGACCAGCTTGCAGGGTAACATTTTGCGTAAGTACACAACCGTTCAGATACATAGCACCAACGGTATAACCACCCGGCAATAATCCGGTAAGTGTGTCTCCCTCATTCCCATAGGTCGACGTTAAGAAACCATCAATTGAAAAATAATACGCCTCAGGTGCAATAATTTCAATTTGTCCATCATTTGCTCCCAAACAGGTTTCATCAATAGTAGTTGGCAAATTGAACACTGGAGGGTTGGTAACAGTGTCTTGCAAAGAGAACTCCGAGGTGTTTCCAAGTACACCCGTAATTGTAGCTGTAATAACGGTACCTACTGGCAATACCTGCCCCAGGTCTATTGCAATGGTATCATAAGGTGATCCTGGATTGAAGATGTAATCTCCCAGATAGATTTCTCCTTCTCCATATCCTGATGGATCAGGGTTTGGATTTTTATAAACCTCAATGTGATATCCGGCAATCATGTTAGATGCATAAAATTTAAAGCCGATATGCGTATTGCCACTACTGCCACAATTCCACGCGGATATGATTTCACACCTGTCTATTTCACCATTGTTTGCAAAAACATTGTTGTTGGCCGTGTCAATTGGTAAAACTGTATGATCTCCATTTATATCAATTCCTTGATTGGTATTATTATAAATACTATTTCCACCTACTACGGACCCGTATGTATTATTCGCTATACCGAAGGTTGCTATTTCCACACCACTATTACAGTTTGTAATAACATTCATTGAATCAGAACCTGGTAAAAATGCACCAATCCAGGTGTTGTCTCCACCTTTTAATGAAACTCCAGCACTATCGATTGGAGCTGGGGAACCATCAGGTTTAATTCCAATACGGTTTCCAAGAATGGAATTCTGTTGTGCAGCTGCGATTAAGATACCGCTGAAACTGAAATCAGTAATACTATTCCCCTCACCAGGAAGACCTCCTCCGATTACATTCTTTTTTGCATTTGTTTGTATGATTACACCAAAATTGGAATTGTACGTTGTTGATTCGTCAATCCCGAGACCAATAAAATTACCAGCCACCTGATTTGAATCTGTTCCTGCATCAGTTATTATTACCATATTCGGAACATCACCTCCAATAATATTTTTCTGAGATGGAGTATTACCACCGATCAAATTAAATTTTGCACTATCACCTATATAGACATTTACGATTCCATTAGGATAACTGACATTTCCGGATAGATCCACCCCGAAAAAGTTACCTGCAACGGTATTACTTTCAGCACCAACACCCAGAATTCCAAGTCCAGCATTTGTATTTCCAGAGATAACATTCAAACCTGTCACGGTATTGTTAGATGCTCCGGGACCTAAAGCAATTCCATTCTGTTGGTCATTCACACCATTAGTAACAGAACCTTGACCACCAAGATGATCGTTACCTATAAAGTTATTCTGGATAGTATTATTTGAAGAGCCTTCAATATAGATTCCTGTAGTGTTATTATCCGTAATCACATTTTCAAAACCATTTCCTGAAACACCAATAGTGTTCCCGTTAGAATTGTTCTCCAGGTAAATGCCTTCCATAGTATTCCCCAAGTAAGAATCATTGTCCTTTGATAAACCAATATTATTTCCAGAGATCGTGGTGTTTGTTGCACCATCCAGGCGAATTCCTACATCACTACTAAAACAAATTACATTACCTTCTTCGGCCAACCAGTCACCACCTATATAATTGTTATCCGAACCTACAATCATGATTCCTACCCCATTGGATGTACCTCCAAACACCTGATTTCCGGATGCTCCGGTTCCCAGAAAATTGTTCCGAATAAAGTTCCCGTTTGAATTGTTTTCTAAACCAATCCCCAACCAGGTATTGCCCGAAATAACATTTTGTTCATTCAGTGCAGGATTTCCAATATAGTTGTTCGTTGCCTGGTTTAAATAAATGCCTATCAGGTTGCCAAGTGGTGTTTGTCCGTCAGCCAAAATTCCAATATTGTTAGAAGACAGATTATTTGAAGTAGATGAAATAATCACGACCCCAGTACTATCGTTTCCACTGATAATATTTCCTTCTCCAGCTGTCCCGCCTATCGTGTGGGAACTACCACCGTCGATCACAATTCCAAACGAATTCCCTACAATTGGGCCGATTTCATTGTTTTGAACGTTGTTATTAGATGTATTCAAAATGGCTACTCCGGTCTGATTACCTGAAATTAAATTTTCATTACCTGCACCTGCGAGTCCTACATAGTTAAACTGGGCACCTGCATCTATACGAACACCGACAGTATTAGGAATACTTGCAGTTTCGGCAACATTTAAACCGATTGTGTTTCCTAAAACTTGGTTGTTGCTGCTCCCTGCCTCAATTATACTTACACCAATTATGTTACCTGATATTACATTTCCTTGATGAGGGTTTGATCCACCGATTGCATTTGCACTCCCGCCATTCCGAATCATAATACCGTCTATCGCATTAGGTACAGCTGTCATCCCAGAAGTATCAGTACCTATGTAATTATTATATACAAATTGATTGGAAGCGCCGAAAATCTCAATTCCTGTTCCGTTACCACTAATGATATTGCCTCCGGCAGAAACATCATTACCGACATAATTGTCTGTTCCGGCATCAGCTTCAAACCTAACTCCAACTGCCTGAACGGCTGGAGCGGTAGCCATGTTCGTAGCTTTATTAATTCCTATGTAATTGGCTGATATAACATTGTTGTTGGCACCTGTGCTTATCTGAACTCCATACGAAGCATTATCCATGATCACATTACCGAAAGTACCCGGAGGCACCTCTCCAATTGTATTGTTAACACACGTGGCACCAGATAATTGAACTCCATTGAGTTGGTTTGAACCCAGACCTACCGTGTTTCCTAAAACGGAATTATTAGAAGCGTTGTCAATTATAACTCCAGTTTGTACATTACCAGCAATCACATTACCTGCCTGATCAAAATCACCGCCTATTTCATTTTCACTCGCTCCCATTGTAACCTGAACACCGATTGGTTGAACATTTAGCGGACTGCCTGCATTATTAGGCCCTATGAAGTTGAATTTTACTTGATTGGTATCAGAATTTTCAATTATTATTCCACTACCTGAATTACCTGATATCACATTTCTAAAATTAGGATTACCGGATGATGCACCAATTAAATTGGCATCTGCACCATTTGTCAAACGGATCCCAGTCGCGTTTCCTGCTGGATTCAGTCCATCAGAAGACATCCCAATAAAATTACCAAAGATCGTGTTGTCGTTTGACGCATCCAAAATAATGCCTTCAAGCGTATTATTGGAAATAATGTTGTTATAAGCTGAACTGGATGAATTGCTGCCACCAATACTGTTTGAACTTGAATTCAACGCACTTATACCAATGTTGTTTGGCCCGGCATTGTCACTGGAATCTAAACCGATTCGATTGCCTAAAATAGTGGTGTTGGTGACACTATTCATTCGTATACCATCATTCACACAATTAATAATAGTATTGCCGGTTGCTAAATTTACGTCTCCTATTTGCGTACCTGTTGGCCCATTTAAAAGTTCAATGCCATTTCCATTTTGGAAAGCTGCTGATCCCGAAATTTCACCTATGTAGTTCTGTCTAATAAATGTGTTGTCTGCTGTTCCAAAGACATTTATACCAGCAGTTCCACTGCCTACAATGTGATTTGGTGTAAGTACACCTATTTGCGTAGCATCCGCATCCGTAATATGAATTCCATAAACAGCATTGCCGGCAGCATTTCCTGCACCATCAACTCCTATTCTACAATTGTCGATCATGCAGTTATCTGCCAGGTCTGTATTAATCTCAATTCCGTCTTCAAGGTTATTGGCTATAATATTCAGGTATGCTGTGTTAGATGAACCAACCATTACACTAGCTGCTTCAATATAAATTCCGTCAAGGTTTCCCATACCAGCAAGGCTGTTGTTCACTCCTACTCCAATAAAATTTCCATCAATTACTGTATTTGAGGAAGTAACATTGATACCGGAAACCGTACTTGCACAGATATAGTTCTCTAAAGGAGATAAGCCACCTATTTGAACCTGGTGCGTGTTTGTTACAACAATTCCCGTTTCATTAGGCAGTGGAGACATTCCGTTTAGCGTTGTACCAATTCTGTTTGTGGTAATTTTAGTTCCCAAACCTGATCCCTCCAATCGAATACCCGCAGATCCAACACCACTGTGAGCGCAAATTTGGTTACCTGAATTGGTAGCAGTACCTCCTATTTCAGTATCTGCACCATTAACAACCAGAACTCCATTATTTAAGTTACCTAAGGGTGCTGTTCCATTGACATCCGTTCCGATCATATTACCATATACTGTAGTACTTGAGGAACTAGAAATGAAAATACCTTCTGTTAGGTTACCACTAATAATATTTCCTTCACCTGTTGCTATATCCCCACCAATGGTTATTGTACCGCAAGCTTCAAGATAGATTCCGACATAATTTCCAAGGGTATCCAATCCAGTTGCATCTAAACCTATCCAATTCCCCTGAACAATATGAGATGATGCATTGTTTAACAGGATACCTGCTCCTCCTGTAGAATTATTACCCGATATTACATTTCCTGCACCTGCTGAACCAATCACACAGGTAGCAGCTGAACTTTCAATACGTATACCATTATTTGAATTTCCGACAGCAGCAGTTCCGGCATAATCTGTCCCTATATAATTCCCAATAATTGTAGTAAGCCCCGTTGTCAATTGAACTCTTATACCTTCCTGATTTCCCGATACAATATTTGCTTCAGCTGCCGAAACTCCTCCAATTTGATTATTGGCATTTATGTTACTGTTAAACCAAATTCCATCTGGAGTAGAAGCTACGCCTATAGTACCAGAAGAATCCAATCCAATGAAATTTCCCTGAACAACAGTATTATTGGCTCCATAAAACCAAATGTTTGCTGTATTATTTCCAGAGATAATATTACGTGTTTTAGGACCGGATGATCCACCAATTTGAATACCTCCTGAGTTATTCCCTAATTCGATACCATAAGCGTTTGGTGCTAACTGTGTTCCATCATACATTACACCAATTTTGTTGTGTTGAATAACACCTGAACTGGCAGCATCTAGTCTAATTCCTGCTGAATTGTGATTTCCAATGACATTCCCTTCTAGGTATTTTGTTCCTCCTATAACATTAACTGTAGATTCATCAAGGATTCCAATATTCGTACTTACAGCGGATGTAAGGTTATTCATACCATCTGGAGCGATACCGATAAAATTGCCATAGATTAAATTACCTGAAGCACTAAGTGTAATATTATTTACTCCATTACCAGATATAACATTTCGTTGCCAGTGTTCTCCTCCCCCCACTTGATTGCCATCATTTGAGATAAATATTCCATTTTGTCCATTAGGAACAGCAGCAAGCACAGCATCAAATCCAATATCACAACCAAAGACTTTACAATTGCTCATGGAGATAGCAATACCATTATTATCAAACCCAGTGATTCGAAGACCTTGAACAATTGATCCGTTAACTCCACCAACTATACTGACTCCGGTTGTTAGCGTAGTTACGTTATTAATATTTATCGCTGGTTCACCTGGAGTAACTCCTGCAGTCAACGGCGCAGCAGGACCGGGCACAACAGAACCCTGTTGTGAAAAACCATCTACAATATAATCTGAGGTTAATACATATCCTGCCGTTGGGGTAATAGCAAGTGGAGGGCCACCTGGAATATCAAATTCTACATAATTAATGGGGTCAAAACTTAAACTGAGTGCAGCTCCCAATGAACCTACCAGAACACCTCCGCCATTATTTACTACTCGAAGTTGCGTGAATTCACAAGCTCCGGCATCCGGCCTTCCAGTTGTTATGCCTCCAAATAAAATCCTTGGTGCACCTCGCAAATCTGTGGCTGCTATACCAGATGGGTTACCTTGATCAATAAATGTACTGCCGGAATTGACAATCGTAAAATATTTCATGCCAAATCCATCTACCAAAACGGTATTTCTTAAGCCTGGAACAACACCTGTATGGTATTGATCCCCAGCTGTAGTCCAGCCTCCAAAATCTGATCCTGTATTTTGTTTAAATATGTTTCCTCCATTTGAGATAAAAGAGCAACATGTTGGTTCCATAAGTTGTTCTCCAACTCCATTTCCTGCACCAGCATTATTTTGTAAATTCACGGTTGGCCCATTATCTGAAAATAACACCTGGCCCAATCCATTGGAAGATGTGTTTTCATAGAAGGTGTTATTCATGACAGTTACCGTAGTATTTCCCTGGACATAAATTGCTCCACCATTATTTGTTGCATTGTTGCCCCAGAAAGTACAGTTTTGAATGAGGGTTTGTCCACTTCCAGCTACATGAATTGCACCTCCACTATCAGCTTTATTCTGGACAAAAGAACAATTTAAAATTTCAACATTCAAGCCTTGGGTCTCTATAGCACCAGCAACCAGGCCCGAATTATCTATTCCATCAAAAAGGCAATGAACAATACGAACAGGTGCACCAGCGTTACCGGCAGATGAGAAAACATTAATGGCTCTAACACCTGGTGTACCATTGACAAAACCAACATTTTCAATACTGAAACCGGATGAATTTGTGATGTTAAAAAGACTTACTCCCGAACCCCAAGATGCAGATGCTACGATTGAACAATGAGCAGCATGTGGTCCCATTAAGCGGACATTGGAAAGACCATCTACTGCAATTGGTGTTATAAGTTCAATGGTTCCTTTTACATCTATGAGGACGGTGTCACCTGAATTGGCTACCTGAAACGCTCCTCGCAAGGTTCCCTGGCCTGAATCTCCTAAATCTTTTACTAAAATTACTTTCGCATAACTCTCAACAGAGAGTACACATAAAGCAGTAATTAGTAGGTACTTCAGAGTTCTCATAAACAACAAGTAGTATTCTTAGCTATTGACGATAGCCGAACATCCAACGTTGGTGTATCGCATAACTTATTTCATTCATACGCCTCTAATTTAACTATTTAAACGCTCAAAACTAAGGGAAAAGAAAATTCAAAAGGAAGTTCAATGGAAAATGACTTCTGTTGCACCGCCCATTCCGTATTCCACGTAAGGAGCATCATGATACTCCAGGGCAACTCCGTTCAGGTTTCTCAAATTATTCAGAAATTGATGGATTTCAGCTTTTAAGACACCTTCACCTTTACCATGAATGAGTACAATTCTTTTAGTATTATTTGCGATAGCTTTTTGTACAAAACCCCTACAGATGTTCATTTGTTTAATGAGAATCTCATGGTTTGTCATATTTCGGTGATCATCTATCAACTCCTCTATATGCAAATCAATTTCAAAAGACTTCAGGACATGCCCATCCTCTCTTAACTGGGCTTTGATCTTATCTTTTATTTCTTTAGCAAGCTCGATTTCGGAAAAGTTATAATCACCTTTGACCAAAACAAGTTCAGATTTCTGGTAGCTTCGTTCAAATCCAAATTCATCCTCAATAAGGACGTTGTTGCCATCAATTGTTTTGACAATACCTTTTATTGTATCTGCAATGACTGATACTTTATCGCCAGGATTCATTCTACTGACCAATAGGTTTCTATAATAACATCCAGGTTCAAATACAACAGCACCGAAGGCACGATAATCGCAGCTGCAAATAACAAGAACAGAAGGATTTGCTGAAATTTCTTCAGGTCTTTGATAATTTCGATTTTGAGCAACTGTCGCACCTGATCAACAATTAACTTCTCGTTCTCCCATAAGGACAAGTCATCAGGAATGATTTCTTTTATTTTGGGATTGTTCTCAAGAAAGATTCTTCGGATGGTCCAATATTCACGGTTTGACAGCTCCTGATACGGCTTCTTGTAATCAACATTGATCTCATCTAAATTTTCGTGAATTTTTTGATTTTTTTGAATACCTCTGACTTTTAACGACATGAAGAATCCAAATATCATGATGATATAAATCTGTAAGAAGAAGCCTAATGCAATTAGCGCTAGTGAGCTAAATAAAGTAAAGTAAAGTTTAAACCTGGGGCTACTTGGAAAGAATAAAGCCTCAACAATATGTCCACCATCCAAAGGGTCAATAGGAAACAGGTTTAATAGATTGATGGATAAAAGAAGTAGCGACAATTCAAATAATAAACCCAACTCATTTGCCTCAAGACAATAAATCATTCCAACCATCCCAAGAAGAATACCTGGTAATGGCCCCATTATGCTGATCCAGAATTTTTGTTTTTGAGATACCTGAACCTTATCACCACTTACCATTGCACCAAAAATTGGAATGAATAGCATGTTAAGCGAACGGTAGCCAAATCGTTTCATCATGAAAAAATGACCCAATTCATGCAGTAACAGAATACCTGTTATCATTAAAATCAAAGCAATATCTTCAGAGAAAAGAAGTACAAAGACAGCAACAAACAACAACATAGAAAGAATGGTCTTTACCCAACTCGACCTGTTGTCCTTCATCACAACTTCCGGTTTATTCGGAAATATATTATCGTCTCCTTCAAACATTTCTACAAAATTACATAGATTTTGGCAATTCTGGCTATTTTTAGCGGATGCTTGTTGCAGAAGGAATATACAAAAGTTACGGCGATCTTCCAATTTTGAAAGGAATAGATTTAACGGTCGAAAAAAATGAAATAATATGTATTGTAGGAGCGTCCGGCGCAGGAAAAACTACGCTACTACAAATATTGGGAACATTGGATAAACCGGATCGTGGTAGTTTGCATCTTAACGGTGTGGATTTAATCTCGTTATCCGGTAAAAAACTTGCAGCATTTAGAAATCAGAAGTTAGGATTTATCTTTCAATTTCATCAGCTACTACCTGAATTTACAGCGATAGAGAATGTAATCTTACCCGCTCTTATTGGTGATTTATCCAAAACGGAGTCCTTAAAGAAAGGACAAGAACTTCTAGATTTTTTGGGGCTGGGAGATCGGCTTGATCACAAGCCATCTGAGTTATCGGGAGGTGAACAGCAAAGAGTAGCTGTTGCGCGAGCGTTAATAAATTCCCCGGAAGTTATTTTTGCAGATGAGCCCTCTGGAAATCTTGATTCAAAAAATTCACAAGAATTGCACGAGCTATTTTTTCGGTTGAAGAAAGAGATGGGACAAACATTTGTTATTGTAACGCATAATCCTGAGCTCGCCAATATGGCCGATAAAAAATACGAAATGAAGGACGGTATAATTGTGCGATAGATGACAATTACTGAAGTCAAAAATTTCCTGGATGAATCCGTTGAGAAGTACAATCACACTTCTTTTATTGAAGATGACCCTATTTCCATCCCCCATCAATTCAATAAAAAAGAAGACATTGAAATTATAGCTTTTATCGTGGCTATTATTGCCTGGGGCAATCGCAGATCCATTATTAAAAGTGGTAACACACTAATGGAAATAATGGAACATCAACCGCATGCGTTTATTCTCAACTACTCGCCATTTGAATATGATTTTGTTCACCGAACATTCAACTCGGTTGACCTTGATTTCTTCTTTCGTTCGTTGAAGAATATTTATGAAAACCATGGAGGGCTTGAAACGGTGTTTAATAAAAACTTATCGGCCCAGCAACGCATTGTACAGTTTAGAAATGTATTTTTGGAAGTACCACATGAATCCAGAAGTCAAAAACATTTGGCCAACCCAATGAAGGGATCATCCGCCAAAAGAATAAACATGTATTTAAGATGGATGATACGAAAGGACAAAAAAGGAGTGGATTTTGGTTTATGGAAAGAGCACAAAATGTCTTCTCTATACGTTCCACTTGATGTACATACTGCTAATTCAGCCAGAGCTCTTGGCCTAATTACCAGAAAGGCAAACGACTGGAAATCACTGGAAGAGCTAATGCAACATTTGCAGTCATTCTGCCCGGAAGATCCCTGTAAATATGATTACGCCTTATTTGGATTATCAGCTAACAAGGTTTTAACAAAATTTTAGATGTAAAATCACCATATTTGTTGCTATGAATTTTGTCTACCCGAATTTTCTGTGGGCTTACTTTTTGATCGCAATTCCTATCATTATTCACCTTTTTAATTTTAGAAGGTACAGAACAGTCTATTTTTCACGGGTAAAATTCTTAAAAGAAGTAACCGAAGATTCACGTGCCGGTTCAAAACTTAAACACTTACTGGTCTTGGCAGCCAGGATACTCACCATAATCTGTTTAGTCACTGCATTTGCACAGCCGTTCATTCCCCTGGATGAATCTCAGAACACAGAGAACGTCACATCCATATATATAGACAATTCTTACAGCATGCAGGCCCAGGGTAAAGATGGCAACTTGCTCAACGAAGCCAAAAACAGGGCAATTGACCTGGTACGATCCCTCGACCAAAATGAAAAAATCAATCTGGTTACAACTGATTTACTATCTGTCCATCAACGTTTCTACTCTAAGTCAGATGTTGTTGATATGATTAAAGAAATTGACTTCTCCGCGAAATCAACTCCATTAAAAACAGTAATGAGCCTTCAAATTGATCTCATGAATGGACTCGAAGAAGAAGCCAATAATCGACTTTTTATTTTTAGTGATTTCCAGCAAACCAGCAACAATCTTGAGGGTTGGGCACAAGAAGAAGTGCCTACATTTTATTACAAAGCTGTTCCAGAACAAAAAGGTAATGTTTATATAGATTCTGTATGGTTTATGACACCAGTACACCGCGTAAACACTCCTATTGATATACATTTCAGAATCTATAATAATTCAGATGATGAACAAATAGACCTTCCCGTTAATCTTAGCATTAACGGAAGTAATCCCGGTCCTAAAAGAATCACCATTCCTGCGAATTCATTTGTGGATGATAAAATCACTTTTACAGATAGAGAACCTGGTATTCGATCGGGTGAATTGAGCATCAAAACAAGTCAATTATTCTTTGATGATGAGTTTTATTTTTCTTACGAGATTAAAGAAGAAGTTAAAATACTACTGATTACAGGCAAGGATGACCGAACAATTAATATAGAACAACTTTATGGCCTGGATTCCTATTATAACTGTCAAACCACTACCATTAGTAATGTTTCTCAGGAGGATTTTAACGGAAAGGAATTGATTGTACTTCAAAATGTAGATCAAATCCCATCAGGTATTAAAGACTTGTTGGATGATGCGCTTAAAAATGGTGCCTCCATTATGTTGATTCCAGGAAATGATCTGAAACTCAACAGCTGGAATCAATACATGTCCTCTCACAATTTACCGACCTTTATGAAAGCTGATTCAGTAAGATCATCTCTGAGTTATTTTAATTCAGCAGATCCACTTTACATTGGCGTATTTGAAGGTGATCCGGACAATTATAAATATGCAAAGGTGCATGCGGCTTATGATCTGTTTGTAGTTAATTCAAACAATTTTATCACACTGTTTGGAGTAAATGAAGGCAAGCCATATCTGTATTACTCCAAGCAATCTAATGGTAGAATTATTGTAATGGCTTCTCCACTGATGTTGCGCTATACTGATTTTCAAAATCACGCACTTTTTGCGGCTACAATGCTACGATTTGCTGAAACCGCCTCTTTTGAGAAGCCCCTGTATATGGAGATTGGCCAAATGTATAATTACCCATTGAATGTTGATATTGACGAGAAAAACCCGATCCATCTTAAGAATGAGGAATTTAAAGTAGACGTAATACCACAGCTCATCAATACTAATTCTTCCCGCTCCATATCTTTTAATCACCTGGAAGATAATATTTCACAAGCCGGAATATATGACTTGTCGAATGACGTGAATTTCAACGAAAAATTAGCGATTAATTTTAACCGAAACGAGTCTAAAACACAGCGATTTACAAAAGAAGAGATTGCCAACAATTTTACAGCTGCAGGCTGGGAAAATGCGCAGGAAATAGCTATTGATGAATCAGGAACAATAGAAATAAATGCGTTTAAAGCGAAAGAATACTGGAGAATTCTGCTAATTTTGGCACTGGTTTTTATAGCAGCAGAAATCCTTCTTTTGAAGTTGTGGAATTCAACCAATAAAACCAAAGGTTAGAATGAAGATTCTTATAAAGTCTTGTAAAATTATTTCTCCGGACTCTCCTCATCACGGTAAAACAAAAGATATTCTTATTCATGATGGTGTCATTGAAAAGATTGGTGACTCATTAAAGGAGAAAGTGGACGAAACAGTTTCCCACTCCAATATGCACGCTTCTATTGGATGGTATGACTCTCGCGTTAATTTTTGCGACCCGGGTTATGAAATTAAAGAAGACCTGATTACCGGGTTAAAAGCAGCAGAAGCTGGCGGAATGACAGCTGTTTCTGTAACACCAAACACTGAACCTACACTCAGTAATAAATCTCAGATAGAGTACATTTTGAACAACTCTTCTTTCTCTCCGGTGGATATTTATCCGTTTGGATCAATCACCGCAGGGTTAAAGGGAAAAGAACTTTCAGAAATGTATGATATGTCACGTGCAGGTGCCATTGCATTTTCTGATGACAAAGCAGATATTTCTGCCGGGATAATGTACAGGGCCCTACTCTATTCAAAGAATTTTAACGGATTAATTGTGAGCTTCCCTTTTGATCAATCATTGTTCGGTTTGGGGCAAGTGAATGAAGGTGAAGTTAGTGTTAGGACCGGTCTTAAAGCCATTCCTTCCATATCTGAATTCATACGAATTGAGCGTGATCTTGCCTTATTAAAATACACGGAGGGACGCCTCCATATATCGGGAGTATCTACCAAAGAAAGTGTACAACTCATACGGGAAGCAAAAGCCGCAGGCTTGAATGTAACAGCAGATGCTTTCGTACACAACCTCGTATATAATGAAGGAGGACTGCTGGAGTTTGACGTAAATCTGAAAGTGTTGCCTCCACTGCGTTCAGAAGAAGATCGATTGGCGCTCGTTGAAGGTGTTAAAGACGGCACCATTGATGTTATTTGCTCAGATCACAGCCCTGAAAACACGGAAAGTAAAGATGTTGAGTTTGATCGATCGGCCTACGGAATAATTGGAACCCAGACATTGTTTCCATTACTTAATAAAGTTGGCGAACTCAGTCTGGACCAAAAAATTGCGGCGATATCAACCAAACCAAGAGCAATATTTGACTTGCCTAAACCTGAATTTAAAGAAGGCGAGCTAGCCAATCTTACCTTGTTTGATCCAGATGACACCTGGACCTTTTCAGAAGAAGATATAGCCTCTAAAGCAAAAAATACTCCTTTAGTCGGAGTTGAGCTCAAAGGTAAAGTACTTGGATTGTTGAATAACGGACTCTTATCAGTACTTGAGTAATGACTACTAAAAAGCACAATAGAACATTTCTAAATACATTCCTTTCGGAACGTAAGCAAGTTGGTGCCGTGGCCCCTAGTTCGCGCTTTTTAGTAAATGCAATGTGCAATAAAATTGATTTTGAAAGAGCTGACTGTATCGTTGAACTCGGACCAGGAACCGGTGTTTTTACAGAAGAGCTTCTTGCACGGGCAAAAGATGATTGTAAAATCATACTCATTGAATTGAACCGTACCTTTCATAAAGTCCTGAAGGATAGATTTAAGAACACTGACAGTCGGCTAATTATCCTGAACCGATCTGCGGATGAAATTGAAGATATCGTCAAAGAACACAATATTAATGATGTAGATGCAGTCTTGTCTTCACTGCCTTTGACAGTTATTCCTGAGATCATTAAAAAGAGGATAATAATTGGCAGTTACAATGTGCTGCGTCAAGGCGGCGTTTATGTTCAGTATCAATATTCCCTGAACGCACGAAGATTACTGGAACTGAAATACGGCAAACTTAAAGTTGGATTTGTTCCCTTTAATATTCCGCCGGCTTTTGTGTATACAGGAGTTAAGGAGTTGATGGAGAACTAAGTTCTGTTCCTCCCCATTCTATTACGACAAACCCATCTCTATTTAATGGTTCATCAGGAATCGTTCGGTTCGGTACTGTGTCTATCTCGAAATCCAAACCACAAAAAACCAGATACACCCGGCGAATAACATCCGGTTTTGGAGTAACCTCAATAGTTCCGATAGTATTATCGTATTCTTCATCTAACATGAAATACACGAGATTATAGGTGTGTCGTTGCATCCGAGGTGCCCAATAGGTTATAAAATCGGCTGACTCTTTAGCGTTAAGCCCGAACATGGCTAATTCCTTTTCAAGAAAACTGACAACGGTGTCGGAATTTATGAATAGTCCGTAAGTTCCCAAATCAGAAACGGGAAAAAATCCAAACTGTTGATACTGTATAGGTCCTTCCCAAAAAAGATACGGGTACTCACGGTCTCCCTGCTTTAATGTTCCATCTGGTGACGCGGTAATATCCCAGCCACCGTTATATTCCGGATAGGAAGTTGTAATCTCGATTTTATCATCCATTTTAACCGTTACGTCAGTCTCTTTCTCCGGATATAGGTAGATTACTGGTTTCTCCGCTTCATAAATTACGCCCTGGCCTGCTCTGTCACTTGTTATAAAATTGATGGTCACCACATGCTGACTTTGGAAATTGTAGTTCCAACAAACGATTTCCTTGTACTTTTCATGATAGAAGAAAATGGCAGTATCTCGGGCACTCACTTTCATTTCGTAATACCCTGTATCGTTGGAAAGTGTGTGACTTTTTCGATTCAAGGTGGCGATTATTCCACCTGAAACAAATTCCTCTGAATACCCTTCCCAAACGCGACCTTTTACAACACATTGCCCTTCAGGCACTGATTTGTCCTCAACATCTGATACCACATAGTAGGTATCTACCAGAATGGATTCTCCGAAGCCAATTGTTCCCCAAAGCAATGCTACTACAAGAATGATTTTATTTTTCGACATGGTCATGAGTTAAAAATTCACAATTTGGTTTTTGAGTACCTCCCCATTCTACAAGCGTAAATCCTTCCCGATTAAATGACGGCAAGTGCTGGGATTCGTAGGATCTGCCGAGCTCATCCTGATCAAAGAGTGTAAAAATCATGTAAACCCTGCGCATATTTTCGGGGGCGGGATTCACCGCCATAGCTGAAATATGTGCTTCGTAGTCATCATCAATTACAAACTGAATGAAGGCATAATCCTTTTGAAGAAGTTTAGGTAACCAAAATGTAATAAAATCGGTTTGTTCCGTTCTGTTTAACCCAAGACGCGTCAGAGAATTTTCAAGGAATTGTACAGCAGTATCGGTTTTGATATAAGAGCCATAAGGCCTGCTGTTCATCTTGTGATACTGAAGGTCAGCTGTTTCAGCTTCCCAGAATAAGTAGGGGTATTCCTTACCTTCTGATTGAATAACGTTTCCACTTACATTAACTTCCCAGCCTTGATCCTGATTATACTGCGGATAAGTAAATACGATCTCTCCTTTAGGCTGAAATTTAATCGCTACGGTTTCGTCTTTTTCTGAATAAAGGTAGATTACTGGCTTATCCATAATCATCATGGAATAATCATCTACCAGGTAAAAGTTGATTTCAAATACATAGCGCTCTTTGAACTCATATTTCCAAATAACATGTTCAGAAAGTTCAGATTTAAAGGCAAAAAGCGAGGTATCATCTGCATCCAGCAATAATTCGTAATATCCTGAAGAATCCGTATGTGTGAACGCTTTTCTATCCGGAGTGCTTACCAGGACATTAGCAATAGGGTTCCCATTAGAATTATCTTTAAGTACATAGCCCGTCACTTTACACTTTCCTTCCGGTAAATCGTCCTGTGGATATATTTTGATCACCTCATGTCTACTTGGAGCGATTAATTTTTCAGGTATTCCTCTCCCGTATGAAGATGTTGTTAAAGCTGTGACAGCAAGGATGAACAGTAAGGATTTCATAACATTTAATTTACTCAATAAGACTTCCACCCCATTCTACAACCGTAAAGCCTTTTCGTTCAAAAGAAGTTAATTCCTGTTCCTCTAAATCGAGGCCAGAATTCGGTGTATCAAGCGTTGCGCACAACATAAACACTCTTCTCATAGATTCCGGTTTTGGTGTAATGTCAAGAGATGCTATTTGATCTTCATAGTCATCATCCACTACAAAATGAATCAGTGCAAACCTTCCTTTTTTCAGGATAGGCGCCCAATAGGTGATAAAATCGGCTTTTTCTTTATCCAGGAATCCCAGTAGGGTAAGTTTCTCTTCTAAAAATGGAACAACAGATCCTGCGTCCACCATAAATCCGGTCATCTTTCCATCTACAACAGGAAACGATAGTTTAGTCTCAGATTCCGCTTCCCAAAATAGATACGGATATTCCTTCTCTCCTATTTTAACACCACCTGTTTTCAAGACTTCTATATCCCATCCATCCTCATACCTGGGATAGGTAAATATGAATGTCCCTTTCGGGTCAAGCCGTACCGAAGCTTTTAAGTTTTTATCTGCGTACAAATAAATCACAGGTTTCCGCTTCACCTGTTTATCGTACTCTTCCCTTACCTGATTCATGTAAACCTGCACAGCCACTCTGTGTCGGTCCTTAAATATGTAATCTTCAATCACCACTTCATTCCACCCTTTCTTGTAGAAATAAACAACGGAATCAGTAGCTGCTAATTCAACCCTGAACAAGCCATCCTTAGTGGTTCTCACCCATGTATTTGAGGATGTACAACCAACTTTTACAGCAACAAGTGGATTATCACTGGAGAACATACTGACGCGGCCTTCCAGAATAAATTTACCTGAAGGAATTGATTCATCCAGTGTATCTGAAACAATTGAATATTCTAATGGAATGGGGCCGAGATCTTCCAAAGCAAAAACGGGTTTATTCGCTATTATCGTTAGCGTTACAATACAAAACAGGATTGATTTCATAGGTTATCATTTCAAAATGAAATACAGATCAATGTACGAAAGGTTCGCTTAAAATCCTTCTTTGACCTTTTTGAAATGTTCAAACTTAGATTGAATATAAGTAATGAGTTCGTAATCTGTAGCGGTTTTCAAGAACTCCGTATTGAGATTAAGAAAGACAATAAACTCATCAAATTCTTTTTCATCCAAGTCGATAATATCATGATGTACATAGAGTTGTAGAATCTCTTTAAGAATGTCTTTTTGCGAATCCATGTATTCCATTTCCGCAACTTTACGCTTTGTACGCTCACGTTTACTAAACGCCATATACAGGGCGGTAATCGGACTTTGAATAGCATTAGTCACAGTTACAACAGGTACCTCACGCTTAGCGATTTTAGATCGTTCTTCCTTTAACTCATCAAGTGTTTTTCTTGGTTTTACGATTACCTCTTCCCCCATATACTCTAATGATTCGAGATATAGGCTTATGGTGTACTCGTCTTGATACGTACTGTCTTTAAAGGAAAGGTAGATCGTTTTGTATCCTACCACAGAAATACCGATCTCGTGCTTCTTTTTTAGCGTTATGGAAAACGTTCCGTCATATTCACCAAAAATTCCTTTACCGAGTGTCTTGTTCATGACAACCAGGTTGAAAAAACCAACCGCATAAGTCGTGTCATACACTTGTCCTGTGACAGTGATCAACGAATCACTGTAATCTTTCTTTTGAGCCTGTAAACTCAATGACAGGAATAGAATTGGTATCAACAAAAAATACTTCATCAGGTATAAAGGAACAAAAATTACTCCAAATTTCCACGTTAAAGATTGTTAAGCATACGTTACTAAAACTTTGGCTGGATAGACGAACTATCAAACCTTCTCTTTAACTTTGCAGCATGAAAACAGTTGTTGTCGGGTTATCCGGAGGAGTTGATTCCAGTGTGGCCGCCTTTCTTTTAAAAGAACAAGGCTACAATGTAATTGGCATTTTCATGAAAAACTGGCATGACGAATCGGTAACGATTTCGGATGAATGCCCGTGGATAGATGACAGCCAGGATGCACTGCTTGTTGCCAATAAGCTAGGAATTCCTTTTCAGACACTTGACCTTTCTGCGCAATACAAAGAACGGATTGTAGACTACATGTTTGCAGAATACGAAGCAGGAAGGACACCAAACCCTGATATATTGTGCAATAGAGAGATCAAATTTGACATCTTCCTGAAAGAAGCTGAAAAACTCGGGGCGGATTTTGTGGCAACCGGTCACTATTGTCGAAAAGATGTAACTGCAGATGGTTATTATAGATTACTTGCCGGTGCAGATCCGAATAAGGACCAGAGTTATTTTTTGTGTCAACTGACACAGGAGCAACTGGCAAAGGCGCTATTTCCTATTGGGCATTTACAGAAATCAGAAGTACGAAAAATTGCAACAGAACAGGACCTTGTTACAGCAGAGAAAAAAGACTCACAGGGACTCTGTTTTATTGGCAAGGTAAAGCTACCTGTTTTCTTACAGCAACAACTTGAACCAAAGCAAGGTAAGATTGTTGAGCTAAAGGATGACTTAAAGATATTTGAAGACTACAAAAAGATACTCAACTCCAAAGACTACAAACAACTTTCCAGGCCTTTTGAGTTTACGCCCGAACTCGGAAAGACGGTTGGAGAGCATCAGGGAGCGCATTATTTTACCATAGGCCAGAGGAAAGGTTTGCAAGTGGGCGGAACACCCCTACCTCTTTTTGTGGTTGGCACGGATGTGAAAGAAAATGTCATCTATACAGGACAGGGAGAAGATCATCCCGGGTTGAACCGGCAGGCATTATTCATTTCAAAAGAAGATATACATTGGGTTCGCGAAGATCTGGAAATGATACCAGGGCAATCAAGAGGCTACAAAGTACGAATCAGGTATCGTCAACCTCTTGAAGAAGCTACGCTATATATGGAAGGAGATGGACTTTATATCTACTTTGAAAATCTTGTCAGGGGAATCTCTCCGGGTCAATTTGCAGCCTGGTACGAAAATGATGAACTTATCGGTTCAGGCGTAATTACCTCATAAAAAAACGCCCCGGTCAACCGGAGCGTCATTGTATTATAACCAAATAGCAAAAATGCTAGTTTAAACTGTAGTTGCCGATCATGTCAATAGGCTCAACGCGCGCATCTTCTGCCTGACCGGAAATGATATCCAATAATTCTGCGACTTCGGTAATGGAAAGTTTGGTACGTGCACCCATTACTCTATGTCTGTTCAATTTTTCCTGAGCCGATCTGATGATCTTGTTCTTTATGTCATCTAAATTCATGGTCCGTTGTTTTAATTACTGACGAGATACTTTACGCGAGTATTTCAAAAAAGGTTATCCCCATCAGTAAATTTCTATCTATATAAACGTCAATTCGTGTGCCAAAGGTTGGATTACAGTCAAAATACCACCCTTCATTTTTGTTAATTATATCACATATTAAAACGATTGATGACCGCAGATTCTAGTTGAAAATAAACTATATTTGAAAGACTTGCTCGCCTGCACTTACTATGATCGAAACTACCGAAGCTATTGAGACGATAGACGCCTCCAACAAGGAAGCATGGGAAATCGTTAGGGCTGAACCAGTAAAAACACTGGAACTCGCTCAGGAGAGTCTTGCCCGTGCAATTGAGTTGGATTACCCAAAAGGTATTGGCTGGGCTCATGGCAATATAGGTGCGGCGTATACCTGGATGTCTGATTATGAAAAGGCTTTAGATGCCTGCTTCAAATCTATCGAAGTATTACTTGACATTGAGGATTACCAGCATGCCAGTCAAATCGAGTATTATCTTTCCATCATTTTCTATTTCCTTGGTGATTTTGAAAAGCAAATGACGCATTCAAAAGCGTCCTATGATCTTGCCGAAAGAATTAATGATGAATTTGGTATGGCCAATGCCCTAAACGGAATTGGAACGGCTCTCTACACCAATGAACGTAACGAAGAAGCACTGGAATCACTGCAGAAAGGATTGAAGATTGCTCAAAAAGTGAATGACAATCCGCTTCTTGCACGAATTAATGACGGAATTGGTCAGACGTACTATAACTTAAAACAATACGAAAAAGCATTGACCTATAAATTCAATGCGCTCGAACTGGTTAAAGCATCTGGTGTAAAGCAAACAGAATCATACGCACAGGACGGAATTGGTGAAATCTATTCAAAAAAAGGGGATTATCCCAAAGCACTTGAGCATTTTCAGAACTCCTACAATATCAGAAAAGAAATGGGGTTCAGGGATGGCATGGCCAAGACGAAGATCCACATGGCAGAAACCTATCGTCTTGCGGGTGACAACCTCTCAGCAGTACAGGAATACAAAGATGCCCTGGCAATAGGGCAAGAACTGGAATCTAAAGAAATTGAATATAAATCCCATTTCGGCCTTTCTGAGTTATACGAAGACATGGGGAACCTTACCCTCTTCGTTAAGCACTTTAAATCTTATCATGCCGCCATGCAGGCGTTTAACGTTGAAAAAGAAGATAAGAAAGTTAAGGCTTTTGAACTCAAGGGAAGATTAGATCAAATACAAAAAGAAAAGGAACAACTCGAACAAAAAAACGAGCAACTAGAATCGTATTTTAGAGATGTTCAGACACTCAGTAGCATTGGGCATGAAATCACATCAACCCTGAACATTGAGGACATCTTTCAAATCATTTACGAGCGCATCAACTCATTGATGGATGCCACCGGAATCTTTATTGGAATCTGCAATCACGAAGAAAATAAATTGCAGGTAAAACTCGCCATAGACAACGGACAAAAAGACGAATATTTTGAGCATTCTCTGGATGACAGAAAATTAGCAAATTACGCCGTCAAAACAGGAAAGGACGTCCACATTAATGATTATCAAAAGGAAATTAAAGACTACTACGAAGAAGGTGAAGATATCCTGCATACCGCACCAAATTCAGTGGTGATTATACCGTTAACAGTTAAGGATAAAATTATTGGTGTATTGTTTGCCCAAAGTGGTAAAACAAATGCATTCTCCCAGCACCATGTTAACATCCTAAAATCATTTGCCAGTTATTTGTCCATTGCTTTGGATAACGCAACGCTCTATGAGCAAATGGATTCCAAAGTAAAGGAACGAACGGATGAGCTTGAAATCACCTATAAAAACTCAGAATTACTCAATAAAATTGGTCAGGAACTCATTTCAACGTTAGATTTTGAAGCAGTTTTTGAACGTTTTTATAAAAATGTCAATCAGCTGATGGATGCCACCATTTTTGGAATTCGAATTCTTTCGGATGACAAAAAATCTGTCAACTACAAATATGAATACGAAAAAGGAAAACGGCTTGGCGACATTAGCATTCCTATGGATAATGACAATAATTATTCGGTTGTCTGTATTAAAAGGAATGAGGTTATCCTTATCAATGACAATATTAAAGAACACAAGAAGTGGGTGGATGAAATTATGGTGGTTGACGGAGAAATGCCTCATTCCCTCATTTTTGTCCCACTCATTCACGACGGTGAAGTTCTCGGAGTAATTAGCGTTCAATCTTTTGAGAAAAGTGCGTACAACAATTACCACGTAACAATTGTTAAGACCCTTGCCCAATACACTGTTCTCGCTCTTCAAAATGCAAGACGCTATGAGCTGATGGAGGCAAAAGTAATGGAGCGTACTTCCGAAATCACCAAAACGTACGAAAACACTAAGCTTTTAAGTGAAATTGGTAAGAGTATCACATCTCAATTGTCTGTTGAGCAAATTATCAAGATAACCTACGACAACATTAACAAGTTGATGGATGCTGAAGGTTTTGGTATCGGTATCCATATAAAAGACGAAGGGGCAATTGATTTTCCAGGATATATTGAGAGCGGTAAAAGGCTTGAAGGAGGATATTACAAGTTAGATGAACCCAACCGTTTGGCCTGTGTTTGCTTTAATCAAGACACGGATATCATTATCAATAATTTTGAGGAAGAACACGAAAAGTGGATTGATAATTACGTTGCGCCAAAGATGGGTAAATCAGTTAGTTCTTTGATTTATCTTCCTATACGTTCAAAAGGTGAAAAAATTGGTGTAATTACTGTTCAAAGTTTTAGCAACAATTCCTATTCTGACTACGAAGTAAACATGCTCCGTTCCATTGGTGTTTATACGGCGATAGCCCTTGACAATGCTACGCTCTACGAGAACATGGAGGACATGGTTAAGGAGCGTACAGAAGAAGTAGTTAGGAAGAAAGAGGAGATTGAACAGACGTATGAAAACACCCGATTAATCTCACAAATCAATAAAGCTATATCCAGAAGTATTACGATCGAAGCGTTGATTGATAGCGTATATGAGAATTGTAACAACCTAATGGATGCTACCGGGTTTGGAATCGGAATATATGATTCTGAACGGGAACGTATCATCATGAAAGGATACATTGAAAAAGGTGAAAAACTCCCCGATTTTGAATATGATGTAAATGATGAACGTTTGGCTCCCTGGTGCTTTAATAATCAGCAAGAAATTTTTATCTCTGATTATAGCAAGGAGTACGACAAGTATATTGCTGGAATGCAAGCACCTGTTTCCGGTAGAGATTCAGCATCCATAATTTATATCCCACTCTTCTCTAAAGAAAAGATTGTTGGAATATTGACGGTTCAAAGCTTCGAAAAGCATGCCTACACCGATTATCACATGGACATCCTTCGTGGCCTGGCGGCTACCATTGCTGCAACCATTGAAAATGCCATGTTGTACGAAAGCCTTGAAGAAAAGGTAAAGGAACGTACAGCTGAAGTCGTGGCTCAAAAAGAACAAATTGAAAAAGCGGCGGAAAATACGCGATTACTGAGTGAAATTGGTAAAGACATTGCTGCAGAGTTATCTTCCGCCGGAATTATTGCTAAAGTATACGAGAGTATTAACAGTATGATGGATGCCAGTGTATTTGGAATTGCACTTTACAAACCTGAGTCCCATACCCTACTCTTTACCGGTGCATTTGAAAATGGTCAGGCTTTGGATGACTTTTCTTATAGCGTAGATGAAGAAAAAATTGCCTCGATCTGTTTTCTAAAAGAACAGGAAATTGTCATTAACGACTGGAAAGAGGAATACAAAAAGTACGTTTCAAAGGAATATGATGCGAGTGCTGGTGAAATGCCTGAATCCATGATCTACCTGCCGTTGATCTCCAAGGATCGAAAAATTGGTGTAATTACGGTACAGTCATTTAATAAGGACAGTTACGACCAGTATCACCTGGATATTTTAAGAACTCTTTCTCTTTACGTGGCCAGTGCGCTTGAAAACGCTAGTCTGTACGAAGATATGGAGGATCGCGTAAAAGAACGTACTGTTGAAATAGAAAAGGCCTATGAGGATACCAAACTCCTTAGTCAGATTTCCAAAGCCATAGTTGAGTCTCTTGAAGTAGAGTCGATTATCAGCAGGGTTTATAAAAGCATTAACACGTTGTTAGATGCTACCTGTTTTGGTATTGGAATTTATAATGAAGATACCCAAACAGTTGATATGCCTGGATTTATTGAAAACGGCAAGGAACTGGATGGAGTGAGTTTTGATATGACCAATCCAAATCAGCTGGCTGCGGTCTGTTTTAATAATGATCAAGAAATCTTAATCTCCGATTTTGTAAAGGAATATAAAGAGTATGTTGCCGATATAGAAGCTCCGGTTAAGGGAGAAGGAACAAGTTCTATTGTTTACATCCCGTTGAGAACCAAAGACAAAGTTGTTGGAGTTTTAACGGTTCAAAGCTATGAAACTGCTGTTTATTCAGAGTATCACATGAGTTTGTTGCGTAGTCTGGCTACTACTGTTGCTACAGCTATTGACAATGCCATGCTCTACGAAAATCTTGAAGACAAAGTGCGTGAACGAACGTTGGAACTCTCGCATCAAAAAGAGATTATTGAAGAGAAGAATAAGCATATTACTGATTCAATACGGTACGCAAAACGGATTCAAGACGCCACATTACCAAGCATTGACTTGGTGCGTAGTTATTTGAAGGACTCCTTTGTATTGTTTAAACCAAAAGACATTGTATCCGGGGATTTTTACTGGGTAGAACAAGTTGATGACACCATCCTTTTTGCTGTGGTTGATTGTACAGGTCATGGCGTACCAGGAGCATTTCTAAGTTTGATTGGTCACAACAGTCTTAATCAGATTGTGAACGAGTTAGGTATTATGAAGCCTTCTGAAATTCTGTTTGAATTGGATAAGATTGTATTCAAGACGCTACAGAACAATTTAGAGCACACGAATATCAAGGATGGCATGGACATGGCCATTTGTTCGCTTAATCTCAATACAAAACATCTGGAGTTTGCCGGTGCCTACAACCCACTCTACCTCATTCGTGACAATGAACTTACCGAAGTGAAAGGTGATAAGCTCGCTATTGGTAGCGGCGAAGTGCAAAATCAGTATAAAAATTCAGGAATACAATTACAGGAGGGAGACCGAATCTATTTATTTAGTGACGGATACGCCGATCAGTTTGGTGGACCAAAAGGGAAGAAATTCAAATATTCGCAATTTAAGGACCTACTTCTAAAAGTTCACCAAAAACCAATGATGGAGCAGCATAAATTACTCAATCATTACATTGAGGCCTGGCAAGGTGATCTGGAGCAACTGGATGACGTGTGTGTAATCGGGGTGAGAATTTAATCCATACGGCGCTTGACCGCATTCAATCTAATTCCGGTATTTATAAGCATTCTCCTTCATATCTTTTCGGATACGATCCGCCCAATCTACCGTCAAATAAGGTAGCACAATAGAATCACATTGGCATAACGTCACTGGGATTATAGCTAAGCTCTGGGTGCCTTCAGAGGCAAAAATCTTAATACGTTCTGTTTTTCCATTGTGTGTAAAGCTCATGACTTTATACCCCCGAATCATTTTGGTTGAAGCACCTCGATTGATAGATATCTCATTATCATTTAAGAACTGGATGTACTGATAAGGCTCAAATCCAAGGGAAGATATTTTTTTAAAGCCTTTAAATTGCTCAGTATGAAACGTATCTAATTCAAACAGATGATGCACAGCAGATGGATTAAAGCCGTACTTGTCCAGTTCATTGAGTGTAGCGAAATCCACTTCCATACGTTCATTGATAGAAGTAACTCTCGAATACATTTTTACAAATGTTTTATTGATAAAATGCATGGTGAATACCAGCGTATCTGCATTTTTACTGGTGAAATGATATTCTGTTTCCAGCACTTTATTTCCCAGGTTATGTTTGATCTTACCTGATTCAATCGTTATATCAAACTCATCTGACTTGGAATAAGGATAAAAATAAATCTTGAGTTTATCATGGTCGATAATGATAAACTCTTCATTGGGAAGAAAGAAATTCTTTCCGTCATACGATTCAGCATCCTGATACATGTCAATCCCCAACCAATTACCATAAAGCGAATGCTTCAGGTTTTCCTGGCTATAAGTAGCTGTACTTACCACTATCAACAGACAAATAAATACGTTTCGCATGAAAGTTTTTTTCGCAAATATAGCGTAGTCAGAATAATTATGTTGGATCGACACTAATAATAGACTCAATCCTTTTCAAGAATTTGTGTCAGAAAGGTACCAAAACTCAAACTGTACTCATCAATCCACGCATTCTTAAAAGAACCTTTTATCATATTGAAATAAAAGAATTTAGGAAACATCCGCTCCTCCATTTTAAACGAGATTTCTGTTCCTCTTATCTTTGAACCCAGCGCAAGGGTGACGTCAGTTTTTGGAGGATAACTGTATTCTCGGTAAGTCAGTGCCCGCATTATAAAAGATTCATCCTGAATTTCCACGTCATAACCATCAATATCCTGGTGATAGCCCAGGAATCCGAACAGATATACTTTATTATCTTTAAACAATTCAAGGTTTTCATTTCGGTTCTCCATGCGAATCCAGTAAACAGAAATTTCAATGTACTTGTCTTTTCCAGATTTATAAATGTTAGATGCATTCACCTTAAAGCCATTAGCTCCAAATTGATTTGCCTTTTCTTTAAGTTCTTTGTAAGATTCACCGATCATGCCGCGAAGGACTGTATCAAACTCCACGCGAAGATCAGCCACCCATGTCAGGTTAGCGGAGTCAAAATCTTCGTGTACATAATCAAAATACCTTGACTTTCTGTATCGCTCATATTGATCATTGTACTTCAAGACATCAACATGCTGAGAAATACAGAAATAAGGCAGACAAAATAATATGGTTAAAATTACCTGCTTCATCATCCACATCCAACTGATTTATACGGGTAGAGTCTGCAAATAGTTAGCCAAAGTTTCCATTTAATGGTCCTTCTCGACTACTTGAAAGCCTTCTTAATAGCGGAAAGTGTTTCGAATGGAGCATCAACCACAAATAAGTTGGCTACCCAGGCGGGTATATTGCCTGATGGATCCGTAAGGCATTGATACTCAATTTTGGTTTGTTCACCAATTTGTGAAAACCTCCAAAATCCTGAAGTATCCCCTACTCTTGTTACACCATCTTTTTTAGGCTTAATACCGGTCTTGTCTTTGAACCATATTGTTGTCACATCTATTTCGTCTTGTCTTTCTATGCACATTTCAACAACTGCATCCCTGTCCTGAGTTGGCCACGGACAATCTATTCGATAATAAACCACCAGTTCATTCAATGACTCACGGGAAACAATATCAGATTCCAAACAATCCGGAAACCAGTTTACATAATCCGTAATGTTTAATACCATTACTGCAACCTCTTTCCGCCTGGCTTTTACATAAGTTATTCCTTTGTACTCTTTGAAATCAGACAACGTTGTCTTTCGGGTATAGATTTTAATACCATCCTCATTCTTATCAAGTTTCCAGTCATCACCTGCTAACGAATAAAAACAATGACCCAACATTACGATCAATAGGAGTAATCTGCGCATATACAGTCAATTTTTACTACCTTCAATGTAATCAATCTATCTAACAATGAAGTTGATTTTTATCATCTCGACCAGCATTTTGCTCTCATCATGTATTAAAGCAAGTACCACTTGTAGCAATGAAGTAGTAGCGAGTCCTTGTATAGACATGAGTAATGTCGATACAAACACGGTATGTACAACTGATTACGATCCCGTGTGTGGATGTGACGATAAAACCTACAGCAACAAATGTGAAGCTAAAAAGAAAGGCGTTCAGGCCTGGTCCCCAGGTGAATGTTGCTAATAGATAAATTGAAAAGGGGAGCTCTCGCTCCCCCTTCTAGCTATGAAGTCATGGAGATCTCTCTCCAATCCACACCTTATTCAGTTAGCTCAGCGTACTCTTGTTCAGCTGCCGAGAATGCCTCATCAATTCCTTCTCTGATTTTATCCCACCAAACTTTGGTGTTGTCCTTGAATTCAGCCCAGTCTTCATCTGTCTGGTCATCAATTTCTTCAAGTTTGTGAATCAGATTGTTCTTGTAGATTTTTAATGAGCTTTCAAGGGTTTGGACGGCTGACATCCATTCTCCCTCTACTTCGTTCTGTCGCTCTTTCATCTGAACCTCAATAATGTATAACGCATCATTGACCTGTTCAATTTCTTCAAGAATATT
>JABURP010000098.1 GCA_014762645.1 Crocinitomicaceae bacterium
AAAAAAAAAATAGATATTGTAACTCATCTGTTTTATAAAAATTACCGGAAAACCATCCTGCTTGCCCTTCTAATCCATAACCTAAAAAAGTTTCGTTGAATGATGCTTGAGCAAATGAAGAGATGGAATTCTTGTCATTCTTATTGTAGGTATCAAAAAAATCTTGAATTAATTCAAAATGATCTTTTGGAATCTTATCTGAATTATTCTGTGAATTTCCAGTAATAGAAATCAACACAAAAGAAAATAGGGCAATACAATGTAAAGTTTTCATATCGCAATTAACCCAATTTCAGAAGAGTACGGACTTAAATGCCTATTAAAAAAAGTTAATGCAAAAGAATTGGATGGAAAACGAATGTTGATATAATAAGCAAAATTCACATCCAGCCCTTTTTGCCACCCTTTTCCCTCGCAGTACGTGTACATATTTCTGTCACCCGGCAGGCGGGATGCCATTCCCACACGCTGGATGAGACATACTTGGAGCCTGGTTTTGGCCTGCACACTTTCGCACGTAATAAATCACTAGCTTTGCTCAAACGTTATGCATCATCTAACAATACAACCGTTTTTCTAAATTCTAATTAGTTATAATAGATATTATTGAGTTACTCAATTACAAGCTTTTTCATTGCAATTGTCGTCTCATTATTAAAAACATGCACAAAATAAACCCCTGCAGTCAAATCACTCACATTGATTTCTGAAAAATTTGAATCTATTGATTTGACAATCTCACCACTAACCGACAAAATGCTAACATTTGTAATAGTTGTTTCCCCAATACTAATCGAAACAACTTGATTGGTTGGATTTGGATATATAAGAACATTAGCACCTATGTCAATTTCATCAATACTAGCTGTAGGATTAGGTTCATTGAAAAGTGAATCTATTTCAGTACTACCAAGAGCACAATTGTATATGCGAAAATCATCCAACTTTCCATGGAAATATCTCGGATATGCAGTTACAGTATTTTTTCCCAATTGTAATGGATGTGTTTGTGCTGTATTAATCGGTACAGATGGACTATAACTATCACATGGCATGTCTGTAATTAGGTTACCATCTAAGTAGATTTTAGTTCCAGTAACTAACTGGGAAGATACATCCTTATCAAATACTACTACGTAATGATGCCACTCTTCACTTACTGAAACATCTGTGGGTTTTGTATATACTGCTTCCTCAACTTCAATTCCAATCCCTGAACAATTTCGATCTACCTGAATTCGATATCTCTCACCTGGGTTTGGCAAGGTTGTACTTCCGTAAGCAAGTATTGTCTGTCCGGTATCCATCACTCCTAATGTGGTTTCAATTAAAGCCCAAAAGGATATTGTTCGTGATGAATCAGCGGTAGGTCCCGGATTCAGCATTGTTATATAGTCATCACCATCAAAATCGTAAGCTGAATTAGGATTTCCAAATCGATCTTCTGTTAAAGTTGCTCCATATACTGTTCCATTATTTCCAAACCCACTTTCATCAGCAGCATTAGCATTAAATGGATAATACGACACCATACAGGTATCAAACGAAAATTGTCCAAATGAACAAACAAACAGTAAACAGAACAAAATGCTCGATATAATCTTTTTCATAATATTTTATTGTTTTGGATATTATTCTTTGACTAAAGATACGCCTTTCTAACATTTCTTAACAATTTGTCGTTTCACAATTGATAATTAGCCTAAAATCAATAGAACGCCGCATAACACAGTAAGCAAAGCTCACGCCCGACACTCATCCACCCACATAGCGCCCAGTAGCGTGTACAAAGTCCTGGTTTGGCCTAACTCGGTGGCCTGCCATTGTGCGGGTTTTGGCCATCTCACTTGGCGTCGGCATAAATTGCCTAATTTTACCCAAACGTTAGCTGTAAAAGAAAGTGAAGAATAGCAGAAATGAGATAACATATTTCATGAACAAAAGGTTTATTATTCGCCCTAAATATAGAGTTAATATGAATCACGATTTCCTTTAAAAATCAACACCTACAATGTAATTGACAAGAGCATATTGCTACAAAAAGTGGATGCTTTGGAGCATACCTTTCCACAAAAAAAAGCCGACCCTAAAAAGGATCGGCTCATTCCTAAGAGCTTTTAAAATTAGAACAGGACGATTTTATTTACAATAAATAGTCCACTGTCAAATTCAATTTTAGTCAAGTAGTTGCCTGTTGCCAATTCAGATACGTTTTGGTTAACAAAGTTAGTTCCTTCACCCAATATGATCTTTTCAGATTTTACAACTTTTCCTGTGAGGTCCATGACGTAAAGTGTTGCCACTTCATCTTTAGACACATTGTTTACTCTAAAAGTGATCATGTCATAGGCCGGTACAGGATATACATCTACCGAAATGGCATCCAAATCATCTTCAATTACGGGTTCTTCAACAGAGTTGAATTCACCATCATCCAAGGTATTGATAACCGTATTGGTTGTAATTGGAGGGTTGTAATCAAAGTAAATATCCGCGTAGTTAGTGAACTCTGTTCCTTGAGGTACAGAGTCTTTTCGCTTGATGCTGAAATTTACTAAACCTGAACTAAGCGCATCACCGAACTGACTTTTCCAAGGCAGGTTAATATTTGCAAAGGTGAACGTCACTTCTCCTGTTTCAGATACCGTAGTTGTATAGCTGTAATCAGAATATCCCGGTGAAAGAGTTGTCCAATCTAAATCAGCATCTAATTGATCCTTGATATAGATGTTTTGCGCGTAATATGTTCCCTCATTCTGGAAATGAATGGTATAATCAAATTCAGTAACCTGAGATGAAATAAATCCTTCAGGCCCTAATCCACTTGGGTGAACTTCTTTATAGTTCGGATCATATGACGCCACCACGATAGGCTCATAGTGATTCACGTTATTCCAAGGCGAATAATCTAATAACCAATTCACATCAATAGGTGCTACATGCGCAACGGAATCATAGAAATCTAATTCAGTTCCTGCAGGAATATTAGTAGCCACATCATAAGTCAATAACATCATATTGGTTGCTCCTGGCACAAGTGTTGGATAACTATTTGACACACTGTAATGCGTAGGACCTCCTGTTTGCATAAAGCTAGGCAATGTCGAATTTAGATAAGTTAATTGTCCATCATGCTCATAACCCATTTGTACATCATTCTCTGTAACCGTACCCATATTATTTACAATTACTTTTTGTGTGTAGGTGTTCCCTGGAACAGGTGGCATCCATCCACTAACTGTGGTCAATTTCAAGTCGTTAATAGTGTTCATATCATTAGCAATATCCACTGTAGATGTACATCCAACAGCCGCAACTACACTAACTGTAGTGCTAGTGCTCTGACAAGTTTGTAAAGGATAGTACGCATTGACTTGTTCAGTAATTGTATACGTTCCTGTTGGCACTTGAAAACTATAGTAGCCATTAGCATCTGTAAACACATAACCTTGTCCAGAACAGTGAACCATGATATTGTGGATTCCGGCTTCACCACCATCAAGAGTACAGTTATTGTTATCATCTAAGTAAACCGTTCCTTCAATAGTGCAATAGCAATCTGTTGTTGTGGCTGCATTTCCTACTGTGAACATTTTAGACTTACTACATCCATTTACATCTGTAACAGTCACCCAGTGATTACCCATTGTTAAACCAGTTGCTGTAGCAGATGTTGCACCACTTGTCCACGAATAAGTGTAAGGAGCTGTTCCGCCGGTAACTTGGGCAGTAATTGCTCCGTCAGAATTGTAAAGACATGAAACGTTGGTAACAGTACCACCAATATTCATGATAGTAACATTATTGATGCTTCCACTTTTTGTCACTGAACATCCAACAGCATCTGTTACTGTACAAGAATATCCTCCTAAAGGAACTCCAGTAATTTGGGGAGTTGTGGCTGCATTACTCCATAAATAGGTAAACGGTGGGTTAGATCCCGTTACAGACATTTGTGCATTTCCTGATGTACCCGGGCAAGGCACATTAGCTGCTGCAAGTGTTGCATTGATTGAACTAACCGGCGGAATCCATGCTGAACCTGTTCGAACACATCCTACTGCATCTGTTACGGTAAATCCATATGATCCTGAAGGCACATTGGAAACTGTTTGTGTTGTCTGTACAGGGTTAGTGTTCCAAGCATAAGTGTATGGTGGTGTACCTCCGGCAGGCGCTAGAGTGGCAGAACCAGTTGGCGCCGTACATGAACTCGCGCTAGCAGTGTAGGTCACTGTAATAGGTGTACTTGTACCTACCCAAGCTCCGCCCTGTCCTGTACATCCATTGGCATCTGTGACGACAACCGTGTATGAGTTTCCTCCAGCTAAATTGGTTGCGTTCATACCTGTTTGTCCGTTGCTCCAATTATATGTGTAAGGAGGGACACCACCTGACCCGAAAGCCATGATGTCACCATCTGTTTGGAGGCAAGTGGCATCCGTCACCGTGGCATTAACAGAAATAGTCGGATTTTGAGTAACCCAAACTCCCAAGTTGCTGTTTTGACAACCTTGAGCATCAGTAATTGTCAAAGTATAATACCCCTGAGTTAAATTATTGATTGTTGAATTGGTCGCACCATTCATCCACTGATAAGTGTAAGGAGCAGTTCCTCCAGTCGCAACTGCAGTTGCAGTACCATCAGTACACCCCGCAGGAGTTGAACTCATGGTTGCAGTAATCGTTGAAGTTTGACTTATAAAAGCAGCAGAATCTTGCAAATCTAAGATACATCCAGAGCCTCCTAAATCCTCAATTAAAACGGAATATCCACCCATTGGTGCAGATACAGGACTTCCGGAATAGGTCAACAATGTAGAAGTATCCGTCCAAGTAAAATTATACGGACCTGGGCCTCCTGATCCTTGATTAGCAGTTAATGTCCCCATTGTAGAAGGACAAACAGCATCAGTACCATAAGTCCAAAACGTAAAAGTCGGTGTGTAGCTCGGATAATCCCAAGATTGGTTAGTTCCATCAGAGGCATGAACCGCAACGTAACCCGTATTCATCATAGGAATATTGGTTAACTGATCAGTTGTTGAATTAACTCCAGCATGGATAATGGGAGGTGCACTCGACCCTATATAATAAGTATAGGTTATAGGTGGTGTCATACCAGTTGTAGTGACATCCAATACTCCATCATTGTTACAAGGCACCGTACTAAAAGTACCAGCCACTGTTTGGCTCAATACATTAGGTGCAATAAAAGCAGATAAGAAAATTAAAAAAAAGGTCTTTTTCATTATAAAAAGTTTTAGGTAATTATAATACTAGATGCAAATGGGTATATAAAAGGTTGCTTGAGAAAAATATTTTATCCTCATATCAATGAAGATAGTCTCTTGTCTATCCTATCTTTCTAAGGATTCTCAGTTAAATATGTGATTTAGAGTAATAAAACTACAACAAACACAATAGCTGAAGTTCACGTCCGACCCTTGCTCATGCTTCTTTTGTGCGCATTATTTGTCCATAGTCAGAAATTTGGCCAGTGCACATCCTGCCAGCCATCCCTCCGGGTGGTAAACCGGCTGGCAAGACGGCATAAATACCTAACTTTAACCAAACATTATACCCAATTAAAAAATATTAATATGAAATTTGAAATTGATCCGAAAACTTACGAAGAAATCGCTAAAGTGATCCATAGCGATAATAGTCCTGTTGGAATTGATGCAAAGAAAACGCATATCCTTATTCTTAATAAATTACAAGAGTTGAGCGACCGTATGGAACGGTTGGAACAGCAAATAATGAAGAAGTAACAAGCTAAGTATTATCGTAAAGTAACATTCAAAACTAACTCAAACACAATTTATTACTGCTTCTATAGATTGTTTGAAAGCAGTAGATACCAAAGCTGATTAGGTTAGCTAGCAGTCAATTGAGTAAAAGATTCTAATTCCAAACTGGGAATAACACATTCAAAGCCAATTTTTTGTAACTTTTTGTTACCCAAAACTGTTCGAATGAAAAATATCTACTCTACCCTAATATTTATAATAATTGGCTTTGCTAGCCGTGCTCAGGGATATGTTCCCTTTCCTGATTCAGGAGCTGTGTGGGTTAATTCCTTCTCAACATTCATCCAAACTCCATTTCCTCATTGTGAATTGACCGAAGTGACTAACTATTGTATGTATGGTGAAGATACTACCATCAATTTGATGACTTACCACAAAATAATGAACTGCTCCGTAGGCTCGAACGACTACAAAGGAGCAATTCGGGACAATGGATTCGGACAAGTGTATTTTGTTCCTAGAGATTCGAGCTCAGAATCTCTGTTAATGGACTTTGAAGTAAACGTGACAGACACTATTTATGATGTTTATTTTGAAAATTTCTGGGGTGTTCCTTATATAACAGATATTGAAGTCATCCAAATTGACACAGTTATCATGTGGGGTGTCGAACGGAAAAGGATTAGCTATGACAATGGAACTTATGGTCCTGGAACATGGATACAAGGAATCGGAAATGAAATTGGGCTATTCTTAGAAACAGCTGACATATTTGATGTTTGTATTGAACTTGAATGTATGACTCTCAACGATACCATTCTGTGGCCATCCGAAGGACTTGGAACTTGCCAACTTGATTTGGGAATAGATTTAATTGATTTTGATTTAGAATTGATTCCAAACCCAAGTTCTGATGGTGTTTTCAAAATTCAATATTATACAACGATTGATGATTTGTCTTATAAGATCTATACTCCCAACGGACAGGTTGTTCAAGAAGGAAAAATGGAAACTGATCTAATTGATTTAGGATCTGAATCGGGAATATACTTCATTCAACTGTCAAACGGCCAAGGAATATTGACACGAAGAATTATTGTGCAATAAGGCTTAATGAAGACGTGTTATAACACAATAGCTATAGTTAAAATCCAACCAATCTGGCGCGCTTCTTCGACGAATCCCTGTTTTGTCAGTTTTTTTTAATATCGAGGCTGTACTTCTACGCCTCCATAATAAATTTTAAAATCACTGAAGTTATGAAATAGCATACTTAGAGAGCAGAAAAGTTAAGTTCATACGTTTTACCGGTACTTTCTGAAATAACTTCAAAAGAATGTCCTTTGCTGATTATTTTTTTCGATAGGTAATAGCGGTAAGATTGGTTATGATTCAAATCAAATAATACCGTGTCAAGAATTTTTCCTTTTTTCGATTTTATTATCAATTTATAGTCATCTGAGTCTGTACCCTCATTGCAGATAGATATATAATTTTCATCATTAATATCCTTCTTCAACGAAATTGATGCATATTTTGGGTAAAGTGAACTTTGATGATTGAGCCGATAATTTGAATAGGGTCGCCATTCTAAAGAGTCCTGATTCCATTGCTCAGGAAGACAGTCCCAGGTTACCTTTTTTTCAGGGTTTACCTCAAACAATCTGGCTACAGATCCCATATTAACTAATATTCCATCTGACTTTAGGTGTTCCGCATTTCCCATTCTATCAGAATTACCAGGCATTAGTGTATCAAAATCACAAGGAAACTCCCAAATTATTTGTGATTCAGACTCATCATTTGCTTCTGAAAAAATAATTACAGATGAAGTACTGCCCCTGATATTGTTGTTGAATACAAGTATTTTACCCTTGGAATAAGGGATGGCGGCATGTTGTTTCTTAAAAAAACCTACCCCATTTTTTGTGGTGTCTGAAGGAATCTTATCCCCATAAGAAAAGATCAACTTATTTGATTCTTTATTTACACATAAAATTGAATTTAGATCCCTGAATCCGACATAAACTTTCTTTCCGTCTTTACTTTCACTCACAGAATTGGCATGACCAAATGTATTTCCTAAAAAGACCTTTTTACCCACTTCAAGTAGGTCATTGTCTGTGATGTAATTTAATGAAGACCAATACCAAATTACTTCACCATTTTGGTCATATTCTTTCACAACTGTAATTGGTACTTGATTAATAGTTTGATCTCCATTGGTGAGAGTTTTATCTACGAATTCTTTGCTTAAAACAAGGTATGTATTGCGACTTGTTTTAGTAAACTCATGGTGATAAACATCTGCTACACTGTCATTAGAAGAAACATTATGACTAGGAGTTTGCCAAACTAATTGGTTATCTATCGTCACTTCCCTGCAGCTTTTAGGTGTCAGATATGTTATTGTTCCAAACCCAGTCATTTTCATGTCTCTAATGCGACTGTTACGAATGTCTTCATCTAGCGCTGGCATAAACCAAACTGGTTCACCCTTTCTGTTGATCGCGACTCTGCTATAGTCCAAAAAAATCACCTCATTTTCATTAAAATCCTTTTCAGATTTTATCACTCTAAATCGAAAATTTGCGTCGTCTACAGTGCTGGATTTTCGGATTTTAAAATTGAATATATCAGAAGCACCCAAAAGATTTTGATGTTGGTCGTAAGCATTAACTTTCCATTTATAAGATCCACCAAATTCAAATCCATTTACGATAGTAACATGTGTTGAGTCTATTTTCTGAAAAATTGGTTTGCTAAAATCACCGTCAATAGAATCAAATTGAAATTCATAAATACTTGCAAAATCAACAGGTGTGGTTTGAAACAAGATTTGAGTGTAATTAACTACTTTGTTGTGTTCCGGAATAATTGATTGTCCCCAAGCAAATGTTAGAGACATTAAGAAAAAAATAATTACGGAGCGCTTCATGTTAATAATTTAGGTAGAGATCGTGATTTTTTCTGTATTCAATAATTTCTTGAAAAGGTCCGTATTTGTGCTGATTTTGAGAAAACGGATCGTCATAAGGGCCAAAAGGATAGTCAACATATTTGGTTGAGGAGTCCTTATAATCTAAGCCGCCATTATTTGGTCGAAAGTGTTCGGGTGAATTGATGTAAGCAGCAACATCTAAAGCTTGTTCATCTGTCAGGTATGGATTCTGCCAGGTGGCTTTATCATTAGGCATATTGGCTTTTATAAAGCGAGCAGCTTTTATGATGCGAAACATGGACGAACCGGGTTGATACGAATAGGGTCCCCAAATAGGCGGATAAACATAAGTAACTTCATCCGGAGTAAAAACGCCTTCTCCATTTGTCAAATGACAAGAGGCGCATTCTGCCAAAAATATCGCTTTACCATTTTCCGGATCTGCAGCCCTATCTGGAAATTGAAGATCAATTCCTTGTGATCCTAACATTGTTTCTCCAATCGGAACTCCTCTACCTAAAAACTGAATATAGGCAGTAATTGCAATCATTTCTTTTGAGTCAAGTGGAAGTGGAACACCATTGTGTGGCCTTTCAACGCAATTGTTGATACGTTGTTCAATGGTAAGTACTGAGTTTTCTCGGGAACGATATTGCGGATAGTTGGCATAAGTACTGAAAAAATTGAATCCATAAGGACGCGTACCCGCATCTAAATGACAATTAGTGCAATTCATTTTGTTGCCCAAATATTGCCCGTTCACACCATCCGGACCAATATAATATGCTGTATTTACAATTAAGTCCTTGCCGTAACGAATCATTTCCCCTTCCGGTCCTTCTGGAATTTTTGAAGTGTCAGGTCCCAAGTATACACTTTCTTCTATCTCTATTTTACTTAAATTATTGTTGAGATCTCCGCTGCAACTGATCAGAATTAATAAGAAAGTAGGGTAAAGAAAGTATTTCATTAAATGACATTATATTTTTAAGAAGTGGTAAATTTAGCATAAGTTTAAAGAACATGAAGCTGCTTAAATACTTATTCCTTTTTATTATTTTTCATACTACTCTAGCTAATGGTCAGGGACGTTTATTTCCAGCAGCTAATGATACATTAACTTTTTCAGATGTATTATTTGAATTTCCTTATGATTCTCGCTTTAATAATTACGTAATAGAGGTTGAAGACTTAAGCAAAAATAAAGGGCATTTCAGGTATGAAACGAAAGCAAACAAAGTGCGCGTTTCAACCTTATTGTACAATACCGATTATCGTTGGCGCTTTTCACCAATAAATGACGCAAATAAGCCTATTGTATGGTCAGACTTCATTCCTTTTAGGGTGCGAATTCCAAACAATATTAACCCGGACCATTATTCGTATGACGGGGCATGGCGTTCAAGAGAAGATAAACGCGTATCCATACTTTTAATGGATTATGGCATGTGCGGTGTAAATAGAGCAGGCAAAGTACTCTATTATATTCCCGAAATTGAAGGGGTATTGAGTGCCGGGCAGATGAGAGATCTGAAATTAACGAATAATGGAACATTCACCGCATTAATAGATAGTTCAGCGTATGAGTTTGATCTGCTTGGAAGAGTTCTTTTTAAAGCCCCTGATAATGGAGATGTAAACGGCGAATCTTCTGAGTATTATCATCACGAATTCACTAAATTGCCCAATGGGAATTACCTCGTGCTTGGTAACGACCATGTTACTGTTCAAGCGCCTGACCAATCTTCAATGGAAATTGAATTTGCTACAGTAATAGAATATGACTCAAGAGGTCGGGTTGTTTGGAGTTGGAATAGCAAAGACTATTTTTCCCAGGCAGATTTGTTTTATCCTAGAGGCGCAAAAAGAGGAGGTTCCGTTAGTCTTCATGCAAATGCATGTACAACAAATGGCAAATATGTTTTTGTTGGTTTTAGAGATATAAGCAGGATTATCACGATAGACAAAAAGTCCAAGAAAGTAGTTGCTTCCTACGGTGGTAAGGGTGTTTTCAATGAACCACACAGCGCAACTGGATTTTTCAGAAGACAACATGATGCCACTTTACTTTCAGATGGAAATTTGGCAGTTGTAAATAATGATTCTGTTATGGATCCTGATGTTGTTTCGAGTTTGGTTGTTTTTTCACCGATAAAAAAGCGGAAAGATGTTTCAGAAAAAATAATGGATTTCAAATTCAATTTTGATACACTGACTGATGGTAAAAGTGTTAAGACTGGAAATTTACAAGAACTCTCAAATGGAAACATTTTTGTCAATATGGGGTCTTTGAATAGGTGTATTGAATTAACCCGGACAGGAGACGTGATATACAGTATGTTTATGACCTATTATGATACTAATCACCGAATGACACTGCCTTTTCCGCAATATAGGGTGCGTACCTATTCGTCACTTTACCAATTTGAATATACAGCTAAAATTTCCTCCATTAACCAAAACAAGGAATTTCGCAATTATACGTTGAGTCTTTTTAATGTTGGTTCTGAAGATGATACTTATTTTGTCAGAATGTATGACGAATCAAAAAAAATATTGGCAGAAGAGAAGATCATGATCCCTGCGGGGAAATCTGATTTTAAAACTTTTGAAACAGACAAAAACACGAGTGTTTACTTTGAAATTGCCAATACCACTCAAAAAATCTTGAAAATTTCTAACTAATTTGTTCATTAAATCGATTAATTAAATTAGTTTCGCTAGGTTAACCTATTAATATTTCATTGGTTTAACCTTGTAATTATGACACTATGAAAAAAAATTTACTTTCTTGTTTTGCTTTTATTGCATTTACCTCAAGTATTGGTTGGGGTCAATGCCTAACAACCACTGGTCCAACCAATGATTGTTCTTATGGTGATGCCATTGACTTATTAACAATAGATGGTACCACTGCAGCAAATTCGGGGTGTAGTTCTGGAACCGGCTATTCCTCTTTTGTGACTCCTGTTTGGAATTTTGATTTGGGCGCGAGTTACTCAATTTCACTCAATGTAGGTGGATCAACATATAATCAGGGTGTTGCAATTTGGATTGACATGGATAATAATGGTGAGTACGGTACATCTGAATTAATTTGGACTTCTGGTCCTCCTGCTTTGACACATACAGGTACGATAACTATTCCAGCTACAGGATACACGGCTGGTACAGTTCCTATGCGAGTGATGTGTGTATATAATCAAGTTCCTGGAGCAGGTGATGCTTGCACGTCAGGTTTGAATACTTATGGAGAAACAGAAGATTATTTGGTTCAATTGAATTCAAGTTCGCTAACAGATGATGTTGAGTTGACCAGTGTTGTGTCTCCGCTTGACAATGATTGTGGGTTGTTGAATGATTCGTTAATTGTTCAAGTTACAAATAATGGATCCAATGATGCCACGAATATTGATGTTAGTGCTGATTTAACAGGTCTTGTCACAACTACTTTTAGTACGACTATTACGTCATTGTTAGCAGGTGCTTCAACGGATGTATTTTTAGGTCTTATCAATACAGAGGCAGGAGGAACTCTTGATATTACTGCTTCAGTTTCAATGGCAGGAGATTTGGAGCCAGCTAATGATACATTGGTAACTACTTTAAACATTTTAGATGGAACACCTTTAGCAATTACTGGCCCTGCACAAGCTTGTGACGGAGAATCTATTTCTTTGAGTGTTAACTTCAGTGGGACAGAAGTTTATACATGGACCGAAAATGGTTTGAACCCAGTTAACGGGAATACCATTAATTCTTCGGCACTTACCACAGCCACTGAATTTGTCGTAGTATCGTCCAATACTTGTCGTGAAGCGGACACATTGAATGTTAGTATTGTTGCAAGTCCAACAGCTAGTTTCACCCATGTGGTGACTGGTGGTCAGGTAACATTTACTGGGACGGCTTCAAATTATGATAATATTAGCTGGGATTTTGGAGATAGCAACAGTGGTAGTGGAATCAATGCCAGCCATACTTATAGCAGCAATGCTGCTTATACAGTTTGCATGACGGCAACTAACCAGTGTGATACTGTTACATTCTGTGATACCGTTGATGTACAGACGTTGGAGCTTGATTTACTAACCTTAGGAGATGTTACTATTTATCCTAACCCAACTGACGGTTACGTGAAGATTCAAATGAAAGAAATTCCAGACGTAAGTGGAAATTGGACTTTGGTTGATCTGAATGGTCAGAAAATTCAAACCGGTACAATGAAAATGGTAGATGGATATTATACTATTGAATTATCATTAGAAGAATCTGCTTCAGGAACCTATTTGTTTTATTTCGTAGGCGATAAGGGACAAAAATACCAAACGCGTATTATAAAACAATAAAATTGAAGTATTGATATTTTGTGAAGCGAAAGGTAAATTACCTTTCGCTTTTTTTTTGCATTAGGTTAGTGGGTTTTGTTTATTAGTTATGGCTAATCAAAAGGAGTTGAATATAATTCTAAAAATTGCTTTTGAAACTTCTTTCAAAGGTCAATGTCTTTCCTATAATGACGCAATTGATAAAGACTGGACTATTTTTTTTGAGGACAAAAGAACTGATTGAGGCTATTACATTGAGAATAATGAGGTGATTTTACTCACGGATAAATCCAAAAGAATTAAATGTAATTCGCCAGAGCAAGCAATTGCTGAATTTGTACTTGCAGAGCTAGATTTCTGGTGTAATATAGATTCTGAAAAGTAGCCGTAACACAGTAGGTAAAGCAAAGCATCCGCCCTTAGCCCTCGTGCCATCTCCCATAACTTGTCCAAAGTCCTGGTTTGGTCTAACGCGGTGGACAGCCACGATACGGGGTTTTGTCTTGCGCACTTTCGTACGTAATTTGTACTTGCTGCGCAAGCAACAAATCACTAGCTTTAGCCAAACGTTA
>JABURP010000108.1 GCA_014762645.1 Crocinitomicaceae bacterium
CGTAATTTGTACTTGCTGCGCAAGCAACAAATCACTAGCTTTAGCCAAACGTTAGGTGTCAAAAACTAGTAATCAATGAATTATTCAATCGAAGATCATTTTATAGGCAAAGAAAATATAGTTAAAGAGATTTATGACAAATTGGTTGATGAATGTGAAAATTTCGGAAACGTAGTTCAGGCTCCAAAGAAAACTTGCATCCATCTGGACTCTAAATATGGATTTGCCGGTGTCTATACAAGAAAAAGCTATCTATTATTACACATTCATTTGAACGTTAAAGAATCGAGCGGAACATTTGAAAGGATCGAACAAATATCAAAGTCAAGATTTAAACATGTGGTACGAATAGATTCACCTGAAGAGATTAACACATGGCTCATTGATTTGCTCCACAGAGCTTATAAATTGAAAAGTTAGTGTAGGATAACACCACATAACCCAGAAAGCAAAGCTCACGTTCGGCCCTTGAACAACACGCTTTTCATCCATTACCTGTTAAAGTCCCTGTCTACCAGTTTGCCTCCCGAAGCTACTGCAGGCAGACAAGACGACATAAATGCCTAACTTTAGTCTAACGTTATTGGCAATGCTGATCAACTGATTGGATCACATGAAGAATGAGATATCACCTTAAACCCTAAGAATAACGCTCAGTTATGAGATCAGACCCTATTGATAAAATTTTATTAAACCCAATAAACAGGTTCATTAACAATTCAACCTCAAGTGGAATTGTATTGTTTGCCACTGCCGTAATAGCTATGATTATTGCCAATTCTCCTTTACAAGATGCTTATCATCATTTTTGGGAGCACACTTTTTCAATAGGGTTTAATGAATATGTCGTGTCTAAATCTTTACACCATTGGATCAATGATGGGCTTATGTCCATTTTCTTTTTTGTGATAGGGCTAGAGCTTAAAAGGGAAATAATGATGGGTGAGCTTTCAAAGCCTAAAAACGCCATCTTACCTATTTTTGCAGGCCTGGGAGGAATGGCAGTTCCGGCATTATTATACTTAGTGCTAAATTCATCAGGAGAGTCTTCTGCCGGATGGGGAATACCAATGGCCACTGATATTGCATTTGCACTAGGGATACTCTACATGTTAGGAGATAGAGTTCCTGTATCGCTTAAAGTATTTTTGACCGTACTGGCTATTGTTGATGACCTTGGGGCAGTACTGGTAATTGCTCTTTTTTATACATCAGATATCTCCATGATGAGCTTGTTATTTGGAGGAGGTTTTCTTGTTATTCTTATTGTCGCTAATTTATTGGGTGTGCGCAACACGATTTTTTATGCAGTAGTTGGAATTGGGGGCTTGTGGATGGCTTTTTTACTTTCTGGAGTTCATGCGACAGTTGCGGGAGTTCTTGCAGCCCTTACTATTCCGGCAAACGTAAAGATTCAAGACAAAAAATTCGTCGAAAAAATGAATGCCCTTACCAACAAATTTGAAAGGAGTACACCAAATAATGTTTCGCTTCTCACCTACGAACAGCTACACACGGTGGATAGGATAAGGTTTTATGCAAAAGCCGCACTAACTCCCCTTCAGCAACTGGAACACTCTATGGCACCATTGGTAGCTTTTGTCGTGATGCCTATTTTTGCAATTGCCAACGCAGGCATAACTTTTTCTGGAGATTTTGCCCAAAACATGGTTAGCAATGTTAGTCTGGGAGTAATGTTGGGCCTTGTGCTAGGAAAATTTATTGGAATTGTTGCGGTTTCAAAAATACTGGTCAAGTTTAAATTAGCGGCACTTCCTGCTGGACTTAAATGGCGACACATCTATGGAATAGGTATACTCGCAGGTGTTGGATTTACTATGTCCTTATTTATTACGGACCTGGCTTTTATTAATGTCGAGCATATTCTACAAGCAAAAATTGGAATTTTCGTAGCTTCAACAATCGCTGGAATCAGTGGGTTTATGATACTACGTAAAGCCTAACTAAATTTGATTTAGACCTAATATAATATATGTGAAATGAGCTCCCTGAATGAAATAAAACTAAATGGCAGAATTACAACAAATTGGAATGTAATCACTGGTGGTCCATGTTCTGGAAAAACCACTGTTATCAATATTCTAGCTAAACGAGGATACAAAACAACCATTGAACACGCACGACATTACATTGATACACAAAAAGAATTAGGCAATGCTGTTGAAGCAATTAGGGCTAACAAACGTGAATTTCAAATGAGAGTTTTAGAAATGCAGATTGAGGAGGAGTCTAAGCTTTCTACTGAAGATACTGTATTTCTTGACAGAGCACTTCCAGATGCTGTAGCTTACTACCTGTTCTTAGGCTTAGATCTTGATGATGAATTAATTAATGCGGTCAATACTTTTTGTTACAAGAACATTTTTGTCCTTGACCCACTTCCCTTAATAAAGGATTATGCAAGACGGGAAGATAAAAAAGCGCAGTTAAAAATTCATTCTCTAATTACGGAAGTATATGAAATGTTACCATGTAAAGTCACTCAAGTCCCTGTGCTTCCTCCTGAAGAAAGAGTAGATTTCATATTGGAATCTATCCAGCAGTAGCGTAACGTAAAAATGCACCTAACACATTAGGCAAAAGTAATTTCCGGCTCTCCGACCACGTTCTTCTCTCACAGTACATGTACCCCCCCTGTCCACCAGTTTACCTCCGGTAGGAATGAAAGGCAAAACGGCATAAATGCCTAACTTTAAGCAAACATTGGCATTAATTAACACTAGGGCTGTGGTTCTGGATCTATTCTTTAACTTTTTTGAATCAAATTCAATGAATACAAAATGAGGAAACAATAAGCAAAACTGACAGCCAAGCCATGGCCTGCACACCTCGCGCTGGCATAAATACCTATCTTTGCTTAAATGCTGGCAGTAATTAAATAACATGGAAAATTATAAGAAAACTAATTCACTCAAATGGGAAACAGGAAAGGTCAAAGGATTTAAAGGAAAAGGATTGATTGACCACAGCAACGGGGGGCTAAAATTGGTAAAGGTAAACCCCTTTGCAACCTACCCGTCTCATATTCACCCTGACAAAACAGAATATGTCTACGTTCTTGACGGTAATCCTAAAATGACTATTGGAGACGATATATTTACCGGTGAAAAAGGAGATTTTTTCATATTCCCAAAATCAACAACGCATAGTATTGACAACCCTTTTGATAAAGAATGTACCCTTTTGGTTGGAGCGATTAAAGAATAGATTCTTTAAAAACAAGTCAAAGTACAACCAACAAGAGTTAAGGCACATAGTACTACTCCTCGCCTACTTTGTCTATCTTTAAGTCGTCAACATAACGCACTGGAATGTCACGGTTTACTAAAGTCAAGCGTTAACTCTAAATACCAATTGTATGTATTTCAAAACTCATTTATTTCTAATCATTCTGATTTCTTCTTGTTCATCAGAGTATGATTGCAAAGATTATTCTGAAGAAGACTTTACTTATGATCAAGAAGCAATAGCATTGAGTGATAAAGGAGTTGAATTCCAAATAGAAGGAAATCTTGATAGCGCAATGCATTACTTCAAATTAGCTGCAGAGAAAGATCCAACCTATTATATGCCTCATGGTAACATTGGCAGACTTTACATCAAAAGTGGAGATTTGGAACTCGCCAAGACAGAATTTGAAAAAATCGTTGAACTACGACCGGATATGGCAGAAGCGCATGGTGGACTCGCAATGTTCTATGATTATCTGGATTTAGACGATAAAGCGACAAAAGAATATGAAACGGCTATAGCGCTTTATACTGACAGAATCGAATGCAGCTCTGACGAAAACCTCATGGAATCTAGTAAAATCGACCGGGCATTGTTTTACATGTTAAGCGGACAAGAAGAGAAAGGAAAATCGGAGTTGGAAGACCTAAAAGAAAAATTTGAAGGAGATCCAGCAATGCAGGAAATGATGGAAGACTTGATCAACCTGGAAAAGGAATCATTCCTAAAAGAAATGTACGAGTAGAAAACGGTACACAAAACGGTAAGGATAACTTATTCCTTACACTATTTTACTACGTACTTTTGAACTTCCAGCGCAAAGTTTACCTCCCACAGGTTGGCAATAAATCACTAGATTTAGCAAACATTGTATCCAATTAATATCAGACAGAATGAATATTGAATCGATAAAAGAGAAACTACATGGATCTTCTATTTACCATTCAGAAGAAAACATCTTAGGTCATAAGAGTGTGATTGGATATGAAAAGAAGTTTAAATGGAGTTGGCTAGCTACACAATTAAATACGTTCATTGTTGTCACTGACTTCGGAGATAAAGAAATTGATGAAGATTTAATTGAGCGTCATTTAACCGAATCGTTTAAGTTTTCCAAGCAAAACTATACAGGTTGGCCAAGGGGACTTCAATCAGGACTGGGAGTCATATCGATTTTGATATCAACAAATGTATCGGATAAAGCAAAAGACTACTGTGTAAAATTAAAATCAGGAAAAAAATGGGCGGGATTTTCAATTCCCGTTGTTCATAATCCTAAGACGAAAGAAACTTTCCAATTTGAAAATAATCCTGTTTGGGGTAGAATATATTATCCACACTTTAAGAAATTGATTAACAACCTAAAGTAAACCGAAAACAGCACTGTGTAGAATGTATTAAAACGCATTTTACGCTATCCGTTATGTGATTCGATTTCAGAGAATTAAAACTTTGTTGTAAATTGGCCTAAAACGATTGAACATGAGATTTATCTGCTTAATAGTAGTTTTTTCATTGGTAGCTTGCAAGAAGCAAAAAAAGCCTGAACAACAAGATTGTGCAAGTAACGATTTCAACATTAGCCTGGATACAGCTACAACACCCAACTGGGAATATGACTTTGAGCTCGGCTGGAACGCTACTCATGGTGTTGGGAATCTTGATAATATGAACCCTGCAGCCCCCGAGTGGAGATATGCTCAAATGCAAACACAGGATGCTGGAAAAACCATGGAAGACCCATTGAATTCAGGTAATCAGGTGATGCGTTTTTTATGGATAGAAGGAGAAGGCACGGAGTACAATAGTAATACACAAAAGAAAGCACATCTCTATGGTGACTTTGGTACAGATAATACGCAAGAAGAAATTTGGTCATTTGATATTTATTTCCCTTCAGTTGGGATGGAGTCAGATTCAGAATCTGAAATAGTTGTGCAATGGCACGGTCATCCCGACGGATGTGAAACATCCAGAAATCCACCGGTAGCAATTGACAATAAAGATGATCGTCTGACCCTAACATGGAGGTTTGATGATCGGGATTGTACACCTGCTGGCTTCAAAAAATGGTACGAACGAACTGCTGATTTAGGCGAGACGACAAAAGATCAGTGGATTAACTTCGTGGTTTACATCAAGTGGGATCCCTTTGGATGTGGAGCTATACACTTATGGCGAGACGGTAACAAACTAGTCGAAGAAAATGGCATTCACATTGGATTTAATGACGAAGTTGGAGCCTATCTCGGCTTTGGAATATACAAATACACCAAAGAATCTGACCACCAACAACGTGTTGTCTACTTCGACAATATGAAGCAATGGATTCTTTGAGGGACGAACCTCAGACTCGCTACATTTAACCAAAGCATCTGGAAAATCACATTTGCATCATAGGCTCTAGAATTTGGTGCAGCCGACCATAAGCAAGACGAAGGATGATTGGGATTCGTATTTAAATTCTACTATATTTAATCATGAAACAATTTCAGATCCTTATCATTTTCACCGTCAGTATTTTAACATCCTGCGGTGATTCAAATACAGCCAATGCTGAAGAAGGCCCTAATGAAATAATGCTCACTGAAACAGATTCAGTGGTTATCACAGATGCTATTGTTCAAACCACGGACACCCTCTTTACCAGGAAAATACCAACGGGCGAATCATGGCAAAATTTCAAAAACCCCTATCTTCACTTTAAAGGAAGTTTATCCGACACCGTTTACATTGGCCCAAACAGAGCGATCAAGGACCCATTTGTATACTTCAATGAAACCAGGAGCAATCAATTTGTCATTATAGAAGAAGGAGAATATATAGGATCCAGCGGGTTGTGGATTGGTGGTGACAACCTGATCATTGAAGGGCGTGGAAAAGTATCTCTTTTACTGGACGAGTTGCATGACAACGTCATGTGGTGTACAGGAGAAAATCAAGTAATCAATAATTTACACATGCAGCATTTACAACCCGGAGAACTTGAAGGACAAAACTGTTCTGGACGCGTTATCGGATTTGATGGAGCAGATAACATCACTGTCATAAACTGTGACCTCAACGGTTGTGGACTGGCAGGTTTGCACGATAATATGGGTAACGGAACAGTATACATTGAATACAATTACATCCACAACAACTCAATCGGCGCTTACACCGATATTGATGGCAATGTCTGGCAGGAGGAAACAGTACATCCGGTTTTTAAATTCGATAACAACCGCATGGAAGATAACGGTAACTGGGATGAAAACATTCCTGACAATGAAACAGAGTTTGAGGAGGAAGATTAATAAAATATTGATATGAAATTAATTGTTTTGGTTTTTATTTTAGGATCCTTTTGGTCGCATTTCCTTGTTGTCAGACTGAAGCTAAAGAGTAAAGTTTGAGTCTTAAATTCTTTCCCCAAACACCTTGACACACCAGAGATCGAGAGCTATAGATTAGAACATTGCAGAATCTACCCGACCACACATCACACCAGGATTTAATTGCCTACCTTTAACCCACTATATGAAAAATTTCAAATTTGGCTTTGCCTGTTGTCTCTTATCAGGCTTAGTATTATCCTGTGGAGAAAGTAATGTTGAAAATGTGTCAAACGAAAAGGACAGTGATACCATTGTAAAAACTGCTGATTTAAGCACAGATACCCTAACCGATAATCTTCCTGAATTAGGTGAGGAGATTTACGAAAGTAAAACAAATCGATCGCTAGGAGAAGAGCTGATGGTTATTACAAGCGTCAATGGAATAAAAATTGGCATGAACGAGGATGAAGTAGTGAGTAATATAGGTGATCCAGAAGCCAATTCCGAAGGTCTTGAATGGGGTGTTGATGGTAGAATTCATAAGTTCTGGTATTATGCTGACTCTAGTCTTGTTTTGGAGTTTGTAGATAGCAAAATGGGAGAAGGTTACGCGCTTGAAATTATTGATATAAAAGACAGCTGCCAATTTTCCACTGATCGCGGAATTGCGATAGGAAGTGAGCTGGAACTGGTTCAGGAACGGTATGCAAAAGCCATTGAAATTGCAGACAACAATGTTCCTGACCAAATTTATCTTGGCGACGTAGCAAACGGCGGGATCTTCATTTCGATATGCAATGGAATTGTATGTAAAATAAGACTGGGAGCATTGATTCGGTGTTAGTGCTCTTCGCTAACCCACCCATAGTTCATAAACCTCCTAATTAAAAACCAGTTACGGGCCATCACCTATTTGGAATCAAACTTTCAAATAGATATATTTGTTCAAACACCTAACTCTCACCTTAATGAAAAACATCTTACTTTTCACAGCGATTATCGCATTACCCACCCTTGGTCTTTCAACCGTCTGGACTGTTGTAAATAGTGGCACCACTTTTTCACCTGATGCAATAACCATTACGGAAGGTGATTCGGTTCAATTTAACATTACAGCTTCTCATAATGTTGTAGAAGTAAGTCAGACAACCTATAATGCCAATGGAAACACGCCACTCGCAGGTGGCTTTCAACTTCCTTTCGGAGGAGGTTTACTTCTACCGGCGGATCTACCAGTAGGAACACACTACTATGTATGTTCTCCACACGCTGGATTTGGTATGAAAGGGATCATCACAGTGAATCCGTGCACGGCACCTAATCAACCTTCGGTGATATCGGGGCCTACAACTATTTGTGAGTTAAGTGCCAATACGTACAGTGTTACATCCGACCCAAATGCAACGTCTTATGCATGGTCCTTACCTGGTGGCTGGACGGGAAGTTCTACAACGAATAGTATTAGTACAACAGCCGGAACTACCGGCGGAGTAATTTCAGTTACCGCCAGTAATTCATGTGGCACATCCTCTGCACAAACCCTGACCGTAGCTGTAAATGGAACTGTTCCCGCTACTCCAGGTACCATCACCGGTGACACGGAAGTATGTAAAAACAGTACTAATGTGTATTCTATTAGTGCTGTATCCGGCGCGGACTCTTATTCGTGGTCACTACCGTCCGGTTGGACCGGCAGTTCCACAACAACTTCAATTTCTGCCACTTCCACCACTACTGGTGGAACAATTTCTGTTTCAGCTGTCAACACATGTGGAACATCTTCTCCATCCACCCTAAACGTAAATATAACCAGCCATGATTTGACAGTATCTGTGAGCGATTCCATACTTACTTCAAACGACACAGTCAGCAATTATCAATGGTATGACTGTAATTTACAATCGATTTTGGTAGGAGAAACAGACCAGTCGTATACTGCTGCAAGTACAGGTGCTTATGCTGTTATTCTGGATTTAAATGGATGTATTGATACCAGTAATTGCGTTCAGGTTACTATTGTAGGTTTGAATAATTTGGTCGCTGAAGATTTACTTCTATTTCCAAACCCCGCGTCCTCATCTTTCGTGTTAAAAGGAGTATATACGAATACATATATGGTTAGTATTTACAATGCTCAGGGCGAATTAATCAAAAGTATAACGTCTAATGAGGAACACCTCTACAGCATTGACGACTTATTGCCGGGAGTATATATTTTAAGTATTAATTCGAAGGAAGGAAAAAGGAATTTACGTTTAATAAAAAATTAATGTAGCTTAAACAGCTCTAAACTATTGGAATGAAATTAATTCTAACACTCACTTTACTTACTACACTTTTGATTTCATGCGCTAAAAATGAGGCTGGTCCGTTTGTCGAGCCAAATAACGGCTGTGATACCACTGATTTATCGTTCAATGTTGAGATCGCACCTATCCTGCAACAGAATTGTGTTTCCTGTCATAATTCCCCGCAAAATAATGGTGACTTTACAGATTATACCACGGTAAAAGCACTTGCTGACAGTGGGATATTATGGCAGAGAGTGGGCGTCCAAAAAGATATGCCGCCAACCGGTCCACTGGTTGGATGTACCTTAGAACAAATAGAAGCATGGATTAATAGTGGCGCTCCTGAAAATTAAACTTATGAAAACCTATCTCTTTTTTCTGGCGTTCCTATTGACGTCACTATCCTTTTCTCAGGAAGATATTAGTTGGGATGATGATGAAGAACCTACCGATAAGTCGGTTGTTTCATTTTTAGACACGCGGGTGGTTAACGGACAATCCACGGAAGTATTGGAACCCAAAACATTAGACTTCAGGGTTTCTCACAAGTTTGGAGACATGGCGACTGCCGGTGCTTACCACCGATTGTATGGTTTGGATAATTCCTCAGATATTCGAATAGCTTTTGAATATGGCGTTTTTAAAAATTTCAATATTGGTTTGGGAAGATCTAAAGGAGCAGGACCGCTAACCGAGGTGTTTGATGGATTTGCGAAGTATAAAATACTCCAACAAAATGATAAGATGCCACTTTCATTGACCGTAGTTGGAGCAGCTTATGCTTCTGGTGCAGTTGGTGACACACTGTCTTATACGGTAACCAATTATTCTGATTTTTCTAACCGATTTTCCTATTATACGCAGCTTTTAGTATCTACAAATATTAAAGATTGGGTTACCGTTCAGTTAGCTCCGGGATTATCGTATCGAAATTTAGTATACAACCAGGATCAAAATGCGCTCTTCTCACTGGGAGGCTCATTAAAAATGAGGATTACTAAAAAAATTGCACTGCTTACAGAGTATTTTTACACGTTTAGAAATCAGAATACATTTTTAGGAACGGAATTTGTAAATCCATTAGGGTTTGGAATTGAAATTAAAACGCACGCACACGTTTTCCAAATCAACATTACCAATGCAAGAGGATTTGGAGAGGGACAGTTCATCCCGTACACGAGTTCTAAATATGCAGATGGTGAATTTAGGTTAGGGTTTAAAATATCCCGCCATTTTAACTTTTAAGACTATGAAAAATTATTTTATTGCTTTTGTATTAGTATTCACTTGCCTTGCAAGTTCGGCTCAAGAATTAAAGGTAGTTTCTGACGGTGTTACCATTAGGTTTAAAGTCTATTCGGAAGATGTTGAAGGATCTATTGGCGGATTTGAAGCAACTATCAAATTTGATGCGACCAATCTTTCTGAATCAAGTATTTCGGGATCGGTGAAGACAGAGACGATTGATACGGGAAACAAAACCCGGGATGAACACATCCGCTCTTCTGATTATTTACATGCATCCAAATATCCTAAAATTACTTTTAGCAGCAGATCTATTGAGGAATCAGAAGATAAATACGTGATGAAAGGTCTGTTAAATCTGATGGGAGTTGAGAAAGAAATTACAATAACGTTTAGTTATGAGGATAAAGTCTTTGTCGCGAAATCCTACTTCTATTTAGCTGACTTTGGTTTAGATGCCTGGAAAAAAAGAGATGATTCTAAAATAAAAGTATATTGGAAGATAAAAGTGGAAGAATAGTTCTACTTTTTGACTGAATAACCCACAGCCATTGGAATATTTACTCAACAATCACGGATATATTTTTTTCCTTCCTTACCTGTTTTATTTTTTGGGTCGCCACAAAATACAACACCCTGCACAGTAAGGCCAAGAACATCAAGATGATCATGCTGAATAAATCAGCTAAAAAAGATAAAATCAAAAAACGAATAGCAGAACTCAACAAAGCGGCTGCAAAGTATAAACCAATTACCTATATCGTTTACGGTGTCTTTTTTGTTCTGCACCTTCTAGGTTTACTTGCTTTCGGAATATTTGACAATAGTAATTTCCTAATAGCTTTTGCCCTTTTTGCAGTTTTCATTGTCTTTGCGATTATTCTTTTTTGGCTCAAAGGAGCCTCCATCATTCCTCCTGTAGAGTTTGAAGAAAGTGATTATGACTTTTAGTTAAGCTGAATGTAACATTCGCGATATGGTCTTTGTTCTACAGAAGAACTAACCCAAACGATATTATGCGAAAAAGTTTATTGTTATTGTTCATTTCTTCAAGTATTTACGCTACTGCTCAGCAGGACGGAATATATTCCAGTGAAGGTTTTAATACATTTGAACATAACCCGGCATCCTACGGAAATGGCGAGTTCTGGTCAGTAAACACATTCGGAAGACTGCAATGGGTAGGAGTAGATGGAGCCCCCAAGTCAATTCACGTGAACGGTGGAGTGCAACTGCCATTAGGCATTCTGATGAATTGGAAACGAAACTTGACTATTATTGCCGGATCAAGTTACATGTATAAAGAGGTCGGCTTCCAAAAAATACACACTTGGAATTTTGCAATAGGAATGCCAATACGAATTGGAAAAGAAACTGAATTAAAATTTGCGATTGCTCCGGGAATATATGCGACAAACCTGGGTTCAACCTGGATATTTTCTCAAAGTTCATCTGATTCACTTCAATCGAGGGCTAACTTTGATCTCAGTGCCGGGATGTTATATCGGTGGAAATCATTGTATGTAGGCTTTTCAGTTACTCATTTACTTGCTCAGGAAATAAACAATTCCGGTTTCAGACTTGCGCGCCACTATCACCTTCAAGCCGGATATAAAGTTCCCGTTGGACAACACTATTTATATCCAATGCTACAAGCCAAGTTCGACGGTGCGGGAATGGTCTTACAATCTATGAACTACTTCGTTTTTAAGAACAATTTGTTTAGCCTTGGTGCGGGTTACCGTGTACAAGATGCCATATTACTCGGTGCTGCTTTTGAATTCAAAGGATTTCGATTGGGATATAATTACGACATCACTTTAAATCCTCTAGCTGCATATTCAAGCGGCAGCCATGAACTCCGATTGAGTTATATACGAAGGATTTAATGAAAAAATAAAATCACTATTTGAGTACAAGGATGTAAGTTTCGAAGAGATGGAGTTTGCATTGTTTCTCCAATTATACTTTCAACCCGTTCTCTGTTCCAATTAACTTTCATTTTCAGTGTAAAATTTTGTATCTTCACTAAGGTGAATAGCTACTAACGATAGTACTTTTCATCATTTAAACACCCAAAACGCCCAACAAATGAAATCTATATTCTCATTTTTTACCCTCACATTATTTATAGTGATAAATAATGTTAGTGAAGCACAGTTTGTCACTATTTCTGATCCATTTATGGCCTCATGGCTTCAGACGAATTACCCAGCGTGTATATCTGGATATCAGATGGATACCACATGCAACGCAATCGTCTCAGAAACAAGCTTGAACATATATGATCCGGACATTTACGATTTTAACGGCATTCAGTATTTTGATAACCTGGATCAAATTAGCATTGCTGGTAATAACCAAATGTTTATGTTGCCGCCACTTCCTGTTGGTTTAGATACTTTTAATATCTACTCTTGTCCCAATTTTAACGGCTTTTTATACCCATTACCAAACAACTTAAAGATATTTCACGCAAACGGTTGCCAACTGCTATATTCCATTCCAAATTATCCGGACAGTTTAATCGAATTACACCTAACCAATACGAGTGTGAATCTGGCAAACATTCCCGGGTCTATTCCGGCAGGATTAAAATCGTTGTTAGCACTTTTCGGAAATACTGATTCCATACCTGCATTACCTAATGAGCTTGAAGTGCTTCAATTGTTCGCAATTCCATTAAATCCGCTCTACTTTCCTAATCCCTTACCAGATAGTTTAGTGGTTCTAGGTGCTGGAAGTCTAAATCTTACTTCTTTACCGCCACTTCCAGGTAATTTACAGAGTTTAAATGTCAGTGGTAACAACCTTAGCACCCTTCCAAATTTACCTTCCGGTATCACATATTTAGACGTCAGTTTCAATCCTCTCACTCAATTGCCAACGCTGCCAACCAATTTAGACGTGCTATCGGCCAACAATTGTGATATCAGTTGTTTGCCCATAATCCCTGAATTCTTAACCATCCTAAACCTTCAAAGCAATCCTTTTACCTGTGTAAGAAATTATACGCCTATCATGTATTCATCAGAAACGTGGTTGTTGTCCTATCCCTATTGCCAGTTCATGGATACTATAACAAATCCATATGGTTGCCCTACTGTTACAGGAATTTCTGGTGCCGTTTTTAATGACTCCATTCAAAATTGTACCCCAAACTATAACAACCCACCTGCTTCGAACATACCTGTAAAACTGACTGATAGCACAGGAACCTTGTTATTCTCCACCGCATCCTTATCACAGGGTGACTATTTTTTTAATGTTCTGCCTAGTTCATATACGGTTAGCATTGATACACTAAACAAACCTTATAAGGTAAACTGCCCGTATCCGGGTGTAGATTCAACTGTAAGTTTTACCTTTCCCGATAGCCTTATTGAAAATGTAGACTTTCTAATTGAATGTGATACAAGTATTGACGTAGGGGTGACGTCTATATATACCAATGGATGGGTTTCTCCGGGGCAGTTCCATTTGTTAAATGTTTTCGCCGGCGATTTAACAGATTGGTACAACCTGAATTGCCCCATAGCCGGTAGTGGAACTGTTACCATAAATGTCAGTGGTCCGGTAAATTATGTCGCCCCTTCAACCGGAACACTTACCCCAACTGTCACTGGACAGACATTTACCTATACAATTCCGGATTTTGACGCAGTGAATTTTTATTCGGATTTTGGACTGCAAATGCAAGTGCCTGCCACAGCACAATTAGGCGCGAATATTTGTGTATCTGTGGATGTTACCTTTAATGGCAATGACATAAATCCTGGCAACAATTCACTAAACATTTGTTACCCTGTAGTAGTTTCTTATGACCCTAATATGAAGCTTGTAAGTCCTGCTGAAGTTCCTGCGGAATATAATGATTGGCTTTATTACACTATCCACTTTCAAAATATGGGTACCGGCCCCGCTTTTAATGTAATTCTTCGGGATACATTATCCACAAAACTAGACCTATCAACATTTGAAGTAATCGGTTACAAACACACCAATCAGTATCATCTTGCCGATAATGAATTATATGTGCATTTTCAAAATATTATGTTACCGGATAGCGCTTCTGATCCTGAGGGGTCACAAGGATATTTCCAATACAGAATCAAACCCATAAATGGCATAGGGTTTGGAGACTCTATCATGAACACCGCACACATATATTTTGACTACAATCCAGCGATTGTTACGAATACTGCAGTTACTCACTTCATAGATAATGCTACTCTCCAGGAACATGAAGGATTGAATGCAATTCTTTATCCGAATCCAAATAATGGATGGTTTCAATTGAAAATAAACAATGCTGAGGACTATCAAATTCAAATATTCGGTGTTGATGGAAGACGGGTTTATGATAAAAACTGTAGTTCACCAACCGAATCAATTGATCTAAATGGTATTGATTCCGGAACATACTTCGCGGTTATTTCTTCAGGTAACGGAAAGAAAGTAATTCAATTTATCATTCAGTAATAGTCAGCAGATTAGATCATTCATCTTTACGTCAGGACCCTGGTTAACGACAGAAAAACTATCTTTAGGCTCTTATGTATGCCCTGCTTAAGATTTTGGTTCGCTTCAGTTTGATCGCCTATTTCAGGAAGATTAGAATAGAGGGTAAAGAAAAGATCAAAAAAGGACAACCTTACATCCTCATCTCCAATCATCCTTCTGCCTTTATGGATCCAATCTCTATTGGGGTGAATATTAAACCAACAATTTATTTTCTGGCAGCCGGTGAATACATGGGACGTGGTTTTAAATTCTGGTTCATGAATCGCTTTTTGAATATGATTCCAGTTTATCGACCCGAAACCATGCCGACAAAAACGCATAAAAATGATGCTATTTTTGAAAAGTGTATAGCGCATCTCAACAGTGGCAGGACCATTCTGGTATTTCCGGAAGGCGTAAGCTCTCCCGATAAAAAAATCATTCCTTTGAAAACAGGTGTGGCAAGAATTGCCCGCGCAACTGAGCTGTCCAAAGATTTACAGGCAAACATTCAAATCATCCCCATAGGACTTAACTACAGTGATCCACACAAATTCAGAAGTGACCTGTTTATCAATGTTGGTGACCCAATAAAAGCAGCTGACTTTTTTTCAACTGCACCTGAAAATGAACAGGAAGAAGTAAAAGCGCTTACAGATCACATGGAAAAAGCCCTGATTGATACAGTGCTACACATGGAAGAACTGGAGTATGATGAGTTACTGACCAAAGTCAATGAGACATACATGCGCGATCTTAAGACAGAACTTGGCGTAGAGTACACTGATCAACAACGTGAATTTGAACTCAATAAACTCATGTTGTCTGCTTTTTCATATTTCAGAGAAAACGCTCCGGCAAAGTATGAAGAAATGCGGGCAGAGTTAGACAAGTATTTTGGTATTCTTGCTGAACACAATATACATGACCGTGAATTACGCAAAGTAGATGACAAAATGAATATCGCCCAATGGTTAATGATGATCATTGGCGCACCATTTTTCATTTTTGGCTTAGTGAGCAATATCATTCCGTATCAATTGACAACGGCTTTACAGGGGAAAATTGATGTAAAAGACACCTTCCGTGGATCGATAAACCTGGCAGTAGGAATTGTGATTTTCTTATTATGGTATGCGCTTATCACGGTGTTTCTGGTGGTTTATACTCCCCTATCCTACTTTGGTTTGCTAGCTATTGTAGTTTTATATTTTTCCGGATTGCATGTGCTGATCTATTCCAATATCTTCAGATACCTCAACAAACGCAAAAAATTGAGGAGATACTTTAAGGAGCATCCAAATTTAAAGGATGAGTTGTTGTGGTACAGAAATGATCTGATCAAGAAATTTGAGGATTTTCGAAACGAGTTTAGTTCGCGTAATTAATGCAGATACTCACCTGACAACCGTTTTTTTCTGAGGACAACCACGAGAACGACTGTAAAGAATAATAGTCCTGAAACGGTTACCATTGCTCCGGTATAACTCACATTGAGCCACACGGCCAAATAGAATCCAATAATAACTGCGATCACTCCCAGGCCGCACGCCCAAAAGATCATAGGAATCAGTTTATTTGTCAATAAGTGAGCCGTTGCGGCAGGTATAATCAGGAACCCTACAACCAATACGGCACCTACCACTTCAAAGGAAACTACAGTAACCAAAGAAACCAGCCCCATCATCACAAAATGCCAACGATTCATATTCATTCCCAGTGAAAGTCCAAAATCTTCGTTAAATGCAAGCAGTTTGAATCCTCTAAATCCAAAAAACACGAACAACAGCACAATTACCGTTGCCGACAACTCAATCAGAAAAGCAGATGGCCCCAGGTAGAGGTTTTCATCCACAATAACTTTATCCAAATTGATCAGTGCAATATCACCATACAGTACGCAGTCAAGATCTATATCCACATTTCCACTAAACCAGCCTGATATCATAATCATACCCAACGCAAACAACAAGGTGTAGGTAATTCCAATAGATGCATCATTCTGAATCTTCGCTTTGCTGGATAACCAATCTATCAGGACAGCTGTTAAAACTCCTGTAATAGTTGCCCCGAGCAATAACAAGGGAGATGTTCTGTCCCCTGAAAAATAATAGGCCACAACAATTCCGGGAAGCACCGAATGTGAAATAGCATCTCCCATCATAGACATCTTTCTGAGCACTAGGAAAACACCTAATACAGAGGCATTGATTGCCACTAAGCTTGCAGTTAATATGATAAAGAGATCATTCATTTCATTAATAATCTTCATCCGGAATCCCTTCGATTCCAAGTTCTTTTTCGAGCTCCTTTTCGAGTTCAGGTGTAATGATGTGTTCAATAGCTTCTGCACCGGAATGCACGTGATCCGTGTCTATCTGCGTCCGTTTCAAGAGGTATTGTTCCCATAAACGGTGCAAACGAGCTACTCGTTTACTTTCTTTTTGACCCGGTGTAGTTAGTGCGTATGTAGTGCCTTCCTGAAGCATGAATCCCTCCCGCTTCAACTTCTTGATTCCTTTCATTAAATCAGATGTATCAAAATTTCTGATACTCAGAATCTGGTCAATTGTCAGGAGCTGATCCAGTTTTTTGGTTTGCTTTTTCTCGTGATATTGATAATATGCTTTGAGTATATTTTCCTGCAATATCTTTCTTTCGTTGCGTCTTGCCCTTGAAATTCGGGATACAATTCCACGGTTAGGTGCCAACATGATTGAGAGAAACACAATTATCGACAGAAACATCACCACCCATGGTCCCGTTGGCATTCCGGCCTTTGCGTACGACACATAAGCTCCCCCGATCCCAGATACTACAGAGAAAATCACTGCGAGTAAAAGAATCCGTGGAAGTCTGTGTGACCACAATCTGGCAGCTGCACCAGGCGTAATGATCAGAGCAGACATTAAAATAACTCCTAAAGCCTGAATTCCTGAGGCAATTGCTAATACCGTCATTGAAGTGATCAGGAACTCAATGGTGCGTACTGGAAGCCCAACGGATCGGGCAAAATCAGGATTAAAGCAAACCACCACGAAAGAGCGATAAAATATCCCAACAACCGCAATGATCAGCACGACAATGACACCAAATACCCATACATCCGAACGGTTAATTGCTGCGGCCTGACCAAATAAGAAATGATCCAGACCGGCCTGTTCGCCTCCGGCATTTTGTTGAATATAGGTGAGCAGTACTATTCCAAGGGCAAAAAAGGTAGACAGTACAATCCCAATTGCCGCATCCTGCTTCACTTTGGTGCGGTTAACGATAATATCAACGGCAAACGTGGACAACCACCCCGTGACAAATGCGCCAATCAAAAGAAAGATCAGGTTTTTCTCACCTGCAACAAGGAACCCCAAACATAAACCGGGGAGTAGTGAATGCGCTATGGCATCACCAATCAATGCTCTTTTTCGTAAAAAGGCGAAAGTTCCAATCAAAGCAGAAGACGTGTTAACGAACAGCATGCCCAGCACCACATAAATGACGTTAGGATCACGAAATGATATGAAATCTAGGAATGTGTTCATTTTAGCTGAACTTTTCTAAGGTCCTGTTACAAATCCACATCTTTCTCGCGGATAGGGAATTCAGTTTTCTTTATAATGTCAACCACTTTGGCTAGTAGTGTTAGCTGCCCACCATAAGCATTTGACAGGTTTTCTTTCGTCAAAACCTCTTGTAGTGTGCCTTTTGCTACCAAACGGGTATTTAGGAGCACGAGATAATCAAAGTATTCAGATACGGTTTGCAGATCATGATGGATGATGAGAACCGTCTTTCCTTCTTTCCGCATCTCCTGAAGAATGGACAAAATCGAACTTTCGGTTGCCGCATCCACCCCCACAAATGGCTCATCCATTAAATAGATATCTGCTTTTTGAGCTAAAGCCCGGGCAATAAATACCCGTTGTTGCTGTCCACCTGAAAGTTGAGAGATTTGACGATTTTTAAATTCTGTCAATCCCACCTTCTCAATTGACTTTTCTACAATTTCAACATCAGCTTTATTGGTTCTTTTCAGTAAATTGGATTTGCGGTATCTCCCCATCATTACCACGTCAAAAACAGATGCAGGAAAATCCCAATCTACACTTTCGCGTTGAGGAACATATGCTACACGCTCCCGAACTTCATCCAGTGGTTTGTCAAATACCTTCACGTAACCACTTGAGGGTTCCAAAATGCCCATAATGGCTTTCAGAAGGGTAGTTTTACCGGAACCATTAGGACCGATTATACCGATAATTTGTCCTGCAGGTAACGAGAAATCGATATCCCATAATACAGGTCTACCACCATACGTAGCGGTCAAATTATGTACTTCTACTGAAACCTCTTTCTTCATTTTAACCCTTCTACTATCCGCTTGACATTTTCCTTAATCATACCCATGTAGGTGCCGGCATCCGTATCCGGTTCTCCCAATGCGTCTGAAAACAAAGGTCCCGCAAGATTGACCGTATAATTTTTATCCCGGCAACCATCTATAATTGACTGCGCCGTTTTCTGAGAGGTTGATGTTTCAACAAAAATGGATTTGACCCTGTGCTCAATTACAAAATCCACCATTTCAGAAATTTCTTTTAATCCTACTTCAGAAAGGGTAGAGATTCCCTGAATCCCCTTAACTTCTATTCCATATCGTCTTCCAAAATATGAAAAGGCATCATGTGAAGTGATGAGTATAGGTTTTTCTATTTCCAGGCTTTCAAATTGTTCTTTCACCCAATTATCCATATCTCTGACTTTTTCACGGTAGAGATTTGCATTAATTTGATAATAACTGGCACTGATGGTATCAATTTTACCCAATTCTTTGGCAATGTAATCCATACCTTGCATCCAAATATCTGTATCAAACCAAATATGTGGGTCCCTGGCATCCTGAAAATCTGCTGATTTAATAATATCCTTAGAATCAATTCCGTCAGATACAAAAAGTACCGGTTTTTCTTTCCCATATTTCTGCAGCATCTCAGCCATTTTACCTTCCAGGTGTAATCCATTGGCTACAATAATATCAGCTTCATCCATGAGTTCAACATCACCTGGAGTTGGTTTGTAAATATGTGGATCCGTTCCTGGCCCCATCAGGGCAGTAACTTCCATACTGTCACCCACAATATGCGTCAAACAATCTTCAATAATTCCGGTAGTCGTGACTATGTGTAAAGGTCCTTTACGTCTGGTTATTTCCTTCTCCTCTTCAATTCTGCATCCCATCAACGTCAATCCGATCAATGCTACTATAAAACCTCTCATTTGTTTGTCATTTTTGATTTAAAGCGTACGCCAATATTTTCGGTTACTTTTTTTGATAAACTAATACTATCCCCACAATCAATCGATACCTGGATGGATTCATCATAAGGCACCCTGCTGTATATTTCAATTTCTGAACCCAATCGAAGACCAATTTCATCCAGGTATTTCAAAAGGGCCAGGGAATCTTCATTAACACTTACCACTTCCACTATTGACTTAACAGAAGTGTCACTCAGCTTAATTTTAGATTCCTGATAGTTTATGTTTCCATCTTTATCAGGTATAGGGTCACCGTGTGGATCGAACTTGGGAAAACCTAAAAACTGGTCAATGGAATCAATTAATTTTTTGGAGCGGATGTGCTCCAGTTCTTCTGCCACGGCATGTACTTCATCCCATCCAAAGCTCAATTTATTCACCAGGAATGTCTCCCACAAGCGGTGTTTTCTGATGATATGTAAAGCGACTTTTTCACCAGAGCCGGTTAAACTGCATCCTTTATACTTTTGATACGCTACAAGCTTTTTGGCTTTTAATTTTTGGAGCATATCCGTTATGGAAGATGCTTTCGTATCCAGTCGTTCTGCCAGGGCATTCGTGGACACCTTATCCTTCTCTTTACCAGATAAATGAAAAATTTCCTTCAGATAATTCTCCTCTGCCCTACTCAGTATGTCATTGTTGTTCTTCACTGTTTTTCTTCTTGACTGGTCTGTCCAAAGACCATCTCAAACCTAAGAAAAATCTTCGCACCTGAAGTGGTCCGTATGCATAAGATGTGTCAAATGCATCCCCATAAGGGTTAGCAGGATCCACTAACGGTGAAGGTTGTGTGTAGTTAAAAATATTCTTTACCCCCGTATACACTTCCATGCCTATTCTCGGTAGTGACTTGGTTATCTGGAAATTTTGCGTGGTAAACCAGGGTGATCTTGTAGGACGCTCAAACGGAGCATCAAATTCCGGTAAGCGTTGTGGTCCCATTACTTTTCCCTGCCAGTTAAAATCCATACCTGCTTTTTTCCAATTATAGTTTACACCGAATGTTCCGGAAAATTTAGGTGCAAAAAATTGTTCTTCTCTTACGAGATCTCCATTTTCATCTTCTACCATTTGGAAAACGTCCATGAAAGTCGCCCCCATTCTAAGTCTCATAGGGAACTTAAATGAATGATTAATGGCTGCAGAAATACCTCGTGTGGTCCCATAACCGTTGAGATTATCATAAACAATAAGATTGGGATCCTGATCAAAATCCGGTATAATTTTATTCTGGAAATACGTATAAAACAGGTCGATATCAAAGTTACCGTAACCGAGTACCGTGTAAGTATGATTAAGATTTAACGTAGCGTTGTGCGACCTTTCGGGTTTAAGCTCATTCAATATGACCACATCTCTTGATCCCGAAACAAAGGCATGATCTTCTGTGAATAAGTGAACCTGCCTAAATCCAGTTCCATAATTAAAACGCAACGCAGTAAAGGAGCCGAATTGTTTTTTGAGGCTAAATCTTGGTGAAAAGATCAATCCATGTTTTTGATGGTAGTCAAAACGAACACCTCCTAATAGTTTCAATTGATCGGTTACGTCATATTCGTCCTGAACGAAGATTCCCGGCACATAGGTGTTTTCATCTGTATTAGATGGTGTGTTATCTTCATAAACCTGGTAGCGATTGGTCAATCCGGCTATCATATAATGTCTCTCTCCTACTTTTTGGTTCCAAATAAAGTTGGAGAAAAACACCTGTTGAAAGGCCGTGTAGCTCACATCTCCATAATAGGAATCCTGATGGTGCGAATTGGCAGAAAAATCCAGTTTGAAATTTCTTTTCTTGGTAGGTAGAATGTATGTTCCCAATAGCTCCCAACGTTCCGTTACAATACTTTCTCCGTAAACTGAATCTGAAGCTCTGAACTCGGGAGTCCATGCCATTACTCCTCCAAATCTATCTTCATTTAAGTACCTCGCGGCAATACTCAAGGCCATTCGGTCTTTTTTATCATTGATTTGCCACTTGTTAAATATGGAGATTCGATTGTTCAATGGAATGTCTGTAAACCCATCATTGTTGAAGTCCATCCGTAAATCATTGTAATAATAATCACCTGAAACTGTTGTGTAAACACGCTTTCCAAGTCTTGGTGTAAAGGCGAAACTTGCTTTCAATTCCTGATGCGTATTATACATGATATCTGCGTCCACCAAAGGAGATTTTTCAGGAGTTTTTGTAATAATATTAATAACTCCACCAACGGCTTCTGTACCGTATAAAGTAGATGACGGCCCTTTAACGATTTCAACGCGATCTATTAAGGAGGTAGGAATTCCGTTAAACCCGTAAACAGATGAAAGGCCTGAAACAATTGGCATTCCATCAATTAATACTAATGTGTAGGGGCCTTCCATTCCATTGATATGGATATCATTTGTACCACAAACGCCACAGTTAATTTGTTCCTGAACACCATTGACGGTTTCCATAGCTTCTATTACGCTCATCACAGGTGCAGCCTTGAAAAAGTTTTGGGAAAGTACCTGAATTTTTACCGGTGAATTAGCGACTGAAGTCTCACGCATGGTTCCTGTAACAACAACCGTATTTAATTCCAGTTCATTGTCTTCCAATTGAATTTTTAAATCCTGAATGTGGTTATCAACGTTTATTCTTTGCTTAAAGTCCTTGTAACCGACAGATCTGACAAAAAGATCGTATTCACCTTTTGGAACATCCTTAATGACAAATTTCCCTTCTTCGTCGGTGAAAGCGCCAAAGGCCGGAGGAGTCAGTTGTACTTTCGCATAAGGAACAGGTTCGTCCTGATCAGACACGACACCTTTAATGGTATAAGTCTGACTGAAAGCCTGTTGCGTAGCACAAATTAAGACTAATCCAAGAATTATTTTTTTCATTTTAAGAATATTCTTTTACAAAGATAGTAATTTATTTTTAGGCTTGTCTAAATATTTAATCAATTTTCAGTTATGATGGTCAAATCGGACAGGCTCAGATGATATTTAAACAAAGGAATATTGCAATTAAATACTGTTCTTTTTAAAAGGACTGGTTATATTTGCGGCGAAATAATTTTGAAAGAGAAAAAATGGCCGGAAACAGAACTTTTACAATGATTAAGCCTGAAGCAGTTGCTGCAGGACATGCAGGAAAAATTATAGATGCAATAATTCAGGCAGGATTTGAGATCAAAGCATTGAAATTGACTCAATTAACTCCAGAACAAGCAGGAAAATTTTATGAAGTACATAAGGAGCGTCCTTTTTATCAGGAGTTAGTAGACTATATGTCAAGTGGTCCTATTTATGCTGCTATCCTGGAAAAAGAAAATGCGGTTGCTGATTTTAGAAAATTGATCGGTGCCACTGATCCATCAGAAGCTGAAGAAGGTACTATTCGTAAGAAGTTTGCTAAATCTAAAGCAGAAAATGCTGTACACGGCTCTGATTCGGACGAAAATGCAATTATTGAAAGCAACTTTCACTTTGCTCAGGAAGAAGTAGTAGCTTAACAAACATATTTTATTGTATAACCAGAAAAGCTGTTCATTGTAATGAGCGGCTTTTTTTGTGGATTTATTCTGATGTCATACCTCTTTCCAGTTGCTTTTTTCGTTTCATTACTCTAAATGAAAAGCGATAGCCTAGTTTTATATTTCCAAATATGGTAAACGGGAGCGTGGTATTGGTGCCGTACGAATAATAATACGGGGTGAAACTGGAATAACTGTGTATATATGATATACCGGCATCTATACCAAAGTTAATTCGTTGAACTGCAAAATGGGTGAAACCAAAACCAAGATAGTGGTTGATTCCTTTCCAAAAAGTTGCCAATTGAACTGAGTTTCTCAAATTGATTCTGAAGCGCATGGTTTGACGTTCAATTTTCCATGGGAAATAATCAAAACCGAATCCAAAACCCGCGTATCCTATTCCGCTCTCTAATCTCCAGTGGTTTGTAATAAAATAATCATAGGTAACCCCGAATATTCCCGTCACCCCTCCAGCATTAAAAGATACTGCTCCACGGTACATATTTCCCATTTGCGTTGCCTGTAGTTTAGCTGTAGTAGCACTGTCTACTTCTACCTGTGCAAAGGATAAAACTGTGCAAAAAGTTAATAATGATAAGAACAGGGGCTTCACAACTCCGGAACCTCCTTGTATTTTGCTTTCACTTCAAATCTTTCTCCCGTCCACTGCAATTCGAGAATAGGAAACTCTATTTTGTTTCTATCCATGGATATATGCACCCCTAAAACCCCTGAATTATGTGGTAAAACAAACTTAAATTGCGCTTCTTCATCATCCATATTTCCACGTGAACCAATGACCTTTGCCTTCATTTTCTTCATATGTTTTACCATTTTCTTGAGCGGCATTACTTGTGAAGAAACTTCTACCGAGTCATCTTCTGAAAATTCATAAAAACTACACTCATAAAGGCAATTTGCCTGGCAATTGTAATGCGTAACTCCGATCAGGTCATTTCCGTTGCTCATCTTCCAGTAAGCAAAAAAGTAATCACCCATATACCCACCGGAAACATGAACGTAGTTTCCAATCAAGTCCCTCTCTTTGTAATAGTATAATGTCCCTTTTCTTAGATCTACATCTTCTTTACGGTCTACAATTTTAGTACCCAACATACGTTCTGCATAATGATGAATGGACGCATAGGGCTTTCTGGAATAATCCTGAGAATATCCAATCAATGGCATCAGTAATAGAAGATAAAGCAGCACTTTCATTTCAGAAGTGTTTATCAAATTCGTTCGTAAAGTTCTGTATATTTTTTTTCTACTGAGAACTTCTCCTTATCCCAGGATAATAAGATAATCGGAATGCGTACTTCATCTGCCCCTACTATGATATCAACTTCCATTGATGTTCCCTGTTGTGGAAAATTATAGTAAAACTGATAATCCTCTTTATACTCTATAGCTTCAAATTCTTCAAGGATCTGAGGCATTAAACTTGCACCAAAATCTTCGATTTCCATTCGGGGTATAAGTCGATTCCCATCTCCTATCTTTTCTCCATTGTTCATGATATAAAAATCAAAGTTGTAATCGCATGCCGGGCCACATCCTGCAGACATTGTTCCCAGAAGGTCATTTCCGTCCTTCATTCTCCAAAGTACATATTCACTCCATCCCTCATAAGGACCTGTCACATGCGCATACCCTCCTTTGGTATCAAGCGTAAGGTAATAACTACCATAACTCAATGCATCCTCCGGCACATCCTTCTGTGATTTATAGATTTTCGTACCGGTAAACAGTTCTGCATAATCGTCTATTTGCCAGATACCATCAATGTTCTCTGGCGTGTAGGTTTCATTTTCTTCTTCTAAAACTGTACCTTCTTCAGAAAGTTCAACGGTTTCCTCTGTTAAAGATTCTGATTCCGTACTTTCTGTATTAGTTTCATTATCACTACTACCGCACGAGAACAGTAGCGCAACTACTCCCGGAATGAGAAATACTTTTTTCATAATTTATGCTTTACTAATTAATTCAGTGCTCCAGGCCTCTGGTTTAGCCGCAAACCATTCTTTTACCGTCGGCCAAACTTTTGCAAAGAGATCCGTATGACGGTATGCATCAAGGGATTTCTGATCATCCCAAACGCTATAGGTAAAAAACACACCACTCGCCGCTTTATCTTTCAATAATCTCACCTCATGACATCCCGGTTGATTCTGAATCTGATCCTTGATCTCCGTAAAAAAGTTTTGAAAATCATCACATTTATCCAACTGAAAAGTCATTTTTACTATTCTCTGTATCGCCATTATTCTTCTTTGACAAATAAGTCTTCAATATTGTTCTTTGATCCTTTGGGATGAAATTCCACGCGTATGAGATCCTTTACTTCCAACCCCAGCAGTGAGGCCGCTCCTCCTCCACTTCCTTGCACACCTTTGTTAATAGCAATCTCAAGAAAACCGCTATCATTAAACAAGGCTAATTTCTCACCTGGCGCAACGTCATAATAATTACTTGATATCTTTTCAATGAAATACTCTGTACTCTTGAAGTAGATCGTAAAAGGATTACCCATTCCCACTTCATTAAAGAGCTTCTCAGTGATGTTTATAATTACATTGCCGTATTTGTCCTTATGAATAACCGCGCCTTTAATGAGGTCAGTTTCTATTATGGGTTGCGGGGTAAATGCTTTTCTGATGGATTTTACTGGTTCGCCAATATCTGCAAGTTTCTTGCCTTCAGATAACGCCACAATCGTGGGAATATAAATATTTCTGGTAGGAAATCGCAAGGCTGACTTGGCACTAAAATTATCTATCCGGATAATTTCTTCTGCTTCTTCATAACCGTTAATCAAAGAAAACAATCCATTGTCACAACCTACAAAATATTGTCCTTTAAGTTTCATGACAATTGGATAAAGGTTATTTTCTGCAGATGCTATAGATATAAAAGGCAAGTGGTCCACACCAATAAAGTGAATGGTTCCCTCCGGAAAATCTTCTAATACATTGTTGATATAATAGGCGGCTTCACTCAAGTTAAACGGCTGAACATCATGTGAAATATCTACAATATTCCCCCCTTGAATTTGAGACAGCAATTGTCCCTTAAGACTGGCCACATAGTGATCTTTCAATCCAAGATCTGTTGTTAGGGTAATAATACGCATGTTACTTCAACCAATTTGATTAAATGCAAATTATCATTAAAACGCACATTCAACCTAGATTTTCCTTATTTTTAACCAAAAATAAACCTATTTTTTACTCGATTTGACCGAGATAAATTAATTAATTAACATTTTGCACGAAAAAGTCATTGAAATTGTAGGTATTGACCCTGTCACGGTATTTGGTGTCAACGAGCAAAAGCTCAAATTAATCCGCAAGCATTTTCCGAAACTCAAGCTAATTTCCCGTGGAAATACTATAAAGGTGATGGGTGAACCGGAGGAAGTTGAGCAGTTCGAAAAAAAGTGGGAGCTTCTGATGAAGCACATGAACCGTTATAATACATTAACGGAAAACAATATTGAAAACCTCTTACTGCAGGAGGAAGAAACAATTCCTTTTAAAGATCACGGCGAAACAATCGTTCACGGTAATGGTGGATTAAAGATTAAAGCGCGAACTGCAAATCAACGCAAGCTAGTTAAAGCCTCACAAGACGACGATATGGTATTTGCCATAGGACCGGCTGGTACGGGTAAAACGTACACAGCTGTTGCACTTGCGGTCAGAGCATTAAAGAATAAGGAAGTAAGACGTATTATTTTAACGAGACCAGCAGTAGAAGCAGGAGAAAATCTTGGATTCTTACCCGGTGATCTAAGGGAGAAACTGGACCCGTATATGGCTCCACTTTACGACGGATTGAGAGATATGATTCCGGCTGAAAAACTCGCCGAATACATTGAAAATGGCATTATTGAAATTGCCCCATTGGCTTTTATGCGTGGACGTACATTGGATAATGCTTTTGTTATTTTGGATGAAGCTCAGAACGCAACCACTTCACAAATGAAGATGTTCCTGACGCGAATGGGACAATCGGCAAAATTCATTATTACCGGAGATATTACGCAAATTGACTTACCGCGTAATCAAAAATCAGGTTTGGTGACGGCAATAGATAGCCTAAAAAAAGTTGAAGGTATTTCTGTTGTTAAATTGGACGAGAATGATGTGATACGCCACAAACTGGTGAAGAAGATCATTGAGGCGTTCAAAGATGTAAAATAACCGCTACAATTCACAGTTTATATCAGTATTGTGAATAAGTTTCTCTCAGATTTATTCCTTATTCGGCTAAATTTGAAGCCCAAATCGTGCCATTAATGAACGCAATTAAATCTACTACCTTCAATTTCCCGGGACAAACAGCTATTTACAACGGAAAAGTCAGGGATGTCTACACTATTCAGGACGACCTTTTGGTTATTGTGGCTTCCGACAGGATTTCTGCCTTTGACCATATCCTGCATGAGGCTATACCCTATAAAGGTCAAGTACTCAATCAGCTGGCAGCTAAGTTTCTAAAAGAGACATCCAACATTGTACCGAACTGGTTAATAGATACACCAGACCCCATGGTAGCTTTTGGACATAAATGCGAGCCTTTTAAGGTAGAAATGGTGATACGCGGATATCTTGCCGGACATGCAGCTCGTGAGTACAAAGCAGGTAAAAGAACGCTTTGTGGTGTGCAAATGCCAGAAGGAATGAAAGAAAACGATAAGTTTCCACAGCCTATCATCACACCGGCAACAAAAGCAGAAGAAGGTCATGATGAAGATATTTCCCGAGAAGAGATAATCAACCAGGGTATTGTATCTGAAGAAGATTACATACAACTGGAAAATTATACCCGTGCACTTTTTGAACGTGGAACACAGATGGCTGCTGAAAAGGGCCTCATCCTGGTAGATACCAAATATGAATTTGGAAAAAAGAATGGAAAAATCTATCTCATTGACGAGATACACACACCCGATTCTTCACGTTATTTCTATGCAGATGGTTATGAAGAAAGACAGGCAAAAGGTGAAAGACAAAAGCAGCTTTCAAAAGAATTTGTTCGGGAATGGCTCATAGCACATGATTTTCAAGGATTAGAAGGTCAAACTCTGCCGCACATGCCTGAAGAATTCGTCAACTCTGTCACTGACCGATATATCGAACTCTATGAAAAAATAACGGGTGAAAAATTTGAGAAAGCTGACAATTCAAACATTGAACAACGGATTGAAAAAAATGTGTTGGCCTGCCTGGCAAAAGTGCATTGATTAGACCGAAAAAATTAATTTTTTCTTTCTCGATCATTTATTGGATATTTGCAGTACTCAAAAACTGTGTTCAAAATAATTTGAACAATGAAAACTACTTTACTTCTTACCCTGTCGTTACTGGCAATTACTTCCTACACACAAATAAACCTTGATTCAGGCTTAGTAGCACATTACGCTTTCGAAGGCAACGGTAACGATTCAAGTCCCAACGCTTTTCATGGTGCGGTTTCAAATGTCACCTATTCTGTTGGGGTATACGGAGCACCGAATTCATCAGCCCTCTTTAACGGTTCTGATTCTTCTTACATTGATTGTGGGCCGGATAACCGTGGAATTTCTGATACAATAGCCATATCAGCTTTTATTCGAACAACGTTTAATGGTATTGGTGATGTGGTTAGCAAGTACGACCCGGGAAATGACCGGGGATATCACCTTCAACTAAGTCTTGGAAAAATCAGATTTGCTGGGAGAGACGGTGGAGGGAACTACCGTTCAACAGGTTTCTCACTCTCTACGATAAATGACAGTTTGTGGCATCATGTTTTGGGAGTTGTTCGGGGCAATACATGGTTATTATATATAGATTGCTCACTGGAAGGTGCACAGTCTAACGCAACGGTTGGACCCGACATATCCTCTAATGCGGAATTAGGAATAGGAAAAGATGTCTTTGGCAATGCAAAATTTTTGGATTGTGAAGTGGATGAAGTACGCATATATAACCGTGAACTTTGGCCGGACGAGATGGATTCACTTTGTGCAACTGCCGTATTTGCTGAAATAGAAACCCTTCCTAACAACCTCCCACACATTCAGGTGTATCCTAATCCTGCTCAAAATGAAATTGCTATTGTTGCAGATCAATCCCTTGAAAACGCAAACATAGCTATCTATGATTTAAGTGGGAAACGAGTCCTGTCAGTGGTGAATAATACGGCAACAGCTCTTGTCAATGTCTCCGATCTACAACAAGGAAACTATATCATTCACATCACACAATCAGATCAGGTTTTTACATCTAAATTTGTAAAACTTTAAACGCTAATTGTGCTGCGATAAACACAAATTAGTGCAAGCTTGCGATTAGAAAATTGCTAACTTTCGCAGGTGAAATTACACTTACGACCATTTACTGAAAACGATCTGGAAGCATTGGTGAATTTAGCCAACAACCCTAAAATTGCAGCTAATTTAACAGATCAGTTCCCGTACCCCTACACGCGGGAGCATGGTGTAAGATTCATAGAGATGGTCACCCAGCACGAACCCACCCGGATATTTGCCTTAGAGTTTGAAGGTGATTTTTGCGGAGCAGTTGGTCTACATCCTCAAACTGATATCATGCGAAAAAATGCTGAACTTGGATATTGGGTCGCAGAACCGTTTTGGGGCAAAGGGATCGCTACGCATGCCATTCGAAGAATGATTGATTATGGCTTTCAAAACTTTGACATTGTGCGTATTTTTGCACGGCCGTATGGGCCAAATATTGCCTCACAAAAAGTCCTGGAAAAGGCCGGGTTCAAATTAGAAGCCAGACTGAGTAAGACGATTTATAAAAATGAAGAGTTCCTTGATGAACTCATTTATGCTATTCGCAAATGATCAAAAAATATTTACCTCATATCTTTTTAGCTGCCGGAATTATCATGATTTTTATTATGATGTATGGCATTAATCAAAATGAACGGTTGGGAAGATCAATCATGGAAAGAGATCTTATCCTTAAAGCGATTGCAGCTGCAATCCTTAGTACTGCAGGAATCGCCATGTTTTTGAAGCGCATGTAAACCACAAGTCCCTCTAATTGTCGAACATGAGATAATTTACGGAGCCTCTCCATTTTACTAGATTTAAATAATTAAACATCAATAAACGAGTTGATTTTTACATAATAATGCTAATTATATTAGTTTTTTTCTTATATTAGTAGCATGGGTGGAGAAGGAAGTATGGCCGGAGCGAATATTTCGCTAAAGATGAATAGGAAGGGATTACCTTCTAAGCGTGGTGGTTATAGATCTAATTACGACGGTAAAACTTTGTCTTCAAAGGAATTCGTTTCTAAAAAGGTTTCACCAGAAAAACTGGCAATCCTCAAAACACAAATTCGAGAAAAGGCTCGAAAAGAGAGAAGAAACAAAACACTAATTTTTATTGGCTGCATGCTTGTATTATCCTCTCTGTTTTGGTTATTAATTTAATTATGTTTCATCATAAGGACAAAATATGGCAACTGGTGTTTACTGTGTGCTTTACAGGGTTCATCATCTTTATATCCTTGCATGCCGTCAAACGATTCATGGTGTATGAAAATAGTTATCCCAGAGTAAACGCTATTGAAGAGAAAAGAAAAGCAAGATTAGAAAGCTATAATTTTCTTATGGAATCTGGGGCTTACAACATGCGGGTAGGTAATTACGACGCAGCATTAACAGATTACGAATTAGCCATAGACCTTTTCCCAAAAGACAGTGCTGCTCACAAAAAGTTGTTGGAGTGTACGCAATTGCTCTTTAACACCAAATAAAAAAGGACCTTTACAGTAAAGGTCCTTCCAAATTTTCCTATTTAAATTTATTTTTTCTTGCCTTTAGAATGAGAAGTTCCTTTAGTTGGTTTTCCACTACTTCCCTTACTAGATTTTGCTTTATCTTTTTTATTCTTCGCTTTTCCTTTAAGTGCATGAAATTCAGGAGATCCTGGTTTAATACCCATTTCCTTGGCAATATACCCCCAACCTTTATCTTTATTGGATTTATAACAAGCCAAAACATCATCAATTGGTTTGCCACCAATATTTGAAATCTCCAGCGTTAAATAGACCTCTCCGGCTTTCATACCAATTGAGAACATATAATCTAACTTCTTCAGTGAAATATTATAATCGGATACCAGGTCAGCCTTAAACCCGCCTAAATCTCTTTCTGCTTCAACCGTTATAAAACCAAGGTCCGCATCCAGCTCTTTCGAACCAGTGTCGTAGTTAAATTGTGAAAATGTAAAAAATGATACTAGTGTGAAAATAATCGCAATTGAAGTTTTCATAGGGTAAAGTTTTAAAGTTTTCAATTAAGGTACAAAAATTAAACCAAATATTTTCTAGCGTTTTTTCACAGAATATTAAATTTTGTGCATTACTCAACTTTTTTCTATCTTTCAGAACGTTTTAGCAACCGTTCATTTTATTTGAACGTTATCTACTACAAACCATTGGACGCCTGAATACCATAGAATATGAAAAGAATAGTTTTACTATCAGTTGTACTGGCAAGTAGTTGGGGATTTGGACAAGACATCCACTTTTCGCAATATTGGACACAGCCAATGACTCAAAACCCAGCATTAGTAGGGGTAAATTTTGATTTTGCCGTTTATGCGAACTATAAAGATCAATGGCGCCAAATTGGGTCTCCCTATAAAACATTTGGAGCATCAATTGACTCCAGACTAAATAGAAAGAGGGCTGAATACGGCTATTTTGCAGCTGGTGTCAACTTTTTTTCAGATAAAGCTGGTGATTCACAAATGGGTACTTCACAAGGAAATGCTTCCTTTGCTTATCACATTAAAGTTGCCCCGCATCATCACCTGGGACTTGGATTGATGGCCGGCTTTGCGCAAAGAAGTATAAATTATACCTACCTGACCTGGGGAAATCAGTATGATGGTACAAACTATAATCCGAACCTATCAACAGGAGAAAATTTTGGTGCCAGTCAATTTACACATGCCGATTTTGCCGCAGGCTTCCTTTGGTCATACAGTAATTCTGATGGGCTCATTAGTGTAACAGATATCAATACCACCAAGTTCAACGTTGGTTTTTCAGTTTACCACCTATCGCGTCCAAAGTATTCATTCCTGGGAACGGATCAGCGTTTATATATGAAATATGTTTTACATGGTAGTGGTATAATCCCGATCGAAGAGACAAGATATGCCTGGATTCCTGGTATCATGATGTATTACCAGGGAAAGGCAAAAGAATTGTTAATTGGAACAATGTTTAGGATAAAACTCCAACAAGACGCAAAATACACAGGATACAAGAATGGTGCAGCCTTATCATTTGGTGCTTACTTTAGAGCCAGGGATGCCATATCTCCAATGTTAATGTTCGAATTTCATCAATTCGCTGTTGGAGTAAGTTATGATGTAAACATCTCTAATCTCAAAGCAGCTACTAATACACGTGGTGGACTAGAAATATCACTGAGGTTTACAAATAAAAATCCTTTTATGGATGGGCAGATAAAACCTATTTCCAGATTTAATTAAAAAAACGTAACTTTCCTTCGATCAAAGAATTATAGTTGCGTGAATTCAGGAAAAACGATACTTAAAGTTATTACGGTAACAAGCTCGGCTGCTTTGATAGTCGGGTTTGTTGCGTTTAAAGCAGGCGCCTTTAAGGGTGGATATGAAAGTAGGAGCGACTCGAATGATTATAACAGTCTGAATACATTTCCACCGGACAGTATAAAAAAAGATACAAGTAATACCCAACAGGACGCCGAAGCAAAAAAGGACAGTAATATCAATGATTTAATTATTCCCAGTTCCAAATCAACCATCATGTTTGACCCGGATGAAATGCCGTATATAGGGAGTTCGAAGTCCCTCAGAATTTTTGAACCAAATGATTCGAACTTGTTGAACTCAAAAGATTCAACAAGTAATGACTCCTTGAAAGCGACGAAGTCCAAACCTACCCATCAGGTCAATCCTAATCAAAAGTAATCATGGAAATGATGGGGTCCTTAATAGCAGTTGGATCTAGCCTGATCTTTCTTATGTGGGTATTTACACCCTTAGAAAAAGCTTTTCCTGCAAAAAAAAATCAGAAAATTTTTCGTCAACACTGGTTACTGGACCTGACCTATTGTATAGGGCAGTATCTTCTTTTGGGATCACTGGTTTTATTGGTCCTTAGTAAATTCAGCATAGTTTTGGTAGGGATAATACCTGCAGGATTTAGAGAGTTAGTCAGCAGTCAACCTTTCTGGTTACAACTAATTGAGGTGGTCATCTTAAGTGATGTACTCATTTACTGGGGACACCGACTGCAGCACAGAGTGGGATTCCTTTGGCGCTTTCACAAAGTTCATCATTCTGCCAAACATTTGGATTGGTTAGCCGCATACCGAGAGCATCCATTGGATTCTATCTACACCATTGGTCTGATAAACTTACCTGCATTTATACTAGGATTTGATCTTGGAGCCTTGGCGGGATTAATAGCATTTAGGGGAATTTGGGCCATTTATATCCATTCCAATGTACGGATGAATTTCACGCCAATTAAATGGTTGATTGGTGCGCCACAACTGCATCACTGGCATCATTACCTTGACAGGGACGCCGGGAATTACGCAAACATTTCCCCATTAATGGATCTGATTTTCGGTACATACATCTGCCCGGATCACGAACCAGAAGAATTTGGCATCCGGGAAGAATTTCCACAAAATTACGTTGGACAAATGATCCATCCACTTTTACCGTACCGGGTGGCTGAAAAACTGGGTCACCTAAAACTTCCTCATGAACTGAAGGAGTCCTATGGGGATGATCATGAAATACTAGATCAACCTATACTCATAAAGTCCGTTCAAACAGAACGTCAGGAGCAAAACAAAGGGGTACAATAACAATGTATTGCACCCCATATCTAAGCTAAGTAAAACCAAAGGTATTAATTCATCAGATCCACTGATCGTTTTATGAATTTGGTGAGCTCTTGGCCCTGAAGCATTCCTTGTGACAACATTGCCAAGTCACATAATTGTTTGGCCATTTTTTGTCGGTTGTCTTTCTTCTTATTCAGGATACTCCCAACTAACGGATGATTTGTATTTACTTTAAGTTCATACATCTCCGGGAAGGCACCAACCATTCCTGCTCCGCCCAATTTTTGTTGCTCCTGCATTCGGCGCATAAACTCAGGCTGGGTAATTACAATCGGCGCATCTTTTTCGCTCATATTTTCAAATGCAATCTGGAATTTGTCTTTTTCCACAACCTCTTCAAAAATAGGTTTGAGCTTTTCTTTTTGTTCGTCTGTAAGTTTTGACGGTAATTCATCTTCCTTTTTAATCAAATTATCCAACGTATCAGAATCAACGCGCGCAAATGACACATTATCCAGTTTAGTCTCTAACTTCTGCAAGTAATGCGGTGTTAAAGGGCTATCAAAAATCAAAACGTCATATCCGCGATCTTCTGCTGACTCAATAAATTGATGATGAGCATCCTTACTATTCGCATAAAGAATGACCAATTTGTCATTTTTATCCGTTTGTATCGGCGCTATCTTCTCTTTGTACTCGTCAAAAGTGAAGTACTCCTCTTTTGCATTTTTAAATAAGGCAAACTTCTCGGCTTTATCGTAGAATTTATCTTCTGTCAACATGCCGTATTCTACAAATACTTTAAGATCATCCCATTTGGATTCAAAATCCTTTCGATCATCCTTAAACATCTGAGAAAGTTTATCTGCCACCTTTTTGGTGATGTGCGCAGATATCTTTTTCACATTGTTATCCGACTGTAAATAGGATCTGGATACATTCAACGGAATATCCGGTGAATCAATAACACCGTGTAATAAGGTGAGGAATTCCGGAACAATCTCTTCAACAGAATCCGTAATAAATACCTGATTGGAATAAAGTTGAATCTTGTTCTTTTGAACTTCCATGGTTTCTTTTAACCTCGGGAAGTACAGAATACCGGTTAGATTAAACGGATAATCTACATTCAAATGGATATTGAAGAGCGGCTCTTCAAAAGACATAGGATAAAGCTCCCTGTAAAATGCCTTGTAATCTTCATCCTTTAAATCAGATGGTGATTTAACCCAGGCAGGTGCTGTGTTGTTGATAATGTTATCAACCTCTACCTCTACCCTTTTGACATTCCCATCTTCGTCCTTTTCTCCACTTGGGTCCTCTTCAAAAGTCGTTTTGGTTCCAAACTTAATTTCAACTGGTAAAAATTTACAGTATTTGTTCAGGATACCTTCAATCCTGGCCTCTTCAAGAAACTCTTTTGAATCATCTGCAATATACAGGACGATATCCGTTCCACGATTCTCCTTTTCAATGTCTGTAATTTCAAACTCAGGATTTCCTTCACTCTCCCATTGCACCGGCTGGGATCCCTCCTGGTAACTTAATGTTCGAATCTGAACTTTGTCTGCTACCATAAATGCAGAATAAAATCCTAATCCAAAATGACCGATTATTTGCTCGGCTCCTTCTTTACCTTCATATTTCTTTACAAACTCCTCAGCACCTGAAAAGGCAATCTGGTTGATATACTTCTGAATTTCTTCTTCGGTCATACCAATTCCTTTATCTCGAACGGTCAGGGTACCCTTTTCTTTATCCAGGATCACCTCTATTTTAAGGTCTCCCAGGTCTCCTTTAACTTCACCTGACCCACTGAGAACTTTAAGTTTACTCGTAGCATCCACTGCATTGGAAATCAACTCCCGTAAAAAGATCTCATGATCCGAGTACAGGAATTTTTTGATCAGTGGAAAAATATTTTCGGTTTGTACATTAACTGTTCCTTTTGTCGCCATTTGATCTTTTCATTTATAATACGCTTAGTAGTTGACAAGACCTGTGCCACAGGTATACAACTGCCACTTTGACCGAATCACAGAAAAATCCTGCCTTTTATCGCTTTTTTAATCCTGAAATTCTGACAGATCGTAGATCGATTACGGTCTCTGAACCTATCTTGTATATAGAATTAAAACACGATAAATATGACAGAAACGATCATTATTTCAGGTATTTCAGCCCTCGTTGGCGGACTTATTTCATTTGCACTTCAGTACTTGAAATTCAAGCAGGAAATTCGTAAATTACAATTAGCCCACAAGACGGATTTTATGGCTGAAACTACAGCTATACATTTTCTCAGTCACAAATCTTATACGGACAGGTCATTTGACACCTTGAAACAACATCTGGGTGGTTTTGATGATGATGAACTGAGAAAAATTTTGGTTCGTGCAGGTGCCATCCGCGTTTATAGAGATGGTGATGATCAGGATGAATGGTGGCGTTTATTGAGTAGAAATGAAGAGTACATCAATCGTAAAAAAAGTGCTGATGAATGATTCAATTTCTAAAAAAATGTGAAGATCATCCTGATAATCAGTATAAAAATTGATATTCATCATCACAACAACGAAATTTCATATTGAAATTTGTACAAGACATTTAGTAATCAAAATAATAAGATAAATGGAAACTGAAAAAACAACATTCACCGATTATATTGTAGATGCACTGAGAAAAGCAGCCACTGAATTAGAAGAACTTCAGGTTCAGGCTTCGCTAGGTAAAAAGGAGGCCCTGGATAAATACGAAGAGTCTAAAAAGAAATTCAAAAGCTTTATCCATGACACGAAAGTGAAAATGGAGAAAGGGAAAGATTCACTTGGCGATCTTCACCAAAAATTTGATGAGTTAAAAGTACAACTTGCTCTTGGAAAAGCGGAAACGCTTGAATCTTTTCAAGAACAAAAGAAAAAGATTTTGAACTCTTTACGCGAAATTGAATCAAAAATCAAATCAAACGCAACTGTTAACAGAGTTTACGCTTCTCTATTAATAGAAATTGAAAAGTTCAAAGTTCGTTTGGAGTGGCTAGAAGCCAAATTTAAAGAAGGATCACAGGACTTTGCAGATTCTTTTAATAAACAAAAAGAAGAATTCAAGGCATTTGTAAATAGAATGTCTGATAAGTTTTCTTCTGATAAAGAGGAGGATGATACAAGCAGATGGGATAATTTCCAGAGCGAAATGTCGGAAGCCTTTGATCACGTTAAAAAAGCTTTTTCTAAAAGTTAACAATAGATATAGATTAAACGAAAGAAGCGGGCCGTTAAATTAACAGCCCGCTTTTTTTATGCTATAGTTTTTAAGGATTACTTATCCTTCCACCCTTTCCAGTTGTCATGATCTCCTTTTCGGTAATCCCTTAACATTCCGTAGGCGATTATACCTGCCAGGATAAAGCCAATAATTCCAGGAGCTGATTTATCACCCCAATGTGGACCAATATCATTGATAATGAACAAAGTTGCGCCAATCAACAGTGCTGCAATTATCATGGCTGAAGTCAGTTGTTTGGATATACGGTGCAAGGTATGAACCAAAGGGTCAACGCCTTTGTGCTGAAGATCTACTTTTATTTCACCACGATTGATCTTCGCCATTGCATTTCTGAAATCACGTGGAAAATCTTCCATGTAATTACCGAATTCATAAAAGGTGTTCAGAAGTTTCTTCCCAATATTCAACGGGTTGAACTTTCTTGCCACTGTCTTGATAAGATAAGGTTTTACCATTTCAAACTGGTCCAAATCAGGGTCCAGATTGCGAATCACCCCTTCTACAGTTACTAATGATCGTACGAAAAGGAAAAAATGCGTGGGTACTTTCAAGCCATGTTGAACAATAATATCTTTCATTTCCAACATAAGTGTACTCATCTCATTTTCCTGCAAACTGCGCACGTAGTACTTTTCCAAAAATTCGTTGATGTCAAATTCAAGTGCTCTCATATCCTTGATAGTGACATTGTTTGACATGCGCTGTAAAGCACGAATAATTCGCTTTACGTCCCGCTCGGTTATGGCTAAAAACAAGTGACCAAACACTTCAATATCTTTCTTAAGAATACTTCCCATCATCCCAAAATCCAGGTAACAGATATGAGCATTTGGAAGTACAATTAAATTACCCGGGTGAGGATCAGCATGAAAGAAGCCATATTCAAATATTTGTTTGAAGTAACTTCTGGCTAAGCGTTCAGCAATAATTTTCGGTTCAATTCCTTTTTCCTGCAGAAGGTTTAAACGATTAATTTTTGTCCCGGAGATGAATTCCATGGCCAACACTTTTGACGTGGTATAATTTGCATACACCTTTGGCGCGTGAACAAAGTGTTCTTCTTTGTCGGTCACCAGGTTAGCCGTAAAACGTTGAATATTTATCGATTCATGAATAAAATCCATTTCTTTGAGGATACTCTCTTCGAAGTTTTGAACAAGCCCAATAGGATCAAAACTGGCTATAGAAGGCACACGCCTTAATAGAATGTCTGCTACCTGATACATCACCTTAATATCCTCGGTAATCATTTCATAAATTCCTGGACGCTGTATTTTTAATGCTACTTTTTCTCCTGAGTGTAAGGTGGCCTTATGAACTTGTGCCATGGAGGCTGATGCAAACGGCGTTGGTTCAAACCAGGCAAAAAGTCTGTCCACTGAATCTTTTAATTCACCTTCAACCACTAATTTTGCCTGTCGTTCTGGCATTGGCGGAACATTGTCCTGTAGTTTTTCAAATTCCAACAAGAGATCCATGGGAATCAGATCAGGACGATTACTGAGGATTTGCCCAAACTTGACAAATGTTGGACCCAGTTCTTCACAGACTTTACGCATGCGTTCCCACTTGGTATATTGCGCAGCTCTTCTACGGGTGCGCTTGGGGATCATCTTACGAATAAAACCAAATCGTTTTTGTTCGTGCATGTATTGCACAAGGTCCTCAAACCCATACCTCAATAGCACCCGAATGATCTGATTGTACCTCTTTGCTGCTTTATATCGCCTACCTATTCCAGAAAAAACGCCCATCCCAGAGTTTATTTGTTTTCAAGTTTATTCAACCGTGCTTCTAATAACGCAATTGTATTTTCAGCGGTAGTCAAACGCTCATTTAACCCTCGAATTTCATCTGTATGAGCAATGTTTATTTTTTTGTAGAATTCTGCAACGACCTCTTCGATTTTTGCTTCTAACTCATCTTTTGCCTGACCAGCTTTTCTAATGAGCTTATCGATAAACTCCAACTCATTCCCCTCTTCATCAAACTCAGGAGCTGACATAGCCTTGTTCACTCTGTCCTTGCCCTTTTCTGCCATTTCTTTCAAGCGCTCCATCAATTCAGTATCTTTGGATAATACATAAAGGCTTGAGCTCAATGTCATTAGTTCTATTAATGTTTTTGCTTTCATGAAATATTATTTTACAACGAAGTTAAGTTGACATTACTGTCCACAAACTGATAAAGATCACAATTAATGGAAACAAATAGTGATGTTCAACACTGATTTCTATCGAATTTACATCTAAATTTGACAAAAATATAAATACGTATAATGAATTTAAACGCTCCTATCTCTTCGATAATGACCAAAGATGTAGAATGTGTCAACCCTGAACAAAAGATTTTAGATGTCAAACACATCTATGAAAAAAGGGATTTCCACCATCATATACCTGTTGTTGAAGATGGTTTTTTAGTAGGCATGGTTAGTCTTATTGATTTTATGAGGAAAATTCAGGATGCCACCCTAGATGACAACGAATCTGTCTATCACGACCTAACCGTTAGGGACATCATGTTTGGCAACCCATCTGCGGTTAGTTCAGACACAACCATAAAGCTAGTGGCTGAAGAGTTAGCTCTTGGAAATGTACACGCACTGGTAGTTGCTGATGATAAAGTAGTTAAAGGAATTGTTTCAACTGCAGATATTATTTCTTTCTTTTTAAATCCAAAATAGGCCCGCCTGTAACGGGTTAAATAGTTGAATTATTAACTATATTAGGGAACACTTAGTTAATAAATTATGCGTCTGTTTACTGTAATAATCCTATTCATCCCCGTCTTTTCAAGTGCCCAGATTTTTAGTAATGATGTAATATCCTCCAATGGAGATTATGGTACTTCATCTACTGCTTCCCTTACCTGGACGGTTGGAGAAATTGCTGTAACATCATATGGATCGCTAACAGAAGGATTTCATCAGTGCTTAGCTTGTGAAACAACTGGGTTTGATGAAAATCAGGATCAGCATGACCTTACTTCCTACCCTAACCCTTTTGTGAAGGACATAACGATTAGCATCCCATCAAATACAGGTGTTTTGAACCTTTATATTTACGACATGATCGGTAATTTGGTCTATTCAGACCAATACACCGGAAACGCTCCAAAAGAATACTCACTCCATGACCTGGCATCCGGAATGTATACCTTACAAGTATGTTCCGAAACCGAAATAATACAAACAATTAAGATCCAAAAACAGTAGGAAAATGAGAAAATTATTTGCGCTATTAGTTACATTATCACTTACCTTATCAGGATACTCGCAAGCTCCTGATCAATTTAAATATCAGGCAATTGCAAGAGATGTAAGTGGAGGGCCATTGACCAATCAATCCATTGGTTTTGAAATTTCTATTCATCAAAACAGTTCAGGTGGAACGGTTGTTTACAGTGAAACCCATACAGTCACATCAAATAGTCAGGGGGTTGTAAACCTCAATATTGGTGGAGGAACAGTGACATCCGGAGATTTTAGTCTTATCGACTGGGGCGGTGCAATTTATTTCTTAAGTGTTGGGATGGACGAAACAGGAGGATCTTCATATACCCTCATGGGTTCCACACAATTACTGTCTGTTCCTTATGCGCTAAACGCCAAAACTGTTTCTGCTATTGACTGGACAGATGTACAAAACGTGCCGCCAGACATTGCTGATGGAGACGACGATTCAGATATTCTGGCAGGCTTACCTTGTTCTGCGAATGAAATTGCTTTTTACAATGGCTCATCATGGGCATGTATGGCAATTCCAAATTCAACAGCCGGGCAAGATGCATCAGATGCTTATGGAACCGGACAAATGACCCTTACTATTTCCAGCACTACGTACACCACCATACCTGGATTAACACAAACCATAAATGTTCCTGCTAACGCCAAGGTTTTTGTCAGCACCTATGGAGGTGTTCAAACCGTTGGAACCGGAACCGCCTATGGTATAGCCGACATAGCCATATTTGTAGATGGTGCCTTAATGGGTGCAGGTGGTCAGCAACGAGTTGTTGCAGCAAATACTCAAGGGCTAGGTAATATGATTGATGCATGGTCACTCAATAAATCTTACGCACTCAGTGCCGGATCTCACACTATCTCTGTAGTTGCTAGAGATGGTGGTGGATCTGCCGATATAAATGTTTCTTCGGGTTCAGCCCCATTAATTCAGGGCGTTTTATCCGTTCTCATTATTAATCAATAAAATTGACATTTGCCCGCCAATCTTCCGAAAGACAGTAACTGGCTGGCAGTTTGTTTCTTAGCGTCTTGTCAAGGGTTTACCTTAAAGGCGCTATTTTTTTATGATTTTATACCTTTGTCGGAACGCATTGGTATAAAATTCGTTATATCTATTATCCCTTTTAACCGTAGTTGAAGTAGAATATTGATATGGAACCTTTGGTTTGAAGAAAAAATTCATCATACTGCTCATTATCCTTCTGGGTATTCCTGCTAAGTTATTGCCTCAGGAGCAAAGGAAAATACACTTTGCCATTGGCTTTTTCACTGGTGCCCATTCACAAATGATTACGTATGCTTTTGTCACCACCTTTAGAGGAAAAATTGTAGGATCCCAAATCGTGAGAAAAGACCGTTTTATTTACACTGCTCTGGGACACTGGCCACACAACATCAACCCAAATCGGGAAAACCTATTTGAAAAATTCGGAGTGGACAGTTGTTTCCTTGTCGTAAATGAAAGAAATAAAGTAGTGGGGTATTATGCCAAACCATTTGACGAGCTCTGGAAAATTCGCTTTTATGAACATCCATACGAATTTGATCGACCGGGCTGGAGTCAGGGACAATATGTTCCTTCCATTTATCAGAAAGAATTTCTCAAAAGAGAATATGGATTGAATAACATATTAACTGATTATATTTACGGTGATAGTTTATTTAAACTGCTGAGAAATGTACAAAATCCGGGATGGGTCGTACAATATAAAACCGCATCCAGGGATACTACTTCAGGACCGTAATGTCAGAATCTAGTCAACCAAATAGCGATCAAATCAATAAGTTGCTGGCCAATAAAAAGGCCCATGAAAAGCAACTAACACCTGAAATTCTATTCAAAAAGATTCGTTCCGGAGATAAATCCGGACTCAGTGAGGCTATTACGCTACTGGAAAGTCAACGTGAAAGTGATGTTCAAAAAGCACAGGAATTGCTTAAGATGGTACTTCCTCATACCGGGAATTCAATACGTATTGGTATAACTGGTGTGCCTGGCGTAGGAAAAAGTACATTTATTGAGACTTTCGGGAAATATTTGATTGATCAGGGAAAACGTGTGGCTGTTTTGGCTATAGACCCCAGCAGTGAACGTTCCGGAGGGTCCATTCTTGGTGATAAAACCAGGATGACTGAGCTGTCCAACAAAAAAGATGCGTACATCCGCCCAACAGCAACAGGTGGCTCTTTAGGAGGGGTTGCCCGGAAAACAAGGGAAAGTATTCTGTTATGTGAAGCAGCCGGATTTGATGTGATTTTGGTGGAGACCGTCGGGGTTGGACAATCAGAAATAGCTGTTCATTCCATGACCGATTTCTTTCTGCTGCTCATGTTAGCAGGGGCCGGAGATGAATTGCAAGGGATTAAGCGCGGTATAATGGAAATGGCGGATAGCATCCTGATCACAAAGGCTGACGGCGATAATATTAAAAACGCCAATGCTGCCCGAAGCGAATTTAAAGCCGCTCTTCATTTATTCCCTCCGCATGACAATAACTGGGTTCCTAAAGTGGAGACCGTATCTGCATTAGACGGAAAAGGAATGGATACAACGTGGGAAATTCTTAACGCATTTCAAGCGTTAGTAATACCTTCTGGATGGTTCGAACAAAAAAGGCTCTCTCAACAGGAATTTTGGATGAAGGAAACCCTCAAAGATGTACTTTTATCCGATTTTTATTCTTTTCCCGGGATAAAGGAAAAAATTAAAGAGGTAACCAAAAAATTGAATCAATCTGAAATTACATCCTATCAGGCCTCTGAAATCGTAATGAAATTTTACAATGAGCAAAAAAAGAACCTTTGAATTATCGGAGAATAACGAATTCATTGAATTGAACAAACTCCTAAAAATTGAGCAGATCGCACAAACCGGTGGCCATGCCAAACTATTGATTCAGGAAGATCAAATCACCGTGAATAACGAAATAGAGTCGCGTATTCGGCGCAAATTGCGCAAAGGAGATGTCGTACAGTTTGAAGACACGCTAATAGAAATAGTTTAATTATCTTGGAAGTCCCTATGGATTACAACGAGGAAAAGTTCAAAGAGCATATCAAAGCTGTCGTTGAAGCCAGTCAAAGCACCGACGACACACTTGAGGAGCGACCCTTAACGTTAAAAGAGCTGAAAGAACTGGCCATCAGTATGGGTTTGACTGAGGAACAGTGGAATGATTTACAAACGAAAGCGCATGAACACCTCAAAGCCGCAGATGACCATTTAAAGGCTAGAAACTTCAGAGAAGCAATTACTGAAGCGGAGAAAGCAACGGCGATAAATCCCTACATAGAGAATAGTAATGCGGTTCTGGCGAAGGCGTATATGATGCTTTGGCTGCAAACACACGAAGATCTTCACCGGGATAAAGCCGAATTTCATGCCCGCAGAGAATTGAAGGTCGATCCACGTGATCAAATTGCGGTAAATGTCCTCAGTACCATTGACAAAAAAAGACGAATTCTTGCTGGTGATTCAAACAATAGAAAGCGTCTTTTGATTATTGTCGGGGTGGTTATTGTGGCCATTATCTTGGCAGTAATTCTCTTTAACAGGGCTAGTGCTAAAAAGGAAGACGACCTGCAAACCACACAACTGACGCAGGAAAATCAGTTCATCAAAGATCAACTTATAGAAGCAGAAGAAGAAGTTATTTCCAAGTGGGACATGGTTCAGATTCAAATTGACCGAAGAAATAACCTTGTCCCTGACCTGTTGAGCGTTATAGGCTCTTCAGATGAAGACGCAACGGCATTAAATGAAAGCATAGAAAATCTTAAAGCTGAAATTGCACAAGCCGAGGGTGAAAGAAAATTCAAACTGATGAATGATCTGGATGCAAAGGTTCAGGAAATGAAGGAAATTGCTAACCAAAACCCGAATAGCGAAAATGTTAAAACACTCATGGTTCAAATTGAAGGATCAGAAAATCGCATAGCTTACGAAAAGAAGTTATACAATGATGCTGTGAAAGAATACAACATTCTCGTTAAAAAGCATGGAGAAAAATTCCCGGAATATGAAATCAAGCCTTACTGGAGCAGTAACTAAGCTTAGTCTGTTCTTAATATTGTTGAGCCCGGTATTTACCTGGAGCCAGGATGAAGACTCAACCCTTGTTGATTCTTTGTTAGTTGAAGAAGAAATAACCAGCCCGTTTGCTTCTTATTTTGAGCCGTTAAGTGAAGAAGAAGTACAAAACGTAAAAGCCGGTTGGAATACGGCAGGTGTAGTAAACGCTGTTGAAGACGTTCCAAATAACCGCCTAACAACCGATAGTCGAGTATCTGACCCACATAACCTGCTATCTGCTGATGGTATTGACACACTGAACAGAATTATCAAAATGGTTCAGGAGGATACAGACTTTGAGATTGCGGTTGTCATGTTAAATTCTATTGGAGATAATGATCCTCACATGTTTGCTACCGACTTGTTTAACCACTGGGGTATTGGTGATGCCGAAACAGATAATGGCTTACTGATCATGGTGATCAACGATATTCACAAGGCATCTATTATTACAGGAAGAGGAACAGAAGCTTATATTACAGACGCACAAACTGCAGAAGTAAGGGAAACTGAAATGATACCTTTCTTTAAACAAGAAGACTATACCACTGGAGTCATCAGGGGCGTTCAGGTTTTTGCAGAAATGCTGTATGGTATACCACCGGAATACTTGCAAGAGTCGGACGATTATACTTATGAGTCAAATGATGACTACGCGTACGATTATTCTGCGTATGAAGAAGAAAGCGTACCATTTTTTCAACTTCCTTTAGTGAGATTTTACCTGAAAATTGCAGGAGTCCTAACAATTGCATGGCTCATCACACTAATTGTTTGCTTCTTTATAAAGAATTTGCATAAACGCTATCATGCACTAAAATTTTGGACCTTGCTGGTATTTCCAATTGCATTTCCGGTTCCATTTTTGGGCTTATACTTCCTCAACAGGTACTTCATGAACAAATGGCGAAATACGGAACGCTTTAGCCCAAATTCAGGTGAGTTTATGATAAAACTGAGTGAATCTGAAGATGATGAGCATCTGAAGAAAGGTCAAATATCAGAAGAAGTGATTAAATCCATAGATTATGATGTATGGGTTACTCAGGATAGAACGGAGGTAATCATATTGGCTTATAAAAGATGGTTTTCTAAATTTCGAAAATGCCCTAAGTGCAAGTATAAGACCTGGCACAAAGAATATGACCGGGTGATTAGTGCGGCAACGTATTCAAGTTCAGGTACAGGTGAGCGTAAATACTCCTGTAAAAACTGTCATCATTCGAAAACCACACGTTATACCATTCCACGAAAGCAGAGGTCCAGCAGCAATTCTTCAGGAGGATACAGCTCTGGTGGTGGTTACAGCTCTGGTGGATCTTCTTACGGTGGAGGAAGTAGCGGAGGTTCATCATGGGGCGGAGGTTCGTCCGGAGGTGGTGGATCAACCGGAGGTTGGTAAAAACGCACCGTACAGCTATGAACCTTTTCATGAACGAATTGTTACTTGTGAACAAAGTTGTATTTACAGTCTAAGGTGAAAGAAAATTTGTAATTAACTTTGAGGCATGAGCAAAAAGCCGTTGATTCTTGTTACCAATGATGATAGTATTGAAGCTAAAGGGATTGCTTCTCTTGTTGAAGCAGTTAAACCTTTAGGCGATATTGTGGTCATTGCTCCTGACACTGTTCAAAGTGGAAAAGGACATGCCATTACCATACATGACCCACTCAGGTTGAAAAAATCAAACGTTTTTCCGGGAATTGAGGCATACACTTGCTCAGGAACTCCAGTAGATTGTGTGAAGCTGGGTATTTATGAGGTATTAAAAGAACGACCAACCTTGTTGGTGTCTGGAGTGAATCACGGATCAAATGCAGCTACTAACGTACTTTATTCAGGAACTATGTCTGCTGCAGTTGAAGGTGCTATTGAATCTATTCCCAGCATAGGATTTTCCCTATTGGATTATGATGCAGATGCAGATTTTGAAGCTTCAAAACTATATGCGCATAAAATTTCTGAAATGGTACTCAAATATCCACTTCAAAAGGGGGTTTGTCTCAACGTGAACATTCCTAAAGGGAAGATGGCAGATTTAGAGGGTATAAAGATCTGTCGTCAGGGAAGAGCCTACTGGGAAGATTCATTTGACAAAAGAAAAGATCCTTTTGGTGGAGAATATTACTGGTTAACCGGAGACTACACTTACACAGATAAAGGTGAGGACACAGATCTCTGGGCTCTTTCACACAATTTTGTTTCAGTGGTGCCAACTCATTTTGACATGACGGCACATCACTTAATTTCGAATTTAAACGAAGAATGGGATATATAATGCAGGAGAAACTAGCAAAAATTGACAAGCTATTCATTGGAATTGTAACGGGATCACTATTGCCGATAGTTGGATTCCTTGTTTCCTTCCCAATTAAAACAAGAAGCAGTACAGTGACTTTTGATCAATACGTTGACCTGGCTTTGACGCAAAACCCAGAGCAAATGGACATTTTGATCTTCAGTTTGATCCCCAACCTGCTCTTATTCTATTTCACAAATTTCAGGTGGAAATTGAACAATTTTACCCAAGGTTTGGTTGGCGCAACCGTAGTAGGATTAATCGCCTTGATCTTCCTCACCTCCTGATCGGATCAACAATTGCTTTATATCGGCAATTCTGAATAATCCCAGTACAACAGCTAACACTACGCTCAACAAAATAAATATCATCATTTGTTGTAATGCCGTAATTCCTAAATCCACAAGCTGAGCACCCAGTAACAGACCTATGATGATGGCAGGAAAAATTAGAATTCGCCAGAGGAGGTTGATGTTGATTTTCATTCTAAAGATGGCATAAACCAATACCATTTGAATCAGTGCGGTGACAATTTGGGTGATCAAAGTTGCCAACGCAGCTCCTTCTGCCTTCATGCTTTGAATAAGTATGAAATTGAGTATTATGTTGAGTACTACTCCGAAAACTGCCATTAGATTGAGATGTCGTAAACTGCCATTAGCAGTAAGCAAGGTTCCAAAAACATACGTCACGGAAACCGGAATAAAACTGAGAATGAGGAATCCAAAGGTAATGCCTGATGCTTCTGTAACGCCAGGATACCTCAGCTGCATTAGCTCATGCTGATACCAAAAGCCAAAAATTCCTGTGATCATACTCACCACTATGAGTATTCTGAATGCCAGCTCCATCATTTCCCGTACATTTTCCTTTTGCTTTATTAATCTTGAAAAAATGGGCAATAACAATCCTGCAAACAACAAGGCAAACATGTTAACAGCATCCAGAATTCGAAATCCTTGTGCATAAACACCTGACTGTACATTGCCGTCGGGCAAAAGCCGTTCAAGCATCACTGCATCCACCCGGTTGTACATCATCATTAAAAAGATCAATAAGGCGTACGGAAAACTTTTCTTTAAAACTGCACGTGAGAATGTTCGCTTGATCTCCAAACGCATCCTCCCTACTTTATTGCTCAAAATCCCTAGTGAAATTAAAGCCGATAACCCATAAGCCAAGGTTTGTGCATACACGAACCATTCAATGCGAAACGTATCACCCATGAGGTTCGTCCACAGTAATACTGAACAGAAAACAATCAATAAACTCCTGTCCAGTATTGATATTACTGCATCTGTTTTAAATAAATGCAATCCGGCAAAGTTTGAACGTGAAAACTGTATAATCGCAACCAGAAATTGATTAACCATCAGTATACTCAACAAATAAAATTCATACTGTGAATAGCCCACCAACAGTCCGGACAGGAGGGTAAAAGTGGCATACAGAATAAACAGAGAGAGTCGTAGGGATAATATTTTAAAAAAGTGCTTTTGTAATAACTGGGGATGCTGCGCAATATTTCGTGTATTGTAATTGGTTATTCCCAGGTCGAGAAGAATATTGAGTAAGAACGAAAAATTAAGGAGGGAGAAGTAATTACCATACACCTCTTCCCCTACTCTTATCTGCACTTCTGCATCAATTCCAAGGATATAGAATGGCTTAACCAGAAGGTTGAGCAAAACGATTAATGATAAACTGGTAAGAAATTTGCGTTGCATAAAGCAGTATTCCTTTAAAAATACGTAGAAACCGTATTTTTGTTTTAAGTGGATTTTACTATGTTTAACCAGGAATGATAAGGACACAGCACATATTATTTTTGTTTTTTGTATTCAATGCGTTGATCAGCAGTGCAGACTCGCCTCTGACCGATACGCCTTTTTGGTTAGCGTATGAAGACGATAAAAATGTGAGTTATGCGAGAGAGAACGGGCTGGATAAGAAAGTACTTAAGCTTTTAACCGGTAAAAAATTGACCTGTGACGTCAAGCTGGCCATTATCAATTCTTTTGGATGGGAATCTGGCTACACGCAAACTTTTGAAGATTATTTACTTGAAAAAAGAAAGGGCCTGGACAGGGAAGTATTCAAATACCTTAAAAGTGATAGCCAGGAAATGCCTGAAGAAACAGAACAAACTGAATTATTGACCACAGACGATTTGGTGTGTTGGTCGTATTTAAGGGCAATGGACAACTATCAAAGTCCTCAACACTCTATGAAAGGCGCATTTTTAGCTTACTGGAGAGACACTACCAACATGAGCGCAGGAGTGGTATGGTGCCTTGTAGTTTCTCAAATGGCTCTGATGGCAGATTGGTGTAAGATTTACGAAAGTGCGCAAACCTTTATCGTTGAACCGGAATATCAATCAAATGTGTTCAAAGACGAAGCTGTGACCATCATAATGGAATACATGAATTTGTACAAGCAGGATTGTGAGTAAATCAATGATATTCCATTAGTTATAAGCGAAACACCTATTTTAATAGAAAAACTATTCCTTCACCACCTGAGCTCTGTATCTTCCTTTATTGGTTTCAACTACCATCAAATAAGTTCCTACTGGCCATTCTGAGATATCCAGGTTTATGGTATGTCCAGTTAGCTGCTGTGAAAGAACTTCACGTCCATCTAAAGAATATACCCGAACAGCATGTAATTCATGTTCGTCGGCATCTAAACAAAGGACGTTTTGAGCCGGGTTAGGGTAAATTCCTACGTTAATCCCTTTTTCTTCCTCAACAGAAAGGTCATACGGCCAAAAATAGACTTCTTGTTGATTAACCCCACCGGCATTCGTGGTTTTGTAAATACCGTCACCGCTTACTGCAAAACCCAGGGTATCATTCACAAAATAAATTTCGCGGAAAGCCTTAGACATACCCGTTCCCAAATCATCAATTTCTGTTTTGAACCAGGTATCTCCGCCATCTGTGGTACGCAAAGTTCCCCAAAATCCGCCTACCATAAAACCGGTTGTGTCGTTGACAAAAACAATATCTTCCAGGGTTCCTCCCATTTCATACGCTACCCAACTTTGGCCAAAATCTTCTGTATAGGAGTATAAACCTGCTGAGCCTGAACCCATTTTATTTCCTATGATAATGATCTTTCCATTTAGGTTTAAAGAATTTCTAAAGGAATAGGTGCCATAATTTAAGGGATCATAAACGCTGCTCCATTTTAATGAATCTACATTTAGTACCTGCCAAGCACCAGCACACGACGTTATTTGACCATTATAGGAGTTAAAGTGCCGAACTCCCCATAAATTTACATCTTGCACCCAGGATAATCCACCATCAGTGGTCAAAAGCCCTCCGGCTCCTCCATCAGCCCAACCCACATAACCAGTATCGTTGTTCAGAAACAATATATCGACATCTGCAATCGTATTTGTATAAACTTCACCGGTATCAATTTGAAACCAATTTTCACCGCCGTCAAGAGTTTTAAACAATTTCCAGGTACATGCCATATACCCAACCGAGTCAGACGGAAATGTAATACTGTACGGATTACCCGGTACCCCTGTTGTGATATCAGCAATTCTCGTTGTATCCCAGGAGTTACCTCCGTCAAGTGTTCTGATAACAGTAGATAATCCGTCAAACTTCCCAACTACAAATCCGGTATCTTTGTTAATGAAATGCAGGTTCTTGAAACTATTGGACATATAATCCACCGGTGGTGATATTATTTCCCACTGCCCCAAGCCCGTGAAGGGGAGAAAAAAAACTAATATGGCCAATACTTTATTCACGCTATGTCCTCACCAATTTTGAAACAAATACCTGATCACCTGCATACAACTTAATAATGTATGTTCCTGATGCCAAGGTACTGATATTAACGAAATTACTGGTTATTTGGTTGAGAATATTAGCCTAATAGAAATTCTCGGCATCATGTTGCAGTACATGAATTTGTACAAGCAGGATTGTGAGTAACTTGATTGGGTAACGCCTGCTATTGTAGTTTATCAACCTTGTTAGATATCTATCTTATCATAAAAATATATAGAAAGGACGGTTTTGCGTATTTTGCACCTGCTCCTAAAATTCCTTAAATTCACCCTTTACCTGGTTGAAAATTAAACCAATGGGGGTAATACATGTCCTATTATCACGTATATTATGAAAATCTTCTTCTTACTACTTTTACTTAGTCCAACTTTGAGCATCTCGCAGAACTTACTGTTTAGCTCGGGATTTGAAGACACTGTTCAATTGTATCCTCCGGTTGCAAGCGGTGGACAATGGTACCAATATTTCTCTGGAACAGATCTCTCCACTGGTTATCAATGGCCGAATGATTTACCCACACAGACTCCGCTAGATGCTTACTGGACCTTTAAAGTTCCCGACACCGTCTTGTTATCTGACTATGCAAAAGTTGAACTGGACAGCAACGTTACACATAGTGGTGCTAAATCATTATACATGGAGGTTAGTGACTACAATAACGGTAATTTTGGTAATTCAATGGCAGGTTGGGTTAGGTGCGAATACCGCCTAAATCTAGATACCAATCTGCGCCAGGCATATATCAGTTATTGGATGAAGGTGCAGCCTAACTTTTATACTATTATGCCCTTCGGTACAAATCGTTGGAGAATAATGATGGAATGGTTTGAAACTGGACAATCTGGCTCCGATTATAGGTGGGGTTTATCACCTAGAGTGAGTTCATTGGCATCTGACAGCAGCTCAGCTTATTGGCTTTTTTTTCAGAATTATCAGGTTGGTTCAGGTGCAGCTGCCAGTTTCATTGATGATACATCATATTACCATCAAGATGTAGTTTCAACAAATGATTGGTTCAAAGTAGAAGTTTATTGGAATCAGGCGCCGGATAGTACCGGAAGGATTCTTGCGGCAATTAACGGACAAACTATTTTTGATGAATATGGTAGAAATATGAACGATACAACGCCGTCTGTACTCAGTAATTGGCAAATATTCAAGCTCTATGTTGATGAACCTTCTATGGATGATGGTACCGTATTTCAATGGATAGATGATGTCGAAATATGGGACAGTATTCCGAATGGCGCATTTCTATCAACAAATTCGAATACGAATGCTGGCAAAGTAGAAGAGCTGAACGTCTTTCCAAACCCGTCACATGGTAAGTACAGGATAAAATCATCCTGGACGATTGATCCTTCAAATGACAAACTCCGGATAATGAGCATAGATGGACAGGATGTTAAAGCTAAAATTCGATATTTCAACAATTATCTGGAAATAGAAATACCAAATGCCCAAAAGGGATTGTATCTTTTACAAGTTGAACACGAAGGGCTGATCTATTATTCCAGACTATTGTGTAATTGAAATTTTAATTCCCGACAAGAATTAAACGCACAAGCATAGAAATTTGCTTTTGAGTATACCCTATTTAAACGATTCCAGTTGTTCAGCACTATTCACCCATACGTCACCTGTAAAGCCTGTTCGAATTCTGGCAATACTGTCGATTACGTTATAGGTTTGTGTTTGCAAGTCTGCGCGCATAGTTAGCACCTCTTTTGAATATTGATCATTTCCACTGTTCTCCGGAATTCCGGCAAAATCCACTTCTTCATTGTTTTGTGCCAAAAATGGACTAATACAACTCAGCTCACCGGTTTCCCAATCGGCGAACATGATGTAGCCCATTACATATCCGGTTTCATATTCTGTATCACTGGTATAAGATGGCGGTAAATAATCCGTAATTGCAATTACACCAAATAATCCACTTTCAATCGCCCCTAACACCTGGTCTGCTTTTCGCAAGCATTCTTCGTTTGAAGTTTCATTGCCATCCTCATCTGTCACCTTTTTGGGGATATTGGTCAAATCCGGATATTGGCAGTAAACATTAAACATATTGCTGTCCAGGCTATTAATATTCAACCAATTCAATTCTGTGAGTGGTGTTTCATTCTTAATTAATGCGGATGGCATTTTAAAATCGTTCTTGCCAAATTCATCTGCTGAGAAGTTATCCAACATATACGTGGTCATTAACCAGACATTCATTTCTTCTTTACTGCCATAGTAAGGAACTGTGGCTCCTTCTTCGCACACGGTCTCTTCTACCTCTTTGTTGCCAATCTCCACAAAACTCGCCTGCAGGTAACCCAATTTTTTCTTTAATAATTCTGCGCTTAACACCCACTCGTTATCCACACTGTACAACGAATCTTCATTGGTCTGATGATCTTCAGATTCACTACTTCCACCACATGAGAATAAAATAAACAAGGGAAGTACAAAAACTATCTTTTTCATGAATTGAGTTTTAAATTGGACAATTAACCTTGAAACCATGACTTAAGTTACTAGAGGTAATGCACCTAATATAACCAAATCAAAAATATTTTCGTCAATTCTTCGCTTCAAACCAAAGTTCAGTTCCCATTCGCTCTTTAATCGAATTCTTACAAGGCACCATGTCAACATGATCAAACACCACCCCAAATACTTTCATGTAGTCTTCTTTACATCCACCAAATGGCGGTCCGGCATCAAACGAACGATCAAACAACACACCGACAAGCTTTCCATCTTTTTTCAGCAATGACTTCATCTTTTGAGCGTAGTCAATTCTTCGGGATGGATACATAGAACAAAAAAAGGTCTGCTCAATAATGAGGTCATATTTTTCTTCTAACTTGAAAAAGTCCTTATTTATCGTATGTTCTTTCGGAAAACCCGGACAACGTTCCATAAAGGATTGCAACGCGTGTTCAGAAATATCTGCGACAAACACATTCGTAAATCCCTTGTTGTGAAGATATTCTGCCTCATATCCATTTCCTGCACCCGGAATCAATATCTTGATTGATTTATCCTCAAGTGTATCAAAATATTCCTTTAACGGTTTTGATACTTTTCCAATATCCCAGCCTAATTCCTTATTAACCCAACGGTTATCCCAATACTCTTTCTCCATTTGGCTCACAAATTGATAAACACTAAATTAGGAACCTATTTTAGAACACTATGAAACTTTTTACTATTTCCTTCACTTTTTTTATGTCTACCCTCTCTTTTTCCGGCGGTTTTTTATGGCCAAACGTTGAATATGAGTATGCAAAGTTGTATTTATTGAACATTCCCTTTGAGGGAGCGGAAAAGCTTGATTATATGGTGTACGAAGATGGTGTGTATGCAAAATCCAAGTTGGGAAATGGTTTTGATCTCTCTCAAGATTTTCTAAATAAGCTACACGGTACTATGGCACGTGGTGTTGATGAGTTATTGCACGGATTATCGAAGTGTTTTATTCCAAGGCACGGAATCATTTACTTTGACAAAGAAGGTAATCCTGTGGCATCATTAACGGCTTGTTTTGAGTGTGAAAAAATTGAGCTTTGGAGTTCTAAAGAAATACTGCAGCACACTGTGGATCCCAATAATTTTGACCTGGATAAGGCTGATCGGCAGATTAAAACTATCCTGACAGCAATGGATGAACAGGGTGTACCACACTTTGACCGGCCTGAAAGCTATGAAGCCTACGTTGATTCCAGTAAACGCTACAAAAACGCTGGAGTAATGAACATAGATATGAGTAAGAACGATACTCTGTTCAACAAACATTTCAACAAAGGTCAAATTTGGTTGTGGGTGAATTCCAAATTTCGGGGTAAAAATGAATTTACCGAATCACTTGAAGTGAAGATTACAGGTGGAGGTGATAAGATCATGTACAATCAATTGTCAGATGGGAAGGGAAGCCGTTTTATTTACTTTTCTGACGACAATCCGTACATGCATGAAGGAACTGTAGTTAGCAATAAAGTAATCTTGCCGAATGGTGTTCGTGTAGGCATGTCCCTGGATGACATTATTGGAACATTTCCTGTTTATGATGGCATTGCCTGGCCCGAAGTGATTAACGTGAAATATGGCAAATATGAAATCGCGTATCATTTTGAAAAACAAACGCTCATTCGAATCGAGTTAAGGGCTAAGTAATCCCTAAAGGACAAAAATAGCGGCAATAATAAAAATGATGATAATGACCAGATATTGCCAAAAGTCCACAAAATATTTGCTGTATTTCTTTAAGCCGTTATTCATTACTTTTTGATGAAAAGTGCTACAGCTTCTATGTGAGCGGTATGTGGAAACTGATCAACCAATGAAATCTTTTGAAGTTGATACCCTGCCTGTGAAAGTTCTTTCGCGTCCCTGGCCTGGGTAGCAGGATTACAGGATATATATACAATCTGTTTAGCACCAAGTGCAATTACTTTACGCAAGGTTTTTGGTGCAATTCCCGCTCTTGGAGGATCAAGCATCACTGTATGGATATTGCCGCTGTATTGTGGATATTCATTTAGGAATTTACCTACATCTGCTGCAAAAAACTCAAGATTATTTATCTTATTTCTTGCTGCGTTCCTTTTTGCATCTTCTATAGCTTCCGGTACAATGTCTACTCCTATTACCTTTACATCTGGTATTTGGGAAGCCATGATCTGTCCAATAGTGCCGGTTCCGCAAAACAGGTCCATCAGGACCTCTCCTTTTAGTTCAAAATTTTCCAGGGCATAGGCAATGGCTTTTGCATATAACTTTTCTGCACTTTTCGGATTGGTCTGAAAAAAGCTCTCCATACTAATCTCAAAGTGTAAACCCAGCAGTTTTTCCAAAATAACAGGATCTCCGATCAGTAATTCATTGTTCCCCTTCTCTATTTTCGCCCGGTCAGATACATCATCATTGATTGTGTGCTGCAAACCGGCTAATCGCTTTCCCAACAAATCCTGCATAAATGCTGCAAATGCATCCCTGCCAAACCTCTTCAAGCCCTGTGAGGATGTAACAAGATTGATCAACAAAGCATCCTGATCAAAGGATTTTCGAACGACCAGGTGCCTGAAAAACCCCAGCTTTTGAGGAGGATGCCAGGCAGGTAATCCGATAGTTTGAAGATAGGCTCTTATTTCCTTCAACTTCGTCTCTAATTCCTGATCAAATAAGCCACTTTCTTTATCCAGATTTTCCACTTTCCACCAGGTTCCCCTGGTCTTAAATCCCAGTGCAAATGCGTCATCTTCTTCTTCTCCGGTTTCAAGATCCTGCCGAATAGATGAAAAAGAATACTCCATTTTATTCCGGTAATTAAAATCCACCGGAGATGGAATATATTCATCAAACAGCTCATAAATATCCTGGATGTCTCCAATCCGTTTGTATTGCTCCAGCGTAGATGTCTGCTTCAACTCCCGTTGCCTATCAATCGGTAATTTAATATAAGGTGCTCCTGAAATTTCCTGATACCCCAAATCAACAGCATCCGGAGCGTCTTTTAATACGTTTAATAGCTTGCACTCTGCATGTCTCTTTCGCTTCTTGGCTATTTTGGCCTGCACAGTCTGCCCGGGATAGGTGTTGTGAACAAAAACCACATACTGACCCTGTTCCGTATCAATCTTAGCAATTCCCTTTCCGCCAAACGCGTAATCAGTAATCTCAATTTCTATGATATCTCCTCTTTTCAAAGCAAAATTTAGGGCGCCAAAGTTAGCGATAAAAAATGCATTGATCCTGATTTATAAATTGCTAGATTTGCCTCTTCATGAATACGATAAATAAATTCAAGACAATCATTTGGTTAGGAGCAGTAATATTCCTCATTAATGCTTGTTCTGGCACTAGTGAATCGGTCGAATTTCCTCACAATAATTTTACTGAAGAAGATTATACCAAACAGGAGGTTTATATTGAAATGAGAGATAGCGTAAAGCTCTTCACTGCTATCTACACCCCAAAAGATACTACTCAGGATTATCCCGTACTTATAAAGCGAACGCCTTATTCCTGCTATCCTTACGGAGCAGACAGCATTCCTGAACACCTTTCTCATAATCCCGACCTGGTAGCTTCTGGTTACATTTTTGTTTTTCAAGATGTTAGAGGCAGGTGGAACAGTGAAGGCGTATTTGAAAATGTAAAACCTCCCTACTCACTTTGGGATGACAACGCAACAGATGAAATTACCGACTCGTATGATACATTCGACTGGCTGGTCAATAACCTGGATCATTTTAATGGCAACATAGGACAGTATGGGAATTCCTACCCCGGTTGGACAACGTTGATTGGCGCAAGAACAAATCACCCCAACCTCAAAGCTGTGATGGCTATGGCACCCGTGACTAATTTTTACTTTGAGGACTTTTCCCGTTACGGACTTTGCGCCATGAACTATATTCCGGTTCTCAATGCTTTCGGTACTTACAAGGACAAACCCACGACAGAATCCTGGTACGACATGAAAGATTCTATCTTTTATACAGATGTTGAGAATAAAGTAGGAAGGCCTTATTATGAGTTTTTCAGAGACAGACTGGCGCTAACTAATTTTGATGATATTTTGGCTGACAACGTTTTTTGGGAACGCATTAAATCACATCCTAATTATGATGAATACCAGGAAAAGAGAAACTGGCTCAACTATATCAACGAAGAGATGAAGGCTCAGATCATGATTGTTGGCGGCTGGAATGACGAACAAAATCTCTATGGAATTTTGAATTCTTACAAAATAATCAAAGAGAAAAATCCTGAAACGCAATTTGTTATAGGCCCTTGGTCACACGGACACAACAAAAGAAGAGATTCACTGTATTACCTGGGTAATGTTTGTTACGGGGAAGGAATTTCAGAAGAGTTCCAAAAGACCGTTGAGTACAATTATTTTGAATACCACTTAAAAGGAATTGGCAGTCCTCCTGATTTTAACGTCAAAGCATTTGACACGGGTGAAAAAGAGTGGAATGAATTCGAGAAATTTCCGGTTGAACCAGATGAAAGAAAAACCCTTTACCTGGGCGTAAGCGGCCAATTAACTGCTGATAAGGAGCACCAGGAAGGCTGGAGAACCTATATTTCAGATCCGAAGAACCCGGTTCCTTATCTTGAGAAGAATGACTTTCAACGAATGGCTCCTAAATCCTATTTCACAGCAGATCAACGTTTTTTGCAAGGAAGAAAAGATGTCCTGAGTTATACCACCGAAATTTTGGATAAAGACTTAACGGTTTTTGGTGAAATAGAAGCTTATATAAACTTTGCTACCAACCTGGATGATGCTGATATTTACGTTAAGGTTATAGATGTCTACCCGGACAACAGAACCACCGAAGAAACAGATGTGGAAGGAATAAATTATCAGGGGTATCAACAACTTGTACGTGCTGGTTATATTCGTGGTCGTTACCGAGAGTCATTTGTAAAGGGAATTCCTTTTAAGCGAAATGAAAAGACAGAGGTGAAAGTACCATTGCTTGAAGTATTTCACACCTTTAAAAAAGGCCACCGAATAATGGTACAGATACAGAGTTCTATGTTCCCTTTATTTGATATGAATCCTCAGCAATGGGTGGATGACATCTATAAAGCAACGAAAAGTGACTTTAAATCAGCTGAGCACCGGATTTATAATGACAGTAGAATTGTATTTCCTAGTCAAAAATAGCTATCATTAAACGTTAGTTTTCACTTTAAATTAAGGATGCATTTACGACGAGCCTAACGCTGATTTGTTCAGTAATGAAATTAAAGGCTAAACCTGTCTTTAAATTTAATGGTTTGACGTCGGGATATTTCTACCTTGGTTCCGCAACTGAGTTCAATTTGTAAACCTCCGTTAAACCAACTTTCTACATTTACAATGTGATTTAAGTTGATTAGAAATTTCCGATTGGCGCGGAAAAAAAGTTTCTCATCCATTCGTTCTTCCAGACTATTTAGTGATCGTAAAATCAATGGCCGGAAATTGTCGAATTTGACTTTTACATAGTTCCCTTCAGATTCGAAATAGCGAATATCGTTGACATTAATGAACCATACTTTGTCACCGTCCTTGATCAACACCTTATCTCCTTCTCTCAATACATCTGAATTCTCTACAGATTCAGGTGTTTTATTTTCCTCTTGTAAACGCTTGTGTACCTCGGCAAGTCGTTCAGGATCAATTGGCTTCATCAAGTAGTCATAAGCATTTAACTCAAAGGCCTTGATGGCATGCTCATCATACGCCGTAACAAAAACAGTTCTCGGAGGATTAGACATCTTCTCCATCAATTGTAAACCGGTTTCTCCAGGCATTTGAATATCGAGAAAAATCAGGTCAGGTGATTCTTTTTCTATTGCTTCCCTGGCTTCAATTGCGTTCTTATACTCACCTACAATCTCAATATCAGGATATTCCTTCAATAAATCTTTCAACTCTTCTCTAGCGAGTCGTTCATCATCAACAATGATAGTTTTCATGAATAATCAATTTTTATTGTTGCCAAAACATTCCCTCCATTCTGGATAATATCAAATTTCCCCTTTTCACCATACAATATCTCAAGTCGCTTTTTTGTATTGGATAAGCCAATTCCATTTTCTGCAAGACCAGCGTCAATCTTCCCGGGATTTTCAACAAACAATTCCAGCTTGTCGTCCTTGTAATTAGATTTAAATACAATTTTCCCTCCATCAATAGACTTTGATATGCCATGTTTGATAGAATTTTCAACAACTGTCTGCACCATCAGTGGTGGTATCTCACAATTTAGTGATTCGGGGTCAATCTGGTACTCAACACTCAATCTTTCTTCAAACCTAATTTTTTCTAACTCCAAATAATTCTTGACCAATTCAATCTCATCTTCCAGTCGCACAAGTTTTTGTTTACCCAGGTTTATAGAATGTCGGAGTAAACTGGACAACCGTGTAATTGCAGTTTTGGCCTGATCGGGGTTTAAACCAACCAACGCACGAATAGAGTTTAAAGAGTTAAACAGAAAGTGGGGATTAAGTTGTGCCCGTAAATTTTTTAGTTCTATTTCTTTAGCAGAAGCATCTAATTTTAAACGTTGTATTTCCTGATTTCGGGATTGTTCTATTACAACGTAAGCATAATAAAACCCCGTCCAGAGTAAGAATAAGAGAACAGAGCGGAAAGTGGCAAAGATAAAGTCAGCCCAAACCGAATAACCTTCAGGGACTGCTGCCATTTCTTGAATAAAATCAACGGTAATAACATATTCCGTAACTGCAAACTGAACCAATTCGAGAATAGTTGCTGCAATTAAAGAGAACAGAAGGGTATAAAGTATTATTGAGGTCAAAGACCGTTTAATCAAGTCTTTCCTGATGATGAAATACCGAATGCTGTGTGATAAAAATATAGAAATGGCAATGGATGCAAAAATATAAATGGCGAGGTTGACAGTGAGACTGAGTTCATTTGTAGAATACAATAACAGCACTGAAAGCACGAAGTAAGCTCCCCAGCCTATCACCTGTGCTGACCAATACAACAGTGATTTTCTCTCCATAGATTAAATGTACAAAACTAAGTCGCCTGCTGGCTCCAAAGATTTAAGTAAGGACAAACAAACAACCCAAAAGAACTATTTTCAGGATAAATGGCTACACATTATGCCGGAAATGCATAATATCTCCATCTTCTACAACATATCCTTTCCCTTCTACCTTCAGCTTTCCTGCTTCCTTCACAGCTAATTCTGAACCAAGTTCTACAAAATCATTGTACTTGATCACCTCTGCACGAATAAAGCCTTTTTCAAAGTCACTGTGTATTACTCCGGCTGCTTCTGGCGCAGTTGCACCAACCGGAACTGTCCATGCCCGCACCTCCTTCACTCCAGCCGTAAAATACGTCTGAAGGTCCAACAAACGATATGCTGCTCTGATCAATCGGTTTACACCAGCTTCTTCAAGTCCAAGCTCCTCCAGAAAAAGTTGTCTTTCCTCGAAGGTTTCAAATTCCGCAATATCGGCTTCGATCTTGGTTCCTATAATAAGCATTTCAGCTCCTTCCTTATCTGCTATTTCCTGAACCTTGCTTGTATACTCATTTCCGTTCTTGACAGAAGCTTCATCCACATTACACAAGTACAACACCGGTTTTGCCGTTAAGAGTTGTAGATTCTTCATCATCTCCTCTTCAACGTCACCTTCAGGAATAACAGTTCTGGCGGAATTTCCTGCTTCCAATGTAGTTTTAAGTTTCTCGCAGAATGCGTATTGTTTTACAATATCCTTATCTCCCGATTTCGCCGCTCGTTTAAGTGAATTGAGTTTATTTTCAACCGTTTCAAGATCTTTCAGCTGAAGTTCGAAATCAATTACCTCCTTATCTCTTATGGGATCAATTGATCCATCAACATGGACAATATTGTCGTCATCAAAGCATCTTAGGACATGTATAATTGCATCTGTTTCACGAATATTGGCAAGGAACTGATTTCCCAAACCTTCCCCTTTGTGCGCACCTTTTACTAATCCTGCAATATCAACTATCTCTATTGTAGTCGGTACTACTCGCTCCGGATGTACGATCTTTTCCAGTTCAGACAATCGATTATCCGGTACGGTAATCACACCTATATTTGGTTCAATCGTACAAAACGGAAAATTTGCCGATTGCGCTTTTGCATTTGACAAACAATTAAACAATGTTGATTTGCCAACATTCGGCAATCCTACTATCCCACATTTTAGAGCCATCTATCCAGTTGATTTTATAAATGATCCGCAAAGATAAGCTATTTCAAACAAAAAAAGGCCGGTAAAAACCGACCTTCATTTGTTAATGATTTTTGTCTCTATTCTCGAATCAGGGTAACTGTTCCTTGCCCTTCTTCAGTTGTACCATTAGTATAAACAACACTGTATTTGTAGAAGTATGTACCATCATTACATGGTTTTCCGGACATATTATTTCCATTCCACGCATCTGTAATTGAATTGAACTCATACACTACTTTCCCCCAACGGTCTAATACTAATGCTGAAAACTCTTCAACCGCCTGTGACTTAAATTCAAAAGTGAATTCATCATTAGCACCATCTGAACCTGGTGTAAATATATTTGGTGGAGTAATTTCTGGTTGATCATGAACAATAATCTCCTTACAAGTTGTATCAGTACAGCCGTTCTTATTAATAGCTACCAAACAAACTTCAAATACATTTTCTCCTGTGTACACAGTATCTAGCTGTTCATTCACATCATGCGAAATATACCATGGAACATTGTTGTAGTCCAGGTTCCAGAAGAAAGTCGTATCTGATTGCGGATTATTCGGGTTAGCAAAGTACTGTGATTCATTTGTATATGTTACGTATACGGGTGCAGTTCCTTCCAGATTTCCATCCAACTCAGCAGATAAAACAGTAAAGGCCGCTATCGGATTAACACTATCCACATTGATGACCTGGACAAGTTCACATCCCACATCATCCACAACAGTTATCTGGTACGCTCCAGGATTTAATCCTCCCCAGGTGGTATTATTAGTTTGAGCACCGGTTTGTAAGTTTGTCCAGGTATAGTCATAGTCAGGCACACCACCTATGGCAGCTGCTGACACTACACCATTTCCAGACTGATATCCGAATAATCTACAATATGCTGGTTGTGAAGCAAACTCTGACAATTCGATTGGAGAATTTTGTGTTAATGTCCACTGATACTCATTTGAGCACCCGTTATCATCCAATAACGTTAATACATACGTTCCAGCTGGTAATCCAGATGCTGTAGAAAAGTTATTAGGTGGATTTGGCACTACCCCTTGAAGATTCCAGTTATATGTAACATTACCAAAATTACCTGCAACACTATCAACTATAATTCCACCAGTTGAATCTCCATAACAAAGTACATCTTTGATTGTAAAGAAGCCGTGTAGTGAATCCGGTTGGCCAAGATTGATCTCTACAGAGTCCATACACCCATTGTCATCTGTAACATATGCCCAATAGATGCCTGCTGGAACCGTGTTAGCGACATCCCCTGTAAGTTGTGCATTATGAGACCAGGAAAAAGTCAAAGGTGATGTTCCTCCGGTAACTCCAACATCAATGGATCCATCACTAAAATTATAACATACCGGTTCATTTGAATTTTCAACAAAAATATCTAACTCTTGTGGTGCTGTAATATCTATCGGAATACAAACCTCACACCCTATGTCATCCGTTACACAAACGATCCAGGTACCTGGCATCATTGCGTTTTGAGTTGTATTGGTTGCCGTACCCGGAAAGTCATTACCTAAAGGGTCTGTCCAAACAATTCCTGTAACAGTACCTGACGGTGTTGGAACTGCTGAAATTGTTGCTGTTCCGTTACCATCTCCGTAACACTCTTCACCTTCCAAATTAACAACAGTAATGATAATGAAATGTCCTGCCGAAGGAATAGTCACTGTAGAATCAGAAACACAGCCTTCAACATCTGAAACAATTATTGGAACAACGGTTCCTGCAATATCGGTATAGGAATCAGTTGTTCCAGCTGTTGGAGGATCATTAGCCATAACAATGGCGTAAGGACCACCCTGACCGGATGAACCTGAAATCGTTACGTCTACTGTACCTGTACCATTCATAGGACAATCCGGTGCCGGTGTTAGTGATATATTGGATATTACCGGAGCACTAAAGACGCCTGAAGCAGTTGTACTGCACCCTTCGACGTCTGTGATAGTAATGTCCCAGGTTTGATTATTTGTAAGATCTGATACCGTAGCTGTACCGCCATTTGGTACGCTTGTACTGGCAAGATTACCTGATCCCTGATTAACGATTGTATAGTTTCCAGAACCACCCGATATCATTATATCCACACCATTTACTACAGCTGGTGGGTTACAATTCACGGCGTTAGTTGTAGTAATCTGACAGGCATAAGTTACTTCTACGGCATTACCAAGATTGTAGCAGCCGTTACCATCCTTATCCCAATCAAGGCCTCCATTGTCATTCGTACCGTTTGCCACGTTATTATTTCCTCCAATTCCGTCGTCACCCGCTACTGGCACAAACCAATATGTACCGCAACCAAATGTTTGAATGATCGGTGAACTCCCGTCATTAATATCCATGATATCTTCAGAAGGAATAATATAGTTCAAAAATCCTGGATCGGAACTTGGATCACCAGAAACTGGTGCTGCATCATATACTAACCACATTAACTGTGCTGAGTAAATCCCGTCACCAATTGGCTGGGCAATAGTATCATTAGGCAAGGTATAATCTCCATTAGAAATTAATGAAAAGGCATCTCCCTGACATAAGTAAATAGGTGCAGTAGTTAAAGAAGATGGTGCCGGACCTGCAGGATCTTTTTCATAGACAAATGTACCTGGGTCTGAAACACAAGGAGGCTGTGTAACAATATTACAATCAGTAGAACCCGTACCACCAGTTTGTGCAAACGTAATATCCTGCACAGTATTGGCGTAGTTCGTTATAAGTAAAACATATACCTCTCCCGCTACTGCATTTGGTATAGATGGCGTCTCGCTATTTGTTGCCGAGTAACTACAGTCAATAACGCTTCCTCCTGACCCTCCATTTCCATAATTATTACAACCGGCCTGAGCTGCAGCAGAATCTGCAAAGGGACCGTAAATGATAAAATCAATATCCTGTGGTGCGCTTAATGAAAAATCTATATTACCAGTTTGAGATACTTCCATATAATACCAGGTCGGGTTTGGAGAAGTAAACAAACAGTCATAATTGTTTCCAGGATTTGTAATTGAGGCAGCTGTTACACCAGAGGATGCAGTAAATTGTAAACCTGCATTACCGCAAATCGGTTGCAAGGGATCATTACAATCAGAGCTTCCCTGAGCAAATGATTGGACACCACAAAGAGTAAATCCAATAGTAATAAAAAAACTGAGTATTCTAGACATCTTATTTTTTGCTTTTTAATTCTTTAATTCTTGCTTGTAATTCCTGACGGTTTTTTTCAGCTTGTTCAAACCATCCATTTTCTTCTGCAATTTTAATTTGCTCCTCTGATTCGCGAATCTTAGCCTCTTTTGTATCTAGAGCCTCAATTTGTGCTTCACAATTAGCTATCTCCTGTTCAGGAGTTATAGTGTTTGAAGAAGGTGTGTACGGGTATAGTTCTACCCTTTCCGGTTTTGAAGTGTTGTTCTCCTGTGAATAACTGGTTACTGAGATTCCTAAGAAAACAAGGACAAACAATGTGATACTTTTCATGTAGTCTATTTATAGGTTTTTTGTTCTGTGTAGTTTCAAACGAGTTAGCACCACATAAAGTTGCGTGCCACTTTTACAAAATTGTGATTTTTTTTTCAGTTTTCAGATGGATCGTTAATATTCATGGTTTTTGTGCATAACTTTAGGATTAAAAGAGGGCTTCAAAATTCTACCTATTTCAAATAACTTTAATTTTGTGAACTCTAATTCATAAAAACAATGGAAGTAGCAACCACAACAGAGATAAGTTCGCAAATCAGAAGGGATATAATTCGCATGGTAACGGATGTACAATCAGGGCATCCCGGAGGATCACTAGGATGTACGGATTTCTTTACCGTATTATTTTTTGAGATTATGAATATTGACCCTACCAATTTTACCATTGATGGTATTGGCGAAGACCTGTTTTTCCTTTCTAACGGACATATTTCCCCTGTGTATTATAGCACATTGGCACACAAAGGATATTTTGATAAATCTGAACTTGCAACTTTTCGAAAAATCAACAGCCGACTGCAAGGACATCCTTCTCCGGCGAAAGGTCTTCCAGGTATAAGAGTTGCTACGGGTTCTCTCGGACAAGGCTTATCAGTAGCGATTGGAGCTGCACTTGCCAAAAAATTAAATGGTGACGAAAACATAGTTTACTCGTTACATGGTGACGGAGAATTACAGGAAGGACAGGTATGGGAAGCCGCTATGTATGCCGCAGGAAACAAGGTTGACAATATCATTGCTACCGTTGACTATAACCACAAACAAATTGACGGAGACATTGATGATGTTCTTCCGATGGGAGATTTGGCACAAAAATGGGAGGCATTTGGCTGGCAAGTACTTGAAATGGATGGCCACGACCACGCAGCCATAAAAAACACATTGCAAAAAGCCAAATCAATGTGTGGTAATGGAAAACCGGTAGTCATCATTATGACAACTATTATGGGAAAAGGTGTCGACTTTATGATGCACACCCATAAATGGCACGGATCAGCACCATCCGAAGAACAAGCCGAACAAGCACTTTCTCAGCTTGAAGAGACACTTGGAGATTATTAATTGTGTATAAAATAGTAGTCATAATATTCCTCATCTTAGGATGTAGTTTGCGCACAGAAGCTCAAAAGCTGACACGTATTCTATTCATCTTTGATGCATCAAATTCCATGAATGGAAAATGGGAAGGGTCTACTAAAATAAAGTTAGCAAGGGAAATTCTCGGAGATGCATTAACCGACCTGGAAGGCACGCCTAATCTCGAAATTGCCTTGCGCGTCTACGGACATCAATCTCCAGTAACTCCTACCTTTCAGGATTGTGACGATACCAAACTCGAAGTGCCATTTGGACCAAATAACTTCGCGGCTGTTCGCGGATTTATTAATACTGTAGAACCAAAAGGAACTACTCCCATTGCGCGTTCACTGGAAGCTAGTGCAGAAGATTTTCCGGATAAAAATGCCCGAAATATCATCATCCTTATTACTGATGGATTAGAAGCTTGCGACCAATTTCCTTGTGAAGTTGCCCGTAAACTCAAAGAAAAAGGCATCAATGTCACCCCTTTTGTTGTAGGCCTCGGAATTGACCTCAAGTATTTAAATGAATTTGATTGTATTGGTCGATTCTATGAAGCATCTACTGTTGAATCATTCAAAAAAGTAATGAAATCAGTGATTTCTGATGCATTGAATAATACCACTGCTCAAATCTACCTTAAAGACATACATGGCGAGCCCACTGAAACAAATACTACTTGCTTTTTATACAAAGCGGGCACAAAAGAATTGATGTATACTTTCATGCATACAATGAACTACAGAGGTATTCCCGATACCATTGTAGTAATTGACACCAAGTACAAATACGATATGGTGGTAAATACCCTACCACAAGTGAAGGTGACCAATCTACAACTCTTTAAAGGACAGCATAACATTCTTCCGGCTGACTGTCCACAAGGAATTCTTAAGGTTCGAATTCAGGGACCTACCAAAACACGAAATGTTAAAGTTCGCGTAACACAAAAAGGATCCTCTGAAACCTTAAATGTCCAGGATATTGATGAGACACAACGGTATATCGTTGGATCTTATGACCTTGAAATATTAACCCTGCCAAGGATTTACAGGACGGTAGAAATCAATCAAAGTCAACGTGAGTATATTGACATTGAGGGATCAGGTTTGCTGAAGTACCGAACATTTAAAGCATTTGTTGGGCAAATATTCCTGACAAATACGGATAACGACTATTCAGAATGGGTGTGCGACCTGGACGGAACTGAACTTACAGGTCAGGTTTACTTGCAGCCGGGAAAATACAAATTAGTATTCCGGCCGACCACCGCTACATCCACAGATTATACAAGCGTTAAATATTTTTCGATTAATTCCGGTTTAGAAACCGACTTAACCTTCTAATTGCATAAGATGAACAAAACCTTTGAAATCCAGGATTACAAAGACACGCGCTCAGGATTTGGCGCAGGTTTACAAGAATTAGGTAAATCACACCCCAATGTAGTAGCGCTCTGCGCAGATCTAACGGGGTCATTAAAAATGAATGCCTTCCAGGATGAAAATCCTGACAGGTTCTTTCAGGTTGGAATTGCAGAAGCTAATATGATGGGGCTTGCTGCAGGGTTAACAATCGGAGGAAAGATTCCGTTTACAGGAACCTTTGCTAACTTCTCAACTGGAAGGGTTTACGACCAAATTCGACAATCCATTGCGTATTCAAATAAGAACGTTAAAATCTGTGCTTCACATGCCGGATTAACCTTAGGTGAAGATGGTGCTACCCACCAAATTCTGGAAGACATTGGCCTGATGAAAATGCTGCCGAACATGACCGTTATTTCACCCTGTGATTATAATGAAACAAAAGCAGCTACCATTGCTATTGCTGATTATGAAGGCCCTGTTTATCTAAGATTCGGAAGACCAAAAGTTCCTAATTTTACTGATCCAAACAAGAAATTTGAAATTGGTAAAGCTGAAATACTAAACGAAGGCAAAGATGTAACTATCATTGCAACAGGGCATATGGTGTGGAAAGCTATTGAAGCAGGCAAGGAATTATTGGAGAAAGGTATTAATCCTGAAATAATAAATGTACACACGATTAAACCTTTTGACGAAAAGACAGTCATAGAATCTGTAAACAAGACAAAATGTGTTGTTACGGCTGAAGAGCACATGATGAATGGAGGCTTGGGTGACACCGTCGCTCAAACACTCGCCAAAAATCATCCGAGTCCTCTTGAAATGGTTGCTGTAAACGACACCTTTGGTGAAAGTGGAAAAGGTGAAGAACTCCTCGCGAAATACCATATCGACACAGCAGATATCGTTGCAGCAGTGCAACGCGTCATCCAACGAAAGTAAGGCTGAGTTGGAACTGGTTGAGGAGACAACCGGCACAACTAAAAACAAAAAATCAATTGTGGATCAGGAGTTACTGGACAAATACAAAGAAAATCCACAACTAGGATTCCAATTGATTGTCAAAAAATACCAGGAACGTATCTACTGGCAAATAAGACGTCTGACTAAAAATCATCAGGACGCGGAAGATGTCATGCAGAATGTTTTTATTAAAGTATGGAACGGTCTTGAAAATTTCAGGGCAGATGCCAACCTGTATACATGGATGTATCGCATTGCATTTAATGAAACCCATACTTTTTTAACCAAAAACAACAAGCGAAAAACAGTTGATCTTGATCCTCCTTTGTTTGAAAATAAAATTACAGTCGAAGGCGGTAAAGACCTTAGCGGAGAAGAAATTGAAGCACTGTTAAACAAAGCTTTGAACGAGCTTCCTGAAAAGCAAAGGCAAGTATTTGAACTAAAGTATTTTGACGAATTAAAATTTAAAGAAATTTCAGAATTGCTTGGAACAAGTGTCGGAGGGTTAAAAGCATCTTACCATCTGGCTGTGAAAAAGATTGAAGAATATTTAAAAGACAGTTAAACCTTTTGTGCTGTTTTAAGTCAAAGAAGTAAATGAAAGAGAAAAAGAACATATTAGATCACCTGAAAAAGCGTCAGAAGCCTGATGTTCCTAAGGATTTCTTTGAGAATTTCTCGGATGATTTAATGGCTAAAATTGAAGAAGAGGAAAGCGGTCTTAAAAACTTTCAAAAAACTACCAAACCAGATGTTCCGGCGGAATTCTTTGAGAATTTCGCTCAGAACATCACTCAAAAGGTCTCTAACTCAGAAGAAACCAACAAGCCACGTGTCATTCGCTTAAAAGTTATAGGTTTTGTTACAGCTGTAGCTGCGTGTTTATTGGTCTTTTTTCTAATTAAACCAGATAACACAACACCAACTGCAGATAATACACAGGATCAAAATAACACGGAAAATGCAGAACCAATATCAGATGAAGTTTTAATGGCATTTGTTGACGAAAACGATATTGTTGACTTCATTCTGGAGGAAGAAATAGATCTTTCAGAAAATCAGGTTGAAGTAAACCTTGATGAAAATACGGAAGACAAAAATGCTTCCGGTGGTACAAATTCTGATTTGGATGAATTAGATCAGGATGACATTTATCAGTACCTGGAAGAAGACCTTGACAATATTTATTTAGAAGATCTTGAATTATGATGAAGAATATATTCACACTCATAGCACTATTATTTGTCGGTGTGGCATTTGCTCAACCTGACGAAGATCCAAGAGAGGAGAGAAAAGAGAAAATTAAGGCGCATAAAATTGCCTTTATTTCTACTGAACTAGACCTGTCTCCTGAAGAAGCCGAAAAATTTTGGCCAATCTATAATGAACTGGAAGATAAGATGGAGGAAATCCATACCCAGCGTCGCGCTTATATGAAAAAACTCAAAAATTTTGATGAACTCTCCGACAATGAAGCGTATGAGATTACGGAAAAATTATTTGAACTGGAAGCTGAAGAACATGCTTTAAGGAAAGAATATTTAGGTAAATTCGCTACTGCTGTAGGTAAAAAGAAAGCCGCTAAGGTTTTCATGGCAGAAGAAAAATTTAAACGCGAATTGTTACGGAAGCTCAAACATCAACAAGAGCAAAGACGTAACGGAGGACCAGGACATGGAGGACCACCTAGATAAAGATGAATTCTTAACACTGTTGGCACAGACCAACACTGCTCCTTATTTAATCCCTGTAAAACGTGCTGAAGGCATATATATCTGGGATAAAGATGACAAAAAGTATATGGACATGATCGCCGGTGTTGCTGTAAACAACATTGGCCACAGGCATCCCAAAGTGGTTAATGCGATTAAAGATCAAGCCGATAAATACCTTCATGTTATGGTTTATGGGGAATTCGTCCAAGAACCTCAAAGCCTACTTGCTAAACACCTCAACTCTCTTCTACCCGACAGTTTAAACTGCACGTATCTGGTTAATTCTGGAACAGAAGCCAATGAAGGTGCTCTGAAGCTTGCTAAACGATATACCGGCAGACAGGAAATCATATCCTTCAAAGGTTCTTATCATGGAAGTACACATGGTTCTTTGAGCGTTTCGGGAAATGAAACAAAAAAAGGTGCGTTCAGACCATTACTACCAGGTGTTAAGTTCATAGAATTCAACCAAGCCGCAGATTTACAGCATATAACTCAACATACCGCAGCAGTAATCATGGAAACTGTTCAGGGGGATGCCGGGGTAAGAATTCCGGATAAAGCATTTATGCAAGCCCTCCGTGAAAAATGTAATGAAACCGGAGCCCTCCTCATTCTGGACGAAATTCAGTGCGGTATGGGAAGAGCCGGAAGTATGTTTGCCTTTGAGAAATTTGAAATTGTTCCGGATATACTTACACTTGGGAAAGCACTAGGTGGAGGGATGCCTATAGGTGCATTCATTGCGAATAAGTCCGTAATGAACGTATTAACACATGATCCTATGCTGGGCCATATTACCACTTTTGGAGGACACCCGGTAATAGCTGCTGCTGCAAATGCCTGTCTTGAGGTATTAAAAGAGGAAAGCTGGATGGCAGAAGTTGATGAAAAAGGTCAGGTTCTTGAAGAACTCTTGTCCGGTTGCACTGACATTAAGGCAATCAGAAGAGCCGGGTTGATGTTTGCCATTGATATGGAATCGGATGAAAAGGTAGCAAAAGTCGTAAATGAATGCCTTAAAAGAGGGTTAATCAGTTTTTGGTTTCTATCACATCCACATAGCTTCAGGTTGTCCCCGCCCCTTTCAATCAGCATGGATGAAATCCGTATTGCTGGTAAAATCATTCTTGATGCCATTGAAGCCTCCAGGTAGATAAATTGGTGCCGCGACCAGACATTTCATATATTTGGTAGAAATCTACTACTTATGAAATGGCGTCTTTTACTCTCACTATCCATTATTTTAACAACGCTAACCAATTCATTAGCCCAGGAAAACGTAAAGGTGACAATCGGCAATGAAAATACGAGTTTCAAGGCGTATGAATTACTCCCGGACTCTACCGGTGAATGCTCATATTATACTATTGTAGGGGGTGTTTTCGATTACTTTTACATTAACCGCGTCAATGGAGAAACCAGGCAATACAAACACTATTTCTGCCAAACCAAGCTGATTGATATTAAATCGGTCAGCTACAAGGAGAATCCCGACGGCACTTATATCATGTTGGTTTCTACAAAAAAAGAAGAGCCTGAAGTGATGTATGAAAGCTGGAACCTTTTTGAAGGAAAGGTAGACAAAATACAAGATTCCGGACCGGAGATGACATTGATCGTACCCAGCCCGGAAGCCGGGGATCAACTTTTAAAACTTATCAAAAAAGGGAAGGATCTCTGATTTAAAACAGATCTTAATACCTTCTGTACCCACCACGACCTCTTTCAAAGATGTCGAACTTGCTTGGGATCGCTTTTCGCGGCCAGAAGTTATCTTCCATCTCACAATCCGCCGTTTCAAGGAATGGATCCAATTCAATCTGTTTAACTTCTTTTTGAAAGAAGAAAACCTTTGAAATATACTGGTGATCAAATCTCCAGATTTCTGCTGGAATATGAATTAATGAATCGGAACCATCCGTAAAAGTAAACCGCAGAATTAGCGGCATCACTAACCCACCAACATTTTCAAAATCCATTTGGTAGTAGTTGTACCCCAAATCCAGTAACTCTTTTTCACCTTCATTCAATGCGGCAATGAAGTCTTCGTACTCTTCACGGTCTTTCTGAGTAATTGCGTAAGGATCTGCCGTGTTATACTTGTCGTTAAGGTTAGGATCAACTTCGTTTTGTGTTTGTTTGATCAACTCTTTATTACGTACCTCTGAAATGTTTTTATTCTCCATTTGATCCACCTGTTTTTCAAATTCTTTTTCTACGGTAGGATCATGCGTATCCATCTGATACCATTTCACAGATTTAATGGCGATATCACAGTGGTCTGTGGTAAAGAACCAACCTCTCCAGAACCAATCCAGGTCAACACCAGAAGCATCTTCCATTGTTCTAAAGAAATCTGCAGGTGTAGGGTGCTTAAACATCCACCGTTGCGCGTATGTTTTGAAAGCAAAATCAAACAACTCTCTTCCCAAGATGGTTTCTCTCAATATATTTAGTGCTGTCGCAGGTTTTCCGTAGGCATTGTTTCCAAATTGCCATAAAGATTCGGAATTGGTCATTATCGGAGCAATATTGTCCTTATCTCCCTTCATGTAATCCACAATCAAATGTGCTGGTCCTCTTCTGGATGGGTAATCCCTTTGCCACTCCTGTTCTGTCAAATACTGTAAAAATGTGTTTAAGCCTTCATCCATCCATGTCCACTGACGTTCATCTGAATTCACAATCATTGGAAAATAATTGTGCCCAACTTCGTGGATAATTACAGACTGCATTCCATATTTAGTTCGTTCCGAGTATGTACCATCAGCATTTGGCCTTCCACCATTAAAACAAATCATTGGGTATTCCATCCCAATATAGTTGGCGTGTACTGAAATGGCCACCGGATAAGGATAGTCAAAAGTGTGTTTACTGTAGGTTTTTAGTGTTTGTGCTATGACTCTTGTAGAATATTTCTCCCAAAGTGGATTTCCTTCTTTTGGGTAGAACGACATAGCCATAACCGTCTTTGTTTCCTGAACTACACGTTGGGCATCCCAAATAAACTTTCGGGAGGATGCAAAGGCAAAATCACGTACGTTTTCGGCTTCAAAAACCCAGGTTTTCGTACTTGTTTCTTTGTTATTTTCAGCAGCCTTCGCTTCTTCTTCGGTAACAATAAAGACCGGTTCATCTGAAACTTTGGCCTTTTCCCATCTGGACCTTTGCTCTGAGTTTAATACTTTACTCGTGTTCTGCAACTCACCGGTAGCAGCAACTATATGATCAGAAGGCACTGTAATCTCCACGCGGTAATCACCAAAAGGAAGCGTGAATTCTCCAGCTCCTAAAAATTGTTTGTTCTGCCATCCTTCCACATCATTATACACACACATTCTTGGGTAATACTGCGCTATCGTGTATAAATAGTTGTCATCTTCTTCAAAATATTCATAACCTGATCGTCCACCAATCTTCATTCGGTCATTTATGTTGTACCACCAATCAATTTTAAAAGTGAACTTGTCTCCTGTCATCAAAGGTTTAGGAAGATCAATGCGCATCATAGTTTCTACGACATGAAAATCTACCGGATCACCTGCAGCATCAGTTACGTTGGTGAGATTAAATCCACCTTCAAATTCCATACGATCCAAAACCCGACGCATCATGTAAGGAGATGAAATGTCCTGAATAGTACTTGTTCTAATCTTTGAACTCGCCGAACCTGGACGCCGAACGTTTTGATCAAGTTGCAACCATATATAATCCAATTGATCTGGTGAATTATTTGTGTAAGTAATGGTTTCCGAACCCGTGATCTTTTGATTTTCATCATCTAATGTGATCTTCATATCATAATCAGCTTGCTGCTGATAATAATTTGGTCCGGGTGCACCTGAGGCGGTTCTGTAAACATTTGGTGTTGCCAGCTCCTCCTTTAATTGCTTGAATTTGTTGTTGTTGTAATTTGGTTGTGCAAATGCACCAATAACTGAGAACAAAAGGGTTAACGTTAAAAACTGTGCTCTGTTAATCATGATTATCATTGAAAAGTTATGCTATCCTCGCTTTTTGAAGCGACTAAAGTTACACTTTTCGTACGATCTAAGTATTTGTAGTGAACAATATTTTGTTGTTGGTCAGATACACTGAAGAGTAGCTTATTTATAATACTAATGGTTGTCGGATCCGTGACATCTGTGAAGTAAAAGTAAAAATAGAGCTCATCTCTTTCATTAACTTCTCTTCCGAGGTAGGTCATTTCAAGTGGAATATCTTGTGAATAGATTTTGAAATTGTGCTTAAGATATTGTTTGATATACACATTCACCTCTGAAGAATCACTCACTGCTTCCAGATCGATACTGCGTTCAAATTTTCGTTGCAGCACCAATTCAAAATCATGTGCAGTAACCTTCAATGAAACATTAATCCTGTTATGGATTGTATCGTATTCCATATCCGCAATGGAAATGTAAAATTTATGGGAGAATGCAGATCCCGCTAACAATACGAACAATATGGTAACTAGCTGTTTCACTGAGTAAGGTGTTTTTCAGGGATGACTTTCAAATACTGAAACTTTCTAAATTTAATAATGGGAATTGTGCCGTCATACTTAGGACCTTGTACCAAAAACCGTTCCTCAGAGAAAATTATACGGTTAGGGTCTACCAATCCTTTCTTCATAAAGTCCTTTATACGGAACTGACTTTCCAGTGCACGTTCATAGGCTAAATAAATATTTGCCTTGCGCTTTTCAATAGGAATTTGTGATATAGAAGACTCCATAATCAGATGAATGTAGCCGTTTTGTTCTACCTCAGCCGCAATATACTTAGCCAACTTGTTAAACACCCAGGAGGAAGTATCAATGCCATTGAAGAAATAATCAAATTTTACCATATACGGATTAGCGGAGTGAGGATTATCGCCGCCTTTGTGATGTACAAGCGGGATAATATTGACGTATTCATACTGGGCATAATCGGTATAAGGTTTATTTCTCCAGTCATATTCAGGACCGTGAACATACGCTTCTACTGTTACATCCATTTCTCGTCCTGTTTCTTTTCTAAACTTTTCCTGGAGGATATCCTTTACTTTATTTCCGTCACGCCTGGCCAACATAATGAGATCGTCCTCACCTTTTCTGGGGATTTTAGATTTTGAAGACTCTATGAGAAGGGTTATTTTTTTACCAGATTTATGGTTGAGAATGAGGTTTTTCCAGAAGTACTGAAATTCTTCAGATTGATCATCAATGCCGGTTGATAAAACAGTGGATTGCTTATACGTAGGCAAGAAAGGCGGAGTAATGTTGTCTGGTTTCACTTCGTACGTGAACTTCTGCTGTTCTTCTTCATCCGCTTTATCCCACAACATGAAACGGAATTTATCTTTTGGATGAACAATTAGTGAATCTATATCTACAACCAATTCTTTCTTTGACACACCCGTACTCTTTTTCAGCTGTTTGAAGATAGATTTCTCCAGTTTTTCCGCCAATTTTTCGCGCTCATGCTGCGACATACGTTTTGGAGACATGATCACTCCTTTAAGGTTGAGTTCTCCATTCATAAACAACTTCCCTTCAAGTCCGGGGAAATTAATTTCTGCCAGAATTTCGTCGATTGTAGGCCTTGAAAACCTATCGTAATTCAACATAAGGTTATCATTCTGAACGACATCATCATCTGTAATTTTTATGATTGATTGATCCACCAAATCTGAACCAAAATTGACCGAATACACCTTCACACTTGCTTTCGACCAGATAGGTAATTCCACCTCTTTGAAAACGGGATCATCAAAAAAGACGGTATTGGGATCATACCCACGCAATCGGAATTCTCTGTATAACTTTTTCTGGGTGTATTTAATGAGTTGTTCCAATTGTTCAATGTCTTTACGGTCCTTCACTCCTATTTCAAATCCCACAGTGGTGAATTGATAAAAATCAATTTCATACGACAGGTCATTCACGAAGGAGATAAAGAAATTAAAGTCTAGATATGACGTATCGTAAGGCGTAATTGCATAATAGTTGATGGGCGCCACCAGGTATTCAATAAGTTCTGCATTCACTTCTCTCACGAGAGAATTCTCTGAAACCACATTACCTGATATTTTAAGAAAAAGGCGGTGTTGATCGTACACTCCAATACGCGAAATCACTTCAATACTTTTAGTAAATAAACCTGATCGGCCTTGTGGATCGTAACTAAACTTGAGTTCTGTTGAACTCATAGGCATTATCAGTGTGTCCTGAGACAGTATTACCGTGCAGCCGCAAGAGGTTTTAACGTCATAGATGCGGATGGTATCTTCCTTGTAAGGATTTTTAAGTTCAAACTTGGCGGTGACTTTCCCTCGGTTTTCGTAAATGTCTCCCAGATCCTTGGAAGGGTTATCCACCAGAATCTGAGCGTTTGCCCATCCTGCCAGAAATAGTATTCCTATGAAGACGGCACCTCTAATCATAACCTAAACTGGAGCTACTATCCTCATGATTTCAGTACATAATATTGCACCAACGGTACCAACAAAATACCCCAATACAGCTAATAATGCTCCGACAGTAGCAAGTGAAGGGTGAAATGAACCGGCGACTACCGGTGCTGTAGCTGCTCCTCCTACATTAGCCTGCGATCCAACCGCTAAAAAGAAGTACGGCGCCTTGATCAACTTTGCAACGAGCAATAACAAGCCAATGTGAATCAATATCCAAATTATACCAACTAAGATGAGTAATGGATTTTCTCCAATGCTATTCAGGTCCATCTTCATACCAATCGTAAGTACTAAAACGTAGATGAATATTGAACCAAATTTTGATGCACCTACACCTTCTAGTCTCCGCACCTTTGTAAAGGACAATCCAAAGCCGAAAAAGGTTGAAAGAAGCACCACCCAAAACAAGTAGCTTGCCAGAACAGCTTCATCAGGGTTTTCTGCGATAGAAGCAAAATATTCTGAAAAATGCCCAGCCAAGAAATGCGAGAAACTTACCCCCACAAATGCAACTGAAAATATCTTCATATAATCACTTAACTCGGCTTTTCTTGAAACAGATTTTTCAAATTTTTCCATTTTTCTTTGAAGCTCATCAATTGCAGATGTATCTGAATTGAGCCATTTATCAATTTTAGCTTTTTTACCTACGCCAATCAATAAACCTCCCATTAAAAGACTGGCCACAACAATATCAACTGTCACCATTCCGGCATAGTTAGCCTTATTAAAACCATACACCTCTAACATGGCAGTTTGATTCGCACCTCCTCCGATCCAGCTTCCAGCTAGTGTAGATAAACCACGCCATGTTGCGTCTGCCCCAACACCACCAACAGTTTCCGGGGAAAAGGTAGATACAATCATTATCGCAATTGGCCCTCCTATTATTATCCCAATAGTTGCGGTTCCAAACATTACTAAGGCTTTAGGTCCTAGCTTTAGTATTCCGGGTAAATCAATACTTAATGTCATCAATATTAAAGCCGCCGGAAGACAATAATATTTTGCCATGGTATACAAATCAGTATATTCAGGGTGAATGAGACCAACAGTTGTCAAAATTGCCGGTATGAAATAGCATAAAAAAACGGCCGGTATAAATTTGTAAAACTTTTGCCAGCCTTTGCTTTTTTTAGAGGAGGTATAATAAATCAATCCAAGCACCCCCATTAAAATTCCAAATACTATTCGGTCATCTGTAAAAATTGGTGCGTTTGGGTCGTTTGGGACAATATCTAGTAGCATGATTTTGGTTTAGTAGGGCCCTACAATACAAGCAAGAAAGGCCAGTGATAATATATTTTCTCCTTCTATGGTAATTATGCAATCTGAACTGAAATTCGAGTCTCCGGCATATACTTTATTATCCTCATAAGTGAGTACGCAGCTGGTAGAAAAGGTAGAGTTACCACGGTACACTTTGTTATCTTCAATAGTATATATTATATCGTTGCTGAAGGTAGAAGATCCGCGATATACCTTGTTATCCTTAATTGTATATAGACAATCAAATGTCATGGTAGAATTTCCGTGGTACACTTTGTTGTCTTCTAAGCGGAGGATAACAATATTATCAAATACACCATCTCCCGAATAAACGAGGTTATCTTTAATGGTATAAGCAATATCGCTATCAAAGGTCGAATCTCCCATATACAGTCTGATTTGGGAGAATGACACCGTGGCAAATACAGAAATGATAAGTGTTGATAGAATCTTCACGAACTCAAAAGTAGCAAAAATTGAACCACAAAAAGTTGAGAGTTTTTCACAATACGGAACAGTTATACATGTAATTAGACATTATATTTGCAAGCAAATTCAAAAAAATGGAAAAGATCATATCAGGAATTCAGCAAATGGGAATTGGCGTACCGAACGTACAGGAGATCTGGAAATGGTACCGGGAGATGTTTGGTATTGATGTACGTATTTTTGAAGAAGCAGCTGAAGCTCCTTTGATGATTGATTATACCGGTGGCAAAGTACAGAGCAGAACTGCTACGCTTGCCTTGAGTATGGAAAGTGGCGGTGGAATGGAAATTTGGCAATACACCAGTAGAGATACAGAAAAAGCGGATTTTGATATTCAGTTGGGAGATTATGGTTTATACTCCTGCAGAATTAAATCCAGAGATGTTGAGGCATCCTACAATTTTCATAAATCTAAAAGTGTGAAGATCTTAGGTGGACTTCATAAAGCCCCTAATGGCGACCTCAATTATTTTTTAGAAGACCCGAATGGTAACATCTTCAATATTGTTCCGGGTGAAGGTTGGTTTGTAGATACAGGACACCCTGCTAAAACTGGAGGAGTAGCCGGTGTTATGATTGGCTGTAGTGATATTGATAAATCCCTTAAGTTATACCAGGATATTTTAGGCTATAACTGGAAAGTATATGATAGTAAAGGAGTATTTGAAGATTTTTCAGGATTGCCTGGAGGAGATCAAAACTTCAGAAGAGTATTACTGGCCCATGATGAAGAGCGCATGGGTCCTTTTTCCAAACTTCTGGGGCCGACCAAAATTGAATTGGTTCAACCCATAGACAGAACCGGTAAGAAAATCTTTGAAAACCGATTTTGGGGTGATTGGGGATTTATCCATCTCTGCTTTGACGTTCGTGGAATGGAAGCGCTCAAAAAAGAATGCGAAGCCGCAGGTTTTCCTTTTACTGTAGATAGTGGTGATACCTTTGACATGGGTGAAGCAGGAGGAAGATTCTCATACATTGAAGATCCAGATGGTGCCTGGATTGAGTTCGTAGAAACTCACAAGGTACCGGTAATGAAAAAGATCGGATGGTATCTAAACCTTAAAAACCGAAACCCCAAGAAAAGACTTCCGAACTGGATGTTGAAAGCCATGGCCATGAACAGGGTCAAGTAACTAACGAAGTATCTTCCGAACAAAAGCAACGGTGAAGTAGGACATTAAAAATACTCCTACCCATCCTTCAACAGCTGAAATAACCCTGCACCAATTGGTAGGGTAATAATCCCCGTAACCAATAGTAAAAAAGGTTATAGCACTATGGTACAAAGACTTTTGATGCATTGTGAGATTATCTGTTGCACCAACTGAATTGATTATTTCCCCCAGACCACCAAATTGCAGTACAACATAGATTCCTGCAAAGGCGAATATGGCAACCACCATACTTAAAAATACCCGGTTTGGACTCGTAGCAAATAGTCCCATCTTATCAAAAACGATCGATTTCAAGTAATAAAGGAACATGATGACAGGTTTCATGAACCCATATCTTTCCATGCTACTCTTCCGCTTTGTCTTGTGTTCATAACGCTTGAAATACACGTATGCCCAATCTTCATCTGAGTATTGACCATTTTTGGTAAAGTTGTCTTTGATGACATTGAACTGCTCCGCTATATCCTCATACGTCTCCTCCTTTTGACGTAAAATCAAATCCCTTACCTGATTTCTGCGCCAGTCAATAATGATTTTTCCAAGATTTTTAGTTCCCTTAAGTTTTAGAATTTTGAGTGATTCTCTCTTGGGGAAATTCAAATCAGTAATTGAATGTAAATACGAGTCTGAGAGATCAATTTCCTCCGCTTTTTTAACGCGGAGATCAAGCGTTGAACGCACATCTGAATTTGCTATGCTCAACTTTTCCGCAATACAGGATTCGAAAGATATGTTTCGGCACCCAAAACTGATATGATCAAAATTTGCCTCTTCTTTCCCGAAGTCCGTTCGTCTGAACGTTAAATCCCCACCTTCAAACTTTGATAATCTAAAGGTAAGTTTACCGGTAGACATTTCAGACTCCTCAAAGGTAATGTGGCCCGAACCAAAAAGTGAACGCCTAAAATCAATCTTGCCCTCACCCCAAATCACACGTCTAAAATCTAAAACAGGACCGTTAAATTTTATCTTCTCAAAAGCCTTGGTACCAGGCCCAAATTCTGCAAAATGAAACTTTACTTTACAAAAATTAAAGTTGACACGTTTGAAATTAACTGTCTCAGCGAAGATAGATGCATTGATAAAAGACACTAATTCACCGTTGAAATTCGAATTTTCAAAATTCAATTTATCACATTCAAACTCGGCATATTGAAAAAGTGTTTGGTGCGAATGGAATGCACAATCCGAGAAGTCCGTATATGAATTTCTGAACTCTGCATGTATGAAATTTAGTGAACCATGCGAAAAAACGGCATGATCAAATGACACATCTGCATCAAAACGGACATAAGAAAAATCGGTATAGGCGTCACAATCAAAAAAAGCACTACGCGCTGACAACCCATGAATAATAATAACCTCCTTATCTTCTAAATGTCGGGTTCTTCGGTATTCATTGATAGAAAAATCCTTGATATAGCAGTTATCAAGATGAAGCGCTCGTCCAGCATCCAGATGGTTGTAAATGGTTTCAACATCCACATAAGCCAAATATCGTTCGCGTATCTTTTTCTGGGCATAGAACTCCACCACCTTGACAGATCGCTTATAATGGACACCATCAAAATCAATGGACTCGTCCAGGATTTCAATCTCGTAGAAAATTTGACTCATGAATTGGATTTGGCAACTAAATTTAGCCAAAATGAGGAATAATCAAAGGAAATCAAAGCTTTACTGTCTTAAGACGAAGTAAATGATCAAGCATCACCAGTGCTGCCATAGCATCAACAATAGGAACTGCCCGGGGTACGACACACGGATCATGACGCCCTTTCACCTCAAGTTCAACCGCATTTCCATTCTTATCTACCGTTTTTTGCTTTTTAATGATAGTTGCGACAGGTTTAAAAGCAACGCTAAATTCAATATTTTCCCCATTGGAAATGCCGCCTTGAATCCCTCCGGAATAATTGGATGAAGTTGTAATTTCTTCTCCATCCATTTCAAACGAATCATTGTGTTCAGATCCTTTGAGATAGACACTACCAAAACCACTTCCAACTTCAAAACCTTTAACAGCATTAATGCTTAACATAGCTTTACCCAGATCTGCATGAAGTTTATCAAACACCGGTTCACCTAAGCCCACTATGGGGTTTGTAATCTTACAGCTTATAATTCCCCCCAGCGAATCTCCTTCTTTTCTCACTTCATCAATAAGCGCTATCATATCCTGAGCCAGTTCCTCACTGGGGCATCTCACAATATTATCTTCAATTCTTTCCAGGTCAAAATCGCGGTAATCATCCGTTAGTTCAAGGTGTGCAATTTGTGATACATAAGATTGAATTCGAACACCTTCTTTGGCCAGAATTTGTTGTGCGATTGCTCCGGCAACTACTCTGCATGCAGTTTCTCTGGCACTGCTCCTCCCACCTCCACGGTAATCACGAATACCATACTTTTGTTCGTAAACATAATCCGCATGAGACGGACGATAGACATCTTTAATATTTGAGTAGTCTTTCGACCGTTGATCTTTATTTCGGATGATAAACCCTATTGGTGCACCTGTTGATTTTCCTTCGAAAATACCTGATAAAAACTCAACCGTATCTTCTTCTTTTCGTTGGGTGGTAATTTTAGATTGTCCGGGTTTTCGTCTGTCCAATTGAACCTGAACATCTGCTATATTGATTTCCACGTTTGCAGGGCACCCGTCAATAACTCCGCCAATAGCAGGACCGTGAGATTCACCAAAAGTGGTGAGTTTAAATATCGTTCCAAAGGTATTCCCTGCCATTACTTTTTCTTTATTTGCCCTTGTTTGTCAATGTAATAATTAAACGTTTCACTTTTAGGATCCCCTTCAAAATAAGTCGTTTTCACATCAACTTTAAATTCAAGGTCTTTTGTTAAACCTGGTGATGTATATACGGCTTTATCGAAGCTACCTTCTGGTCCAATTTCAACACCTGCGTACAATTGTGTACTTATCTTCTTACCATTATGTCCTAATGTAACAATGAACCTACCATACGTATCATAAGGTTCAAACCAGGGTTTAACTGAACCCTGAAATTTACAGGCAAAAACAAGAACAACAAAGTTTTCTCTGAGGATATACCCCATTGACTTAATATAATCTCCTTCATTCCACTCGGTTCTGGGTCCGTTATTAAAATCTGTTTTACTATAAATCGAATATGCGTAAGATGGATCCGTAAGTGCAACTGGATAATAGGCCATTTTAAAATCCATCCGACTTTGCTTAACTGGCTTATCAAACTGGTATTTCTCTGCCCCTTTTAAAAATTCTTCTAACCAACGATAAAACCAGGTATCCTCACTTTTTTTAACACGGTGAATGTTGACTGTTAAAGGATCTGAATTCTTATCCTTTTTCCAGCTCCCGGTCAGTACATCTCCATTATCAACATAATGAAGTTCGATTATTTCGGAGGCATCAACGTCTTTTTCGTGTAAGTAAATAGCGTACTCTTCTAATTTGCCTTCCAGTTGAATGGGTTTACGGTACTTTGTGTAGAAATAATAGCCCTCTACCCTATCTTCCGTATTCTCCCAATAAAATATTACGTTATGCCCATCAATTTCACCTTGATAATAAGAGCCGTAAATATTGTATTCAGGCAATTCCAAATAATTAGGTTGTGAAAACCCGGTAAAAGTGAACAGGGACAGTATTATATATGCCCATGTTCTTTTCACGCGCCTATAGTTAATTTGCAGGCTTCCAGGATGGTTCGAACCTCTTCCAAAGTAGGAGCTTCTGCGTATGTTCTCAATACCGGTTCCGTTCCTGAAGGTCGTATCATCACCCAGCGATTTTCATCAAAGTGATACTTGAACCCATCTAAATTGTCTACCTGGGAAACTTTATACTTACCAAACATGTGGAAAGCATCTCCTTTACATTTCTCAATGATAGTTTGTTTCACATTTTCCGGGATATGAAGGTCACTACGCTCAAAAGCAAAAGGTCCAACAATCTCGTAAACTTCATCTATCAACTCTTCTAAAGATTTACCTGTTTTGGCCATGAACTCCCAAATGGTTAATCCCATCCAAATTCCATCTCGCTCAGGAATAAATGTTTTTATCGCTATCCCTCCTGATTCTTCACCACCCAATAGTACGTCCTGACTTGAATCAGCCATCAGACCCGCAATATATTTAAATCCAATTTTGACCTCTTCATGTTCAAGGCCATAATGTTCACATAACTTTTTAATACGAGGTGTTGAACTGAAACCAGTTACCACCTTGCCGCTCATTCCTTTGTATTTCACCAAATAGTGAATAGTAAGTAAAATGATATGATGAGAATCAATGAATTCACCTTTGGAATTATAAAGTCCAATTCTATCTGCGTCTCCGTCGGTTGCCAATCCACAATTCAAGCTAACATTTGAGGCCATCAGTTTGGAGAATTCGCTCAAATTCTTGTGAATTGGTTCAGGAGCCTGCCCCATAAATGACGGGTTTGGATCACAATGTAAAAACTCGATATTCGGAAGCAATTTTTTCATCACACTTTGCCCGGCACCATACATGGCGTCATAGGCCCAGCCAAAGTTGGAATTAGCAATGAGGTCCAAATCAAACGTTGATTTGACCTTTGCGATATACATGTCTTCCAAATCAATCAACTCCGTTAATCCCTCCTTTGCTGCTTTTTCCAGCGAGATGTTCTCCAGGTTTACAGTATTTGTATCCGGAATAATTTGTTCAATTTCATCTACCTGGTTAGGAAGAAGGGGTCCACCGAAATGTCCTTTTAATTTGTAACCATTGTATGATGGCGGGTTGTGACTGGCTGTAATGACTACCCCTAAAGAAGCTTTTAGTGCTATTGTAGCATAAGAGACCATTGGTGTTGAAACAAACCCTTTATCTGTGTAATAAACCTTAATCCCGTGTTGCACCAACACTTTTATAGCTGTTTCGGTAAACATAGCACCACCAAAGCGACAATCGTGACCAATCACCACAGAAGGTGATTCAAAATTCTTTTTTAGCCACTGCGCAACAGCAATAGAAACTCTGGCTACATTTTCTACGGTATAATCTTTTGCTATAATGGCTCTCCAGCCGTCTGTTCCAAATTTAATTTTCGTCATTTCAGCATTTCATTTCGGGTTACGAATGTACGATTTTTTTAAAGGAAAACTCCTTTGATACCGCGCGTTATCATCAATTTAAAGTTCCGTTAAAAAGGCCATGGTATCGACCCCATCTGCATAATCCATTAAACGCGGAAGTTGGGTTTGTCCAAAAGGTAAATATCCGGCCCCTACTACTACTTGAATCTGATCCGCATGATCCTTTATAAATTGTTCTACTTCCGACTTATCATTATAGCGTTGATAATGCAAAACGGCTAAAGGCGAATACAGGGACCGCTCCTCCTTTAATAGGATGAAGCCATTATCTAACAATGTCTCCTGATTCATTAAAAATACAGCTTTGTTATAATCGTAATTATTCGCGTATTTATTGTGATGGATGATTTCATTGTGTTCATAAATCCCTTCAAAAAACAGGTTCAGATTAAAATCTTTTGGAATCCAAATTTGACTCACGTTTCTGCATCCTAAGCCGAAATAATCAAAAATATCCTTGCCAAGCGCATAAAAATCCTCCTTACTCTCTTTACCAGTTAGTACGGCAATTGAAGTTCTGTTTTTACGGATGATACTGGGATATTTTCCAAAATAGGTTTCAAAATATCGAGCAGAATTATCTGAGCCGGTAGCAATGACAGCATCAAAATCACGGATTGCTTCTTCAATCAATTCAACACGTTCCCATATACGCTCATCAAATAGAGCCATAATGTTTAGAATCGCAGGGAACAGGTGTTTATCTTCTGAAGACATTTTCACAATCGCTTTGTGCCCAGACAGAAAAACAGATATGAAGTCATGAAAGCCTACCAACGGAATATTGCCCGCCATAATGATCGCCACCTTTTTGTCACTATGGTCTTTGAGGCTGTATTGAGACTGCCAGTTATTGAGGCTCTCTTCTGTCAACCAGGATGCTATTCCCTGTAAGGATTTTCGTACCTGCTCGTCTTTGAACCACCCGTTATAGATGTGTACTTTTTGAACAAGTTCTTCCAGATTTTGGTATTCGCTCTCATTAATTCCTATTTCATACCCGGGCCAGGAGCTTTTTTCTCCAATATGTTGAAGAATTATACCCAATCTGAGCAAAATGTTATTTTTTTCCTTTAAAGTCATACGAAGACAGGTTATATTTGCAAAACTAAAATGAATTAGACAAAAAATGGCAATAATTATTACAGACGAGTGTATAAATTGTGGTGCATGTGAGCCGGAATGTCCAAATAATGCTATTTATGAAGGTGGTGCTGAATGGAGATATTCTGACGGAACATCATTAACAGGAATGGTTGATCTTCCTAACAGACCTGCTACGGTAGATGCGGATAAAGATATGGAACCAGTGGATATGGATGTCTACTTCATAGTTCCCGATAAATGTACAGAGTGCCAAGGGTTTCATGACGAACCACAATGTGCTGCCGTATGTCCGGTTGACTGCTGTGTTGACGATCCTGACATTAGGGAATCAGAAGAAGAGTTATTAGCCAAAAAAGATTTCATGCACCTTGATTAAAAATCTGAATGTTGATAGAAATTCTACTGCCCTGGCGTCTGCGTCAGGGTTTTTTTATATTTTCGACCCATGGATTCCTCTGATTCGCGCCATAAAGTAGAGGTTTGCTTTTCTCCATACCTATTTTCTCTCTACAAAGAAGAATTTGAGATTATAGTAGTTATTGATGTGTTGAGAGCAACTTCTGCCATTTGCACTGCCTTCCACAACGGCATTAAAGAACTTATTCCGGTTTCAACAATTGAAGAAGCCAGAGAATATCAGAAAAAGGGCTATTTAGTCGGAGCTGAAAGACAGGGCCGAGTTGTGGATGGATTTGATTTTGGGAACTCTCCTTATCATTATATGAAAGAAGAGTTAAAAGATCAAACCCTGGTATTAAGCACAACAAATGGTACCAGATCAATCAACATTGCCAAAGAAGCTGGACAAGTTGTAATAGGATCCTTATCTAACCTGGATGTACTGAAACATTGGCTCGAACGTCAAAATAAAAATATTCTATGTCTGTGTTCAGGCTGGCAGAATAAATTTAACCTGGAAGATACGATTTGTGCCGGAGCTATTTTGGATCACCTTTTAGCCACTGGAAACTACAGAAGTGAAGAAGACGCCTCAATTGCTGCAAAGTACCTCTTCTTAAGTGCCAAAGACAATATCTTAGGGTATTTAAAAGCGTCGTCACACCGAAGAAGGCTAAAAAACTTAAACCTGAACGAAGATATCAAGTATTGCCTGACACCCAATACCGCTCCGGTAATTCCAATTTTACAAGGAGATAGACTTGTCGAAATAAACTCCTTAGTTGAATCGGAATGAAAATACACAAC
>JABURP010000115.1 GCA_014762645.1 Crocinitomicaceae bacterium
TTCGGTTTTGTCTTGTTTTCTTATTATTTAAACAATGTTTATTAAAGTATGTTAAAATTCGTTCAAACATGCAATTCATGTGATTACCAAAAGCAACGTTTTATTGATAATTTCGTCAAATAGATGTATTTTCTATTTAACCCTTGATAATTAGCTTTTATATCTGATTATCAAACAAAAGATTTTAAAGAGTGAAAAAAATAATTCTGTTCACCGCAGTACTTTTTATTTATACTTCGCAAATTTTTGCGCAGTGTACACTAAATGTGACACCCAACACAACTCAAAATACCGTTTGTGGGGAACCTATTGATATAGTCATGCAGGGGTACTCGCAAGGGCCTGTTCTTTCTGAAGATTTCAATGGAATGGCTTTAGGACCTGGGTGGAGTTCTTCACAAGTCCTAATGTATTCAAACCCATGTGGCCCTACTTTAGATGGTACACCAGCTGCCTGGATGGGAAGTGCTCAGGCACAACCAAGAATTCTAACCACAACAGGTTTTGATTTAAATTGCGGAGCAATGATATGTTTCGATCTTGATTTTGCAGGTGACGATCCATGTGGTTGTAATGACTGTGAAGATCCTGATCAGTTTAATGAAGGTGTTCATTTTGAATATTCTACAGATGGTGGTGTAACCTGGACCGATATATTCTATTTTGATGCAAATGTGAGTAATACAGGGCCATATTATAGCTGGGCAAATTATTGTTTTGATCTACCAGCTGCTGCTTGGTCAACTAATACAATGTTAAGATGGAGACAGATTACAACCAGTGGTAACAACTGGGATCACTGGGGGATAGACAACGTGGTTATACAACCTTACTCATGTGGTGGAAACGGTTATGATTATTATATAGATGGAATATTAAGTGACAATGACACCACTGTTGCTCCTACTACAACTACCACTTATGATATTATTTACACCAACTCCATTGATGATACATGTCAACAATCGCTTACTGTTAATGTCAGTCAATACAACGTAGTTGCTTTAGCAACAACACCTAACATTACATGTGGTAACTGCTCGGGTATTATCGTTGATAATCTAAATAATCCAAGTCCGTTACCTCCCTATAATTATTCATGGACGCCAACTACAAGCTTGAATAATCCTAATATTAAGACACCACAAGCCTGCCCTACAACTACTACGACGTATACAGGAACTATTACTGATCCCAACTCCGGTTGTACTGGCTCAGCTACTGTTACCGTGAATGTGCAGCCACTTGATCCTGGATTTAATTACCCAAATACAACGGTATGTGCAGACGCTGGAGTCCAAACACCAAATATCACAGGTGATTCAGGGGGTACCTGGAGTTCTACACCTGCCGGTTTGTCGATTAATGCAACAACGGGTGCGGTTGACCCAGCTGCATCAACTGCCGGGGTTTATGACATAACATACGAATTTACAACACCTGGGTGTCAGGCAGATTCCACAATTACCTACACAGTCAATGCATTACCTCCGGTATATGCCGGACCTGATCTGTCTATCTGTTCAGGTGAATCTATTACATTAACTGCAACTGGAGCGCAAACCTACAATTGGGATAACGGTGTGGTCAACGGTCAATCATTTGTCCCTTCAACCACTCAAACATATACTGTCGTTGGTACAGACGCAAATAACTGCCAGGCAACAGATCAGTTAATTGTAACTATAACACCTTCAGATGACCCATCATTCAACTATCCAAACGGTCAAGAATATTGCCCAGAAAATACAGACCCAGTGGCCAATATTACTGGGACGGGTGGAGGTACCTTCACGTATACTGCACTTGGAAGTGGAACAAACCTGGTTTTGAACAGCTCAACGGGTGGATTTGACCTTTCTGCGTCAGACCCCGGATCCTATAGGGTCAAATATGTTACTTCCGGATCTTGCCCCGACTCGTCAAACGTGGATATTATTATTCACCCGAGTCCAGATGCTAATTTTTCAGCTAATAAATACACTGGCTGTGAACCAGACACTATCATCTTTACGGCGGCTCAACAAAGTGGATTACAATCGTGTTTATGGACTTTCGGAAATGGAGAAACTTCGAATGATTGCTACACTGCAGAAACTATTTACATGGGCGGAATTTATGACGTTACGCATAGCATTGTAAGTGATGCAGGGTGTGCCTCATCTGAAACTTACGCTGGTCTTATTGATATAACCTATTTCCCTGAAGCTAAGTTTTGGCCAACACCTGCAATTACGAATATTGAGTACACAGAAATAGACTTTATAAATCAGTCACAAAACAGTAGCACTTATGTATGGAATTTTGATCATGAAAATGCTACATCAACCTTGGAGGAGCCAACATATATCTATCCTGAAACTCCGGGACAATATACAGTACAGCTTTTTGCAATTTCAGACGACGGCATGTGTGTTGATTCAATTGAAAAAACAGTAGTTATCAATGATGTTGTCACATTTTACATACCAAACACATTTACTCCTAATGCAGATGAGTTCAATAATGAATTTACACCTGTGTTCACGTCTGGAATTGATCCTTACGATTTCCACATGATGATATTCAATAAATGGGGAGAAGTAATTTTTGAATCGTACGACCCTTATTCAGGATGGAATGGACATTACGGAGATGGAGGAATTGTTTCAGACGGAGTTTATATTTGGCAGGTTGATTTTAAAGAAATGTATAATGACAAGCGACATTTATATCGTGGTCATGTTACAGTGCTGAAATAGAATTTTGGTTGGATTAGAATACCCTCTTTCATGTAAGAAGTTGAAAATTTACAGAAAAAGGTCGTATCTTTTGAATTATAACATGTTAGCTTACTTATGAAGTCACTCAATTTTATTGTCCTAATAGTTGCATTTTTTGGTGCAATTAATTCGTATTCACAATGCGGCTCTGTTTCTACTATAACATCTGGAGGAAATGGCCAAGACGGAATCATGTTTGATATTGTGGCCCTTACAAGTGTTGAGATCACCAATTTTGATATGAACTTAGGTGGAGGCCCTCATGATTTTGAAATTTATTACAAAACCGGGACCCACGTAGGGTTTGAAACAACCCCTGGTGCATGGACGCTAATTGGTACCGCGAATGGTGTGTCCGGGCCTGCCGGAGTTTTAACTCCTATACCTATAAATATTAGTGTCCCTGCTTGTTCCGGAGATGTTATTGCATTTTACATTACGAGTACAGGAGCCGGTAGTGTTGATTATACAAACGGGACTGGTGTAGGGAACGTCCTTGCCGCAGACGCAAATATTCAAATTCTTGAAGGAACAGGAAAAGACTATGCATTTGGTGCCAGTTTTACACCTCGTAGTCCAAATATCGCTGTGTATTACAACTGTTTATCTATGAGTTGTTGTGCCGTACAATCAATAACTGTCAACCCTTCAGTTTGTAATGCAGGAGTATATTCGACAACAGGATCTATAGATGTTTTCAATCCCCCTTCATCCGGAACACTGACAGTTTCCGATTGCAATGGTAATCAGCAAGTAATTAATGCACCATTTTCTTCACCAATAAACTACAACATAACGGGACAGACAGCTGATGGTGCTCCATGTTCTATTACAGCTGTGTTTTCAGCTGATCCTGCATGTACACTAACAGAAAACTATACTGCGCCAGGACCTTGTGGCTGTGATCCATCCTGGACACCACCGGTACAAACCTGTTCAACCGATCCTCCTATAAACCTGGACGCTTTAATTACTGGAGATACAGGTGGAACATGGAGTGGAACCGGAGTTACAGGTAATACGTTTGACCCTTCAGTGGGCACGCAGACAGTCACCTATACAGCTCCATTAGGATGTACTTCAGCGCAGGCGATTAACGTTACTACAACCGCTTCTGCTACGTGGACAATTCCTACCAATATCTGTAACTCAGATGCACCATTTGATCTGACACCTTATATTACCGGTACAGGCGGTGGAACGTGGTCTGGTACAGGTATAACAGGAACAATGTTTGACCCCTCGGTAGGTACACAATCTATTACCTACACAGCAGGTACCGCACCTTGTGATGATGCAGTTACGCAAACGATCACGGTAGGTACACAAGCAACAGCCAGTTGGACTCCTCCAACAGGACTCTGTACAGCCGCTTCGCCTATAGACCTTACACCGTACATAACCGGTACAGCAGGTGGAACGTGGTCGGGAACAGGTATTACCGGAACTATGTTTGATCCTTCTGTTGGTACACAATCTATTACTTATACTGCGGGTACTGCTCCGTGTGATGATGCCGTCACACAAACGATAACCGTAGTTTCAAATGCGGATGCTTCATGGACCATCCCTACTGGTTTATGTATTGGTGATACACCAATTGACCTGTCCACTTATGTAACAGGAAGTGCTGGAGGTACCTGGACAGGAACGGGAGTAACAGGTACAATGTTTGACCCGTCTGTAGGATCTCAAAGTATTACCTACTCTGTAGGATCCGCTCCGTGTGATGATGCAGTAACGCAAACCATTAACGTGGCGTCAACACTCGATTCTTCATGGACCGTTCCGACGAATATATGTGTAGATGATGCCCCATTTGATATGTCAACTTACATTACGGGAGACACTGGAGGTTCATGGTCAGGAACCGGTATAACTGGTACCATGTTTGATCCATCTGTCGGCACGCAATCACTGACGTACACAGTTGGTACAGGGGGTTGTCAATCGGCATCAACACAGACCGTTAGTGTGGATGTACTTCCTAATCCTTCCTGGACTGCTCCTACACTTTGCGTAACCAGTACACCTATAAACTTAAGTGGTCAGGTTACCGGTACAGCAGGAGGAACATGGTCTGGAACAGGTATGTCCGGAAGTATTTTTGATCCTTTCTTTGGCACACAAAGTATAACCTACACTGCAACGAATGGAGCATGTACAGCAAGTTCAACACAGTCCATTACAGTAGTTGACCCTCAAGTAAACATTACTTCACAAAATGTATCATGTTTTGGTGAAACAGATGGCTCTGCAACAGCTAACGTAACTGGTGGAACAGGAAATTACACGTATTCATGGAGCCCTTCAGGGCAAACAACACAAGCGGCTAACAACCTGGCGGCTGGTTCATATCAGGTAACAGTTACGGATGTTGATGGCGGATGTTCGGTTACAGGTAGCGTGACACTTACTGAACCTTCAGAAATCGTACTTACAATGACCGGATATGACGCATGTTACCCAGATTTGGGATCTGCAGGCGTAGCAGCGAGTGGAGGAGTTAGCGGATTTACCTATAGCTGGAGTCCGGTTGCAAGTACTGCGCCTATTGTTCAAGGGGTAGACTCTACAATGGCCACAGTTATTGTAACGGATGCTAATGGCTGTACCGCAACAGACTCTGTTTTTGTTACTATTTGGGATCCTCCGGTAATTACCTTAACACCTGACACCACTATTTACTATGGTGATAGTGTTCAGCTTATAGCAGGTGGGGGTGTTTCTTATATGTGGTCTCCAGATACAGATTTAGATTGCAACGACTGTTATAATCCTATTGCTAACCCGCTTGATAATATGGTTTATTGTGTGGAGGTAACAGATACACATGGCTGCGTTAGTGACGAATGTGTTGCAGTTACAGTCGAGATTGTGTGCGGTGACATCTTCGTGCCAAGTGGTTTTTCACCGAATAATGACGGAGAAAATGATGTGCTGTGCGTTTACAGTGACTGTATGGACTACATGAATTTCACAATCTATAACAGATGGGGTGAAAAGGTATTTGAATCAAGCAGTATGAACATTTGCTGGGATGGCACCTGGAAAGGAAAAGAATTAAACTCAGCTGTGTTTGTATACATGTTGGAGGGTACACTCATTAATGGTGAACGAATTAACCAGAGTGGAGATATTACCCTTACTCGCTAATTAACAGCAGCCACCACCATTGTAGTGGTAGGTAGATTCAGAAATGAAAATATCGTTTCGTTCTAAACGTATGAGGTCCTGTGCTGTTTTATCGCAAATTGCCAATGGTTGATTTTGAAGCAAGGTGTGTCCTTTTCCATCATCAAACAGCTCATCTTTACCATAAAAAATAGCTGTTTTCCCCGTAAATACACAAGGACCATCATCAGGCATTGGATCTTTAATCGCACACACTTCTACAGATTCAATATGAATCAATTCTTCGGTGTTGTAGTGCTCTGGTGAAAGCACACGATAAGCACGTTTTGCTCTGACTTCTACCGTACCAAACCCTACATCTGTGATAGCCTTTATATAATCATTAAGCGGAATAGCGCCACTAAGACATGCTGCTCTGAGCTTGTCATCATTTCGCAGTTCCCCGGACATTTCCTGCTCACAAATCGGATCTGACATTACAAGCCGCCCACCCGGTTTTAGAACGCGATAAATTTCTTCAAGGGCCCTTTTCAAGTCATCTGCTTTAAATATGTTAAAAACGCAGTTTTGAGCAGCTACGTCAATACTCTGATCTTCTACTGGTAAGGATAAAGCATTTCCTTTTTTTAATTCCACAAATTCGGATTTGAACCAAGAGTTTGACTTTTCAGCTTCGATAAAGTTTTTACGAGATGCTTCTAACATTTCATCCAGAACATCCACCCCAATTACTCCTTTCCTATTTCTGTTGAAATATGCAAACTGTAGCAACTCCATTCCCCCACCTACTCCAACATACAGCACTTTTGGGTTATTAACGAGATCTGAAGGGTGAACTGTACTACCACAACCGTAGTTCATCTCCTGCATAATCAGTGGAACATCTAGTCCAGGTAACTGCCAAATAGGGTTTGTAGTACAACACAAGCCAACATCAGGTGTTTGGGCAGCTTTCCTGTACAGGTCGTTTGTAGCTTCAAGATAACTCATATAAGTGCTTAAATTGTTCGGCCAGGGAAGATTTCTGAAGATCCTCCAGGGTATCAATATCATTAAATTCTTTCAACAGTCGATAAGTTACTCCACTATTCTCAAGCTCCTCCAAAGTCTGTTTCAAAACTTGGCTGGTAGACCAGGGTTTGTTCAGAAATATATTGTCGTTTTTATTCACCATTCCTAACAAATAATAGCCTCCATCCGTCGCGGGTCCGAATACAGTATCACTCGTATCCAGTGCTTCAAAGGCCTGGTTCATAACTTCAGTTCTTAAATCTGGTAAGTCAGTTCCAATCCCTATTATTTTCTTGTACCCAAGTTGGAATCCATGATCAAAGGCATTCTTCATCCGTTCCCCTAAATCGTTCCCCTTTTGTAAAAATTTCTCTGCTTCTGGCCATTTAGTCTCGATAATTGTATCTGAAAAGTAAATATGGATGTCACAATTCTCCAGTCTTGAAGATTGTTTCTCTGTTATATTGAAAAGTGTACGATAAACATCAAATGCGCCAACGTCACCAATAGATTTGGCTAATCTTGTTTTAACTTTTCCAAGCAAAACATTCTTAGCAAAGACGATCAGTAACCTCTCTTTTGGCATTTTTAGTAAATAAATTAAAGGATTGCTCCCTGACAACTGGATCCTTCACCAGCAGTACATCCGTAACAATGATTATTCAGTACAATGCTCCGGTTTTCAAGTTCTGTCGCATTAAAATTCATGATATTTCTTGACGAATTTACAGCTACCGGTAATTGTAGCATTTGATTAAAATCGCAATCAAAAAGGTCACCGTTCCAATCTACTGACAGTGTATTTCTGCACATTACGCCTTCTGCTGCTGCGGCATTAAAGCTGTTCGCCAGAAGCATCATATAATTGTCATAACGATCAGTATCCAACAAAAACTCTAAATACCTGGCTATTGGTAAATTTGTAATTGTGTAGAGTTTGTTGAAATTGATATTAAATTTTTCTTTTAACTCTCTTTTATAATCGGCTTCCAAACCTGCTTGATTAGGTGCAATAAATGGACCTCCGGGATTGTAAACAAGATGAAGATTTAGTCCGTCTTCTACTCCATAACCCAGCTCATTTAAGATTTTCAAAGCTTTTATGGATTTCTCAAATACACCGTCACCACGTTGTTTATCTACATTACCCTCTGTGTAACATGGTAAAGATGAAACCACCGTTACCTTATTTTTTTTGAATAATTCAGGGTAACTTTTGAATTTGCCCTTAACTAAAATTGTGAGGTTTGACCGTACAATAATTTCCAGATTTCTTTTGGCTAGTTCTGTCACAAACCATTCAAAGTGAGGATTCATTTCAGGAGCACCACCAGTAAGATCAACAGTTTTGATGGCGATATTGTCAATCACGTTAAGGCAATGTTCCATCACGCCTTTAGACATAATTTCCTTTCTGTATGGGGAGGCATCTACATGACAATGAACACACTGTTGATTACACATATATCCAACGTTGATCTGTAAAATTTCCAGTTCTGTTGGTTGTAAAGGGAATAGTTCCGCACCCTTCATTTTTTGTGAAAATGAAGGTGCTTCAGTAACTCGTTGGGATAAAATCTCTAATTGTTCCTTTGGGTGGAGTTTGGTTTGTACTTTACTCATTGAGGGCCCAGTTATATTCCTTGTATTCAATTTTGGCGTCATCCTGAATGGTGACATCTCCATATTTATTCAAAAAAGAGATTACACTGCCTCCATTCTCTTTAAAGTCTTCTTCGTACCACTCAAAAATCTTTGAAATTTGAACTTTTTTAGCTTTGAGTGTATTGTGCTCAGAATTTTGAATAAACTCCTTGGTAACTTTTGTTAGCTGGGCATTGAGCTTATCTGCCGTATATGCTTCATTTAATAGTTTAGGACAGGATTTAGCACCACAATTAATAGCGAAATGAATGCGTGGGTCATCCATTCGCCTTAAAATATTGTCTTCAATTTGGTTTAAAGTATAGCGTTGTGGCCCTATTAATACCATTCTGAAATTCCATAGATCTTTTCCGGAAAACTTAGCATCCTTTGGTGATTTAACCGGATACTTAGTGATGATGAACTTAATTGTATAAGCATTATAGGCATTGATGTAAAAGGCTTTTTTCTCATCCTTTGACCAATCTTTCATAGGAGCTTTTTCACGTAATTCGATCAGGTATTCATCAAATGCTTCAATATCATCCATAAAGCCTTTGTAATCCACCTCTCCTTTGGAAGTAACGTGCTTTTGAAGAAGTTCCGTCCATTTGGAATGATCTGCTCGTTCAGAGGCGTGTGTTATGGTAATTGCTAGTAAGAGGGATAACGTAAAAATAATTCGGTTCATGCTAGTTTGATTTACATACTACTGACGACAATTAATAATCTTTCTTACAATAGTAGGTTGGTTATATTTAATTACAAAATAACAAATATCGAACCAATACGCTAAAACTTATAAACAGAATTAGGCGATACACAAAAATGAAGAGGAATATCATTTTGATGAAAGTCTTGAATATACTCCACGGGTTCAAAATAGCTCAAGCCAATAAACGTGCATTCCGGAGAGCAGCTTTTCAAAAAATTATCATAAAATCCTGCGCCATAGCCTACCCTGTTTCCTGCCATGTCAACGGCTAGTAGTGGAACCAGTACAAAATCCAGTTCAGTAGGATCAATTTCCTTTCCGTACTGTGGTTCTGGAATTCCCCAATCAGAAACCCGCAATTGTTCTTCGGATTCAAAGAGGATGTGTTTAAGTTCATTTTTTTGAACTACGGGCAGAATAAATTGCGCATTAACGTGTTCAATGATTTTCCAGGTATTAATTTCCTGCAAGCGTTCAATTGGAAGAAAAATACTCACCTTTTTTCCTGAAAGATCAGTAAGACCAACAAGGTTATCGAGAATTTGCTGCGACCTCTTTTCCCGTTCGTCCGGACTTAAAGCCAGTCGTTCTTCTTTAAATATTTTTCTCGCCTCCGCTTTTTTCATATTACTTATTCAAAAATCCGCCAATAAGTGCGAGTCCAAAGAGAATCATCACCAGTGAAATAAATGTGGTTAATGCTCTCATTTTTATCTTCTTCAACAAAAGCCTTCCTGTTATTGCACCCACCAATGCTGCCGCTAAAGAGATAACTATGTACACCCAACTATCTTCAAGTGTATGAAGTTCGTATTTTGATGAATATACCGTTATTCGCACAACATCAACAATTAAGGCCACTACAATACCCGTAGCAATGAACACCTCTTTGGGAAGGTTATATTTAATCAGAAAGGCAGTCCTCAGAGCTCCCTGATGTCCAGATAATCCTCCAAAAAAACCACTGATTACGCCTCCAACCCACAAGCGCTGTTTGGAAAATGCCAAACTCCACGAAGGAATCAGCTCAATTAAAGCAAACGCGATAAGAACAGCTGCATATACCACATTGAGCAGCAGAATATCAAACGTTCGGTCACCAATCATGTAAGATGCTATATGAACATCCTTATTATCAAATTGAGTTAGTAAATAAGCTCCCAAAAAAGCAGCCGGGACAGCAGCCAAACCAAAAGGCAATAAGACCTTCCAGTTAACGCTTTTTCGCATGAGTAAAAATTTGAACACATTATTTAAAAAGTGTACAACTGCAGTTCCGGCAATTGCCACAACAACATCCTGAAAAATCAGGTAAAACACTGGTGTTAATAGTGTTCCCAGACCAAACCCGGAAAAAAAGGTGAGCCAGCTTGCCCCGAAAGAAATCAATATTAGAAGTAGGATATCCAAAATCGGGGTAAAATTAAAGAAGATAAGTTAAGCAACCGTTATATTTGGGCTTCAAATCTCGAAAATATGCAAGATATAATCGAAAAAGCCTGGGAAGACAGGTCTTTATTACAAACAGATGTTGCCCGAAATGCGGTAGAACAGGTAATCTCTAAATTAGATTCAGGAGAACTACGCGTTGCAGAGCCTCTATCAGATGGTGGTTGGCAGGTGAATGAATGGGTAAAAAAGGCGGTGGTCATGTACTTCCCTATCCGGCAGATGGAAACCATTGAAGTGGGACCATTTGAATTTCACGATAAGATGGCGTTAAAAACCGGCTATAAGGAAAAAGGCATACGCGTTGTACCTCATGCAATAGCCCGGTATGGAGCATATATTTCGAAAGGTGTAATTATGATGCCGTCTTACGTCAATATAGGAGCTTATGTAGATGAGGGTTCAATGGTAGACACCTGGGCCACAGTAGGTTCGTGCGCTCAAATAGGTAAAGGAGTTCACTTAAGTGGTGGTGTAGGTATTGGTGGTGTTTTGGAACCTTTACAAGCGGCTCCGGTTATTATTGAGGACAATGCCTTTATTGGATCAAGGTGTATTGTGGTTGAAGGTGTCCGCGTTGGTAAAGAAGCAGTACTGGGTGCTAATGTGGTATTAACCATGTCCACCAAAATAATTGATGTTACAGGTAGAGAACCTAAAGAAATGAAAGGGTACATCCCTGAACGAAGTGTTGTAATTCCAGGATCTTATACAAAGAGATTTACGGCTGGTGATTACAATGTACCATGCGCCCTGATTATTGGCAAACGGAAAGAATCAACCGATAAAAAGACAAGCTTGAATGACGCGTTGAGAGAGAATGATGTGGCGGTTTGAGTGATGAGTGATGAGTGATGAGTGATGAGTGATGAGTTGTGAGTTGTGAGTTGTGAGTTGTGAGTTGTGAGTGATGAGTGATGAGTTGTGAGTGATGAGTTGTGAGTGATGAGTGATGAGTGATGAGTGATGAGTTGTGAGCGGGAAGCTAGGAGTGTTCGAGTTGTTAGTGATGAGTTGTGAGCGGTGAGCTAGGAGTGTTGGAGTTGTTAGTTGTTGGCGGTTATTGTGGGACCTTCTAAAAATTATTTTCGGGGATGTTATTTTATGCGTCCGTGTCTTCAGCTTTACATTGTTCATCCGGGCGAGCTCCACAAAACGAGCAAGTTTCACCATCTCCGTTGATCATAGGATTGTTGCTGGCACAGGTACCGTTGAACTCTCCGCCTTTTTTTGCCCATAATTTGATAGCGATTCCTGCAAATCCGACGGCTAATAATCCTATGGTGATAAGTGCTAACTTCATACGAAATATTTGTTGCAAATATAGTCGTTAATCATTAATAATACTTACGATCTAACCTGTCTAAAATGAAAAAACACTTCCAAATTAGAAGTGTTTTTCAGTGTAAATAATACTTAGATCTTATTGTCTTAGAAACCTTTACCTCCAGAAGCAAGGAGCGTCAGGAACATCAGTACGTAAATGGATATTACAATAATCATTACAATACCTACATATTGATAGTGTTTTCTCAGGTAATTAAACCCTTCATCAACAGAAATCTGTGTCGCACTTTCCAAGCCACTTTTTAGGTTTGTAGAAAATTTGAACAAATAATAGATAGGGAAAAAGTATATAAGTGCCATAATAAAGTAGACATACCCTATATTGGACATTTGTACTCTTCCAAAGCCTCTAACCGGATTAGCTAAAATCATCAGCGCGGCCAGAATCATAAATCCAAGACCAACAAAGCCTACAATTGAGATAAACTTTGACCACTTGGTGGTTTTTATTAAATCATCTTTAATTTTTTGATTGATCACTATACCTGAATCGGCACTAGCGTCATGTGTGTCTAAAATTTCTTCCATAGTTTTGAATTAAAAAAGCACTCTAAACATATTGGTTTAGAGTGCTTTAAATATATAAAAATTCGAAGTTATTATTCCTATGCGGCGTCTAAAACTTCATCATTTGTCTCAGTCTGTCCTCCATCATAAGTAGCATCAGAAAACGCCAGTAATGGCCAGAAAATAAACCCTAACAGGGCCATTCCAACTCCAAACCCGGCATCTTTACCAAAGTTCTTTGCTATCTCAATATTAATAATAATTGCTGCAACAATTGAAACTATTGGAATAAAGAAAAGAATCATCCACCACGCTTCTTTTTTTGCAATTACAGTTAAAATGTAAAGGTTGTAAAAAGGCACAAGTATTGCCCATCCTGGTTGACCGGCTTTTTCAAATACTTTCCATCCGGAAATTACCATTAATACAATTAGTGCTAAATAGAGAATTATAAC
>JABURP010000063.1 GCA_014762645.1 Crocinitomicaceae bacterium
ATTCAATTTGCGAGAAGTTTATCCCGACCTAGTTGAGCGATTCACAATTTATTGGGAATCATGCGAAACTTTGTCGGGAAGCAAATTGACGACGTCGGTGTAATCGACGTGAGGGATTGATTGCATCAAACACCGAACGTCAGATCTAACAGATCCCGCGCAATGCGGGATGCTGGTGATAGGTGTAAGAATCTGATTCAATTTGCTTCCTTAAATAAGCTTTATACCTTTGTGTAAAAGCAATATTATGAAGATTAAAACCATATCAGTACTTGTAACGGCGTGTATAGCATTTTCATTTACGAATTCTTATCAGGACGAATGCAAGCCTTACTTCCCCATGAAGAAAGGTACTACGTGGGTTTATAATGAATATGACAAAAAAGGTGAACTGGCCGGAACGAATACCACCATTGTTAATGAGATTGTAGAAAATGGCAATAAAATAGAGTACCGCTTGACCGGAATACATGATGGACCTAAAAAGAAGGAGAAGAATCACATGGAACAGGATATATTATACGTGTGTGAAGATGGTGTTTTCAAAATGAGTATGGAAAACCTCGTTCCACAGGAAACAATGGATAGCTTTGGAGATGACGCTACAATCGAAGTAGATCAAACAGAAATGGAATTTCCATCAACACTAAGTCCCGGTGATGAACTAAAAGATGCATCTGTTCAGGTATCAATTAGTATGAACGGTATGAATGTAATGAAGATCAATGTGAATATCACTAATCGCAAAATTGAAAAAATGGACGAGGTTACTACGGATGCTGGCACCTATAATTGTGCATTAATGACCTATGATGTTACAACCAAAATGGCTTTTTCTACTATAGAATCGAGTGTGAAAGACTGGATTTCACCTGTTGTAGGAATAGTGAAGTCTGAATCATACGATAAAAAGGGTGAATTATCTAATTCCCGTGCATTGGTTTCATATAAACCGGGAGAATAGGTTTATTTTCTAACGTATACACTTCGCGTATATACTTGAACTTTACCGTACTCACTACCGTTGAAGCAGAATTCATCTTTTTCATACGCTAATTCCTGGTCAGATCGAATGGTATCCATCCGGTAAGAATAATTGCCGGTATAACTTTTACTGTCCATATAGAAACTAAAGGCATCTGACTCACCAACGACATTGTAAAAGTCAACTTTTGATTTACTGACTTCCGTTCCGTTTTCAAAAGCTCGTATCACATAGCGTTTTTGCAAGCTGAAATATTGATCGTAGGTAGTTGGTGCGAAGTAGGACGTATCGTTTTTATTGGAGCAGGTGTAAACTGTGATGTTTTCAACACCCTTATACTGCCAGTCACCAATTATCTGATTGTATCTGTCATTGTAAGCGTTGTCATGTTTACTACATGACATAGCCAAAATTAGTATGACGAGGTAAAAAGGGGTTTTCATGTGTAAAAATTACGAAATAAAATTGACATTTACTTCCTGACAACTAATATTTCCGTTCGCCTGTTGAGTTGCATATGCGATTCCGAATCGTTCTTTTCTGCCGGCTGTGTATGTGCGTAATACTTATAGATAAAGCGTGATTCAGAAGCACCTTTCGATACCAGGTAATCGATCACGGCTTTGGCCCTTTCTTTTGACAAAACCTTGTTCCAGGCATTGCTTCCGTCGTTGTCAGTGTGCCCGCCAATCGTAAATTTTAAACTCGGGAAGTCTTTCATGAATTTTAGGAATTCGTTGAGCTTTTGAATGGATTCCGGACGAAGCTCTGAGCTGTTTTTATCAAAATATATAGTTGGAATTTCGTAATGTTCAAGGTCAAAATCTCCACCGTTTTCTAATACCTGAGGGTCGTTACATTGACCTTGCATTTTTTCCAGGAACCAATAGCCACTGAGTTTTTCGCAATCTTCTAATGTAGATTTATAGGTGCCATTTAGTACAAGACCGCTCCCGGAAATAATTTCATTTTCATAGAAGTAAACCTTCCCGTTTTTAATCTCTCCCTCTAAAGTTGATCGACTATCTTCAGCATACATCATATCCGTCCAAATGAAGACACCACTAAATTTCATACCATCTACTTTATCTATTAAAACAACCATGGGGTAGGTATTGTAGACATTACATGCATGTTGATGGAACCTTCCTCTCCAGGCACCTAACATAAATTCAGCTGATTTGGGATTATCGCAATCTAACGGGTCATCTTCTTTTGGTGGCTCCTTGGGTTTATCTTTTTCCACTTTAAGTGTACCACCCGGACAACCGTCTTTAGCTTGCCAGGGACCTCTCAAAACATATTTATCACCTTCTTCTGAGAGTTTAAGTTTTCCATTTTTAATGCACCAATACCAACTGTTAGAAGAATAGAAGCCACCTTCTTTTTCTTTTACTTCTTTCAGAATTTCGGTTTCCTGAAAGCTAAGTGTATTGTCCTTAAATGTTCCTGAATATGCAATTGTGCCAAAATTCTCCGTTTTGTCTTCCATGACGAAAGTGGTACCTGAAATTTTACCATTGCCATCAATCGATTCCACCCTGATCTCAAAATAATATTTTCGTCCTGGATCCTGATAAAGCGTACCTTTCCATACTCCTTTCACATTTTGTGAAAAGCAGTACGCAGCACTCAAAAAGAATATCAGGAGAAAATTCTTCATTTCAAATTTTGTCTAAATTAAAGAATTTGACAGATGTAAAAAACCCGGACTTCAAATGAGATCCGGGTTTATGTCATGTATAAAGTAAGTATTAGTTACCAGTAATTTCGAATTCAGTTCGTCGGTTTAACTGACGTCCTTCTGCAGTATCATTAGTTGCAACTGGTTTACTTGAACCATATCCTTTTGCTGTCAATCTGCTTTTGGAGATTCCTTTATTTACCAGATAGTTCATTACTGCTTCAGCTCTGTTCTGGGAAAGCGTAATATTTCCTTGTGCAGAACCTGTATTATCTGTATGACCAGATAATTCTATTTTTAATGATGGAACATCTTTGAGAAGTTTAACCAAGCGATCAAGTTCTGAACTAGATTCCGGTCTCAGTGTTGATTTTCCGGTATCAAAGAACACATTTCGAAGTGCAATTTTAGATCCGATTTTGATGTTTTTCAGTTCAATGACCTTGTTTACCATGTTATATGCGGATCCGGCTGGGATATCAAAGTTCTCTGAATGGAACAAGTATCCGTCTGCTTTTACTGCAATTCCGTAGTTTCCTCCTGAATTTAGTGACAATAGGAATTTACCGGTGGCTGAGTTGGTGGTAAATTCTTCAGTTACTTTACCAGTATTGTTGTCCGTAATTTCAATTACAGCTTCCACCGGTTTCTTTGTCAGCGCATCTATTGTTTTTCCTTTAAACACGGTAAGGTTTGCTGAGGTAGTGACTTTTACTTCACCCGCCAGTTCCGGATCTTGTAATGGACGAGCAATAGAGGCTAATAAATAATCCTGTGTGGCCAATGCTGGTGACTTTTCAGGTCCCCAGAAAGTTACTTTGTAAATATCATAGCCACCTTTACCACCTTCTCTGTTGGAAGCGATATAAGCAAATTTTCCATTGGCGGTTGCCGCAAAGAAAAAGTCGTCATAAGGTGTGTTAATAGGGTATCCCATATTGATTGGTTTGCCCCAATAACCGCTTTTTTCTTTTTTAGAGATAAAAATGTCATATCCACCCATAGAATTGTGTCCTTCTGAGGCAAAATACATTGTTTTACCATCTGGATGCAGATAGACTGGTCCATCATTAAAGGTAGATGAAACCGCCATCTCTCTATTTGGCAGACCATATTCACGGTTCTTATAATTCATTACACCAGATACCATAATCTCATAACCATTACTTCCTCCTTTTTTATCCTTTGAGTAGTAGATGAGTTTGTTGTTAAAATTATATGAAGCATAAATGTCATTTGATTTTAAGTTTATTTGACGAGAGAATGATACCGGTTCAGACCATGTATCACCTCTTAAGAAAGTCTCATATATATCAAAATCGCCATCCTGTGTAATCTTGTTAAGTAACATTTTAGTTCCCGTATAATGGAGGTTGTTGGAAATGTCATCTTTAGGGGTGTTAATTTTACCTCTTATTGGTTTAGGTGTTTGCCATTTTCCATTCACCAGTGTTGTTGTGTAGATGTCGTCATCATATTGTCCAACTTCGTTTGGTTCATGTGAATTAGGACGATCTGACGTCAATACCATTTCTTCACCATCCATTGTGATTGAAGGTGCGTAGTCATTGTATTTAGTGCTTACTTCGGGTACGTGATCTACCCAGGCGCGTATAGGATCATTGTAGATCTTTTTACCCTCTACGCATTCCTTTTTACGCTGCTTAACGAACTTACCAAAGTCATCTGCCTTTCTGTAATCGGTTTCAAACTTTTGATAGAATTCCAAAGCATCATCAAACTTGTAGCTCAACTGTTTAGCCAAGCCCATATAATAGTTGATGAAAGGGTGTACCTCAGGATTACGTTTGTATGCTTCTTCAAAGAATGAAACACATTTTTCCTTGTAGGTAGAATGTGCATAACACACTCCCATTTTAAAGTTAAGTTCAGCACTGTTTGGGTTAAAGTCATAAGCAATTTGAAACTGCTCTAATGCTTTCCAATAATCCAGGTCGGGGTCACGAACCATAAATACGTCTTCGTTACCCATTTCCCAGTATTCGGTTCCTTTATCAAAGGCATCTTTTGCTTTTTTGAAACCGTCTTTGTCGTCTTTAAAATTGCCTGATTTAAACTCTACATCTTCTTGTCCAAATGCAGCAAAACCGAAAGCAATTAATGTAATTGTTAGTATATTCTTCATGTCTTTCAGTTTTTAGTTTGAACAATTAGTTGAATGATAGCTTTTTCCCAGTTCCGATCCCAGTTCACGGGCTTTTTGCCAGTCTTCACAAGCTCCGTTCATATCGCGTAGCATTTCTTTTGCATTGGCACGATTTACGTAGGCATCTGCAAAATTGGGATCAAGTTGTATGGCTTTATCGGCATCTTTCTTTGCTTTTTCGTAATCACCATTTTTAAAATGTGCTCCCGAACGGTTGCTGTATGCAGGTGCATAAGATGAATTAATCTCAATACATTTTGTGAAATCATTCACAGCGTCATTGTACCGCTCCATTTTCATTTCAGTAACACCTCTGTTGTTGTAAGCCAGGTAGAATTTCGGGTCAACAGAAAGTGCACGATTAAAAGCTTTTAATGCTTCATCATACATTTTCATTCTTGTTTTGGTGGTTCCAATATTATTGAGAACAAACGCCAGCTCCGGGTTCATCTTAGCTGCTGCTTCATAATCTTTCACAGCTTGTGCATACTTTTCCAGCATACGATAGCACGACCCGCGGTCATTATACGCATAGGCATCTTTAGGGCTGAGTTCGATAACTTTTGAAAATTGCTGAATTGCAGCTTCGTAATCCTTTTGTAAAAACTTTAACGTACCAAAGTTGTAATAGGCTTTAGGATTAGAAGGATCGAGATCAATCGATTTCTGATAATCTTTCTCAGCAGAAAGAAAATCTTTCATTCCCTGGTACGCGCGTCCTCTTTGGAAATATGCTTTGGCGTAATTAGGCTTTCTCTTCACAAGGGCATCAATTGTCTTTATAGCTTCCTTGAATTTTTCAGCTTTATTTTCAGCAATAGCTTTGTTATAATAAGCCGGCGTAAAATTCGGATCCGCATTGATGGATTCTGAGAATTTGTTTATCGCACCTTCGTATTTGTTTTGTTTGAAAAGTTCAATGCCTTCATTATAGGCTTTTTGAGATTTTTCGATAAGTGCATTTGTTTCATTGAGGTTCGCGATCGAATCGCGATAAGCTTTTTCTTCCGGCGTAAGGTCCTCATCTATTTGTGCAAATAAGGCTGTGCCGAGAAAAGAAACAGCAAGGGTAAACAATAATTTCTTCACAACGATTTAAATTTTTGTATGGAGCATGAAAATAATGGAAATTCCCTAAAGATAAGGGGTTTCAGCTATTGTAGTTTTCAACAATTGTTAATAACTCCCTGTCCATACAGGTTAACACAAAACTGGTATGAGAAAATCATGCCATTCATTTAATGGGATAAAAAAATAATTAAGAAGTTGTGTTCCAGATAAGAAATATTAACTTGTAAGGCATTTTCTGAATATTTGATGAATTCCGAATTTGATTCAAAGCACAAAATTGACTTTACCCGTTGGATTGAAACAGAACGGGTTGTTATTGGCTTACGGAAGGATGGTGTGCTCCATGTGTATTATAAATCGCAGACCTCTATCGATAAAGATTTTCAGCATTGGTTATTAATCGCTTATAATTATGTAACAGAAGGAAAAAAGTATCCGTTTATTATTGAAGGAGGTGAATTCGTTGAAGTAAAGAAAGAGGGAAAGGAGTACCTGGAAGAAATACAGGAAGAAGTACCAATTATCAGTAATGCAATCCTCGTGAATAATACAGCCCAACTTATCCTGGCTAGTTTTTTTATCAAATTTGCTAAAATTGAGCTTGAAATGAAGATATTCAAAGATTTTGATAAGGCCTTAGAATGGTCCTTAAAACAAAAGGTCAAATTTGAGCAAAATGAGCTTGAGAATCAATCCTCAACTTTGATGGATTAGGCGAGTGCTTTTATTCTATCCATGATCTTTTTTGCCAGGTCGTTCGCTTTATCTTCAGATGCACTTTCAGAATATATCCGTATGATAGGTTCGGTGTTCGATTTTCTCAGGTGCACCCACTCTGATCCAAAGTAAATTTTCACACCATCTGTAGTATCAACTTCATTGTCCGAAAACTCTTTGGCAACATTTTCAAGAATAGCATCCACATCCATCCCAGCTTCTAATTGAATTTTATTTTTTGAAATAAAGTAATTTGGGTAATCCGCACGAAGTTTGGATACACTTTTACCGCTTTGAGCCAGATGCGTTAAAAACAAACCTATACCAACCAATGCATCCCGTCCATAATGCAGTTCAGGATAAATAACTCCTCCATTTCCTTCACCACCTATAACCGCATTTGTTTCCTTCATCTTTGTCACGACATTTACTTCACCTACAGCAGCAGCAGAATAGGAACAGCCGGCATATTTTTCAGTTACTTCTCTAAGTGATATCGTTGAGGAAAGATTGGAAACCGTGTTGCCCGGGGTGTTTTGAAGTACGTAATCCGCAATAGCAACCAGGGTGTATTCTTCTCCAAACATACTTCCGTCTTCACACACAAATGCCAGACGATCAACATCCGGATCAACGACAATTCCAAGGTGTGCTCCTGTTTCTTTGATCTTAGATGAAATATCCACAAGGTTTTCAGGGAGTGGTTCTGGATTATGGGGGAAATGCCCAGTTGGTTCACAATAAAGCTCAATGATTTCCTTAACACCAAGTGCTCGAAGCAAACCCGGAACAAACATCCCTCCTGTTGAATTTACACCATCTACTACAATTTTAAAGTTTGCCTTTTCAATCAATTCGGCATCTACCAATGGAAGATCAATGACTGCACTGATGTGTTTTTCAAGATAAGATACATCATGTGTTATGCTGCCAAGCTCATCTACTTCAGCATAACGGAAAGCATCATTTTCTGCTAATGATAAGATTTCTTTTCCATCTGAATCAGACACGAATTCTCCTTTTTCATTAAGTAATTTAAGGGCATTCCATTGCTTGGGGTTGTGACTTGCTGTAATTATTATTCCTCCTTGTGCATTTTCCAGGGGAACTGCTACTTCCACCGTTGGGGTTGTTGACAGATCAAGATCGATTACATCTATCCCTAAACCATTTAATGTTGAGGATACAATATTGAGGATCATTTTACCAGATAATCTCGCATCACGTCCTATTACCACTTTTACCTTACCACGGTTACGGTTTATCAGCCATGTTCCATAAGCCGAAGCAAACTTAACTGCATCTAGTGGTGTTAGGCCTTCACCCGGTTTTCCACCAATAGTCCCTCTAATCCCAGAAATTGATTTGATTAACGTCACAAATTGAAAGTTTTATGTAATAAATTAGTATGCCAAATATAAGTGAATTCTTTGCGTTCTTAATAAAAGTACGTTAATACAAGGCAGACAAAATCCCAATAATATTTGAAAATTTATCATTTAGACTGTTAGGATATAACATTTAATTCGTAATATTGCATGTAAGTTCTAATCGCGGCCCCTCAGCTGTGTAAGAGTTATCAGAATTTTTTCCGAATTAATCGAGTTCTATATCAAATCTTTTTATGAATAATAATCCTGAGTTAGCCTCTAAGAAAATAGGGGAATTAAGAGAAATTGCCAGTCAGTTGGGTATTGACAATGCAGACAAAATGAAGAAGAATGAATTGATCAGTGCTATATCCGGAGGAAATGGTAACGGTTCAGAAAGTAATTCTGAAGACGCAACGTCTGCTGACAAATCTAAAAGGAAACGCATGAAAGCTGACAATCCCCCAGCGGAAAAAGAAAGTGGCGATTTGTTCAACCAAAAAAAGGATGAACAACCAGCTGTAAAGAAAGATCAGCAGAAAGAAGTTGCAAAAACTCAGGATGCTCCAGAGGAAGTGAAAGGAAAGAGTGAAGAGAAACCTCAGGATAATAAATCCAAGGATGATAACGACTCAGAAGGAAAGCAAAAGCGACCGGAGAAAAATCAACGAAAAGATAATCAGCAAAGTCAAAATAAACAGAGCAATCAAGGAGGAAAGGGAGGAAAGAAACATCACGGCAGAAGGAATCCTCAAGAAGAGTTCTACGGATACAATTTTGATGGATTAATTGTTAGTGAAGGCGTTCTGGATATGATGCAGGATGGCTATGGCTTTCTAAGATCTTCCGATTACAACTACCTGCCTTCACCAGATGATATTTATGTTTCACAATCTCAAATCAAACTGTATGGTTTGAAAAAAGGAGATACGGTGAAAGGTGCAATTCGTCCTCCAAAAGAGGGTGAAAAGTATTTCCCACTTATTCAAGTTGAAAGTGTTAATGGTAGAGAACCAAGCTTTGTACGGGATAGAGTTCCTTTTGAATACCTAACTCCGTTATTTGCTCAGGAAAAGTTTCAGCTAACGGGACACGAAAGAGAAAATATGTCGACCAGGGTAATGGATCTTTTTGCACCGATAGGTAAAGGCCAGAGGGGAATGATTGTTGCCCAGCCAAAAACGGGTAAGACAGTTTTACTTAAAGACGTTGCCAATGCTATTGCAGCTAACCATCCAGAAGCTTATCTCATTGTTTTGTTAATTGATGAGCGTCCGGAAGAGGTTACAGATATGGCAAGATCGGTAAATGCAGAAGTAGTAGCCTCTACATTTGACGAGCCAGCAGAGAAGCACGTTAAGCTGGCGAACATTGTACTTGAGAAGTCAAAACGAATGGTTGAATGCGGACATGATGTAGTTATTTTGTTGGATTCGATTACGCGTTTAGCAAGGGCTTACAATACTGTTCAACCAGCATCAGGTAAGGTGCTTTCTGGTGGTGTTGATGCAAATGCCCTTCACAAACCGAAGCGTTTCTTTGGAGCAGCAAGGAAAATTGAAAATGGTGGTTCACTAACAATTTTGGCAACTGCACTTACAGAAACCGGTTCAAAAATGGACGAAGTAATCTTTGAGGAGTTTAAAGGAACAGGTAACATGGAGCTACAGTTGGATAGAAAGATTGCCAACAGAAGAATTTATCCTGCCATTGATATTCTGGCCTCAGGTACGCGTAGAGAAGATTTGTTGTTATCTAAAGATGTACTCACAAGAATCTGGATTTTGCGCAAATACCTTGCGGATATGAATCCGATAGAAGCTATGGAGTTCATCAAAGAGCGCATGGAACAGACACAATCTAATGAAGAGTTCCTTGTTTCAATGAACGGTTAAGATCTTATAAAAATCATTAGAATTCCTATACCCAGCAGCACGCTAATTAGAATGTTGAGAGCGCCTAACAGGTAAAATTGTTCCTGGAAGAGCTTCAATGTTTCGGCACTAAATGTTGAGAAGGTAGAAAAACCGCCACAAAAGCCGATCAGAATAAAGTATCGGCTCCACTCAGCCTGACCGATTCTGTCTTTTAGCATGTAAACTGTAATTCCGAGTATTAAACAGGCAAGTAAGTTCGCTAACAAAGTTCCCAGTGGGAATTCACCTTTGTACAATTTCAGTGATAGTTCTCCCACTGAAAATCTTGCGACACTTCCCAGTCCGCCACCGAGAAAAACCAATGCTATAATCCCTGCTGTACTCATAGTATTACTTATTGGATACGGGGTTAGTCTTATTTGGTTTGGGTGTGATGGAAATTCTTTTTCGGATAGGTCGGGTACCGAAATATATGGTGCACGCTATGGTAATCCCCAGTAATGATCCAAAAAAGAGGTCTCCCGGATAATGAACACCCAGATAGATACGTGAGTACATTATCAAACAAGCCCAGAGTATAAGTAACCACCAGGCTTTACTGAATTGCTTAAAGCTTAAGATAACGAATGTCGCAATTGCTGAAACATTAGCCGCATGTGACGAAACAAAACCAAACTGCCCTCCACGGTATTCTTCGCCGTTCGGTTTAATCACTGTTTTTACAAGGTCACCAATTTCCTGATTGTGGGTAGGTCGATAGCGTTGGAATACATTTTTAAATGCATGAACTGAAAGCAAATCAGCAAGAGCTACACATGCTATGACGCCAAGAAGGATATATACTGCATATTGCCAGTTTCCTTTCCTGAAAGCATAAAACAGAAAAAACACATAGAGAGGAATCCACAATGAAGTGGTGCTGACATACCACATAAGGGTATCCATTAATTCCGAATGAGGAGAATTTAGCCAGAGAAACAAATCTCTGTCGAGCTGTTCTATTCTTTCAATCATGGATCAAAAGTAAGCAAAAGGAAAAAAGACCCTTCAATACTGAAGAGCCTTTTATCCGACTATCTATTTTAAAATTTGTATTCGTCTGTGCAGGTAATGGCCATTATCGAGTTGTATCCTTGCAGAATAAACCCCGTTAGGCAAATGCGAGACATCAATTTGAGCTTCCAGTAGTGAAGACACGCTTTGGTTCAGTATAATTTTACCGCCCATATCAACCAGGGCAATAGCTTCAATAGCGTTAGAAGAGACAATATTTATATAATTCTGAGATGGGTTCGGATAGATGTTAAGTTCAACCTGACTATAATCTGTAATTTTTGCCGGTTGATAACAGGTTGACAATGTATCCGTGTCCGTACACGTATTTGTCCAGCCCATAATTGTGGTTGTCAACATGGTGTTAAAGACCCCTGCGGGATAGTTATGTACACTGTTAATGGTTGTATCGAGTGGTGAACCGTCACCGTAATCCCAGACGCATTGAATAGAGTCTTCTCCGTTGAGTGCTGCCTGAGAATAAAATCGGTTAAACAGGATTCCGGATGAAGTATTATTTAAGCTATCTGTACTGGAGAGCAATTCGCAATTTGGTGTGTGGATAAAATCAGCATCCAGATCATAGGTAACAATAGGGTAGAAGAGCATATCTGCATTAAAAGGTGAACCACCAACATTGAGACCATATCCTCTAACCCAGTTAAAACCAATTCTTGCGGACCCCAAATGTTCGCCCTGTCCGTCATTGTTGTCGTAGTCACTGGAGTACATAGTGATCGGAGTGGCGGAGTTATTCATAACTACTATGACATAATCCTCTGTAACAGTTACAGCCGAATCAAACATGATGGTTTTCGTTAAAGCATCCAGGTTAAATCCATATAAAATTGTATCCACAGCAGTTTCCCCCGTGGTTAAGAATCCTCCTAATGGTAGGGAGTCTACCTTAGCTTTGTAAACATAGGCCTGAACATCAATGGAATTTCCGTTGGAGTTATCTGGTTTATAAGCGATAAAACGCACACCGTGTATGGTAACAGGTGATGGACAATCAAAAAACTGACAGAAAGCGTGAGCAGAGGATGCGTTATTGATAGAAATTGGATTAGCACCTGTCATTTTTGTTTCCAGGTACAGCAGTGTGTCATTACCACATGAGGTTGATTTGTTCTGTGGATTTGAAACATAGTTTGGCGAATAAGGTTGAACACTGATCTTATCACCTGCAGCTTGGAGCTCTTGTGAAATTCCTGCAAATGCAGTTAAAATTGCACAAAGGAGTAGTATTTTTTTCATATTGTTGAATAATAACAATTCAAATTAAAGAAAAAATACTTGATCTACCAGCGAGGTAGACCATATAAATTACTCTGATACAGTTTCTTTCGCTGCTTTTTCAGCAAAGTTCTTGAAATCATTCATAAATTTCAGGGATTGTTTCTTGAAGGCACCAGGCATCAAAAAAGCAAAGAGTCTTACCATCCCCCGACATTTAAAGACGTTAGATTGTATCCACCTTGTTTGTTGATCTGATATAGGTTCAAATCGATTGTCATTCCAGTTCGTAACTCCTTTAGCCGTATAGACAAAATTGATTCTTTCCGGAAGTTCGTACTTAGTAATCTCTTCCTGCATTTCCATGGTACCTCTTTTGGTTTTAAACACCATTTTAGATTTTGCTCCTTCTTTTCCTTGTTCACCAGATATGGGATCCCAACTTTCAAGTCCTTCCATCCATTTGAAGGCGTTTTCCTGATTGTCGAACAGCTCAATAACTTTTTCTCGTGGGAGGTCGATAACTATTTCGTGTGAGTACTTCATGAAGTTTATTAGATGTTTATAATCATATTAAATGTACTTAATAATTTAGTATTTGAAAAACAGATGCTTA